>JBOEGE010000021.1:0-745 GCA_050633265.1 Paracoccaceae bacterium | reverse complement strand
AAAAAAGCTCTTGCGGGAAGTGTCGAGTGCTTCTAGAACCCCCTTCACCGGCGTCGCAGCGATGCAGGCCGGGGCGCCAGACGGGCGGTTGGTGACGGAGACGGAGCTGGCGGTTACGAGACGGAAGACTAAAAAATTAGAGATAGAGCAGGCGGGGCGCGCCACAAGTTAGGGCGCATCTGGTTTGTTTTTGTCTCTTGGCTCTTTGAAATTGATGATATCTGAAGAGATATGTGGGCGGTTTGGTTCAGTTCGATGGATCAACCCTCAGTATATCGCGCTTTTAGTTCTACCCTGCGCTCAAGTAGCAAAGCGGTAGCGCGATGATAAAGTGTCAGCTTCACTGTTTGGACGGCTTTTTGTTATCTTTGATAACTTCAAGCACAGACAAACAGAAAACTGCTCCAACCAGCCGGTTGGAGCGATGTGCAGAGGTTCGAACGTCAAGGACATGCGTGTAAGCGCATTTCAACTTGAGAGTTTGATCCTGGCTCAGAACGAACGCTGGCGGCAGGCCTAACACATGCAAGTCGAGCGCTACCTTCGGGTGGAGCGGCGGACGGGTTAGTAACGCGTGGGAATGTACCCTTTTCTACGGAATAGCCATTGGAAACGATGAGTAATACCGTATACGCCCTTCGGGGGAAAGATTTATCGGAGAAGGATCAGCCCGCGTAAGATTAGATAGTTGGTGGGGTAATGGCCTACCAAGTCTACGATCTTTAGCTGGTTTGAGAGGATGATC
>JBOEGE010000020.1:0-6269 GCA_050633265.1 Paracoccaceae bacterium | reverse complement strand
CAAAAACTCTGACGACGGACACCGTTGATGTACTGAAATATGGTCAGTTGGCGACCGTTAAGTGTCCGGATTGGGCCGTTTCCTCCATCCCCCCACTCTCAATGAAAATCCCGGCTTGGAAACAACCGCTTCGCTTGCTCCCTCGGATGACGTGCACGGGGCGGGTAGCGCGGCGGCCGTGGCGCGTCGTCGGCTTGGGGCTGGGTGACACCAATCGCGTCGTCGAGCGGATGGCCTAGCTCCGAGAGCTTGTGCGACAGGTCCTCAATGTGATCGGCGATAAGATGCACGACGATGCCTTCGCGCTCCAGCCTCCCGGTGACGCGCAAAAGCCGCCCGCCCATAACGATGCGGCGGAAACGCTCGTAGACCTTGGGCCAGACCACGACATTTGAGACGCCGGTTTCGTCTTCGAGCGTCAGGAAGATTACGCCCGAGGCTGTGCCGGGACGTTGCCGGGTGATGACGAGGCCGCAGACGGTGGTGCGGATGAGGGGCGCGGTTGTGAGGCAGTCGTGCGGCGTCAGGTTTGGGATCGTCGGGCGCAAAAGTTCCATCGGATGGGCGCGGAGTGTCAGCCTCAGGGCGACGTAATCCTCCACGACTTCTTCGCCCAAATGCATGTTGGGGAGTGTCGCATCGGGTTCACGAATGCCCTCACCATCGAGCGGGTCGGAGAACAGTGGCAGCGGTTTCGGGGCCCGGATTGCGCGAACCTGCCACAGCGCATCGCGACGGGTCAGCCCCATGCCGATGAAGGCGTCCGCCTCGGCGAGTCGTTCAAGCACGGAGGGCAAAACGCCTGCACGTAGCCAGACGCTTTCCGGGTCTTGGTAGCCGTTGCCGCGTGCCGCTGTGATCCAACCCGCGTCCTCTTCGCGAAAGCCTTTGATCTGCCGAAACCCGAGACGCAGTGCCAATGCTCCGTCGGCTCGACGTTCCAAAAGATTGTCCCAGTCGGAATGATTGACGCAAACGGGGCGCACCTCGATGCCGTGGTCGCGGACATCCCGCACGATCTGCGCCGGGGCGTAAAACCCCATCGGTTGGGAATTTAGCAAAGCACAGGCGAAGACCGCCGGGTGGCGGCATTTGAGCCAAGACGACACATAGGTCAGCATGGCAAAGGCCGCCGCGTGGCTCTCGGGGAAGCCGTAATCGGCGAAGCCCTCGATCTGGCCGAAACAGGTCTCCGCGATCTCTTGGCTATAGCCATTCCCCATCATGCCGCGCACGAACCGGTCGCGGTGCTCGCCAATGGTGCCCATGCGCCGGAAGGAGGCGAGAGAACGTCGGAGTTTGTCGGCTTCTTCGGCGGTGTAGCCCGCGCCGACGACGGCGATCTGCATCGCCTGTTCTTGAAACAGCGGCACGCCAAGCGTCTTGCGGGTGACCTCTTCGAGCGCAGGCCCAAAGGGTTCGGGTGCCTCAAGCCCCTGCCGCCGCCGAATGTAAGGCTTGACCATGCCGCCTTGAATGGGGCCGGGGCGGACAATCGCGACCTCGATCACCAGATCGTAAAACGTGGCGGGCTTCATCCGTGGCAGGAAGTTCATCTGCGCCCGGCTTTCGACCTGAAACACCCCCACCGCATCGGCGCGTTGCAGCATCTCATAGGTCGTGCGGTCCTCTTGCGGCACGGTGTCGAGGGTGAGTCGGGTCTTTTCATGCGCGTCCAAAAGATCGAAGCTTTTGCGCAGACAGGTCAGCATCCCGAGGCTCAGAACATCGACCTTGAGAATGCCAAGCGCGTCAATGTCGTCCTTGTTCCATTCGATCACCGTGCGGTTTTCCATCGCCGCGTTCTCGATGGGACATAGCTCGTCGAGACGCCCGCGCGTGATGATGAAGCCGCCGACATGCTGTGAGAGATGGCGCGGAAAGCCGATGATCTCGCCGATCAGCTCAATCGTCTGCGCCAGCCGCCGGTCCTTGGGGTTGAGGCCCAGCTCTTTTGCCCGCTCCATATCCGCGCCCGAATTGGTCAGGCCCCAAATATCCCCCGACAGCCGCGCGGTGAGGTCTTGGGACAGGCCCATGACCTTGCCGACCTCGCGGATGGCGGCGCGGGTGCGGAAATGGATCACGGTGGCGCAAAGCCCGGCGCGGTGGCGACCGTATTTCTCATAGATCCACTGTATCACCTCCTCGCGGCGTTCGTGTTCGAAATCCACGTCAATATCGGGCGGCTCGCCGCGATGACGGGAGATGAAGCGTTCGAACACCATGCCGATCATGTCAGGCGACACGTCTGTGATGCCCAGAAGGTAACACAGAATGGAATTGGCCGCCGATCCGCGCCCTTGGCAAAGAATGCCACGCGACCGGGCCTCTTGGACAATGTCATGCACGGTGAGGAAATAGGGTGCGTAGCTCAATTCGCCGACGAGATTTAACTCCTTTTCCATCAGATTATGCACACGTTGTGACGCGCCATGAGGATAGCGGCTTTTGATCCCCTCGCGCGCCAATCGGTCGAGCCGACCTTGGGAAGTCTCGCCCTCCGACATCTCGTCGGGATATTCGTAACTCAGCTCGGAGAGATCAAACCCACAACGCGCGGCAATCTCCAGCGTGCGTTTGAGCGCCGCCGGGTGGTTGCGATAAAGTCGCGCCATGTCGACGCCGCCCTTAAGGCGACGTTCGGCATTGGGCAGGGCACGCGTGCCGATCCGGTCGATGGTCAGCCCCTCGCGCAGACAGGTCAGCACATCTGCGAGCCTGCGCCGCCGCCCGTGATGCATCAGCACATCACCCACCGCGACCATCGGCGTCGAACACCGCAGTGCTAGCGCGGCACAGGCGTCGAACCACGCCTGATCGGAGCCGTCATAGCACGGCGCGGCCCCGAGAAAGACCTGACCGGGGTAACGGCGTTGTAGCTTTTGAAGGGTTGGTTGAGCGCGAGATAGGTCCTGCGGCGGCAAGGCAATGAGGATCATCCCCTGACACCCTGTTTCCAAATCTCTCAGATCGAGATGGCATTCGGCTTTCTCAGCCCGCCGTTTGCCGAGGGTCAAAAGCCGGGATAGCCGATGATAGGCGGCACGATCCGTGGGCAGCGCCAGCCATTCGACAGGGCAGTCGTGCAGCACAAGCCGGGTGCCGACGATGAGTTTCGGTAGCTTGGGCATGGCAGGGCATGGCAAATCGACGGGGGAGTCGAATTCCTGCCGAGAACAAGGATCGACCTGATGTGAGGAGCGCTCGCGAAGCTGTTCGGCGGCCTCTTCGCGGAGAGTCTTGAGCGTCGAATAGGCCCGCACAACGCCCGCGAGCGTGTTCCGGTCGGTGATCGCGATGGCCTCCAACCCCAGCTCGGCGGCGCGCAGCATCAGCTCCTCGGGGTGCGAGGCGCCTGTGAGGAAGGTAAAGTTCGAGGTGACGCAAAGCTCGGCGTAGGGGGCGGGCTGGGGATGAGTATTTGGACTGCAATGAAGGCTCATGCGAATTCCCCCTGCACGAACCAGCCGGGGTTTTGCGGCGTGTGATAGAGCCAAAGGCGGCGGCCTTCGCGGGTCTCGATCCGCCAGTAATCCCGCACACCGGAGCGCCATGCCTCATCCGGCAGCCACCATTCTGGCGCGATGCGTTCGGGGCCGATGGCGCGCCCTGTGGTGAGCGACATGCGGCGCCAGCGGAAGCGGGCGGGCGGCTCGGCACCATGACCGGCAATAGGCTCGGGCGGAAACAGGCGCAGGGGGCGCGGGCGCGGGCAAGACCATGCGCTGTCAGGCTCGCTGAAGGCTGCGGGGGCGATGGAAAAGCTGCGCTCCGGGGTGTGGCTGTCGGCGGGGAGAAAGCGCTGTATGTTTTCCAGACCGATGCGTGTGCCGATGCGGGTGATCAGGTCGTTGAGCTGATCGGGGGCGGTTTGCGCGCTGCCGATCTGTTGGACGGGCAGCGGTTCGACCTGTGTGGCCTCGAGCCGGATCTGGTCAATGCCAAAGCCCGCGTCCACCTCGCCCACGCCGCGTTCGAACAGGGGGAGAATCCGGTGTGGATCGCGCATCGGGGCGGCTAGGCGCAGCTCGACCTGCTGACGACTGCCCTGATCGACCCGGCGGAGGGTCAGCGTAAGGCGGCGCGCGCCCATCTCATGGCGGTTGAGTTTGTCACAGAGCGGGGTCAGAAGTCGCCCGGTGAGACCCATCACGTCCTCAGTGAGACCAATGGGCTCTGGCAGGCTCATGCGGGTGGCAAAGCTTGGCGGTTCGCTTTCGGGCATGACGGGTTCGAGGATGTGACCCATGGCCTGATCGAGACGCAGCAGAAGACCGGGGCCGAAACGGCGGGCCAAGGGCGCACGGGCGACCTCTGCCAGATCACCAATGCTGCGGAGGCCGAGACGTTGCAGGGCTGTGATGGTGGCGTCTTCAAGACGCAGCGCGGCCACGGGAAGATCGGTAAGCGCTTCCTCTCCCGTTCCGAAATGCGCAAAGGCCCAAGCCGCGCCTCGGGTTGCCGTACAGCCCAAGCGAAGCGTTAGCCCGGCTCGCATCGCACGGGCTTGAATATCCGCCAGCATCTCCGCTTCCCCGCCCCAAAGATGCGTGGAGCCGGTGACATCCAGCACCAGCCCGTCGATCCCATCACGTCCAACCCAAGGGCAATAGCGCGTCGCCCATCGGCGCAGCATGGCGAGAAAACGGGCATCGAGATCGGGGCGCGCAGGTTGGCTGATCAGGTCGGGACAAAAGGCGCGGGCGTCAGCAAAGCTCATGCCGCGCGTCAAGCCCAAGCCTTCAGCGGTCTCGTTGAGGCAATAAATTCGCTCGGTGTTGTTCGACTTGAGCGTGATTGCGAAGGGGCCATCAAGTGGTCGCGCGCGCAGAACCCGGTCGCTCGCCAACCGGGGAAACCACATGCACACGACGCGTTTTTTGATCCCATCGAACATTCCAAGCACCACACGTTCCTGATTTGTTCCTTTTAATTTCCCAACGCATCAGAGTCGAGTCTGAGCTTTGTGTGTCAAAGAGCGGTGCAACATGCCATCGCGTCTCGGCGGCGTTTGACCCCATGCCTTCGGAAATGATGCAAAGCCCCGTGGTGCAGCCCGCCTTGGCCGCGAGTTGCAACCGCCGTCCCTCGCGCAGGTTGAGAGGGCGAGTGATCTCAATGACGACAAAGGGCAGCGCGCCGTCTTTCAGCGCCTCTTCGGCCACGGCCAGCGCATCGGTTTGATCTTTGGGACGGGCCAGCAACAGAAGGGCCGGGTTGAAGATCGGCAAAAGTCCCTGAGGCATGATCGTGTCAGAGTGCCAGCCCTCACGAATCCATAGCGCCCCATCCCCGACCGACATCGCTGCAAACCCCATCGCAACAGGCCCGCAGACCTCATGGACCCGGGCGGAACGGGGCGGAAAGATATCTAGAAAATTGACTCGCATGGATGAGAACATAAAGAGGACATTTAGTTTAGGCAACGTTCATATTCATATGCTGGGCCGTGGTAATAGACCAATCACTGAACGGCAGGGCTGGTTCTAAGAAAAATCAGTGGAATTTATCCGCTTCGCTGAAAAGTACTCGCTTTGAGGAGGCACAGCAGCCAACCGGGCGCTAGATTTCGCGGGCGCTCGTGCTCGCTTACTCGGCCGCTATATCTTGTTTTGGGCTGCCCAATTCCCAAACCTGTGCAGCGGCCACTGGGTCAGCGCTATTGGCCAAAAGCCAGCCCTGTATCTGGGCAGGGCTGTGCCTTTGATTTCCCAACCGTTGTTCGAACACCCGGGCTAAGTCGCGTTCAGCGGGAAAAAAGCGTTCAAACAGTCGGCGGGCTGTCGCTGCACCCACCAATCCAAGCTCGATATGCACATCGGCGCGGCCCGGACGGATCAAGGCCGGGGGTGTCTGACGTCAGCGCCTATGGGTCCAAATAGGGTCATTTGCTAAGAGAGGGTTTGTTGCTCATCGTAGCCACTGAGGAGTGGGTGATGAGAACGATAACGAAGAGCCCTGACGAGAAGATCGTCAAAGATATCAAGCGCGCCACGCGCAAGCATTATTCTAGCGAAGAGAAGATCAGGATCGTGCTGGATGGCCTGCGTGGCGAAGACAATGAGACCTTGTCCGCCATTGGTCCGAGGACAATGGTCGAATGCGGAGCTGTGCCGCCGCGAGGGCATATCACAGGGCATCTACTACAAATGGTCCAAGGATTTCATGGAAGCCGGGAAGAAGCGGCGGGCTGGGGATACGGCGCGTGCCGCAAACACCGATGAGGTGAAGGAACTGCGTCGCGAAGCAAAGGATCTCAAGGAGGT
>JBOEGE010000019.1:0-1577 GCA_050633265.1 Paracoccaceae bacterium | reverse complement strand
TGTCTGACGTCAGCGCCCATGGGTCCAAATAGAGTTATTTACTAAGAGAGTGTTTGTTGCTCATCATAGCCACTGAGGAGTGGACGATGAGACAGACAACGAAGAGCCCCGGCGAGAAGATCGTCAAAGACATCAAGCGTGCTACGCGCAAGCAATATTCATCTGATTGAGCCCGTGAACGCCATTGGTCCGAGTGATCGGGCGAACAAGATCAGGATCGTGCTGGATGGCCTGCGTGGGGAGGACAATGAGACCTTGTCCGCCATTGGTCCGAGGACAATGGTCGAATGCTGAGCTGTGCCGTCGCGAGGGGATATCGCAGGGCATCTATTACAAGTGGTCCAAGGACTTCATGGAGGCTGGGAAGAAGCGGCTTGCGGGTGACACGGCACGTGCTGCGAACACTGACGAGGTGAAGGAACTGCGCCGTGAGGCAAGAGATCTCAAGGAAGTGGTTGCGGAGCAGACGCTCGAACTCCGTTTGCTCAAAAAAAGCATGTACGACGGTGGGGGCGACCACGAATGAGATACCCCGCATCAGAGAAGTTGGAGATCATCCGGCTGGTCGAGGCAAGCCATCTGTCTGCGCGTCAGACACTGGCCAAGTTGGGCATTCCGCGCACGACGTTCTATCGCTGGTACGATCGATACCTGCAGCGAGGTGAGGCAGGCTTGAAGGATCAATCCCCCAAGCCAAAACACGTCTGGAACCGCGTCCCTGATGAAGTGAAGCGCAAGGTTGTCGACTTCGCCTTGCAGGAAACGGAACTGTCACCGCGCGAGCTGGCAGTGACGTTCACGGATCAAGAGCGCTATTTTGTCTCGGAATCTACAGTGTACCGCGTGCTGAAGGCGCATGATCTGATCACCAGCCCTGCCTTCATCGTCATCAAGGCAGCCAATGAGTTCAAAGACAAAACGACTGCGATCAATCAGCTTTGGCAGACCGACTTTACCTACATCAAGGTATTGGGCTGGGGCTGGTTCTATCTCAGCACGGTTCTCGACGATTACAGCCGCTACATCGTCTCCTGGAAGCTCTGCACAAATATGCGGGCTGAAGACGTGACGGACACACTGGACCTCGCATTGCAGGCGTCCGGATGCAATCAGGTTCACGTCGTCCATAAGCCACGTTTGCTCAGCGACAACGGATCAAGCTACGTCTCTGGCGACTTGGCTGAGTGGCTGCAGGACAAGGGCATGAAGCATTCTCGCGGAGCCCCCTACCATCCGCAAACTCAGGGAAAGATCGAGCGTTGGCACCAGACTCTGAAAAACCGCATCTTGCTGGAGAACTATTTTTTGCCCGGTGACCTCGAAGCACAGATCGAAGCATTCGTCGACCACTACAATCATGAGCGCTATCACGAGAGCCTCAACAACGTCACACCCGCCGATGTTTACTTCGGACGCGACAAAGCCATTCTACAACAAAGGGAAAGGATCAAACGAAAGACGCTCGAAACGCGACGCTTGCATCACAGACAACGTGCCGCATAATGAAACCAACCAGATGAGCCGAACTCTCTCTTAGTTTAAGCCGCCTTTGGTGCCAAAAACCCTGACGACGGACA
>JBOEGE010000018.1:0-24522 GCA_050633265.1 Paracoccaceae bacterium | reverse complement strand
GTGTCTAAGATCATCGCGTAATATGGCGGACCATTCATACGAATTTGCGAAGGGCTGTCCGGTTGGGCGGCCCTTTTGCTTTGCCGGGTGAAGATTTCCTCTGGCGGCGCATTGCTCGCTGGCGCACAATTGGCGCATGGATGATTTGATCAAATATTCTTATGCGCTCAGCGGCGCAAAAGCGGGCCGGAAACTAAGCGCTGATAAAATCGGCGCGGCGCTTGAGGCGGATGCTCTTGCTTGGGCGCATCTCCCTGCTGATGATCCGCGCACCCGGGCTTGGATCGAGGCGCATCTTGATTACCTTGATCCCCATGCCATCGCCGCCCTTTTGGCCGAAGAGACCCGCCCGCGCGCCACTGTGATTGGTGAGGGTGTTTTGCTGATCCTGCGCGGGGTGAACCTGAATGAGGGCGCTGACCCGGCGGATATGGTTTCGGTGCGTATCTGGGCCGATCCGCACCGTATCGTAACCCTGTCGCGGCGGCGCGTTCGCGCGGTTGAGGAAATGGCCGCGCTGATTGATGCAGGCGAAGGCCCGCGGGATGCGGCCACGTTTCTAGCGCTGATATCTGAGAATTTGGACGCGCGGATTGAGGCTTATGTGCATGATTTGGATAATGTCGCGGACGGGCTTGAGGAAGAGCTTGTGGCTGATCCGCGCCCTGATCTGCGCCACCGGATCGTTGATGCGCGCCTCAATGCGATCACCTTTCGCCGCTATGTCAGCCCGCAGCGCGAGGCGATTGGCGCATTGATGCGGGGCACTGTTGGATTTGTCGATCCGGCATCGGCGCGCCGTTTTCACGAGGCCCATGATCGCCTGACCCGCTTGATGGAGGATCTGGATGCGATGCGCGAACGGATGGTTGTTTTGCGCGAAGAGCTGACCGGCCAGCAATCCGAACGCCTCAATCGCAATATGTATGTGCTCTCGCTGATCTCGGCTGTGTTTCTGCCGCTTGGCTTTCTCACAGGCCTGTTTGGGATCAATCTGGGCGGGATGCCGGGCGCAGATAACCCGCTGGCGTTTTGGGCCTTTGTGGGCGGGTTGATCGCGCTGAGCGTTGGCGGGGTTGCGCTTTTGCGCTGGTCGCGCTGGTTCTAGGCAAAACCGCCAAGAGCGCCTTCACCGTAAGGGTCGAGCGGCACCATTAGTTCGACCTCAATCCCCTCTACCACAGCATCATGTACATTGGCCAAGCGCCCAATCAGGGACGTAATTTGGAGCGGTTGAGCCGCACCCGGAAAGTTCACTTTGATCGGTACAAAAATGGGCTGATCAACTGGGTCGGTGAGCTCGGCGGCGATATGATCAAAGTGGCCATCCTTGCGCGCTTGAGCAAAGGCCTGCGCGACTTTGGGGCTGTGGTCTTGGGCTTCGAGCAAGCGGAAGTAAAAGGCGGTGCTGGCTTGGGGCCAATTCTCGATCAAGGCGCGAAAGGGATCAGACAGGAACAGAGCCAGCAGGTTTAGCGGCTCGTTGGAGGGGGGCGCAAAGGGGCCAAACATGTTTTGGGCGGGTTTGTTCAGGCGCAGGATGTTCCAGCTTTTGTCCAGCACAAATCCGGGAAAGGGCCAATGCGTGAGAACGCGGGCCTCGATCAGATCGAGCGCTTGGGCGACCTCGTCTGAGTTTGGGGCATGCTGGGCAAAGGGGCTGTGAAACCCGGAGGCGGTAAAAAGCGCAGCGCGTTGAGCCATTGAAAGCGAAAGCTCGGTTGCGATGCGCAGGATCATCGCGCGGCTTGGTTCTGATCGGCCCGTTTCAAGGAATGAGATATGGCGTTGGGTTGAGCCAAGCGCCAAGGCAAGATCAAATTGAGACAGGCCAAGATCGCGGCGCATCTGGCGCAGATGTTTGCCGAAGGCAGGAAGAGGCATGAATTTCATTCCTTCTGAGGGAATTGAAACGATACTTTTGATGCGCGCATAGTCAAGCATCGGCTCACATAAGGAATGAAACTCAATGCTGTTTTGGTTGCTCGCAGGGCTCGCCCTGTATCTCGTTTATGTCTACACCCCGATGATGCTGTTTTTGCCGCAGGAGGGGATACTCGCGCGGATGGGCGGGCGCGATGCAATGCCCGAGGCCTCTGTGATGGTTGGGCGTGCGCGGCGCGCTTTGGCCAACATACAAGAAAACATGCTGTTTTTTCTAACGCTTGGTGTTTTGGCGTTTGTGGTTGAGGGGGCAGACATGCCGCTGGCGATCAAGGGGGCGATGATATTCGTGGTCGCGCGGGCGGCCTATTTGCCGGCCTATATGATTTCAATCCCGGGATTGCGCTCGCTTCTTTATATGGTGGGCTTGGCCGGAAATGTGATGATGGCGGCCGCGCTGCTTTAGCGGCGCGCGAAGAATGCGCCCGCGCGCTCAATTCACTGGCCTGCGGGCGCTTTCCCCTTGCAATATCAAAGGCGCTCTTCTATTCACGCGCTTGGCTTTAGGGGTTTAGCTCAGTTGGTAGAGCATCGGTCTCCAAAACCGAGGGTCGTGGGTTCGAGTCCCTCAGCCCCTGCCAAAGCCACCATCCGAATTTGTTGATTGCGATGCTGTTTTGCCTTTTGGGGCGGGGTTGCGCGCGATTTGTTGGGCAGATTGGCTCATCTTCGTTTTGGGCTTCTGTTATGCACTCGTCATCGCCACACAGCCCCTTAATTCTAAGCTTTCCAAATGATTAGCTATGTTGCTACCTTTCTATGAGGTCGCTACGGTTGGCCCTGAACTTACATTGAATGTATGGTCATGCGAGGGCGTTTTATTTTGTCGCCGCAGACTGTCGGGCTATCCATAGAAAGTACCAATTGTTATGAAATTTACACAAACAACCGCAATTGCCTTGGTCTGCACGGCCGGCCTTGGTGCCTGTAGCGTTGAGGAGTTTGTTCCTGAAGTGATAGATGCAGCGGCCCAAACGGTACGCACAGGTCCGGCCGGGTATTACACATTCACCTATCAACCTACATCGGGATCGTCTGAGCGCGTTCTGCGAAACTCTTCTACGAGCGGTTGGTTCTACTACCCAGACACATTGACGGGAATCCCTTCTGATTTCAGCGTGTTTTTACACTCGACTGAAGGGTATTTGTTGCGGGGGGTAACGAGTGATGGCGGGGGCGAAGTCATCGTTGTTGATAATGGCGGGCAATTGAAGCGTACAGATACTGCCGGCATCCCAGTTTCGGGTAGCGCAACCTATTCCGGGACCTATGGCGGGATCGTCGTTAATGGAACGCGGGATTTGTCTCCTGAAACTATTGCGGGCACGGCCAGCGTCGACGTAAATTTTGCGGATTTTGAGGTATCCGGAAGGATAACGAACCGAGTTTATGACGGGTCGATTTCTGCTGATGATGTAACGCTGGGCACAGCTAACTTAGCCAACGGCATGTTTACCGGTTCGACAGCTGGAGGTGACCTTAATTCCGCCGGATTGGTTGCCGCTGATGGCACGTACACAGGCATAATTGTTGGGCCTGTTGGCAGGGATATCGTCGGAACTGTTGCGATTGTCCATGGTGGCACCTCCACATTTGTCGAAAATGGCGGTATGATTTTGTCGCAGTAATGCCCCATAAGGATGGGTTCGCAGGGAAAGCCTTTAGCGTATAAGCCATTCTTTTTGCTTCAAGAAAAATCAACTGAAAGGAATTGTACGCCGCGAAGAGCCCTCGCTGGCTGCTTTTGCGTTCGCGCATTCCAGTAAATGGGTAGGTCTTTGTCTTTGACAGGTAGATCAGGCGCAGGGCCATTTCTCTTGGGGCTGTTTTCCTCCACAAATTCTAGCTAGGCTCGCCCCAAATCATCACAGGAAGCCGCCAAATGTCCGAGATCAAAACCAAGCCGTTGTTTAACCTCACCCTAGAAGTCGGGGCTTTGATGGATATGCGCGCAGGCGCGGCGCTGGGGCGGGTGATATTTGAGGTGTCTGGGGGGCGCTTTGAGGGGGCGCGGTTGCGTGGCAAGGTGATGCCGGCGAGTGCGGATTGGCAGACGGTTGAACAGGGTTATGCGCGGATGCATGTGCGGCTTGCTTTGCAGACAGATGACGGCGCGCTGATCTATATGATCTATGAGGGGCGCAACACGATTGATGCAGATATCCGGGCGCGGATTGCGGCGGGCGAAGCGGTTGATCCGTCTGAGTATTATCTGCGCACGGTGCCGATATTCGAGACGGGGGATGCGCGCTATGACTGGCTCAATCGGATCGTTGCAGTTTCAAACGGGGCGCGGACGGGCGCAGGGGTTGAATATGCGGTGTTTGAGGTTCTTTAGCGCGGTGAGGGTTTAATCATGGCGCGCGAGACGGACGCGAAAGTTGCGGCGTTATTGGCACAGCCGAATTGGCATGAAGAGCGCATCATGCTGCGCGATTTGATCCTAAGCAGCGGGCTGATTGAAGAGATCAAATGGGGCAAGCTTTGCTATACGTTTGAGGGCAACAATGTTGCGATCTTTTACGGGCTGAAGGCCTACTGCGGGATCGGGTTTTTCAAGGGCGCCTTGCTGAGCGATCCGCATGGTGTGCTGTATTCGCAGGGCAAGAATTCGCAAGCGGTGCGGATGTTTCGCTTTACCGATACCGCCCAGATCGAGGCGGCCGCGCCGATCATTCGCGCCTATCTTGCGGAAGCAATAGAGATTGAGCGATCGGGCCAAAAGATCGACTTCAAGCAAAAGCATGCGCTTGAATTTCCCCAAGAGCTTTTGGATTGGTTTGCGCAAGACCCTGCCTTTGAGGCGGCGTTTAAGGCGCTCACCCCGGGGCGGCAACGGGGCTATAACCTGCACTTTGGCGGCGCCAAGCAATCGGCGACACGGCGCGCGCGGATCGAGAAATGCGCGGGCCGGATCATGGAAGGTAAGGGAATGCAGGATCGCTGATTGGCCCACTTAATTGGCGCTGAACCGGGGGCGGGCAGGGCGCGCGGGCAAGGGATCGTAAATGTTGGGTTGAAATTGGCGCGGTGAAGGCGTAATTGCACCAGACCAACCCAACAGGTGAGAAAATGGCCGTGGCAAATCCTCTTCAGTTTATTCAGCAAGTCCGCTCCGAGGTTTCGAAGGTCATCTGGCCGACGCGGCGCGAGGTTCTTCTGACCACAGCGATGGTCTTTGTGATGGCGGCGCTTACGGCGGTGTTTTTCTTCATCGTCGATCTGATTATTCGCACTGGTTTCCAGGGCATGCTTGAGATGCTTTCGAGCTAATTTGGGTTGAATTGCGCTTCTAGGGGCGGTAATGCGGGCAACAATCCTGGAACTGGCGTGCATCGATTCGTGTTGCGCGCCGCTTTTTATTCCGGGATATGCGGGTTAACCGCTTGAAATTGAATAGAGTTTCGGTGCGAGCGCCGGACGACGTAAAGGGCAGTGGCACATGGCGAAGCGGTGGTATTCGGTGAGCGTTCTCTCGAACTTCGAGAAAAAGATCGCCGAACAGATCAAGCATGCCGTCATTGAGAACGGTCTTGAGGATCAGATCGAAGAAGCTTTGGTCCCGACAGAAGAAGTGATTGAAGTGCGCCGTGGCAAGAAGGTCACGACTGAGCGCCGCTTTATGCCCGGCTATGTGTTGGTGCGTATGGAAATGACGGATGAGGCCTATCACCTTGTCACGTCGATCAATCGCGTCACGGGCTTTTTGGGCGCCATGGGCAAGCCGATGCCAATGCGCGATGCTGAAGTGAACCAGATCCTCAACCGTGTTGAGGAAGGCCAAGAATCGCCGCGCACGCTTATTGCGTTTGATATTGGCGAGAAGGTGACTGTGAATGACGGGCCGTTTGAGGGCTTTGACGGCATGGTTGAAGAAGTTGATGAAGAGCACCAGCGCCTCAAGGTGACGGTCTCTATCTTTGGGCGCGCGACGCCCGTTGAATTGGAATTCACACAGGTAGGCAAACAAGCCTAATTGTGTGCTGCACGTGGGAGGCGCACGCATCGCGATGCGGGGGCCGCACCACGCCACTAGGAAGAAGCTCTGACGCGTCAGAGTTTTGTTGGAATGAAGGAGAGGCCAAATGGCCAAGAAGCTCGTCGGCAGCATGAAGCTGCAAGTCCCTGCCGGGAAAGCCAACCCATCGCCGCCCGTTGGGCCGGCGCTTGGTCAGCGCGGCATCAATATCATGGAATTCTGTAAAGCGTTTAACGCAAAAACACAGGAAATGGAGCCAGGTGCGCCTTGCCCAACCGTGATCTATTATTACCAAGACAAGTCCTTCACGATGGACATCAAGACGCCTCCGGCTTCTTATTTCATCAAGAAGGCTGCAAAGCTTAAGTCTGGTTCGCAAACACCGGGCCGCTCTGTTGCGGGTTCTGTCACGCTCAAGCAGGTCAAAGAGATCGCTGAAGAGAAGATGAAAGACCTCAACGCGAATGATATCGAAGCTGCAATGCAAATCATCATGGGCTCAGCCCGTTCGATGGGCATTGAGGTGAAAGGATAATCTCATGGCTAAGCTTGGAAAACGTACACGCGCACAGCGCGAAGCTTTCGCTGGCAAAGAGTATTTGTCGGTAGAAGAAGCTGTTGAGCTGGTTAAAGGCAATGCCAATGCCAAGTTCGACGAAACAGTTGAGATAGCGATGAACCTTGGGGTTGATCCACGCCACGCTGACCAAATGGTTCGCGGCGTTGTGTCACTTCCGAACGGCACAGGCAAAACCGTTCGTGTTGCAGTTTTTGCACGCGGCGCGAAAGCCGATGAAGCAACGGCTGCTGGTGCGGATGTTGTTGGCGCTGAGGATCTGATGGAGATCGTTCAGGGCGGCAAGATTGATTTTGATCGCTGCATCGCAACACCTGACATGATGCCAATCGTTGGCCGTTTGGGCAAAGTCCTTGGCCCACGTAACCTGATGCCAAACCCTAAAGTTGGCACAGTAACGATGGATGTCGAGGCGGCTGTTAAAGCGGCGAAGGGCGGCGAAGTTCAGTTTCGCGCAGAAAAAGCTGGCGTGGTTCACGCCGGTGTTGGCAAAGCCTCCTTTGGCTCTGAGCAACTTGTGCAAAATCTTCGCGCCTTTATCGACGCGGTTCAAAAAGCCAAGCCTACGGGCACAAAGGGCGCCTATATGAAGAAGATTTCGATCTCTTCCTCCATGGGCCCTGGCGTTTCGATTTCGATCGATAGCGCGACTGGCAATTAAGAGATTTGGCAGGCTCTCGGGCCTGCCAGATAGCAGCGCGGCCGCAAGGTTGTGTTGCTTCTGTCCGAGACGGAGGGTTGGGCCACAAGCCTGTTAATTCCTTCCTGAGATGGGAACGAGAAAGAATTTACTGCGGGAGCAATCCTTCGGGCGATTTGGCCTTCGGACCCTGAATACGGACCCGAACGCCCCAGACCATCGGGGCATAATTGAGCCGGAGGGCGTGAGCCTTCCATACTTGGAGTGAAACTGTGGATAGAGCCCAGAAAGAGAAAGTGGTCGAGGAACTCGGCCAGATCTTCGAAAGCTCTGGCGTGGTAGTGGTTGCACACTACGCGGGTCTTACGGTTGCCGAAATGCAGGATCTGCGCGCTCAAATGAGTGAAGCGGGCGGATCTGTACGCGTTGCCAAGAACAAGCTCGCCAAAATCGCCCTTGAGGGAACGCCGAACGCTTCGGTCGCTGATCTCCTCAATGGTATGACAGTTTTTGCCTATTCCGAAGACCCTGTGGCTGCGGCCAAGGTCGTCGATGCATATGCCAAAGAGAACGAAAAGCTCGTTATCCTTGGTGGTGCTATGGCTGGAACTGCTCTTGACGTCGACGGTGTTAAAGCTGTCGCCAAAATGCCTTCTCGTGACGAGCTTATTGCTTCGATCGTGGGCTGTATTGGCGCACCTGCTTCGAACATTGCCGGGGCCATTGGCGCGCCTGCTTCAAACATCGCAAGCATCTTGTCCACGATTGAGGACAAGGCTGCTGCATAAGCAATCTGAGCCTGCGTAGGGTTGATACTGCCCTCGTTGGAACACAATCTAAATTGAACGGAACAGAGAAAATGGCTGATCTGAAAAAACTAGCTGAAGAGATCGTTGGTCTGACGCTTCTCGAAGCACAAGAACTGAAAACCATCCTCAAAGATGAGTATGGCATTGAGCCCGCTGCTGGCGGCGCTGTAATGGTTGCAGGCGGTGGCGATGCTGCTGCTTCTGCGGAAGAGCAAACCGAGTTTGACGTTGTTCTCAAGAACGCCGGCGCCTCGAAAATCAACGTGATCAAAGAAGTTCGCGGCATCACTGGTCTTGGCCTCAAAGAAGCCAAAGACCTCGTTGAAGCTGGCGGCAAGATCAAAGAAGGCGTTGATAAAGCTGAAGCAGAAGACGTGAAAGCCAAGCTGGAAGCAGCTGGCGCAGAAGTCGAGCTGGCCTAAGGCCACGGCCCATTTGGGCCACTTATGAATGAGGCTGGATCCGGTTTTCCGGGTCCAGCCGAACCTGTCTTAGAAAGTGCCTCTTTTGCGCATTTGCCCAATGGGGGCGCTTTCTAAGGGTAGGTTCAGGTCGGGAGCACACCGGTGGGACGGTGCGCAGGAATAGGCCAGAACCCCCGTTTCGTAAGGGTATGTGCACCGTCGCCCAACGGGTCGTACATATCTGCGAAAACTGAAAGGTGATCCACGTGGCTCAGACCTACCTCGGCCAAAAGCGTTTGCGCAAATATTACGGTAATATCCGTGAAGTGCTTGAAATGCCGAACCTTATTGAGGTTCAAAAATCTTCATACGACTTGTTCCTGAAATCGGGTGATATGCCCGAACCGCTTGATGGCGAAGGAATTAAAGGCGTTTTCCAATCGGTATTCCCGATTAAGGATTTCAACGAAACGGCAATTTTGGAGTTTGTGAAATACGAACTCGAGAAGCCAAAATACGATGTTGAGGAATGTCAGCAGCGCGACATGACCTATTCAGCCCCGCTGAAAGTGACCCTACGCCTGATCGTTTTTGATATCGATGAAGATACTGGCGCGAAGTCAGTTAAGGACATCAAAGAACAAGATGTCTTCATGGGCGATATGCCTTTGATGACGCCAAACGGCACATTTGTTGTGAATGGCACCGAGCGTGTGATCGTTTCACAGATGCACCGCTCGCCTGGTGTGTTCTTTGATCACGACAAGGGCAAAACCCACAGCTCGGGCAAATTGCTCTTTGCGTGCCGGATCATTCCTTATCGCGGCTCATGGCTCGATTTCGAATTTGATGCCAAAGACATCGTTTTTGCGCGGATCGATCGCCGCCGCAAACTGCCTGTGACCACGCTGCTTTATGCGCTTGGGCTTGATCAGGAAGGTATCATGGATGCCTATTACAACACCGTTGACTACAAGATGGACAAGAAGACCAAGGGTTGGGTAACCAAGTTCTTCCCCGATCGTGTACGTGGGACCCGCCCACTATATGATCTTGTCGATGCGGCCACTGGTGAAGTGATTGCCAAAGCCGGTGATAAAGTCACACCGCGCACCGTTAAGAAGCTGATTGACGAGGGCAAAGTCGAAAACCTTCTGCTTCCGTTTGATCAAATCCACGGCAAATTCGTTGCCAAGGACATCATCAACGAAGAAAACGGCGCGATCTACGTTGAAGCTGGTGATGAGCTGACATGGGAGCTCGACAAAGAAGGCCAGGTTTCTGGCGGGACTTTGAAAGAGCTTCTGGATGCGGGCATCACGGATATCCCTGTTTTGGATATCGATAACGTGAATGTTGGCGCCTATATGCGCAACACGCTTGCACAAGATAAAAACATGAACCGCGAAACCGCGCTCATGGATATCTACCGCGTTATGCGCCCCGGCGAGCCGCCCACAGTTGATGCGGCTTCTGCGCTGTTTGACACGTTGTTCTTTGATAGCGATCGCTATGATCTCTCGGCGGTTGGCCGGGTGAAAATGAACATGCGTCTCGATCTTGATGCGCCTGATACGCAGCGCACATTGCGCCGTGACGATATCATTTCCTGCATCAAAGCGCTGGTGGATCTGCGCGATGGCCGCGGCGATATCGACGATATTGATCACCTTGGTAACCGTCGTGTGCGCTCTGTTGGCGAGCTGATGGAAAACCAATACCGTGTTGGCTTGCTCCGTATGGAGCGCGCGATCAAAGAGCGTATGTCCAGTGTTGAGATTGACACTGTGATGCCGCAAGACCTGATCAATGCAAAACCTGCTGCGGCGGCTGTGCGTGAATTCTTCGGCTCCTCGCAGCTGTCGCAATTCATGGACCAAACCAACCCGCTCTCAGAAGTGACGCATAAGCGCCGCTTGTCTGCGCTTGGGCCTGGTGGTCTTACACGCGAACGTGCTGGATTTGAGGTGCGCGATGTGCACCCAACGCATTACGGTCGCATGTGTCCAATTGAAACGCCGGAAGGCCCGAATATTGGTCTGATCAACAGCCTCGCGACATTCGCGCGGGTAAATAAATATGGCTTCATCGAAACGCCTTATCGCAAGGTTATTGATGGCAAAGTGACCGACGAAGTGAACTACATGTCGGCCACTGAAGAAATGCGCCACACGGTTGCGCAGGCCAACGCGAACCTCGATGAGAACGGCAAGTTCCTCAATGATCTCGTTTCGACACGTCAGTCCGGCGAATTCATGCTGAACCCGCCAGAAAACGTTGATCTGATTGACGTTTCGCCAAAGCAGCTGGTTTCGGTTGCGGCCTCGCTTATCCCGTTCCTTGAAAATGACGATGCGAACCGGGCCTTGATGGGCTCGAACATGCAACGTCAGGCTGTTCCATTGCTGCGCGCAGAAGCGCCGCTGGTTGGCACAGGGATTGAAGAAGTTGTTGCGCGCGATTCCGGCGCTTCCATCATGGCGCGCCGTGCCGGTATCATCGACCAGGTTGATGCCAGCCGTATCGTTGTGCGGGCAACGGCTGATCTTGAGCCGGGCGATCCGGGCGTTGATATCTACCGTCTGCGCAAGTTCCAGCGCTCCAACCAAAACACCTGCATCAACCAGCGCCCCTTGGTGAAGGTTGGTGATACTGTTGGGAAGATGGAAGTGATCGCCGATGGCCCGTCTACGGATATGGGCGAGCTGGCGCTTGGGAAAAACGTGGTCGTCGCGTTTATGCCATGGAACGGTTACAACTATGAGGATTCGATCCTGATCTCTGAGCGCGTTTCGCGTGATGATGTGTTTACCTCGGTACATATCGAAGAGTTTGAAGTCGCCGCGCGCGACACCAAGCTTGGGCCAGAAGAGATCACCCGCGATATTCCTAACGTTGGTGAAGAAGCGCTGCGCAACCTCGACGAGGCCGGCATCGTTTACATCGGCGCGGATGTTGAGCCGGGCGATATTCTCGTTGGTAAGATCACGCCAAAAGGCGAAAGCCCGATGACACCAGAAGAAAAGCTTCTGCGTGCGATCTTTGGTGAGAAAGCGTCTGATGTTCGCGATACATCGCTGCGGGTTAAGCCGGGCGATTTCGGGACTGTTGTTGAGGTTCGTGTTTTCAACCGCCACGGCGTTGAAAAAGACGAACGTGCGCTGCAGATCGAACGTGAAGAAGTCGAACGCCTCGCGCGGGACCGTGACGATGAGCTGCTCATTCTTGAGCGCAACATCTATGCACGTCTGCAAGGCATGATCCTTGGCAAAAAGGCTGTTAAAGGCCCCAAAGGCATCAAACCAGGTTCGGAAATCACCGAAGAGCTGCTTGGCACTTTGAGCCGCGGCCAGTGGTGGCAGCTCGCGCTTGCTGAAGAAGATGAAGCAAGCCAAGTTGAAGCTCTGAACGCGCAATATGAGGCGCAAAAGCGCACGCTTGATGCGCGCTTTGAAGACAAGGTTGAGAAGGTTCGCCGCGGCGATGATCTTCCACCCGGTGTGATGAAGATGGTCAAAGTCTTCATCGCGGTGAAGCGCAAGCTTCAGCCTGGTGATAAAATGGCCGGTCGTCACGGGAACAAAGGTGTTATTTCCAAGGTTGTACCGATGGAAGACATGCCATTCCTTGCCGACGGGACGCCCGTTGATTTCTGTCTGAACCCGCTTGGTGTGCCGTCGCGTATGAACGTTGGGCAGATCCTCGAAACGCATATGGGTTGGGCGGCGCGTGGCCTTGGCCTCAACATTGATGAAGCGCTTCAGGATTACCGTCGCTCCGGCGATCTGACCCCTGTTCGCGAAGCAATGAAGCTTGCTTATGGCGATGATGTTTATGCCGAAGGTATCGCAGACATGAGCGAAGACGCTCTTGTTGATGCTGCTGGCAATGTCGTCAACGGTGTGCCGATCGCAACGCCCGTCTTTGATGGCGCTAAGGAGGCTGATGTTAACGACAGTCTCACACGCGCTGGCTTTGATACTTCGGGCCAATCGGTTCTGTTTGATGGCCGCACGGGCGAGCAATTCGCGCGTAAGGTTACTGTGGGTGTGAAATACCTGCTCAAACTGCACCACCTTGTGGACGATAAAATTCACGCGCGTTCAACAGGCCCCTACAGCCTTGTCACGCAGCAACCTCTGGGCGGTAAAGCGCAGTTCGGTGGCCAGCGTTTCGGGGAAATGGAAGTCTGGGCACTTGAAGCATATGGCGCGGCTTACACGCTGCAAGAGATGCTGACGGTGAAATCGGATGACGTTGCTGGGCGGACGAAAGTCTATGAAAGCATCGTTAAGGGCGAGGACAATTACGAAGCTGGCGTGCCAGAATCGTTCAACGTTCTGGTCAAAGAAGTCCGTGGCCTCGGCCTGAACATGGAACTCCTGGATACGGAGGGTGAGGAATAGCGCTTTGCGCGCCTCACTCCCCCTCCCAAACCAAATTTGAGGAATTCAAAATGAACCAGGAACTGACAACCAACCCGTTTAACCCGGTTGCCCCGATCAAAACCTTCGATGAGATCAAGGTTTCTTTGGCGAGCCCCGAGCGGATTTTGAGCTGGTCTTACGGCGAAATCAAAAAGCCCGAGACCATCAACTATCGGACCTTCAAGCCCGAGCGCGACGGCCTTTTCTGTGCGCGTATCTTTGGGCCGATCAAGGATTACGAATGCCTTTGCGGCAAATATAAACGCATGAAGTATCGCGGCGTTGTCTGCGAGAAATGTGGCGTTGAAGTTACGTTGCAAAAAGTGCGCCGTGAGCGGATGGGCCACATCGAGCTTGCTGCGCCCGTTGCGCATATCTGGTTCCTCAAGTCCTTGCCTTCGCGCATTGGCCTGATGCTGGACATGACTTTGCGCGATCTTGAGCGGGTTCTCTATTTTGAGAATTACGTTGTGATCGAGCCGGGCCTGACGGATCTTACTTACGGCCAGATGATGACCGAAGAAGAATTCATGGATGCTGAGGACGTTTATGGCGCCGATGCATTTAGCGCCAACATCGGTGCTGAAGCGATCCGTGAAATGCTTTCGCAGATCGATCTGGAAGCCACAGCCGAGCAGCTTCGCGAAGACCTCAAAGAGGCCACTGGCGAGCTTAAGCCCAAGAAGATCATCAAGCGTTTGAAGATCGTTGAGAGCTTCCTTGAATCCGGTAACCGCCCTGAGTGGATGGTTCTGACAGTGATCCCTGTGATCCCGCCAGAATTGCGCCCTCTTGTGCCGCTGGATGGGGGCCGTTTCGCGACATCCGATCTGAACGATCTGTATCGCCGCGTGATCAACCGCAACAACCGCCTTAAGCGTCTTATCGAGCTGCGCGCACCTGATATTATCGTGCGCAACGAGAAGCGGATGCTGCAGGAATCCGTTGATGCGTTGTTTGACAATGGCCGCCGTGGCCGCGTGATCACAGGCGCCAACAAGCGCCCGCTGAAATCGCTTTCAGACATGCTCAAAGGCAAGCAAGGCCGCTTCCGCCAGAACCTTTTGGGTAAGCGCGTCGATTTCTCCGGTCGCTCGGTTATTGTGACGGGTCCAGAGCTCAAGCTGCATCAATGTGGCCTGCCCAAGAAGATGGCGCTCGAGCTGTTCAAGCCGTTCATCTACTCGCGTCTTGAAGCAAAGGGCCTGTCTTCAACTGTGAAGCAAGCCAAGAAATTGGTTGAAAAAGAGCGCCCCGAAGTTTGGGATATTCTGGATGAGGTGATCCGCGAGCACCCGGTTATGCTTAACCGTGCTCCAACGCTTCACCGTCTCGGAATCCAAGCCTTTGAGCCCGTTCTGATTGAAGGTAAAGCGATCCAGCTTCACCCGCTCGTTTGTTCTGCGTTTAACGCGGATTTTGATGGCGATCAGATGGCTGTTCACGTGCCGCTTTCGCTTGAAGCGCAGCTTGAAGCCCGCGTTTTGATGATGTCGACAAACAACGTTTTGTCGCCTGCCAATGGTGCACCAATTATCGTGCCATCGCAGGATATGATCCTTGGGATTTATTACATCTCGCTAGAGCGCGAAGGCATGGTTGGTGAGGGCAAAATCTTTAGCTCGCACGAAGAAATGGAGCACGCGCTGCAAGCAGGCGAAGTGCATCTTCACGCCAAGGTTCAAGCGCGCATCAAGCAGATTGATGACGAAGGCAATGAAGTGTTCACCCGCTTTGAAACGACCCCGGGCCGTATGCGCCTTGGTTCGCTTTTGCCGCTCAATGCCAAAGCGCCTTACACGCTGGTTAACCGTCTGTTGCGCAAGAAAGAAGTGCAGACAGTTATTGATACTGTGTATCGCTATTGCGGCCAAAAAGAGAGCGTCATCTTCTGTGATCAGATCATGTCGCTTGGCTTTAAAGAGGCGTTCAAGGCCGGGATTTCCTTTGGTAAGGATGATATGGTTATCCCCGATACCAAATGGCCATTGGTCGAAGAAACACGCAGCCTGGTGAAAGATTTCGAACAGCAGTATATGGACGGCCTGATCACTCAGGGCGAAAAGTACAACAAAGTTGTCGATGCTTGGGCCAAGTGTAACGACAAGGTTACCGATGCGATGATGGGCACGATTTCGGCGGTGAAACGCGCTGAAGACGGCTCTGAAATGGAACCAAACTCGGTTTACATGATGGCGCATTCCGGCGCGCGTGGCTCGGTTACTCAGATGAAACAGCTCGGCGGGATGCGCGGTCTTATGGCCAAACCATCGGGTGAAATCATCGAGACACCGATCATCTCGAACTTTAAAGAAGGCCTCACCGTTCTTGAGTACTTCAACTCGACCCACGGCGCGCGCAAAGGTTTGTCCGATACGGCGCTTAAAACGGCGAACTCGGGTTATCTGACCCGTCGCTTGGTTGACGTGGCGCAGGATTGCATCGTGCGCATGACCGATTGCGGCACCAACAACACCATCACCGCCCAAGCGGCTGTGAACGACGGTGAAGTTGTGGCGACAATTGGCGAGCGCTTGCTTGGGCGTGTTGCTGGGGAAGATATTCTTCGCCCCGGCACGGATGAGGTGCTTGTCAGCCGCAATGAGCTGATCGACGAGCGCAAAGCCGATATGATTGAGAGCGCCAAGCTTGGCTCTGTGAAAATGCGTTCGCCGCTGACTTGTGAAGCGGAAGAGGGCGTTTGTGCGATGTGTTACGGGCGTGATCTTGCGCGCGGGACATTGGTCAACCAAGGCGAAGCGGTTGGTATTATCGCGGCGCAATCCATTGGTGAGCCGGGCACACAGCTGACAATGCGGACATTCCACATTGGCGGCGTTGCGCAGGGTGGCCAGCAGTCCTTCCAGGAAGCCGCGCAAGAAGGTAAGGTTGAATTCCGCAACACAGCCCTTCTTGAGAACGCTTCTGGCGAGCAGTTGGTCATGGGCCGTAACATGGTTCTTGCGATCATGGATGAGCATGGTGTTGAACGCGCCGCTCACAAGCTGAGCTATGGTTCCAAAGTTCACGTCAAAGATGGCGCGGATGTTCTGCGCGGCGATAAGCTGTTTGAATGGGATCCATACACCTTGCCGATCATCGCGGACAAAGCCGGTAAGGTTAAGTTCGTTGATCTGGTCAATGGGATCGCTCTGCGCGAGGAAACCGATGATGCAACGGGGATGACCCAGCGCATCGTGACCGATTGGCGCGCTGCGCCCAAAGGTTCGGACCTCAAGCCTGAGATCATTCTTGTGGATGCTGACGGCGAGCCAGTGCGCAATGACGCAGACAATCCCGTGACTTACGCGATGTCTGTTGATGCGGTTCTGTCTTGTGAAGATGGCCAAGATATCCAAGCTGGTGACGTTATTGCGCGTATTCCGCGTGAAGGCGCCAAAACCAAGGATATTACCGGTGGTCTGCCACGTGTGGCCGAGCTCTTTGAGGCCCGTCGCCCCAAAGATCACGCGATCATTGCTGAGATTGATGGCTACGTTCGTTTCGGGCGTGACTATAAGAACAAGCGCCGTATTTCGATTGAAGCTGCCGAAGAAGGCGCAGATTCAGTTGAATACATGGTGCCTAAGGGCAAGCACATTCCTGTGGCAGAGGGTGATTTCGTCCAGAAGGGCGATTACATCATGGATGGCAATCCAGCGCCGCACGATATTCTTGCCATTATGGGTGTCGAAGCGCTTGCGGATTATATGATCGACGAAGTGCAGGATGTTTACCGTCTGCAAGGCGTGAAGATCAACGATAAGCACATCGAGGTTATCGTGCGTCAGATGCTCCAGAAATGGGAGATTCAGGACAGCGGCGAAACAACGCTTCTCAAAGGCGAGAACGTTGATAAAGCCGAGTTTGATGAAGCCAATGCCAAGGCGATTTCCAAAGGCGGGCGCCCAGCAACGGGCGAGCCGATCCTTCTTGGGATCACCAAAGCATCGCTGCAAACACGTTCCTTCATCTCTGCGGCCTCGTTCCAAGAGACAACCCGCGTTCTGACCGAGGCTTCGGTTCAGGGCAAACGCGACAAGCTGGTTGGCCTCAAAGAGAACGTGATCGTTGGGCGCTTGATCCCCGCCGGGACAGGCGGAGCAACTCAGAAGGTGCGCCGCATCGCAACTGAGCGCGATAGCAAGGTGATCGAAGAGGCCCGCGCCGAGGCAGAAGCCGCCGCAGCACTGGCCGCTCCTGTTGCCGAGGATATCGTTGGCGGCGACGCCATGGAAAGCACCCTGGTCGAAACACCAGAGAGCCGCGACGAATAGATCCGGCCCTTAAGAAATCAAAAAGCCCGGAGCGAGAGATCGCTTCGGGCTTTTTTTTTTGTTCTGAAAGAGCTAAGTTGTTCAAAGGTACTTATCTGAAGGTTGTGAAGTTGAAATTTGTCGAACCTCCAAGTTCAAAACGCGCAGTCAATCGTGCAGGAGAGGCAATTGCCGCCATGCAAGAGACGGAAATTGATATTGCGACAGTGGATCAATGGCGCGGTTCTCACTCTAAGGTCCTTGATACTTTTAAGATTTTCTTCCGAAGAAGAATTGAGAGCAGTGGTTCGAATGCGGAGTTTGTACAAAGACTAAAGCGGCGCAACACTGTTATCGACAAACTGCGTCGAAGGAAAAGCGACGGCTCCAAGCTTATTGGCGACGTGACATCGATGCAGGATTTCGCTGGCTGTCGACTGATTTTTGAAAACTTAGATGCTCTTTACGAGTTCAGAAAGTTTCTCCATTCGCCAGCAAATATGAAGAACGTCGATCACTCTCTTAAACATGCTGCTGAGCCAGATAAATACAACTATATCAGAGAGCCAAAGTGGACAGGGTATCGGGGTTTACATGAAGTGTTTTACTTTAAGCCCCGTTCTCACAGGCGGGATGTTGATACGGCAAAGCCTTGGCGTAACCTATTGTGCGAAGTTCAATATCGTACTCAGATTCAACACGCTTGGGCGACAGCCCTAGAAATTTCTGACTTTCTCGATGGTGAGCGAACAAAATTCGCATTGGAAAATGATCCGCACAATGATCGCGTTGTGTTTTTCAGTCTTGCGAGTGAATTGCTGGCGAGAGTGCATGAGGATTGCGCAGAAGCATTTCCAGAGAAAACGACCCAGGATTTGCAAAGTGAAGTTAAGAATATCGAGGATCGGCTTGGCATTTTGAAACGCCTCAAAGCCATGCGCGCTTTTGAGAATTACCCGAGCCTTGGACGCCACAATGTGTTGAATTTGACGCGCGGTGAAGAGGATGAAAGTACTCTTGAAGTTTACGTCTTTAAAAATCAGCATGACGCGATTGAGAAGTCAAAGGAGCTTGAGAGCTCGCCGGAAAGCTTGAATGCGGTTTATGTATCCGCGGCAAAGCCGAGCGAGTTGAGGCGGGCTTTCAAAAACTACTTTTACGATCCAGTTGATTTTGTGGAACTCGTCGAACAGGCGCTCGTTTTCTAGGTACTGCCCATTCGCCCCTAATCCTCAAACCCAACAAATTGCGCCGAAGCTTTGACGTCGCGCCGGGTAGAGACAACGGCGTTGGCTGAGAAATCCTCATCCGGCCAGCCGAGTGCGACGCAGGTCAGGATCACTTGGTCTTCGGGGATGTTTGCATGTTCGCGCACGACCGGGCTTTGCATGATCCCTTGGCCGTTGATCACCGCGCCAAGGCCTTTGCTCCAGGCGGCCAGTACCAGCCCATAGGTTGCCGCGCCGAGATCGAAGGCCGCAATCGTTCCGTGGTCCTCAATCGAGCGATCAAAGGTCATCACAACCGAGACAGGCGCATCGAATTGGCGAAAGCCGCGCATCACCCAATCCTGGCGTTTTTCTTTATTGTCGCGCTCGATCCCCATCGCGGCAAAGAGCTGTTTGGCGATCGCGATCTGGCGTTCACGGTGAATGCCTTCATAGGCGCCGTGATCCTTGATTTCGCGCTGCGGAGCGACGCCGGAAAGCATACGGCTTGAGTTGCCTTCGCGCACTTTTTCGAGCGGTGCGCCTGTGAGAACATGAAAATGCCACGGCTGGGTGTTCATCGAGGAGGGCGCGCGATTGGCCAGTTCAATGATCTCTTCGAGCAGTTCGCGCGGCACGGGTTCTTTGGTAAAGCCGCGGATGCTGCGCCGGGTTTTCATCGCCTCGTCAAGGTTCATCGCTGCTCTCTTTCCATGCCTGTTTTGCCCGCGCGGCAAATGCGAAACGCGGTTCCAGAGGGCAGCTTCTGGCAGGTTGACGGGGAGGTCAAGCGCGTTGTGGGCGGGGCAGGGCGCCAAGGCCGGCGTGAAAGGGGAAAGGGGAGTGCGGTTAGTCTCGGGCGGCCGCAGCGAGGGCCATATGGCGCTGCCAGCGGGAATCAGCGGTGGGATCATCGCCCCGCTTTTCGCACATGGCCGCAATATATTCCGCGCAGCACAATTGATGCAGTTTTTCCATGCCCGGGATCGCGCGGATCTGGGCATAGAGCGGATCAAAGCGGCTCGCATAGGCAAAGGCTTTGCGATCTTCTTCATCGTTGCGATTGAATTTCTCGAAGAAGGCCTGCGAATAGCGATCCACATTGGCCGAAGCCGAGGGGCGGCCGCGCTTGAACTCGAAATTCTCGCGTGAGCGGATGATATAATGGTTCACTTGCGCGTTTTCATGGGTGATCCATGGCGGCTTGGTCAGGCGTTTGGCATTGGTATCGGGATCAAAGCCATGCATCTTTTTGCCATTCGAGCGCGTCCAGTGATTGGCGCCCTCATTCCATTTGCCCTCGCCCAGCCAGACGCGCGGCGAGTGTTCGGAAAAGCGTTCAAACCGGGTTGGTTTGTAGATGAAGCTTTTGAAGAAAGTGTTGGCTTGGGTGTTTTGCGGGGCGGCCATTGTATAGGTGCGATGCACCAGCCCATCGTTCCATTTCTCAAGCCCGCTGTCGCCAAAGCTTTTCCAGTGGATCGCGATTCCCGCCATATCGGGGATGCCATCGCCAAGGAAACTTTGAACTGTCCCTTCATCGGTGTGGAGCATCAAGAATTCATCGACATCGCATAGAAACATCCAGTCGCAGTTTTGCACGAGCGGATGTTTATGGGCCTTGCGATGGGCCGAAAATTTTGGGGTGCGGTCTTCTGGCGGGCGGTGGCGCTGGGTTGTGATCCATCCGGCTTTTTCGAGCTTTTGCAGCATTTGCGGCGAATGATCGGTGCAATCATTGTGCAGGATCAAAACATCATCAAAGCCGAGCATCTTTTGCCAAGCGACCCATTCAAGGATGAACGGCCCCTCATTGCGCATCGCGGCCACAACAACAGATTTCATTTCGGCCCGCCTTGGCTTCTTGTGGCCCCGCCGCAGCGCGGGCAATTCGATCGGGCCAAGCAAAGCGGGAACGCGGCGCGAAGTCTAGCCCCTTCGGGCAGGCGGAAATCAAACTGGTGCAGTGTCGCCACCCCGGGTATAGCGGCTTTAGGGGGCGCGTTTGATGCTGAATGATAATACCAAAGCGGCGATATTTATGATGGGGTCCATGGCGGCCTTTACTGTGAATGATACGTTTATGAAATCGCTGAGCGGCGAATTGCCCTTGTTTCAGGCGGTGTTTTTGCGCGGGCTGGCGACGGTTGTTATTTTGGCGCTAATTACCTGGCGATTTGGCGCGTTTCGGTTTTCGCTTTCAAAGCGTGATTGGGGGCTTATTGGCCTGCGCTCGCTTGGCGAGATGGGGGCGGCGTATTTCTTTATTTCGGCGCTGTTTAATATGCCGCTGGCCAATGCCACAGCGATTTTACAGGCGCTGCCTTTGGTGATCACGCTTTTGGGCGCGTTGATTTTTGGCGAGGCTTTGGGCTGGCGCAGGATGGTTGCGATTGTGGTTGGGTTTGGCGGGGTCTTGCTGATTGTGCGGCCCGGCGCGGAGGGGTTTAACCACTATTCCTTTTATGCGCTGGCGGCGGTTGGGGCGGTTGCTTTGCGCGATCTGGCGACGCGGGGATTGAGCCGCGATGTTCCTTCTTTGATGATCGCTTTAAGCGGCGCTGTGATGGTTGCGATCTTTGGCGGGGTTATGTCGACAGGGATTGAATGGGCGCCGCTGCATGGGCAAGCAGTGATGTTTCTGGCGGGGTCAACGGTCTTTGTGATGGTGGGGTATATGCTTTCGATCATGGTGATGCGATTGGGCGAGCTGAGCTTTGTTTCGCCGTTTCGCTATACCGCTTTGGTCTGGTCGCTGTTGCTTGGCTATCTGGTCTTTGGTGATTGGCCTTCGGGGCTCACGCTGCTTGGGGCGGCGATTGTTGCTGCGACGGGGATTTTTACGCTGGTGCGCGAGCGGATGATCGGCAAGCGGCGTGCGGCGGGGCCATTGCCGCTTCGGATCCGATAAACGCGCGGTTATGTGCCTCAGATGGCAGGGTTTCGCGAGGAAGGCGGATTCTAGGCTTGGCCACTGTTGACACCGCTCGCGACTCTCCATATACGGCGCTCATTCGGGCCTTTGAGGGCAATCCCTCTCGTGGTCTGGCTACAGTACTGAAGTGGTCATGATCCAGGCCCCGAGCCTCGATCCTCTGGAATTCCACCGCAATGATCCTAATCACAGGGGTCGTTAGCGGTATTTGCGTTATGCGGTCGTGTTTAGCGCAAACGTCGAAATGAAAATGTGTGCAACACTGGGGAACCGGAATGCCAACGATCCAACAGCTGATCCGCAAGCCGCGGCAGCCAAAAGTAAAACGCTCGAAGTCACAGCACCTCGAGTCATGCCCTCAAAAACGCGGCGTTTGTACGCGCGTTTATACAACAACGCCGAAGAAGCCGAACTCGGCCATGCGGAAGGTTGCCAAAGTGCGCCTGACGAATGGTTTTGAGGTCATCAGCTATATCCCGGGCGAAAGTCACAACCTTCAGGAGCACTCTGTGGTTCTGATCCGTGGCGGCCGCGTAAAAGACCTTCCGGGTGTCCGTTACCACATTCTGCGTGGTGTTTTGGATACCCAGGGCGTCAAAGACCGTAAGCAACGTCGTTCGAAATACGGCGCGAAGCGTCCGAAGTAAGGAGAGACTGGTATGTCCCGTCGTCACGCCGCCGAAAAGCGCGAAGTTCTGCCCGATGCCAAATTTGGTGATCGCGTTCTGACTAAGTTCATGAACAACATGATGCTCGATGGCCGTAAAGCGGCTGCCGAGCGTATCGTCTATAACGCGTTTGATCGCGTTGAAGACAAGCTCAAGAAAGCCCCAGTGGAAGTGTTCCACGAAGCGCTTGAGAACATCAAGCCGTCGGTCGAGGTTCGCTCGCGCCGTGTGGGTGGTGCAACCTATCAGGTGCCTGTTGAAGTGCGCCCTGAGCGCCGCGAAGCCCTGGCGATCCGTTGGTTGATCAAAGCTGCGCGTTCGCGCAATGAGAACACCATGGAAGAGCGCCTCGCAGGTGAGCTTCTTGATGCCGTAAACGGCCGCGGCACTGCCGTGAAGAAACGCGAAGACACGCATAAAATGGCCGACGCTAACAAAGCGTTCAGCCATTACCGCTGGTAATAGAACTCAGGCCTTAGGACGTCCCCATGGCACGCGAATATCCTCTCGAACGCTACCGTAACTTTGGTATCATGGCGCATATTGATGCAGGTAAAACCACCTGCTCTGAGCGCATCCTTTTCTACACAGGCAAAAGCCACAATATCGGTGAAGTGCACGACGGCGCTGCGACCATGGATCACATGGAGCAAGAGCAAGAGCGCGGCATCACCATCACTTCGGCGGCGACAACCACATTCTGGGAGCGCACCGAAGATGGCACCAATCCGGATTCTCCTAAGCACCGGATGAACATCATTGATACCCCCGGCCACGTTGACTTCACCATTGAAGTTGAGCGTTCGCTGGCGGTTCTCGATGGTGCTGTGGCCGTTCTGGATGCGAATGCTGGTGTTGAGCCTCAGACAGAGACTGTTTGGCGCCAAGCGGATCGTTATAAAGTTCCCCGTATCGTGTTCGTTAACAAAATGGACAAGATCGGCGCGGATTTCTTTAACTGCGTGCACATGATCGAAGATCGCACTGGTGCTGTTGCAGCGCCGATCCAAATCCCAATCGGCTCTGAAACCGAGCTTGAAGGTTTGGTTGATCTTGTGACCATGGAAGAATGGGTTTGGGCCGGTGAAGATCTCGGCGCATCCTGGGAAAAACGCCCCATTCGCGATAGCCTCAAGGCCACTGCGGATGAATGGCGCGCCAAGCTCATCGAGACAGCTGTTGAGATGGACGATGATGCGATGGAAGCCTATCTCATGGATGGCGCTGAGCCTGATGTGGCAACGCTGCGCGCGCTTATCCGTAAGGGCACGCTTGCGATCAAGTTTATCCCGGTTCTTTGTGGCTCGGCCTTTAAAAACAAAGGTGTTCAGCCGCTGTTGAATGCTGTTGTTGATTATCTGCCTAGCCCTTTGGATGTTGTTGATTACATGGGCTTTAAGCCTGGTGATGAAGACGAAGTTCGCAACATCGCGCGCCGCGCAGATGATGATATGCCCTTCTCGGCACTCGCCTTCAAAATCTGGAATGACCCGTTTGTAGGCTCGCTTACATTCACACGCATCTATTCGGGCAAGCTCGAAAAGGGCGATTCATTCCTGAACTCGACCAAAGGTAAAAAAGAGCGCGTTGGCCGCATGATGATCATGCACTCCAACGACCGCGATGAAATCACAGAAGCGTTTTCTGGCGATATTATTGCGCTTGGCGGCCTGAAAGATACGACCACTGGGGATACTCTGTGTTCGGTCAGCGATCCGGTTGTTCTTGAAACAATGACTTTCCCCGATCCTGTTATCGAGATCGCGGTTGAGCCAAAAACCAAGGGCGACCAAGAGAAAATGTCACTGGGCCTTCAGCGCCTTGCGGCAGAGGATCCTTCCTTCCGCGTTGAGACAGACATCGAGTCTGGCCAAACAATCATGAAGGGCATGGGCGAACTTCACCTCGATATTCTGGTGGATCGTCTGCGCCGTGAATTCAAAGTGGAAGCCAACATCGGTGCGCCACAAGTTGCTTACCGCGAGACCATTGGTCACGAAGTTGAGCACACTTACACGCATAAGAAGCAATCCGGTGGCTCTGGTCAATTTGGTGAGGTGAAGCTGATCATCACACCGACAGAGCCTGGCGAAGGTTACTCGTTTGAGACCAAAATCGTTGGTGGGGCTGTTCCTAAGGAATATATCCCGGGCGTTGAAAAGGGCATCAAATCGGTTATGGACTCTGGCCCCTTGGCTGGCTTCCCGGTGATCGATTTCAAAGTGGCCTTGATCGACGGTAAATTCCACGATGTTGACTCAAGCGTTCTCGCTTTTGAAATCGCAGCACGTATGTGTATGCGCGAAGGCATGCGCAAAGCTGGGGCGAAATTGCTCGAGCCAATCATGAAAGTCGAAGTGATTACACCAGAAGAATATACTGGTGGCATCATCGGCGATCTGACATCGCGCCGCGGCCAAGTTCAAGGCCAAGACACACGCGGCAATGCGATTGCAATCGATGCATTCGTACCGCTGGCAAATATGTTCGGTTACATCAACACGTTGCGCTCCATGTCTTCGGGTCGCGCCAACTTCTCGATGCAATTCGATCACTACGAGCCCGTGCCACAGAATATCTCGGACGAGATCCAGTCAAAATACGCGTAAGGGAGCGCGCTCAGCGCACCCTTTTGCCACAGATTAACAGGAGGCCATCATGGCTAAGGAAAAGTT
>JBOEGE010000017.1:0-1177 GCA_050633265.1 Paracoccaceae bacterium | reverse complement strand
ATTACGCGATGATCTTAGACACCACGCCGGAACCCACTGTGCGGCCGCCTTCGCGGATCGCAAAGCGCAGGCCGTCTTCCATAGCGATCGGCGCAATCAGCTCAACGTTGAACGTCAAGTTATCGCCTGGCATCACCATTTCTGTGCCCGCTGGCAGCTCAACTGTGCCTGTCACATCCGTTGTGCGGAAATAGAACTGTGGGCGGTAGTTGGCAAAGAACGGCGTGTGACGCCCGCCTTCATCCTTGGTCAGAATATAGGCCTGAGCTTCAAACTTCGTGTGGGGCTTAACCGAACCAGGCTTACAAAGGATCTGGCCGCGCTCAACACCTTCACGGTCAACACCGCGAAGCAATGCGCCAACGTTGTCGCCTGCTTCACCGCGATCAAGCAGCTTGCGGAACATTTCAACGCCCGTACATGTTGTTTTGCTTGTGTCTTTGATGCCAACGATTTCAATCTCGTCGCCAACATTGAGCACGCCGCGCTCGATACGGCCAGTAACCACAGTCCCGCGGCCAGAGATCGAGAACACATCCTCGATTGGCATCAGGAACGGCTGATCAACTGCACGCTCTGGTGTTGGGATATATGTATCAACCGCTTCCATCAGCGCTTTGATCGAGTTTTCGCCGATCTCCGCATCGCGGCCTTCCAAAGCAGCAAGCGCCGAGCCCTTGATGATTGGAATATCGTCGCCTGGATATTCGTAAGAGCTCAAAAGCTCACGGATTTCCATTTCAACCAATTCCAGCAGCTCTTCGTCGTCTACCTGGTCAACTTTGTTCATGTAAACAACTATGGTCGGGATGCCAACCTGGCGCCCCAAAAGGATGTGCTCACGGGTTTGGGGCATAGGGCCATCGGCCGCGTTCACAACCAGGATCGCGCCATCCATCTGCGCCGCACCGGTGATCATGTTTTTCACATAGTCAGCGTGGCCAGGGCAATCAACATGCGCGTAGTGGCGTGTTTCGGTTTCATACTCAACATGCGCTGTTGAGATGGTGATCCCGCGGGCTTTCTCTTCTGGCGCGCCATCGATCTGATCATAGGCTTTGAAATCGCCGAAATACTTCGTGATCGCAGCTGTCAGAGTGGTCTTGCCGTGGTCAACGTGGCCGATTGTCCCGATGTTGACGTGCGGTTTATTACGTTCAAACTTTTCCTTAGCCAT
>JBOEGE010000016.1:0-59319 GCA_050633265.1 Paracoccaceae bacterium | reverse complement strand
ATCGCCCGCATCGCCATAGAGGCTGTCATTGCCTGCATCGCCAGAAAGCTGATCTGCGCCTTCGCCGCCCGAGAGCTCATCCGCGCCTTCACCGCCGCCAAGCGTATCATCGCCCTCGTTGCCATGCAGGCTGTCATTCCCTGCGCCCCCGATCAGCGTATTCGCGATCGCGTTGCCAACGAGGCTGTCATTGCCAGAGCCGCCGGTAGCGTTCTCGATCTCGACCCCGTTGGCGATGGTAAAGCCGCCGCTGATCCCATCCGCCGCCGAGACCCAACCGCCGCCGCCGGGCTCATAGAGCAAAGTCGCCGCGCGCAGATCAATCGTTGCATTGCGTGTGCCGGCGTAGGCGATCGTATCGGTTCCGCCGGCGTCCCAAATGGCTTGCCAGCTTGTGCCTGGGGCGTTTTCATCGGGCAGAAGATAGGTGTTATCGCCCGTTGCCGTTGTCATATTCGCTCCGTAAAGCGATTGCAAAATAGCGATATCAAGCGCCATCGGCCCGGCTTCGTAGCCGTAGATATGGTTTGCATCCGGCTGGCTGCCCGGACTGCCGGTGAAGTAACCGTTGTTATAGGTCATCACCGTGAAAGTGCCTTGGTTAAGGTCGTAATCGCCGTAATCGTCATAGGCATCACCCACACCGTTCATGATCGACGAACTGCCGCCCGTATCATGGGGGTGAGCGAGGCCAAGCGCATGCATGAACTCATGGGTAACGACCATGAAATCATAACCGCCCGCCTCCATCGGTCCGCCCGGGCCGCGATCAATATTCTGGCCGTCAAAGATGCCGATGCCTGCATTGGCTTCGCCGGGAGGGCCCATCTGGCCGTCAAAATCACCAAGCACCTCATCATCGTCGATGACAATTTTGAAATCCGCGTTTGGATCTGTGGTCGTGGTGAAAGTCAGATTGGTGACCGAAGAAACAACAGAGAAGACCTCTTCGAATTTGGCGATCTCATAGGCCGAAGCGCCCTCAGATGTTTAGCCGCCAACCGTATCCCCGGAGGGTACAAAATAGACCGTTACGGAATAATCAGTAAGCGATGTGCCCCAAGTGAGGGCATCAACGGGAGAAGGCGCAACAGGCATATCAAGACCTTACTGAGACGTTGGATTGACGTTAGGGGATGCGGCGAAATGCCGAAAGGGTAACAACGAGAGTAACAGGTCCGTGATGATCGGAACAATACCGTTTCATGGTTAACGCCCCCTCAACTACATTGATATTGCGCCACATTATGCGCCTCTCGCCCGAACTGTCGCTTGTTTGAATACAAAACCCGCGCGCAACCGATTGGTGGTAAAATAGGGCCATTGGTGCATGCGTGCACGCAGGCCTGCGCATGGCTCTGGCTCTTTGGTGGGCCTTTGTGCAGCTGCGAGCTGATCTGTATTGGCCTCTCTTCCCCCTTTTGACCCCCTCTGCCTTGGACGGGCGTGTTTTGAGATTTGAGGGGCGATGATGCGCCAAGAAGACAGGATCAGTGCGGGCGATCTGCGCCACAAATCGGCGCCTGAGGTCTGCGCCACAAATCTGCGCCCAAAATCTGCGCCTCATATCTGCCCGCGCTGTCTGCCCGTGCCGTCTGGCTGGCAAATCTTGGCGCGGAGGTTTTCGCGCCATCAATACCGCCCAAGCGCGCGCCTCTTTTGCTTTATGCGCAGGGGGGCTATTGAATGGGGCATGGTTTGGCAGGGGGCGATATTTACGATGGCATATCTTAGGGCCTGTTTTGGCGCAGCGCTGCTCTTGCTTGCGAGCCTTTCACCGAGCCTTGCCCAAGATTTACCCGCCCCCATTCGCGATCTCTCTTATCGGGAGGTGAACTTGCACGAAGCACAGCTTGGCCAGTTGCTCTTTTATGATCCGATCCTTTCGGGCAATCGCAACGTTGCTTGCGCGAGCTGCCATCACCCCAAGCTGGGAACATCGGATGGGCTTTCGCTTTCCTTTGGGGATGGGGGCATCGGGATGGGGGCAAAGCGGCGCGCCGATCCAAAGAACCTTCCCCAAGAGCGCATCCCGCGCAATGCCACAGGGCTTTTTAATCTTGGTGCAAAGGAATTCACCACCCTGTTTCACGATGGCCGCCTGCAAGCAGATCCGCGCCAGCCCAATGGCATCCGAACCCCTATGGGCGGCGATATGGCGGCGGGTTTTGCCTCGGTTTTATCGGCGCAATCAATGTTTCCGGTGCTGAGCCGCGATGAAATGGCGGGCGGGCATAAAGAAAACGATATCGCCCGCCTTGTGCGCCAAGGGATCATAACCGGTGAAGGGGGCGCATGGGATCGCCTTGCGCGGCGCGTTGCGGGGATTGCGGAATATGCAGAGGCTTTCAAAGCGCTTTATCCGCATATCGCGCGCCCCGAAGACATTGCCTTTAGCGATGTATCAAATGCGATTGCGGCCTTTATTGAATATGAATGGCGCTCGGATACCGCGCCGTTTGATGGGGTGTTGCGCGGGGAGTATACCCTTGATGCACAAGAACAATCCGGGCTTGAGCTGTTCTATGGCAAGGGGGGATGCGCGGGCTGCCATGCGGGGGCGTTTTTGAGCGATCATAAGTTTCATGTCATGGCCGCGCCGCAAATCGGACCGGGCAAATCGGCCTCTTTTGAAGATCATCACCGCGATGACGGGCGCTTTGGCGTGACCGGAAAAGAACAGGACCGTTACGCGTTTCGCACGCCGTCTTTGCGCAATGTCGCCCTCACCGCCCCTTACGGCCATGCAGGCGCGCATCGCGATTTGGCGCGGTTTGTGGCCGATCACAGCACCCCGGCGCGCAGCCTTGCGCAATATGATCGCGCACAGGCCATTTTGCCCGCATTTGAAAGCGCTGATTTCACCGTTATGGATGATCCTGTTCAGCTGCGCGCGATTGCGCAGGCTGTAACAACGCCGCCTGTGATCCTAAACCAAGAAGAGATCGCAGCGCTTGTGGCCTTTCTTCATACGCTCACCGATCCGATCAGCATTACCGGGCGTTTGGGATCGCCAAGTGCTGTGCCAAGCGGGCTGCCGGTTGTGACGGTTGAGTAGATCAGGGCTTTGTGATCAGGGCCGCGCTTCCTGCGGCAATCATTGTGCTGGTTTTGCTTCCATCGGGCCAGGTGATATGCGCTTTGGCCTGTGTTGCGGCGCCCAAGCCAAAGTGGCGCGCCAAGAGCTGCCCTCCGGCATGCCCGCCGCCGATGACATGCTGAAGGCTTTGGGTTTGGTCCTTGGTCTCGATGGTGATCACCGCGCCGATGGCATCGCGATTGCCGCCGCTTTGGCGCAGTGCGACAGTGATCCAATGGCCGGTGTTTGGGGTGATATTGCGATATAGCTCAAGCGGCGCGCGCCGGTTTGAGACGATCAGATCAAGCCGCCCGTCGCGATCAAAATCCGCCAGTGCCGCCCCGCGCGAGCGATCCGTTGTTGCGATGCCCGCGCCCGCAGCCGCCTCGTAAAACACCCCGTCTTCGCCCTGCATCAACAGATTGTTGGGGTCTTGCATCGCCATGCCCGGCATCTGATCAACATTGCCCTTGGCGATAAACAAATCCACGCGCCCATCGTTATCGACATCGCCAAATTCCGCGTGCCAACCGGTTGAGGGGCGGCCATCATCGCCGATATGGGGGCGTTGCGCATAGGTTCCGCTGGCATATGGTGCTGCGCGATAGCCGCCGCCCGGAATGGCAAATTGCAGCAATTGATCGCCCATCGAGGTGAGCATCACATCATCAAACCCATCGCCGTTCAGATCGCGGCTGGCGATCCCCATGCCCCAAAGCGCGATATTGCCCCAGCCATCCGCTGCGCCCAAAAAGCGACGCTCGCCGATATCCCACATCTGCTCATAACCGCCTTTTACGTAATAATGCCGGTCATTTGAGAGGCGCAGGGTTGGGCGGCCGCGCGCATCATTGGCCGCCAGAATAGAGAGCGGGCAGAAGCCGGGCGCCAGGGTTTCGGCGCGATAGCCCTCCCCCTCGGGGCGCAGGATTGCATTGCTGTCACAGGCCTCAAACGGCCCTTCGGGATTATCGCGATCAACGTAATTGCCAATCGCCAAAGTCGGGCGCTCATCGCCTTGCTCCCACCAAGCGGTGAAGGCTGTGCTCCAGCCGGTATCGGGCGTGATCCCCATTGCGCGGGTTGCCAGCTCAAAGGTGCAATCGCCGCGCCCGCGCAGAACCGCATTCTGCCCGACCCGCAGCACAAACAAATCCATCCAACCATCGCCATCCATATCAATCGGATAGGCCCCCGTGACCCCGCGCAGCGCAGGCGTTTGGGGCAGTTTCATCGCTTGAAAGGAAAAGCCCCCTTCATTGCGGATCAGAGCAGAAGGGTTTTCCCCACCGGCGGCAAAAATATCGGGCAAAGCATCGCCATTGCAATCAAAGACCGCCACCCCGCCGCCAACGAAATGCTCCCAACCGCCGCTGTAAATATGTTTGGGCAGCGCGGCTGAGCGATCTTCAAACAATGGCCCGCCGCCCGCCGGAAGGGCCAGAAAACAAAGGAGAAATGCAGCCGCGTATCTCACAGGGATTGCACCTCAAGCCCGCCGACCATCCGATCCGTTAGCGCCGAAAGCCCCGCCGCTGTCGCCCCGCGCGCCCAGATCAAATCATCCCAAGGGTGGATCTGAATTTCGCAGGGCTGGCGGCCGTTTGAGAGGGTCAGTTTGCGCATTTCGGCCAAGACCTCTTCGGCATAAAGGTAATGGCATTGCACCCGCTCCCCCGACAGGATGATCAGCGGCGGATCAAACAGCTGAACCACATTGGCCAAACCAAGCGACAGATAGCGCCCGGCGCGCCGAAAAATCGTCTCGGCGGCGGTATGCCCGGCTTGGGCCTGCTCAAACAGCAAATCCAAAAGCGCCTTGGGGCTGTTTTCATCCAAGCGCCCAACATCCAATGCGGTTTCGGCCTCGCGGGTCAGGGCGTAATCGCCAAGATAGGCCTCCAAACAGCCGCGTTGGCCGCAGCGGCACAGGGCGCCATCGAGCTGAACCTTTGTATGCCCCAGTTCGAGCCCCAAACCATGGGTGCCGCGATACAACCTGTTATCGACCACAAGCCCCATACCAACCCCGGCTTCGATCGTCACAACGGCAAAATCTCTCTTGTCGCGCCCGGCGCCAAACCAAAGCTCTGACAGGGTGAGCATATTTGTATCATTGTCCAAAAGCAGCGGTGCGTTGAACCGTTCGCGAAACCCTGTATGCAGATCAACATTGGTGTCTTTGAGCAATGAGCACCAGCGGATCGTGCCGCTGTCTTGATCGACAATCCCGGGCAATCCGATCCCGACCGCTTTGATATCCTGCGCCTCCATATTGACCTTCTGGATCAGCTTGTCGATCAAACGCGCAATCTCCTCAAGCAATTGGGCGGCGCTGCGGCGCGGGGCGGTTGTTGGCAGGGTTTCGGTGGTGATTATGTTGCCGGCGAAATCGCTTAGCACGGCGGAGTGTTTGTTAAACGACAGTTTGATGCCGATCACATAGGCCGCTTCCGGCACGACCTCGAGCGAGACGCGCGGGCGCCCCCGGCCCAGTTCGCGCGATGGTTCATCAACTTCGCGCAGGATCCCGGCCGCGATCAGATCGGCGGTTTGGGTTGTCGCGCTGCCGGCGCTGATCTCAAGCGCGCGGGTGATTTCGGCGCGCGCTGTGCGGCCCCGCGCCCGGACATGTTGAAAGATCTGTTGCCGCAGCGGCGCTGAGGTTGCCCGATTCCGAAGCAGGAGCGGCCCGCAACCTTTTGATATTGCATCGCCTTCGCTATAATTTAGCATCTAAAGATACTCCTCCCGAAATCAGTAGAAAACAAGGATTTGCGCCCTGTCAATCGCCATAATGGGGTGTTTCTGCATAAAATTCCATCACAATGTGAATTATTTATTTTGCAAAACAAATTTAATCAGTGCACCCTACCCAGCGAGTCAGATGACTCGCCCCCTGACGCAAAACAATAAGGGGGCCACCTTTGGGAGGACGACAATGAATAAATACATCATCGCAGCCGCTATTGCGGTTGCTGGATTTGGATCATCAGCCTTTGCAGAAAGCCATGGTCTTACCGTTGGCGTTAGCTGGTCGAATTTTCAGGAAGAACGCTGGAAAACCGATGAAGCCGCCATCCGCGCCGCACTTGAAGCCGCCGGCGCAACATATGTTTCCGCCGATGCGCAATCTTCATCCGCCAAACAGCTTTCAGACGTTGAGAGCCTGATTGCGCAGGGCGTGGATTCCATCATCATCCTGGCACAAGACAGCGCGGCCATTGGGCCGGCCGTTGATGCGGCCGATGCAGAGGGCATTCCCGTTGTGGCCTATGATCGCCTCATCGAGGACAGCCGCGCCTTCTATCTGACATTCGACAATGTTGAAGTTGGCCGTATGCAGGCGCGCGCCGTTTTGGCCGCCCAGCCAAGCGGCAATTACGTGATGATCAAAGGCTCGCCAACCGATCCAAACGCAGATTTCCTGCGCGGCGGCCAGCAAGAGATCATCCAATCCGCAATTGACAGCGGCGCGATCAAAATCGTCGATGAGGCCTATACCGATGGCTGGCTTCCTGCCAATGCACAGCGCAATATGGAGCAAATCCTTACTGCCAATGACAACAAAGTTGATGCGGTTGTGGCCTCGAATGATGGCACCGCGGGCGGTGTTGTTGCGGCTCTTACAGCGCAGGGCATGGAAGGCATTCCGGTCTCGGGGCAAGACGGCGATCATGCAGCGCTGAACCGTGTCGCGCTTGGCACGCAAACCGTTTCGGTCTGGAAAGATGCGCGCGATCTTGGGCGTATGGCTGGCGAAGTCGCTGTGGCTTTGGCCTCTGGCGATAATGCCATGATTGAAGGCGCCGCCAAGTGGACATCCCCCGCTGGTACAGAGCTTAACTCTATGTTTCTTAAGCCTGTTCCGATCACCGCCGACAATCTAAGCGTTGTCACGGATGCTGGCTGGATCACTGTCGAGGCGCTTTGCCAAGGCGTTACAGACGGCCCTGCCCCTTGTAACTAAGCCGCCGCTTTTTGGGCCGGTCCTTGGGCCAGCCCTTTGAGCCGCCCGGTTGAAAACGGGTCTCGCTGCAAGGCGGGGCCCAGAAATATACCCCTTTCACCAGATAGGCAAAGCCCCGCATCGCAGGCGGTATTTGCCTGTCTGAAGTCTTGCACGTTTTTGATGGAGGCAGACCATGTCTGACCAAAGCCCCGCCAGATCAACGCCCAAACGCGGCCTCTTGCAATCGCTGCAAGTGGATATGCGCCTGCTTGGCATGATCGGTGCTTTTTTAACGGTTTGCATCGTTTTCAATATTCTCACCGAGGGGCGCTTTTTGACCCCGCGCAATATTTTTAACCTCACGATTCAAACGGTTTCGGTGGCGATCATGGCCACGGGCATGGTTTTCGTGATCGTGACCCGGCATATTGATCTCTCGGTCGGCGCGCTTCTGGCGACCTGCACCGCCGTGATGGGCATGACCCAGACCCAATGGTTGCCGCAGGTTTTTGGGCTCGAGTTGGGCCATCCGCTTATCCCTTGGATCACCATCGCAGTTGGCCTTGTGACCGGCGCGCTGATCGGTGCCGCTCAGGGCTATCTCGTTGGCTATCAGGCGATCCCGGCCTTTATCGTTACGCTAGGCGGTTTGCTGATCTGGCGCAATGTTGGCTGGTGGTTGACCGATGGCGCAACGATTGGCCCGCTGGATCAAACCTATGTGCTGTTTGGTGGCATCGGCGGCACGCTTGGGGTGTTTTGGAGCTGGGTTGTTGGGCTGGCGGCGACGGCGGCATCCTTGGCGGCGATCTGGTCAGCGCGGCGCAGCAAGAAGGCGCATGGGTTTGCGGTCAAGCCGCTTTGGGCCGAGGCTTTTGTCATGGCGATTATCGCGGCGGCCATCCTTGGGTTCATCGCCATTCTCAACGCTTATACCGTGCCGGATCGGGTGATCGCGCGCGATCCATCGGTGTTTGGCTGCGAGGTTGCTGAGGGCTGTGTTGCGGCTTACGGCCTGCCCTATTCGGTGCTGCTGCTGATCGTTGTGGCCATCGTGATGACGGTAATTGCCCTGCGCACAAGGCTCGGGCGCTATATCTTTGCAACGGGCGGCAATCCGGATGCGGCCGCGCTTTCGGGCATCAATACGCGGCTTTTGACGGTCAAGATTTTTACCATGGTTGGGGTTCTTTCGGCGCTTGCGGGTGTCGTGGCCTCTGCCCGGCTTGGCTATCACACCAATGATATCGGCACCTTGGACGAGCTGCGCGTGATCGCCGCGGCTGTGATCGGCGGCACGGCCCTTTCCGGCGGCATCGGCACGATTTATGGCGCCATTATCGGGGCTTTGATCATGCAATCGCTGCAATCGGGCATGGCCATGGTTGGCGTTGATGCGCCCTATCAAAACATCGTCGTTGGCGCGGTTCTTGTCCTCGCTGTCTGGATCGACATTCAATATCGCAAGCGTGTGGGAGCAAAAGGATGAGCACTCCATTGGTAGAAATGAAGAACGTTTCCATCGCCTTTGGCGGCGTTCATGCGGTTGATGATGTGAGCATTGAGCTGCACGCGGGCGAAGTTGTTGGCCTTTTGGGCCACAACGGCGCGGGCAAATCGACCCTGATCAAGATGCTTTCGGGCGCCTATAAAATGGACAGCGGCGAAATCTGGATTGAAGGCAAACGCGCCACAATCAATTCCCCCGCCGACAGCCGCGATTACAACATCGAGACGATTTATCAAACGCTCGCTTTGGCCGATAATCTTGATGCGGCGTCCAATCTGTTTTTGGGCCGCGAGCTGACCACAAAGTTTGGCTTTGTCGATGATGGGCGCATGGAAGCGGAGACGCGCAAGATCATGGCCCGGCTCAACCCCAATTTCCAAAAGCTCAAGGAACCAGTCTCTGCGCTTTCAGGCGGCCAGCGGCAATCCGTGGCCATCGCGCGCGCGGTCTATTTCAATGCCAAAATCCTGATCATGGATGAGCCGACAGCCGCGCTTGGCGTGCATGAAACGGCGATGGTGGCCGAGCTGATTGGCGAGCTGAAAAAGCAAGGCTTGGGCATCTTTTTGATCAGCCATGACACGCGCGAAATGATGGAGCTTTGCGATCGTGTTTCGGTGATGAAAAACGGCAAGATGGTTGGAACCGAGCGGGTTGAAGACGTCACAGAAGACGACATCCTCTCGATGATCATTCTGGGCAAAAATCCGAAGGTCGCAGCATGAGTTTCATTGGGCTTGATCTTGGAACCTCATCCCTAAAGGCGATTTTAGTGGATGAAAATCAAACGGTTCTGGGCGAACACGCTGTTCCCTTAACTGTTGAGCGCGCCCATGAAGGCTGGTCCGAACAGGATCCCGGCCAGTGGTTTGAAGCGACCAAAACCGCCATCAAAGCGCTTGGGCAAAAGGCGGATTTATCGGGCGTTTTGGGGCTTGGCATGTCGGGCCATATGCACGGCGCGACCCTGCTTGATGCCTCCGATACTGTGTTGCGGCCCTGCATCCTGTGGAACGATACCCGCTCGGCAAAAGAGGCCGCGCAGCTTGATGCTGATCCGCAGTTTCGCGCCCTTACCGGCAATATCGTTTTCCCCGGTTTCACCGCGCCCAAAGTCGTTTGGGTCAAGAATAATGAGCCGGAAATCTATGCCAAAATCGCCAAGGTTTTGCTGCCCAAAGACTATCTGCGTTTGATGCTCACTGGCGAATATGTCGCTGAAATGTCGGATGCTGCTGGAACAAGCTGGCTTGATGTGGCCAAGCGCGATTGGTCCGATGATCTTTTGGCCGCGACAGGCCTTGATCGCCGCCATATGCCGCACTTGGTGGAAGGTTCAAGCGCCTCTGGCACCATACGGGATGCGCTTGCAGATGAACTGGGCCTGCCCAAAGGGATCATCGTTGCAGGCGGCGGCGGCGATAATGCCGCAAGCGCGATTGGCGCGGGCGTTGTGAACAAGGGCGATGCGTTTTTGTCGCTCGGGACATCGGGCGTTTTGTTTGCCGCCTCGGATGCTTATCAGCCCGATGCCGCCAGTGCGGTTCATACGTTTTGCCACGCGTTGCCGCAGACTTGGCACCAAATGGGCGTTATCCTTGCGGCCACGGATGCGCTGCAATGGCTAAGCAAGCTCACCGGCCAAAGCCCTGCCGATCTAACCAGCGATCTTGGCGATCTGCGCGCGCCAACCCGCACGCTTTTCCTCCCCTATCTGGGCGGCGAGCGCACACCGCATAATGATGCCACCATTCGCGGGCAGTTCCTGCACCTTGATAACAGCACGGATGCCAAACAAGCGACGCGGGCCGTGCTTGAAGGCGTGGCCTTTGCCTTTGCCGATTGTCAGGCTGCGCTGCGCTCAACCGGGACCGAAATCTCAAGTGCGCTTGCCATCGGCGGCGGGGCCAAATCCGAATATTGGCTGGGCGTGCTCGCCAGCACTTTGGGCATCCCGCTGATGGTGCCAAAAGACGGCGATTTTGGCGCGGCTCTTGGCGCGGCCCGCCTTGCCATGATGGCCGCAACCGGCGCCGGCGTTGAGATCGCGACCATGCCCCCTATCCTCAAAACCATCGCGCCCGATCCCGCGCTTGAATCTGCATTTACCGAAGCTCATAGCCGCTATCGCGCCGCTTATTCCGTACTAAAGGACATCTGACATGACTGACTTTTTCAAAGGCATCCCTGCAATCAAATATGAGGGGCCAGAGAGCGACAATGCCTTTGCTTTCCGCCACTACAATCCTGATGAAATCGTCATGGGCAAACCGATGAAGGACCATCTGCACTTTGCGGCGGCCTATTGGCATTCCTTCGCCTGGCCCGGCGATGATCCCTTTGGCGGCCAGACATTTGATCGCCCTTGGTTTGGCGACACAATAGAATTGGCCAAGCTCAAAGCCGATGTTGCTTTTGAGATGTTTCAGATTTTGGACGTGCCCTATTTTTGCTTTCACGATGCCGATGTGCGCCCCGAAGGCGCGAGCTTCGCCGAGACAACCGCCAACCTAGAGGCCATCACCGATTATTTCGCCCAAAAGATGGATGAAACCGGCGTTAAGCTGCTTTGGGGCACGGCGAACCTGTTCTCACACCGCCGCTTTATGGCTGGCGCGGCCACCAACCCTGACCCAGATATTTTCGCCTATTCCGCCGCGACGATCAAAACCTGCATGGATGCGACGATCAAACTTGGCGGCGAAAACTATGTTCTTTGGGGCGGGCGCGAGGGGTACGAGACCCTGCTCAACACAGACATGGGCCGCGAGCGCAAACAGGCGGGGCGGATGCTGCAAATGGTCGTCGATTACAAACATAAGATGGGTTTCAAAGGCGCCATTCTGATCGAGCCCAAACCGCAAGAGCCGACCAAGCACCAATATGATTACGATGTGGCGACGGTTTATGGCTTCCTCAAAGATTTCGGCCTTGAGGGCGAAGTGCAAGTGAATATCGAGCAAGGCCATGCGATTTTGGCGGGCCACTCGTTTGAGCATGAACTGGCCCTAGCGCGCGAATTGGGGATTTTCGGCTCGATCGATATGAACCGCAACGATTACCAATCGGGCTGGGATACGGATCAGTTCCCCAACAATGTGCCTGAGATGACGCTGGCCTATTATGAGGTGCTGCGCGCGGGCGGCTTTAAGACAGGCGGGACGAATTTCGATGCCAAACTGCGCCGCCAATCGCTGGATGCCGAGGATTTGATCCTTGCGCATGTGGGCGGGATGGATGCTTGTGCTGCGGGTTTGAAAGCCGCGGCAGCCATGCTTGAAGACGGCAAGCTAGAGGCCGCACGTGATGCGCGTTATGCCGGTTGGGAAAGCGCTGAGGGGGCGGCGCTCATGCGCGGCGATCTGAGCACAATCTATGATCGCGTTGTGGCACAAAACCTTAACCCCAAGCCAAAATCAGGGCGCCAAGAACGGCTTGAAAATCTGGTAAACAGGTATCTCTAGCGGGGCATAAGGCCGCAAATGGGCCGGTGATTGCGTTTCATTGCGCTCACAGGCCCGAGCAAAAAAGGAAGAGAGAGATGGCGTCGCAGACACTATTGAAATCCGCGTTTTTGGTTAAAGACCAAGCGCAGTTGAGAAGCCTATTTGCGCCGACCCATCCCATCGCCCTTGAGAAATGCTTAGATCACCTCGACAGGCATGCGGCGGATTTTATCGCCCGCTCCCCTTTCCTATGTATCGGGACGCAATCCCCCGATGGGCTTGGCGATGTTAGCCCGCGCGGCGATCCGCGCGGCTTTGTCAAAATTCTCGACGAAAAAACCCTGCTGATCCCCGATCGCCCCGGCAACAATCGCCTTGATACGCAGAGCAATATTTTGGCCAATCCGGCCGTTGGATTGCTGTTTATGATCCCCGGATTTGACGACACTCTGCGCATCAATGGCACAGCCCAGATCACACGGGATCCCGATTTGCTCGCTCAGATGTGCGTCAATGATCGCCAGCCAACCATCGCGATTGCGGTTACCATTCAAGAGGTGTTTTTGCACTGCGCCAAAGCGTTTCGCCGCTCAAACCTTTGGGATCACACACAATTTCAGGATCGCCGCGAAATGCCCTCTTTGGTCCATATGATCCTGGATCAAACCAGCGGCGCCCCCAAAGACCCGCAAGAACAAGCCCGGATCGATGCTGATCTGGAAGCCGAATATAAAAAGACGATGTATTGATTAGGGCCCAAAGGCGCGGGATTAGCGGCGGCTCACAGCCCAATTCAGGCCATTCAGCCGGGCAAATCCAAATATAAAAAGACAACGGTTAAACGGGCGGCCAAACAGCGAGGCCGCCTCCCTGGGCGCGCAGAACCGCGGCAAAAGACAAACACGCCGCAAAACCAATAGCTTGCCCCCAAACAGGCGCAAAAACCCACCGTCCGAGTCGGACGCATTGGGACGCTCGGACACTGCTGCGCCGCAGAGCTCCAACCGACTGAAAATAAAGAAGAAATGGTGCCCCCACACGGACTCGAACCGCGGACCTACTGATTACAAATCAGTTGCTCTACCAGCTGAGCTATAGGGGCACTGGGGGATCGTTTAATAGCTAGTTGCGGATCGCGCAAGCCCTCAGATGACAGAATTTAGCAGGTTTTTTGCCTGTGCCAAAACTTCGCTTTGTGTGCCCTCAATATTGAGCACCGAGATCGCTGGTTCATCGGCTTGGGGCGGTTCTAGGGTGGCCAGTTGGCTCTTGAGCAAGGCTGGCGGCATATAGTGATCTTGGCGGGCGGACATGCGGGCGTGGATCAGGGCAGGATCCCCGGTGAGCAGGATCATATGGGCCCCGCCTGTCTCATCGCGCAGCAGGTCGCGGTAGCTGCGGCGCAGGGCCGAGCAGGCAACGAAAACGCCTTGCGGATTGTCTTTGGCGGCCTGGGCGGCGGCCTGGCCAAGGGCGCGCAGCCAGGGCCAGCGCATCTCATCGTTGAGGGGCAGGCCTGCGGCCATTTGTGCTACGTTTTCAGGGGGATGGAAGGCATCGCCCTCAAGGAATGCTGCGCCAAATTCCTGCGCGAGGGCCTGCGCCACAGTGCTCTTGCCGCAGCCAGAAACGCCGATCACAAAGATGATATAGCCCGTATTTTGATCCGTCATGTCAGGTCCGTTGCATGCTCTGAGCGGGCCATCAATAGCACCGCGATGAGCCCCACCCCAATGACCAATATCGCCGCCGGTGCGGCTTGGCCGATCTGCTCTAGCGAGGCCTTTTCATAGACCCGCGTGGCCAAAGTATTGTAGTTGAACGGGCGCAAAAGCAAGGTCGCAGGGAGCTCTTTGACGCAATCCACAAAAACCAGCAAAAGCGCCGTACCGACCGAGCCACGGATGAGCGGAACATAGACGTGGCGCAGCGCTCCGCCTGCGGTTCGCCCAAGGGAGCGCGCCGCCATGGGCAGGCTTGGCGCAACACGGCCCATCGCCGCATCCGCCGCGCCCTGGGCAATCGCAAAGAAGCGCACGCAATATGCATAGATGATCGCGAAAGCCGTTCCTGTCATCATCAAGCCCGGATCAAAACCAGTGAGTGCGAGGATCAGATCGGCCAAAGCATTATCCGCAGCCGCCATGGGGATCAGCAACCCGATACCCAAAACCGCGCCCGGTGCGGCATAGCCAAGGGTCGTTGCGGGGAGCAAATGCCGGGGCAAGGATCGCTTGGACATGCGCACAGCATAGACCATGAAAAGCGCCGCACAGACGGTTAGGATCGCCGCCGCGCCGCCCACAAAAAGCGTGTTGGTGAAGGCTTGGAGCAGCCCCGGATCAAGCCAATAACCGTTGTTTTTAAGCGCATGGGCGCCAATAACGCCGGCAGGAAGCGCAAAGCCGATGGCAAAGGGAATGGCGCAGGCAAAGGTTGCGCCCCAACCCGCGATCCCGGTCAATCGAACCGGTGAGACGGGGCGCGCGTTGCGGGCCGCGCTGTGAAAACGGCTCTGGCCCCGGCTCGCTTTTTCAAGGCCAAGCAGCAGCAGCACGATCAGCAAAACAACGCCGGAAATCTGCGCCGCGCCGCCGGCATTGCCTGCCTCAAGCCATGTGGTGAAAATCCCGGTTGTGAGGGTCTGAACGGCGAAATAGCTCACCGCGCCGAAATCCGAGACCGTTTCCATCATCACAATGGCAACCCCGGCCGCAATCGCAGGGCGCGCCATGGGCAGGCCAACGCGCCAAAACCGCGCAAAGGGCCCTGCCCCCAAAGCGCGCGCCATCTCGTAAACATTGCCCGATTGTTCGCGAAAGGCCGCCCGCGCCATGAGGAACACATAAGGCGCCAGCGCGGCCGAAAGCACAATGATCGCCGAGCCCAAAGAGCGGATCTCGGGGAAGCGATAATCGCGCGAAGATTGCCAGCCAAAGATCTCGCGCAGCGCGCCCTGCACTGGCCCGGCATATTCCAAGAAATCGACCAAAGCATAAGCGCCAACATAGGCCGGGATCGCCAGCGGCAGCAGCAAAAGCCATTGTAAAACCCCCGAAAACGGAAAGCGATACATCACAACGAGCCAAGCCGCGCCCGTGCCCACGGCCGCCGTTACCGCAGCAACGCTCACAGTCAAAATTGCGGTGGAGGCAAGATAGCGCGGCAGGGTTGTGGCCATAAGATGCGGCCAGATATTCTCAGCCGGGTGAAAGGCGATCCAGACGACCGCAGCGATGGGCAAAAGCACCAAAAGCGCAATGACAGCCGCCCCGGCGGACCACGGCGCAAAGAGCCCGCGTTTGCTTGGTGTCTGAGTGTTTTGCTCGCCCATTTGGCGCTCTTACGCGAAAGCCGTTTGCCTGTCCAGAAAAGCCGCGTTAGACATATACACCCAGATCTAACACGGGCACCTCGCTTATGCTCCTTTCCATCCACCTTGGTCTTCATATGACCGAAAGCGACCAGCTCATGAGCTCTTTGCGCCGATGCAGCAAATTGTTCGCCCGCGAAGGCATCGCCCTGCCCCAGCCCGAGAAATACCGCGCCCTTCTGGCCGATACGGTGCGCAAATTGCAGGGCGCGCAAGCCTCTGAAGAAACACAAGAATATCTACTGGATGCGTTTCTTGTTGATGAGCAACCAACCCGCGCGATCCTCAGTTATGAGGATTTCATCTGCCATCCGACGGATGTTTTCTTTGAGGGCCATTTCTATTCGAAAGCACCGATCAAGGCGATGTGGCTGCGCAATGCTTTTGCCAGTCAAGAGGTCGAGTTTCATATCGCTGTGCGCAATCCAGCGACCTTCATTCCCGCGCTTGCCAGCTCTCCGCGCCATGAACGCAGCTATGAGCAGATCATCAATGGCGCTGATATTATGGGGCTTCGCTGGGCAAAAGTGATCCAAGATATTCGCACCGCAACGCCGGATTGTCCAATTACTGTATGGGCTTACGAGGATACGCCGCTGATCTGGCCCGAGATCCTGCGCGAGATTTCCGGCCTGCCGCCGATGGCCGGGGTGCGCGGCGGATTTGATGTTTTGAAAAAGATCATGCAGCCCGAAGGCATGGATCGCCTGCGCCGCTATTTCAAAGCGCATCAGGATCAAACCGAGATTCAGCGCCGCCGGGTCATTGCGGCCTTTTTGGATAAATATGCCATCGAGGATGCGATTGAGGCGGTGATTGATCTGCCCGGTTGGACCAATGAGATGATCAACGAAATGACCGAGACCTATGAGGAAGACCTCTATGCGATCGCGCGTATTCCCGGTGTGTCACTGATCGCCCCGTAACGGGGAAATGTTCGAAAACTGCTGGAATGGCGCGAAAATCGGGCCTGAATCATCCAAAATTGTTGGATTTCTGCAATTCTGCGCGCGGGTTAAGGGGCCTAAATACCGCCCGTTTCAGCCTCAGCTGCGCAAAAAGCCGCGCTCAGAATCTGGCGCGGCTTTGAAATTTCTGTGTCGCTGTTGGGCGGCGCTTAGCTCATCCCGAGCGCTTCTTTATACATCTCCAAAACAGCCTCTTCTTCGGCAATATCATCGCGGTCGCGCTTGCGCAGCGCGATCACTTTGCGCATCACTTTGGTGTCGTAGCCGCGCCCTTTGGCTTCGGCCATCACCTCTTTTTGCTGATCGGCGATGTCTTTCTTTTCCATATCAAGCCGCTCAATGCGCTCGATAAACTGGCGCAGCTCGTCGGCTGTTACGCGGTAGGATTCTGGGCTGCTTGAGTTCTCGTTCATGGCGCTCTTGCCTCATTGATGCTGATGTTTATGCGCTTTGGGTAGCGCCGGGCGCGCCGCTTCGCAAGGGGGCAGCCGCCAGACAGGGGATTTTGCGCCATTTGCGCCCGCATCTTGAAATCATCGCCGCTTAGAGTTAGGCCGCTGTGGCAGAGTGCAACCGGCGACCGGGCCAATATTGAGCGGGCATGAAATGGACTATTTGATTTACGCAGGCGTTGCGCTTTCCGTTCTTGGGATTGCCGGGATCATTCTTTGTATCTTTCTGGCGCTTAAAGCGCGGCGCGAGGGCGGCACAGACGACGAAATTCGCGTAAAATTACAAAGGCTTGTGGCGCTTAATCTTGGCGCTTTGCTGGTCTCGGCCTTTGGCTTGATGCTTGTGGTGATGGGCGTGATCCTCGCTTAAAGGGCGCGCGGGAGAGTTCTAGCCGCTTAAAGTATCTGCAAATTTGCGGCCATTTTTGATCAGCTCACGCAGCATTGGATGCGGAGTCCAAAGGGCCGGATCTTGCGCGCTTAGGCTGCGCATTGTGGCTTCAACCTTGAGCAGCCCCCATTGATCCGCCGCCTTCATCGGCCCGCCTTTCCAGCGCGCAAATCCAAGGCCAGCGATCGCGGCTGTGTCAATTTCTGCAGCACTTGGAACAGCCCCTTCGGCCAGCATCGCCATGCCTTCATTGATCAAAGCCGCAAGAGCGCGGCGCTGAATCTCGCCCCGGCCAATTTTGCGCGCGGTGATCCCCTGCGATTTGCGCAGCGTTTCAATGCGCTCAAGCACATCCGCATCTTCAACCCCTGCGCCGCGCTCATCTTCATAAAGGTAAAAGCCCGCGCCAACTTTGCGCCCCTTGCGGCCCGCGGCAATCAAGGCCTCAATGATTGGCACCTCAAGCGCTGGGTTGATCGCCCTAAGCTGCGACAAACACAGATCAACCCCAACGTTATCAATGCCTTGGAAGGGGCCGATGGGGAAGCCAAAGCTGCGCATCGCAGCATCAATCTGTGCCGGGCTCGCCCCTTCGCGCAGGCTCGCCAAGGCCGCGCGGCGATAGGTTGAGAGCAGGCGTTCGTTGATCAAGCCGGGCGTGCCCGAGCAGGACACGGCCAGTTTTCCAAGCCGGGTTGCAAGGGCGATCGCGGTTGCTGTTGCATCGGGGGCGGCGGTTGGCAAAACGGAGATTTCAGCCAGCCGCATCAGATGCGCCGGGGCCTGAAGGCGCATCCCCGTAAGCCGCGAGGGGCGCGGCAGGGCATTTGCCAAGGCCTCTGTGTCGAGATAGACGGATTTTGTTGCAATAACAGCCTCTTGGCCGAGGACCTCTTGCAATGCGCGCAGAGCATTTGTCTTGGCGCCCATGGTTTCATCCACCGCCTCAAAGCCAAAATCAGCGCCCCTTGCGGCTTCCAAATCATCGCTCACGGTGAGCAGCGCCAGCCGCTCTGCAACTTCGCGCTCAGACATTTGGCCGCGCTCGATCGCTTTGGCGATCACTTGAGCGATACGTGCCTTGGCCTGATCTGCGATTTTGGCATCGGCTTCGATCAAAACGCATGGAATCTGCGCACCAAGACAGGCCAAAGCGATCCCCTGCCCCATGCCGCTCGCACCGATTATGGCAATCTTTTCAACGGGTCGCGCGGTGCGTAGATCAATGGCTTTGGGATGAGCGGCGGCGCGTTCGGCCTGATAGACATAGCGCAGCGCTTGGGATTGCTCGGAGGCGCGCGTATCTTCATATGCGGTTGTTTCAAAGGCCAAACCGCCCTCAAAAGGCAGCAAAAGCCCCGCTTCCACACAGTCGATTATCCGCCCCGGCGCTTCGAGCTTTGAGGCCTCTAACGCTTTGCGACGCTTGCGAAATTCGGCGATGGCCTCGCTGCCAGCTGCTTGCATGATCTGTGCCTCGCTGCTGCGCCGCGAAGATGCGCCGGATGCGATCAATTCGCGCGCCAAGGCAATTGCGGCCGTTTCGGCGGGGTCTTTGCTCAGCACATCGAGCAGCCCAAGGCGGCGGGCTTGCGCGCCTTTGATCGTCTGGCCGCTGAGCAACAGATCAAGCGCCGTCGCCGCGCCGATCAACCGGGGCAATCGCTGGGTCGCGCCGCCCGAGGGCACAAGCCCCAAGGTCACATCCGGGCAGCCAAAAATTGCGCCCCGTGTCGCGGCGCGATAATGGCAGGCCAAGGCCAGCTCAAACCCAGGGCCAAGCACCGGGCCATGCAGCGCGGCAATCAGCAATTTATCTGATTTTTCAATATCTTGCAGAAGGTTGCTTAGCGTCGGCTCTTGATCTGCATCTTGGGCGCGCAGATCGGCGCCGGCAGGAAAGGCCCCCTCAGCCGCGCCAATCACAATCGCTTTGATCTGCGGATCCTTTGAGGCGGCGTCAAAACCTGCTTTCAGGGCGGCGCGCATCTGTGCGCTAAGCGCATTCAGCGGCGGATTTGCCAGCCGCAAAACAGCCACATCCCCAAGCGTTTCGTAGTTCAGCCCATCCAAATGCGCGGTAGATGTGCTGCTTTCATCGGGCGAACGGCCCTGATTTTTACGTCCCATAACCTGCCCGCCTCCCCATCAGCGTGCTGTCCCAACTCAAATCGCGCAAACTGGCGGCCAAGGGGCCTCCGCGCGATATTGGCTACAGGTTCTAAGGCAATTCCCCCGTTTCGCCTAGGGTTTTGGGGCTATGGCGGCCAAACTTTCCGCTGCGTAAGTTTACCTTAACGGAAATTCCTGCCCCTGAGGCCGGGAAATTTCTGCGCATCTGGGACGAAATGCCAAGTCAGCGGCCCTTCCCTTCGCCGCCGCGGCGCGATATTTAAACTTATGGAAAATGTACTCGATAAGATCAAAGCCTATAAGCTTGAAGAAATTGCCGCCGCCAAATCGGCCCGCCCGATTGGCGAGGTCACGCAACAGGCGCGCGATGCCGAAGCGCCACGCGGCTTTGCAGCTGCGCTTCAAAAGGCGGCTCAAAGCGGCTACGGCCTGATTGCCGAGATCAAAAAAGCGAGCCCTTCCAAAGGCTTGATCCGCGAAGATTTCAATCCGCCGGCCCTTGCCCAGGCCTATGAAACGGGCGGCGCGACCTGTCTTTCGGTTCTGACGGATACGCCAAGTTTTCAGGGTGCGCCGGAGTATTTGCGCGCGGCCAAGGGCGCTTGCAGCCTGCCTGCCCTGCGCAAAGACTTCATGTATGACACTTATCAAGTGGCCGAGGCGCGCGCTTGGGGGGCGGATGCGATCCTGATCATCATGGCCAGCGTTTCGGATGCGCAGGCGCGCGAGCTTGAAGATGCGGCATTTGATTGGGGTATGGATGTTTTGGTCGAGGTGCATGATGCCCAAGAGCTGGACCGGGCGCGCGCGCTGAAATCGCCCTTGCTTGGCATCAACAATCGCAATCTCAAGACTTTCGAGACAAGCTTGGATACGACCCGCACCCTGGCCAAAATCGCCGAGCCTTCGCGCCATTTGGTCTGTGAAAGCGGGCTGTTTACCCCCCAAGATCTTGCCGATATGGCCGCCAGCGGGGCGCGCAGTTTTCTCATTGGGGAAAGCCTGATGCGCCAAGCGGATGTGGCGGCAGCGACCAAGGAATTGCTGGCCAACCCAATCTTGCGGGTGGCGTAAGTGGCTGATCTTACACACTTTAATGCCGAAGGCCATGCGCATATGGTCGATGTGTCTGACAAGCCTGTCACAGCGCGGATCGCAAGCGCCGAGGGCTATGTAAAGATGCGCCCCGAGACTTTGGCCTTGATCACCGAAGGGCGCGCCAAAAAAGGTGATGTGCTTGGGGTTGCCCGTTTGGCGGGGATCATGGGCGCCAAGAAAACGGCCGATCTGATCCCTTTGTGCCATCCTTTGCCGATCACCAAAGTCGCGCTGGATTTGGTGCCGGATGCGGATTTGCCCGGCATTCGGATCACCGCTTTGATCAAAACCTCCGGCCAAACCGGGATCGAGATGGAGGCGCTTACCGCCGTGAGCACAGCCGCTTTGACCATCTACGACATGGTGAAAGCTGTTGAAAAGACAATGGAAATCGGCGGCATCCGGGTGACGCTCAAAGATGGCGGCAAGACGGGGCGGTTTGAGGCTGCGCCATGATTTCGGTCGAGGAGGCGCTGAGCAATATCTTTGCGCTTTGCGCCCCTCTTGAGGAAGAAACCACCCCTTTGATCCAAGCTGCGGGCCGCATTCTTGCGCGCCCTGTTGCGGCCCTACGTGACCAGCCGCCATTTGCCGCCGCGGCGATGGATGGCTATGCGGTTGGGGATGCCAATCCTGCCCCCGGCGCGCGCTACCGGGTGATTGGCGAGGCGGCTGCGGGGCATCGTTTTGGCGGCGCAATAGGGCCGGGGGAAGCCGTTCGTATCTTTACCGGGGCGCCTGTGCCCGATGGCGGGCAACATGTTGTTATTCAAGAAGATATTACCCGCACAGGCGATGAGATCACCCTGCTTGAGACCTTAGGCGACGGCCCCAATATCCGCCCGCCCGGCAATGATTTTGCGCGCGGTGCAGAGCTTCCCGGCCCGCGCCGTTTGTCGCCTTCGGATATCGCTTTGCTGGCCTCGATGAACATCCCGCATGTCCCCGTCATCCGCCGCCCCGTCGTGGCGATTATCGCAACGGGAGACGAACTTTGCATGCCGGGCGAGATCCCGGGCCCGGATCAGATCATCGCCTCCAACAGTTTTGGCCTCAAAGCCATGGTTGAGGCCGAGGGCGGTTTGGCCCGCCTTTTGCCGATCGCGCGCGATAATCCGGGATCTTTGCGCCTTGCGCTCGAATTGGCGGCGGATGCAGATTTGATCGTCACGATTGGCGGCGCATCGGTTGGGGATCACGATATTGTTGGGCAGGTGGCCGCGGATATGGGGCTGGCGCGGGCGTTTTATAAAGTTGCCATTCGCCCGGGAAAACCGTTGATGGCGGGGCGTTTGGGCGGGGCTGTGATGATCGGGTTGCCGGGCAATCCTGTGTCGGCGATGGTCTGTGGGCAGGTGTTTTTGCTGCCGGCGTTGCGGGTTTTGATGGGGCTTGCCGCCGCCCCTGCCCCGCAGAAAACCGCCCGGTTGGCGCGCGATATTGGCCCCAACGGGCCGCGCGCCCATTATATGCGCGCCGAGCTGATCGGTGATGAGATCGCCCCGTTTCAGCGCCAAGACAGCGCTTTGCTCTCGGTGCTGTCCGGGGCCAACGCGCTTTTGCTGCGGGCGCCCAATGATCCTGCGCGCAAAATCGGGGAAGTGATGCCCTATCTGCCCTTCGGCTAGGGCGGTGTTCTGGCGATTAACGCTTTTGTTAAGAAAAGTTGACACAGAACAGGAACGTGAATAGAACGTTAAGCGAACGAGCATCAAAAGCATCACCCGAAACGGGGAGGGAATAGCATATGCTGACCAAGAAGCAGCTGGATTTATTGAGTTTTATTCAAAAACGGGTCAAACGCGATGGGGTTCCGCCCAGTTTTGATGAAATGAAAGAAGCGCTTGATCTGCGCTCCAAATCGGGCATTCACCGCCTTATCACAGCCCTTGAAGAGCGCGGTTTTATCCGCCGTTTGGCGCATCGGGCGCGGGCGATTGAGATCGTGAAACTGCCGGAAAGCCTTGGTGGGGAGCCCTCAGCCGGGTTTAGCCCGCGCGTTATTGATGGCGATAAGCCCGAAACGCCGCGTTCTGGACTGCCGATTGAAACCTTTAGCGCAATTGATTTGCCGATTATGGGGCGTATTGCGGCGGGTGTTCCGATTGAAGCGGTCGCGGATGGTGCGCAGCGGGTCACGGTTCCTGGCGGCATGGTCGCAGGGCAAGGCGAGCATTATGCGCTTGAAGTTAAAGGCGATTCCATGATCGACGCAGGCATCAACGATGGTGATGTTGTCGTGATCCGCGAGACATCTTCTGCGGAGAATGGGGATATTGTTGTGGCGATGGTCGATGGGTATGAAACCACGCTGAAGCGGTTTCGGCGCAACGGCACAGCGATTGCGCTTGAGGCGGCCAATCCGGCCTATGAGACCCGGGTTTTCCGCGATGATCAAGTGAAGGTCCAGGGCAAGCTTGTTGGTTTGATCCGCACCTATTGATCGCTGATTTATCAATGAAATGAAGTGTTTGGGGGCGGCGATTGGCGCGCCCTTTTACGCCTGGCTAATGGGTTATTCGCCCAGCTTAGCCATCAGCCCTCGGCCAAGTGCTACGCGCTTCTGTTTGCTGTTCCAGAGCCGCTCGCCGGTAAAATCGCGCGCCGTGATGATCTGGGCCTCGCCGGATTTAAGGTAGATCGCGATGGCGCCGGTTTCGCGCATGCGCCGATGATCAAAGAGAGCGCAGCCCTTTGGCAATGGCGCTTCATATTTCGCGTTCAAGAAAACATAGCCCGTATCCGCGCAGCTTTGGGCAACCTTTTCGCGCGCGCCGCGCCCGGTCAGATGGGTAAAGCGCGCCTGCCCGACACCAAAGAGGATGGCCCCTTTTTCGCCGTCAAAACCGCTGCGCAATGCGGCCAGATATTGATCCGCCCCGTCCCCATCATTTTGCAACCATTCGCGCGCGGCAAACCCGCTGCCTTTTGGCTTTGAAAGGGCGCGCCCCTCCTCTGTTAGAAGCCCAACAAGCCCGCCATCGGGAGAGATCAGCGCGATAGGGCGCTCAGCCGCTGACCAAAGTGCAAACCCGGCGATAAGGCCCGTAACCCCCGAAAAACGCAGCCATTTCCCTTGCCACAGCACAAGCCAGATGCCGCCAAAGGCGATCAGCGGCAGGGCCAGAGCGGGCGGGCTTGGGACATAGCTAAGCGCGCCTTCAAGCGATGAAATCCAATCCGCAACGCCCAGAATCCAAGCGATGGCTGGGCGCATGATTGCAAAGCCAATGGCCGAAAGCCCGAGCGGCGCCAATATGATCGCCCCGAGCGCGGCTGGCATCACAACCAGCCCCATAAGCGGGACCGAGACGAGATTGGCGATCAGGCCGTAATCGGCAATTCTGTTGAAATGGGCGGCCGCCACGGGCGCGGTTGCGAGCCCGGCCACGAGCGAAGAGATCACCACCGTGGCAATGGGCGCCATCCAGCGCGGGCCAAAGCGCCAACCATTCACGCGGATCTCACCAAAGACAGCGACAAGCGCAACGGTGGCGGCGAATGACATCTGAAATCCCGGCTCGGTCAGCACTTCGGGGCGCAGGGTGAGCACGATCAGCGCTGCCAAAGCAACCGCGCGCAATGTCAGCGCGCGCCGCCCGAGGATCACGGCGGTAAACATCACCGCGACCATGATAAAGGCGCGTTCTGTGGCGACGTTTCCCCCCGAAAGCGCAAGGTAAAACGCGCCCGCCATAAGCGCCCCCAATGCGGCCAGTTTGCGCCCCGGTACTTTGCTTGCGTAACGTGCTGGAATAAATACAAAAACAAAGTTGAGCGCCGAGAAAACCAGCCCCGTTAGCAGCCCCATATGCAGCCCGGAAATGGCCAAAAGATGCGCAAGGTTTGAGGCGCGCAGGCTTTCTTTTGTCTCTTCGCTCATGCCCGAGCGATCGCCTGTTAGGATGGCCGCGGCAAAAGCGCCTTCTTCGCCGGGCATTTTAGCTTGGATCGCGGCGGAAAAATCAGCCCGAAGCCGCGCGATCCAGAGGCTGCGACCGCCTGTTGGCGGCGCGATCAAAAGTGCCGGCGCGCGGGTATAGCCAACCCCGCCAAGCCGATCAAACCAAGCCATGCGCTGAAAATCAAAGCCGCCGGGTTCTACCGGGCCTTCGGGCGGGCCAAGATGGGCGGTAAGGGCGATGCGCGCGCCAGGTTCGGGGGTAAAGAAGCCCTGCGCGCCGTGAAGCGAGACACGCACGCGCGCGGGCGTTCGATCCGGGCCTGTGCGCTCAAGCCGGACCTGATCGAGCAGAAGGCGGATTTTATCCGAGCCGGAGCGATCAATTTTGATGATCCGCCCTTCCACGGGGCCATAATAGCGAAAGCCCATCACCGGCGCATTGACCGCATGGGCGCGGTAGCCAGCAAGCAAAAATCCAAGGGCGATGGTCATCACGCCAATGAGCAATGGGGCGCATTGCCCTTCATATGCGCGCCCACGCAGCCCAATAAGCGCCGCGCCAGTTGCGATCACAACGGCCAAAGCCCCGCCATAAAGCCGCGCGCCCGGCTCAAAACTCAGGGCAAAATAGGCCCCAATTCCAAAGGCCAAGCAGACAGGAAGCCAAGCAAACAAATGCCCGCGCTGCGTATCGATCAGCCAGAAAAGAGGGCCAAATGCCCGCACTCTTGTGTCCTTACCTATCATTGAATAGACCTGCGCCAAGGCTATCTCCTCTATGGTTTCCAAAAGGTTAATTCCCATGCCCAACCGCCCTGTCGTCACCCGTTTTGCGCCCTCTCCCACTGGCTATTTGCACATTGGCGGCGCGCGCACGGCGCTGTTCAATTGGCTTTATGCGCGCGGGCGGGGCGGGAAATTCTTGCTTCGGATTGAGGATACGGATCGGGCGCGCTCCTCGGAGGAGGCGACAGCAGCGATCCTGAAAGGGCTGAGCTGGCTTGGGCTGGATTGGGATGGCGCGCCGATTTCGCAGGCTGCGCGCGCTGATCGCCACGCTGAAGTTGCCCATGAGATGCTGGCCCGCGGCCATGCTTATAAGTGCTATGCCACGCAGGACGAGATCGAAGCCTTTCGCGAGGAAGCCCGCGCTGCAGGGACCAGCACGCTGTATCGCTCCCCTTGGCGCGATGCCGATCCTGCGGCGGCCCCCGATCTGCCTTATGTGATCCGGGTCAAAGCGCCGCTGGAAGGGGCGACTGTGATCCGCGATTCTGTCCAAGGCGATGTGACCATTCGCAATGATCAGCTCGATGACATGATTTGTTTACGCTCTGATGGTACGCCAACCTATATGTTGGCTGTTGTTGTGGATGATCATGATATGGGTGTGACCCATTGTATCCGGGGTGATGACCACCTCAATAATGCGGCGCGTCAGATGCTTGTCTATGCGGCGATGGGTTGGGATGTGCCTGTTTGGGCGCATATTCCGCTGATTTTTGGGCCGGATGGCAAGAAAATGTCAAAACGCCACGGTGCGACCGGGGTCGAGGAATATCAGGCCATGGGCTATCCGGCGGCGGGCATGCGCAACTATCTCGCGCGCCTTGGCTGGAGCCACGGGGATGATGAGGTTTTCACCGATGCTCAAGCGCGCGCATGGTTTGATCTGGATGGGATTGGCAAAGCCCCTGCCCGATTTGATTTCAAGAAACTCGATAATATTTGCGGCCAACAGATCGCCATGGCGGATGATGCTGCACTCGTAGCGGAAATTGATGCATTTTTGGGCGCCTTGGGCGAAAAACACCTGAGCGCCGCACAAAAAGATGGGTTGGCCCGCGCGATGTATTGCCTGAAAGAACGGGCCAAGACTTTCCCCGATCTCCTTGAAAAGGCTCACTTTATTCTTGGCGCCCGGCCCTTTACCCCGGATGAAAAGGCGGCAAAAGCGCTTGATCCGGTATCCCGTGGTATACTGAGCGAATTGACGCCGCACCTGCAAAATGCTAGCTGGAACCGCGACGCGCTGGAAGCCGTTGTGGCCGAGGTCGCAACCGCCCACGAGACCAAGCTTGGCAAATTGGCCGCTCCTTTACGAGCAGCCCTTGCCGGGCGGGCCGTGACCCCCAGCGTATTCGACATGATGCTTATCCTTGGCCGGGAGGAAACGATCGCCCGGCTCAGCGATATTGCAGGCTCCTAGCAGCCTTACACTCTACCCCGGCCTGTCCAATTCGGGGCGTGGCCATTCAATGAAGGAACGAACATGGCAGACAGCACCAAAACCGCGACCCTGAGCTTTGAGGGCAAAACATATGAGTTGCCAGTGCACGCGCCAAGCGCGGGGCCGGATGTTGTTGATATCCGCAAGCTTTACGGCCAGGCGGGGCTGTTTACCTATGATCCGGGCTTTACCTCTACAGCGGCTTGCGATTCTGCCATCACCTATATTGATGGCGATGCGGGCATTCTTTTGCACCGTGGCTATCCGATCGATCAGCTCGCCGCGAAATCCCATTATCTCGAAGTCTGCTATCTGCTGATCAATGGCGAGCTGCCTACAACGGTTCAGCTCGAAGAATTTGAGAGCCTTGTGACCAATCACACGATGGTCCATGAGCAGATGCACAAATTCTTCTCGGGCTTTCGCCGCGATGCCCATCCGATGGCGATTATGGTTGGTGTTGTGGGGGCGATGTCGGCCTTTTATCACGACAGCACCGATATTTCTGATGCGCATCAGCGCGATGTGGCCACGATCCGCTTGATCGCGAAAATGCCCACAATCGCGGCGATGGCGTTTAAATATACAATCGGCCAACCCTTTGTTTATCCACGCAATGATCTGGATTACGCTTCCAACTTCCTGCGCATGTGCTTTGCGGTTCCGGCCGAGGATTATGAGGTCAACCCGATCCTCGCGCGCGCTATGGATCGCATTTTCACGCTGCATGCGGATCACGAGCAAAACGCCTCGACCTCGACCGTGCGTTTGGCCTCGTCTTCGGGCGCCAATCCTTTTGCTTGTATCGCGGCCGGTATCGCTTGCCTTTGGGGCCCGGCGCATGGCGGCGCCAACCAAGCTTGCCTCGAAATGCTGCGCGAAATTGGCTCGGTGGATCGCATCCCCGAGTTCATCGCGCGCGCCAAAGACAAGAATGATCCCTTCCGCCTGATGGGCTTTGGCCACCGCGTTTACAAGAATTTCGATCCGCGCGCCAAAGTGCTGAAGCAATCGGCGGATGAAGTGCTTGATCTGCTTGGCGTGGGCAACAACCCGATCCTTCAAGTCGCAAAAGAGCTTGAAAAACAAGCGCTTGCTGATCCGTACTTTGCCGAAAAGAAGCTCTTCCCGAATGTGGATTTCTATTCCGGCATCATTCTTGAGGCTATGGGCTTCCCCACTTCGATGTTCACACCGATCTTTGCGCTTTCGCGCACCGTTGGTTGGATTTCCCAGTGGAAAGAGATGATCGAAGATCCGGCGATGAAAATCGGCCGCCCGCGCCAGCTTTATACTGGCGCAACCGAGCGCGATTATGTGGATGTTGAAAAGCGCTAGATCGCGACGATCCAAAATGCAAAAAGGCCGCTCCAATCGAGCGGCCTTTTTATCGCGTAGCCCTGAGCCTCTGGGCTTCTGAGCATAGATCAGTGCTTTAACTTATGCATCCGTCAGTGCTTCGACCCGCGCATCAACCCCTGCTTCAACGCCCCTTAAAGACCGCCAATCGTTTCTCCAAAAATGCCTTAACACCCTCGGCAAAATCATGGGTTTTGGAACATTCGCCCTGCAACCTCGCCTCCAAAGCAAATTGCTCTGCGGCGGTGTTTTGATAGGTCGCGCGCAGGGCTTTTTTGGTGTTGGTATAGGCCAGCGTTGGGCCATTCGCCAATTTGCTGGCCCGCGCGCGCCAATGGGCCTCGAAATCTTCCTCGGGGATCGCTTCCCAGATCATGCCCCAATCGGCGGCTTGGCGCGCCGAAATCGGCTCGGCAAAAAGCGAAGCCCCCATGGCGCGTGCAAAGCCCATATTGCGCGGCAACCAATAGGTCCCGGCGGCATCAGGGATAAGCCCGATCCGGGTAAAGGCTTGTAAAAACTGTGCATTTTCCGAAGCAATCACAACATCCGCTGCCAAAGCCAGATTGGCCCCGGCCCCGGCGGCGGCCCCGTTTACGGCCGAAATCGTTGGCAAGGGGCATTCAGAGATCGCGCGGATCATCGGCTCATATTCATCCATCAATGTGGTTTCAGAGCTGGTGCCAAGGTTGTTGCTGCGATCGCTCAGATCTTGGCCGGCGCAAAAGGCGCGCCCTGTCCCGGTCAAAACGATCGCGCGGGCTTGGGCCTCTGCGGCCTTTACCGCATGGGGAATTTCGGCCCGCATTTTGCTGTTCATCGCGTTCATCACATCCGGACGGTTCATCGTGATCACCGCCAGATTATCGCTGATCTCCAGCGAGATGGTTTCATAAGTCATGTTATTCCTCCCCGACTCTGCGCCAAGCCTATGCGCCCCATCGGCAAAGAACCATCAGCCGCTGAAATTATTTTTCGGTCAATTCGCGCAGCCGCGCCTCTTCATTCGCATCGAGTGGTGCCGGCGCCGCGGCCCCGCCCCGCCCGCGCAGGTAGATAAGCCCGCCGCCAATCGCCGCCAAAAGCATCAAAGGCCCTGCCCACCACAGGATGCGATTGACCCCGCCCGATTGCGGCTTGAGCAGCACATATTCGTTGTATCGCCCAACCACATAGGCAATCACCTCGTCATCCGTATCGCCCGCGACAAGCCGCTCGCGGACCAGCCGGCGCAGATCGCCAGAAACGGTTGAATGGCTCTCGTCGATGTTCTCGTTGCGGCAGACAGGGCAGCGCAATTCTTTGCTGATCTCGCGGGCGCGCGCTTCCAAAGCCGGATCATCGAGCATTTCATGGGGTTCAACCGCAAGCGCCATGCTCGCCATAAGCATAAGCGCCAAGATACTGAAAAGGCGGATCATTCTGCTGGCACCCCCTTGATGGTTTTGGCTTTGGTTTTGGCTTTGGCCGCGCCCGGCGCAACGCGGTAGCGGCGATCTGTCAGGCTTAGCCCGCCCCCCAAAGCCATGATCAAAGCCCCGGCCCAAATCCAATTGGCAAAGGGTTTGATATAGGTGCGCAGGGCCCATCCGCCGCCCTCTTGCGCATCGCCAATCACCACATAGATATCGCGCAGAACCCCGTTATCAATCGCCGCTTCTGTGGTTGGCATCCGGGCGACAGGATAGCTGCGTTTTTCCGGGTGAAGCCGCGCGATCAAACGGCCCTCTTTCATCACCGAAATATCGCCCATAAGTGAGGTATAATTCGGCCCCTCAAGCGCCTGCACACCATTGAGCGTGATCTCATATCCGGCAACCTCATAAGGCGCGCCCTCTTGCGTCACACGGATATCTTCAATGTTCCAAGCCGTCATCGCGGCCACGCCAAAGATGGTGATCCCCATGCCCGCATGCGCCGTTGCCTTGCCCCAATCAGAGCGCGGCAGGCGCAACATGCGGCTAAACCGCGAGCTGCTGCGCGCGCTTTTGCTGGCGGTGCGCCCCCAAAGATCAAGCGCCGATCCAACAACGAGCCACGCGCCCAAAGCCGCGCCATTGGGCCCAACGGATGAACGCCCGCTTTGCACCGCCCAAGCCAGCGCCCCAATCGCAATCGCAAGGGCAAAGGCGCCGCGCATGGATTTGATCGCGCGCCCCAGTTTGGCGCGTTTCCAAGGCATCACCGCGCCGATGGGCATCGCAATTGCGAGGGCAATCATAAACGGTGTGAAGGCGGCATCAAAGAACGGCGCGCCAACGGAAAGTTTGCGCGTACCATTTGAGGTAAACTCGATCACCAGCGGCCAGATCGTTCCGACGAACACAACCAGCGCCGAGACCGCCAGCAGGATATTGTTCAGCACCAAGGCGCTTTCGCGGCTGACCATCGAAAAGATCCCTTTGGCCTCCATCGCGCCCGCCCGCAGCGCAAAAAGCACCAAGGCCCCGCCCATGAAAATGCCAAGGATCATCAGGATAAACACGCCGCGTTCGGGATCATTGGCAAAGGCATGCACCGAGGTGATCACACCCGAGCGCACGATAAATGTCCCGATCAGGGAGAAGCCGAAAGCAAGGATGGCAAGCAGCACAGTCCAGGCCTTAAGCGCCTCGCGTTTCTCAACCACAATGGCCGAATGGAGCAGTGCTGCGGCGAAAAGCCAAGGCATGAAGGAAGCGTTTTCGACCGGATCCCAGAACCAAAACCCGCCCCAGCCCAGCTCGTAATAGGCCCACCAAGAGCCAAGCGCGATGCCGATTGTGAGGAAAATCCAAGCCGCCAGCGTCCAGGGCCGCACCCACCGCGCCCAAGCCGCATCAACCCGCCCTTCAATGAGCGCCGCGACCGCAAAGGAAAAGGCCATCGAGAGGCCAACATAGCCGAGGTAAAGGAAGGGCGGGTGAAAGGCGAGGCCCGGATCTTGGAGCAATGGGTTGAGGTCTTCACCATTGAGCGGCGGCTGTGTCAGGCGCAAAAAAGGGTTTGATGTGAACAGGATAAAGGCGATGAAAGCAACGCCGATGGATCCCTGAACAGAGAGGACGCGCGCGCGCAGCCGCTCGGGAAGATTGCCGCCAAACCAGGCCGCACAGGCGCCAAAGCCTGCCAGGATAAGCACCCAGAGCAGCATTGAGCCCTCATGATTGCCCCAAACGCCGCTGATTTTATAGAGCATCGGCTTGTCTGTATGGGAATTGAGCGTGACCAGCCGCACCGAGAAATCAGAGGTCACGAAAGCATAGGTCAGCGCCAAAAAGGAAAAGCAGATCAGCAGGAATTGCAAATTTGCGGCTGGCCCTGCAACGGCCATCCAGCCGCGCCAACCCGCCGCCGCGCCAATCTGCGGCACGAAGGCCTGCGCGATTGAAACGATGAACGCGAGCACCAGCGCGAAATGTCCAAGCTCAACCAGCATACCCAAACCCCTTTGTCGTTCGGGGCCACTCTATAGAGGATGGGCGGGCGCGCCAATGGGATGCGCGCCAATGCCGCGGCTGATTTGCGCAGGATTTAAGGCTGGGCGATTTGGAGGGCGGATCAGGGGGCGGGTTTGGCGGCCTAGTGCAAAACGAGGGCCGCCGAGGCCAGCGCAATGGCAAGCGCAACCGGGGCAAGAAAACGCAGCCCATGATAGCCAAAGGAGGCTTGGATCACGGCAAAATGCAGAACCGCACCTGCGATCAAAAAGGCAAGAAAAACAAGGAGTAACTCCGCCTCGCGCCCCCATTGTGGCAGGCCTGCCATTTGCATCATCCACCAATAGCCCATCACCAGCCCAGACCCCGCCCAGCTAAAGGACATCCCCAAAGCAAGCGGTGTCGCGCGGACCTGCCAGAGCCACAAAAATGTGATCGAGATCAGCATCGCCATTATCGAAATCGCGCCATAGCCGATTTGCAGCATGGTTGCTGCGTCCCAGATCCGCGCGCCCAATTGGAACAGCGCAATGACCAGAATAAGTAGCGAAAGCGCCTGTTTCATCGTCCCAACATCTCCTTTACGGCGGCATCAAGCTCTTGTGCGGCCCGGTCATTTCGCGCAACAGCACGGGCGAATTTCGCATCCCGCAGATAGTCGCGTATTTGCTGATAGAGGCGCGCCCAAATCATGATGATCTCGGCAGGCGTTCGCGGATCATTGTTGTCATCTCAACAAGGATTGCGGTGTTTTTGTCTAACGTGGCGCGGGTCGCCTGATCTTTCTGTAAGTCTCTGAAAAGAAGGTAGAAAGCGAGCAATACCCAAGGTCCGTAATCGGCGAGGGCGGAGATCAGAACTCTATCCATTTCGCCCTTCCTTCCAGGCCGCAAGGGCCGCGTTTTCGCCCTCTCCCAGCGGTTCAGGCGGGCGCAGGCTTGCGGGGTCTCCGGCACCGGCGCTCAAGGCCTGAAGAGCGGCGATATTGCGGGTCACACCGGGCGCGCGGGCCATGGTCTGCGCGATTGAGTTTTGAAACTCCTGGCCTTTGATTTGATGGCGCGCGCCGAAATAAAAGCTGACAATTGCCCCCAAAAGCCACCAAAGCGGCTCTGGCACCAAAGCAATCCCCTGCATCCGGCTGGCAAACCAAAGCGGATCAACCATCGCCGCGATCATCAAGCCAAGCGTGCCAAAGGCCAAAGCGGGGCGCGGGACGCGATTGAGCCCATCCATAAAGCGATCAAATCGCCCCTGGCGCGGCGTGGCAAATTCGGCGGCGAATTCCTGCAAAGCGGCCGCGCGATAGGCCATTTCGCGCGCGTCTCCGGCTTCGGTATTGACCTTGAAAACCTCGGCTGTTTCGCGGATCACATTGCGCCCGCCACCAAAGAGGATCGAAAGCAGCCCTTCAATCACACCCATTTTGCCACCCTTCGCGCATGTTCCTGCGCCGAGAAATGATAGCGCGGCGAGATGAATTCTTCGGCCCGGGTGATCCAGCCGCCCTTGCCCCCATCTTGGCGGCGCGCGTATTTGCGGCTGGCGGGGCGGGCATCGGCGAGCGAATAATAATAGTTGCGCCGCGCAATCCCATAGGCATCAGATAGATGGCCGGGCGCCATTGCATCTGCAATTTCAGTGGCTTGGATGGTTTGCGGCCCAATCGCCCCGTCAACTGTAACGCTTTGCCCCATATCGCAGAGCAGCCGTTGCAGGATCTTCACCGCATTCGCGCCTGCGTTCACATACATGTCAAAAACGCTGGCTTGCAGCGCCGCTGGCAGCGCATCAATGCGCGGTGTGTGATAGTAATGTTTGAGAAAAATTTCGCGGGCGCGGCGCGGCGTCACTTTGCGCACATCCGCTACATCAACATCGCCATCGTGATCCAGATCGAGCCCAAGGCGGCGCATCGTGTGGATGGTTACGCCGTGTTTCGTGGCCCCGCCGGGATCGGAGGGATCATTCACAAAACCGCCCTCACGGGCCACTATTTCACTCGCAATTGTCTTAACCGTTTTCATCTGCCGTTCGCCCCGTTTCACTGCTGAAATCAAGGACAGGCTGATCAAAAATGGTTAATCGCTGGAAACCTCACCGTTCGGGTCTTTGTAAACGCCCTGAGCCTTCAGCGCATCGACAACCTCTTTTGGCATATAGGTTTCATCGTGTTTTGCCAGTATTTCAACGGCTTGGAAGGTTTCGTTGATGTAACTTCCAGTGCCGACCATGCCCTGCCCCTCTTCAAAGAGATCAGGCAACACCCCGGTATATTCGACCGGAATGCTCGCGCCGCCATCCGTGACAGAAAAGCGGATCGTCGCCCCCTCGCCGCGGATCAGGCTGCCAGATTCGACAAGCCCGCCAATGCGAAATGTCTCGCTTTCGCGCGGCGGCTCAGCGATCACTTCACTGGGCGAACGAAAGTAATTGATCCCATCGCGAAACGCATAGCCAAGGAGCGGCACAGCCAACAGCAGCACAAGGCCCAAAATGGCAAATATCTGAATACGACGTTGTTTTTTCAGGCTTTTCATCGGGCCTCTATGGGAAAACCGGGGCCATCATCAGCCCGGCTGTTTCGTCTTCGCCAAGCATAAGATTGGCGTTTTGCAGCGCTTGGCCCGACGAGCCCTTGGTCAGGTTGTCGATCACCGCCACAACGATCGCCCGCCCAGAACGGCGATCCGCGACAACCCCGATATGGCAGAAGTTCGAGGCGCGCACATCCTTAAGGCTTGGCACTGCGCCCATCGGCAGAACCTCAATAAAGGGTTCGTTTTCATAGGCTTGGCTAAGCGCGGCATAGATCGCGCCCGCATCGCCTTTGACATAGGCCGTGGCCAGAATGCCCCGATTGGCGGGGATCAGATGCGGGGTAAATTGGATTTCAACGGGCCGCCCGGCAATCGCCGAGAACTCCTGATCAAATTCGCCCAAGTGGCGATGTTTGCCGCCAACGGAATAGGCAGAGGCATTTTCGCTCAGCTCCGCATGGAGCAGATTTTCTTTGAGGCTGCGCCCCGCACCAGACACCGCGCATTTGAGATCGAGGATTATATCATCCAGATCAATCACTTCTGCGCTGATCAGCGGGCGCAAGATAAACTGCCCCGTCGCCGCGTTACAGCCCGTTCCGGCCACAAGCCGCGCGCCCTTAATCTCATCACGGTAGAATTCCGTGAGGCCATAAACCGCCTCTTTTTGCATCTCAAGCGCGCTATGGGGCTGGCCATACCATTTTTCATAGGCCGCCGGATCGCGCAGCCGGAAATCCGCGCTCAGATCAACGATTTTCAGCGTTGCAGGCAGCTCTTTGATCACCGCTTGCGAGGTCGCATGGGGCAGCGCGCAAAAGGCCAGATCGACATTTGCGAAATCAATATCTTCGATTTTACAAAGGCTTGGCAGATCAAGATGGCGCAGATGCGGGAAGACTTCGCGCATCTCCATCCCGGCTTTGCGATCCCCGGACAGGGCCACAATCTCCATGTTTGGATGGGTCGCGATCAGGCGAACAAGCTCAGCTCCGGTATAGCCCGAAGCGCCGAGAATGGCGATTTTATGGGTCATGTCATTTCTTTCACAGGGGGCGCTATTGCCCTGCTCTCTTTAGGGCGCGGCGCGGCAAAATTGAAGGGCGCAAAACGCCTCAGGCAGATTGGAAATCCACTTTTCGTCGCAAAAAGGCGGTTGCCCGATTGGAGACATGGGCCGGATTGCCGGTTGTAAGGAAGGCGGATTTTTGCCCCGCGCCGATCATTTTTGGATGGCGTTCAAGGTAGTCGGCAAGGCTCTCGGCCACGAGATTGGCCTGCGAATAAACCTCGACTTCGGCGCCGAGCGCGTCTTGGAAAATATCCTGCATGATCGGGTAATGGGTGCAGCCAAGGATCGCTGCTTCGGGCTTTGGCAGCTTGCGTTTGAGCGCGTCAACATGGCTGCGCACCAGCGCTTCTGCCAAGATCATATCGCCGTCTTCAATCGCATCGACAACGCCCCCGCAGGCCTGGCTTTCCACATCAACCCCAATGGCGCGAAAGGCAAGCTCGCGCTGAAAGGCCCGGCTGGCCACGGTTGCAGGGGTTGCAAAAAGCGCCACATTGGAAACAGCGACTTCGCGGGGCGGAGAATTATCGCCCCACTGGCGTTCTGTCAGCGCTTCGATCAGCGGCACAAAGACGCCAAGCACCCGTTTATCCTCAGGAATCCAGCTTTCCTGCATGCGCCGAAGCGCCGCCGCAGAGGCCGTATTACAGGCAAGGATCACAAGATCGCAGCCCTCTTCCCAGAGCCGTTCACAGGCGGCTGTGGTGAGGTTAAAAATATCATCCGCGTCGCGCACACCATATGGTGCGTGCAGATTATCGCCGAAATAGACCGTCGGAAGTTCGGGCATCCGCTTGGTTATCGCGTCCAAAACGGTCAGCCCGCCGAGCCCTGAATCAAAAATGCCTACTGCCATCACTCGCGCTCCGCGCTTTTGGTGTTTTCTTTGTATCTTCGTTCAAATTCATAGCCATAGCCGGTATTTGCCAGGGGGCTTGGAGATAAGGCATAGGTCGCTTCGCGCAGAAAATCCATCATCATTCGCGGGCGCGTGCGAAATTGCGCCAAATCTGCGCGCGGGATCGGTGCGCCGATGGCAATTTGCGGGCCTTTATCAAGGCGGGCGTGGAATTCCGAAAGCAGCAGACCAAGGCGCAGCGTTGGGTGCAGATGGCTGGCGATCTGAAAAAGCCGCGAGTTCTGGCCCTCAAAGTAAATCGGAACGACTTGCGCCTGCGATTTGGCGATCATTTTGGCGGTAAAACTGCGCCAGCTGGGATCGCGCGCTTGGCCAAATGGCGTTGGGGATGTGCTGACTGTGCCGCCCGGGAAAACCCCGATCGCCCCGCCCTGCCCGAGGTAATCGAGCGCGGCGCGCCTTGTCGCAAGGTTCTGTGTGATCGCGGCTTTATCCGTATCAAATGAGATCGGCAGGATGACCCGGTTCAGCTCTTCAGCCCGTCGAAAAACCTGATTGGCCAGAATGCGAAAATCCCCGCGCAGCCTGCTGAGCAACAGGCCCATCATCAGCCCGTCAAGTATGCCGAACGGATGATTTGAAACAAGGATCAGCGGCCCTTCTTTTGGGATATTTGCGAAACTCCCGGCGATGATTTTTGGCGCGATTCCATAGCGGTGCACCATCACCTCCCAGAAATCCGCGCCTTGGGCGACCTCTTCACCATAGCCTTGGGCGCGGCGCATCAAACGCATCCGCCCGGTGGTGTTTTCCAGCGCGCGGATCATGGCCCGCCCGCCCCGCGTTTGGGCCGAGCTCGCGTAAGAAATATCGCGCGCAATATGGGGATCAAGGGGCATCTCAGGGGCTCGCGCATGGGCAAAATCGGCAGTGTCGCCGCCTTTATAGCGCGCGCGGCGGCCAGCAAAAGCCAAAGCTTTGTTACTGTGCGGCCTGTTGTTGCGGCGCATCCCCCGCTTCGATCATCTGCCAAATTTCGCCGCGGCGTTTTTGCGCTGCCTCAATCGCTGCCATCTTAACAGGGCCAAAGCCGCGGATTTGCATCGGCAAGCGCGCCAGAGCGAGGATTGCTTCTGGATCAGCCTGTGCGAAATCGCGCAAAATCCGTTTCATATCCGCCTCATAGCTCTTGATCAGCGCGCGCTCGGCCCGTCTCTCTTTGCTATAACCGAAAGGATCAAACGGCGTCCCGCGCAGGCGTTTGAGCGCGGCAAGCCGCATGATCATCCCGCTTAGCCCCTCGCCAAAGCCGCGCTTTTTGGGCCGCCCGATGGCATCTTTGCCGCCCAGCACAGGCGGGGCCAGATGATAGGTCAGTTTGAGATCGCCCTCAAAGGCCTCTTCGGCGCGCGCGCGGGTTTGCTTCATCAGGCGGGCAACCTCGTATTCATCCTTATAACTCAATAGCTTATGATAGCTCAGCGCCACAGCTTCGCGCAGCGCTTCCTCTTTGAATTTCTCCACAAAGCGGCTGTAGCGCCGCGCATAGGCTGCGGATTGATATTGGGTTAGATGATCCGCCCGAAAGGCGATTTTCTCGGCCAATCCGCGCGGTTTCTCGATCACTTCGCCCTTGCCAAGGCTCTGCGCCCGCTCTGGATGAAGCGCCGCCCACCGGCCAATTTCAAAGGCGCGCAAGTTGCGTTCTGGGGCGGCGCCATTGAGGGAAATCGCTCGCGTGATCGCCTCTAATGTGAGCGGGATCAGACCCTGCTGCCAGGCCGCGCCAAAGATCATCATGTTGGAAAAAATACTGTCACCCATCACGGCGCGTGCCAGCTCGGAGGCATCAAACATGGTCAGGCGGTCGCGAATACGCGCTTGCAGGGAAAGCGTAAGCGCCTCGGATGGCAGGGTAAATTCAGTATTTCGGGTGAAATCCCCGGTGATGATTTCATGGCTATTTACCACCGCACCGGTGCGCCCCGTGCTGGTCAGGCCAAGCGTTTTGGCCCCCGCAGAGACAACCAGATCGCCCCCAATCAGCGCATCCGCCTCGCCCGTGGCCACACGAATGGCCGAGATATCCTCGGGCCGCGCGGCAATCCGGCAATGGATCGCAACCGCCCCGCCTTTTTGCGCGAGCCCGGCCATTTCCATCATGCCCGCGCCTTTGCCATCCAGATGCGCCGCCATCGCCATGATCGCCCCGATGGTCACAACGCCTGTGCCGCCAACCCCGGTGATGACGCTGTTATGGGTGCCGTTGATCGCGGGCAAGTCGGGCATGGGCAGATCGCCGGTCACCAGATCAATCGTTGCAGCTTTGCGCGGCTTTGCGCCCTCCACGGTCACAAAGGAGGGGCAGAAGCCATTCACGCAGGAGAGATCTTTGTTGCAGCTGGATTGGTCAATCGCGCGTTTGCGGCCCAGTTCTGTTTCAACCGGCGTGATGGAAACGCAGTTGGATTGCACCCCGCAATCGCCGCAGCCTTCGCAGATATCGGTGTTGATAAAGACGCGTTTGTCGATGTCTGGGAAAGTGCCGCGCTTGCGGCGGCGGCGCTTTTCAGCCGCGCAGGTTTGTGCATAAACTATCGCCGATACGCCTTTGATTTTGCTGAACTCTTGCTGAACGCGCATCAGCTCTTCGCGGTGATATTTGCGCACAGATTTGGGCAGCGCGCCCAGATCATAATCCTCTTTCTCATCATAAACGAAAGCGACGTGTTCAATCCCCATCGCCACCAATTCGCGTGTGATTTGATCCGCGCTCAGATCGCCCTCGTTGCTTTGGCCGCCGGTCATGGCAACCGCATCGTTAAAGAGGATTTTGTATGTCATTGTTGTGCCTGCGGCGACGGCGGCGCGGATGGCTTGGATGCCGGAATGGTTATAGGTTCCATCGCCCAGGTTCTGGAAAACATGGCCGGTTTTGGAAAAGGGCGCTTCGCCGATCCAGTTTGCCCCTTCAGCGCCCATATGGGTATAGCCAAGGGTGTTGCGATCCATCCATTGGACCATGAAATGGCAACCGATCCCGGCATAGGCGCGGCTGCCCTCGGGCACTTTGGTTGAAGAATTGTGCGGGCAACCCGAGCAAAAGTAAGGAATGCGCGCGGCGATCTCGGGGGCGTTATCAGCTTTTTGAGCGCTTTCAATCGCTTGCAGCGCGCCCTTCATCTTGGCAGAGCCGCAGCCTTCTTCCTCAAATATCGCGCCGATCTTGCGCGCAATCATCACCGGCTCAAGCGCATAGGCGGTTGGAAACAGCTCTGCGCCCTCTTTCATCCCGCCATAAACCCGCCGCCCGCGGCGATCATCAAAGATCGCTTCTTTGACCTGCAGCTCGATCAATTTGCGCTTTTCCTCAACCACGATGATCACGTCCAAACCTTCGGCAAAATCGTGGAAACTCTGCATATCAAGCGGCCAGACCTGCCCGACTTTATAGGTGGTGATGCCAAGCCGCTCGGCCTCTGCCGCATCGATCCCGAGCAGGGCAAAGGCATGCACCAGATCGAGCCAGTTTTTGCCCGCCGCGACCAGCCCGATTTTCGCGCCTGTTTTGCCGTGCATCCGGCGATCGATCTTGTTGGCGCGGGCAAAGGCTTCGGCGGCGCGTTTCTTGTGATTGATAATGCGCTCTTCTTGGGGAATGGCCGTATCGCCCAGCCGGATATTCAGCCCGCCCTCGGGCAGTTTGATATCCGGGGTGACAAAATCCATCCGTCCGGCGCGCCCATCCACAACGGCCGTTGCCTCGATCGTATCTTTCATCGCTTTGAGCCCGACCCAGAGGCCCGCATAGCGGCTCAGCGCAAAGCCATAGAGCCCGTAATCCAGCACCTCTTGAACGCCCGCAGGCGAAAGCACCGGCATATAGGCATCCACAAGCGCCCAATCGCTTTGGTGCAATGTGGTCGAGCTTTCGCCGGTGTGATCATCGCCCATCACCATCAGCACACCGCCCTTGGCCGACGTGCCGGCCATATTGGCATGACGCATCACATCGCCCGAGCGATCAACCCCCGGCCCCTTGCCGTACCACATGCCAAAAACGCCATCGAACTTGCCCTCGCCGCGCAGCTCGGCCTGTTGGGCGCCCCAAAGGGCCGTGGCCGCGAGATCTTCATTCAGGCCCGGCTGAAAGACAACATCCGCCGCTTCAAGATCCGCCTTGGCCTGCATCATCTGCATATCGACCGCCCCCAAAGGCGAGCCGCGATAGCCTGTCACGAGGCCCGCGGTATGCATCCCGGCCGCCTTGTCGCGCGCCTTTTGCATCAGCATGAGCCGAACCAAAGCCTGCGTGCCATTGAGGAGCACATGATCTTTGCCCAGATCGAATTTATCGTGAAGGGTTACGTCTTGACGGCTCATGGCTGCACCTCCCAATGCAATTCGCGCCAAAGTGGTATCCGGGTGAGCGGGCCTAAAAATTGGGCGCATGGCTTAGTGTAGGTCATAATTTCTGACCTACAAAATGGAAAATTCGCGGCTTCTCGTTTGCATTCCTTGGAGGAATCCCCCTAAAGCGGGCATTAATGTATATGTGTAATAAAGCGGCTGAATTGGCTGCGCTTGCGTAACAGGTGAAAAGCGATGGACTGGGACAAGCTAAGAATATTTCACGCGGTGGCGGATGCTGGCTCGCTAACCCATGCAGGCGATACGCTGCATCTGTCCCAATCGGCTGTGTCGCGGCAAATTCGCGCGCTTGAGGAAAGCTTCAACGTCTCGCTGTTTCACCGCCATGCGCGCGGGCTGATTCTTACTGAGCAGGGCGAATTGCTGTTTGATGCGACCTCGGCGATGCTCAAACGGCTCGATGCGGCCTCGGCGCGGATACGCGACAGCGAGGAAGAGGTCTTTGGCGAATTGCGCGTCACCACGACAACTGGGTTCGGGACCCTTTGGCTCGCCCCGCGCTTGCCCGCGCTTTATGAGAAATACCCCGAGCTGAATATCAATCTGATGCTGGAAGAGCGGGTGCTTGATCTGCCCATGCGCGAGGCCGATGTTGCCATTCGGATGAAAGAGCCGAGCCAAGCCGATTTGATCCGCAAACGGCTGATGAATATTCGCATGCGGCTTTATGCAAGCTCTGAGTATCTGGCCAAAACCGGCCCGCTCGAAACGGTTGAGGATATCGCCGGGCGCCGCCTGATCTGCCAGAATACAAACTCGGCCCAGGTTGCTGCGGGTGCGACATTGGTTCAAGAACTGATGACCTATGACATCCCATCAACCCTCACGGTCAACAATTACTATGGCGTCTTGCAAGGCGTGGTGAACAATCTTGGAATCGGCGTTCTGCCGGATTACCTTACGGAAGATTTTCCCGATCTGGTGCATGTGCTGCCCGATGTGGAAAGCCTCGATGTCCCTGTTTTTCTTGCCTATCCGGAAGAGCTGCGCCATTCAAAGCGGATTTCGGCCTTTCGCGATTTTGTCTCTGAGGAAATCATCGCCCATCGCCGCCAAAAGCGGGATTTCCCCAAGGAATAATCAAGCCATGCACAGGGCGCATAGCAGGTTTGCGCAAAATTCGCCCATTGCCTCTTGTATTGCTGCATCTGCATCCATAAATCCCCCCATGAAGCCGCGAAGAAGACTTTGTCTTTGGCTTCACCTCCCTGTTGGACTTAGGCCGAGCTTGTCTCGGCCATTTTTTTGCCCAATCGGCGGCGGCTCGAAAAAATCGTGCGCTTTGCCCCAAATCCTACAAAAAACGCCGCCATTCGCGCTTCCCCGGCTTTTCCCTGCCGCCATTCTCGCCTATGAGATGCCCAACGGAATCTGGGGGCTATCATGACCGAACCAACAATCACGCAAGAGCTGATCGCCGCGCACGGGCTTTCCCCAGATGAATATGCGCTGATCCTTGAGATCATCGGGCGCGAGCCAAGCTTTACCGAGCTTGGGATTTTCTCGGCGATGTGGAACGAGCATTGCTCTTATAAATCCTCCAAGAAATGGCTGCGCACCCTGCCAACGGAGGGGCCCCAAGTGATCTGCGGCCCCGGTGAAAACGCAGGGATCGTTGATATCGGCGATGGCCAAGCCGTTGTTTTTAAAATGGAAAGCCATAATCACCCGTCTTACATCGAGCCCTACCAAGGCGCGGCCACGGGCGTTGGCGGCATTTTGCGGGATGTCTTTACCATGGGCGCGCGCCCGATTGCGGCGATGAATTCGCTCTCTTTTGGCGAGCCTGCGCATCATAAAACCCGCCAGCTTGTGCACGGCGTTGTTGAGGGCGTTGGCGGCTATGGCAATTGCTTTGGCGTCCCGACCGTTGGCGGCGAAGTGCGTTTTCATTCGGCTTATAATGGCAATTGTTTGGTGAATGCTTTTGCCGCGGGCCTTGCTGATACGGATAAGATTTTCTATTCGGCCGCTTCTGGCGTTGGCATGCCTGTTGTTTATCTCGGCGCGAAAACCGGCCGCGATGGTGTTGGCGGGGCGACGATGGCCTCGGCCGAATTTGACGACACGATTGAGGAAAAGCGCCCCACTGTTCAGGTCGGCGATCCTTTCACCGAAAAGCGCCTGATGGAAGCGACGCTGGAGCTGATGCAAACCGGCGCTGTGATCTCGATCCAAGATATGGGCGCGGCTGGCCTGACCTGCTCTGCCGTTGAGATGGGCGATAAGGGCAATCTTGGCGTACGCCTTGATCTGGAAAAAGTCCCCTGCCGCGAAGAGGCGATGAGCGCCTATGAAATGATGCTTTCAGAGAGCCAAGAGCGCATGCTCATGGTGTTGAACCCCGCGCTTGAGGCCGTCGCCAAAGCCGTTTTCGTCAAATGGGATCTCGATTTTGCCATCGTCGGCGAAACCATTGCCGAGGACCGGTTCATCATCATGCACAACGGGGAATGCAAAGCCGATTTGCCGCTCAAAGCGCTCTCTGGCAACGCCCCGGAATATGATCGCCCATGGGTGCCAACCCCCGCCGCCGCGCCGCTTGAAAATGCGCCGAGCATCGCACCGATTGCAGGGCTGCGCGCGCTTTTGTCTTCGCCGAATTACACCGGCAAACAATGGGTCTATGAGCAATACGACAGCCAAGTGATGGCCGACACGGTGCGCGCGCCGGGGCTTGGCGCGGGCATCGTTCGCGTGCATGGCACGCCCAAGATGCTTGCCTTTACTTCCGACGTAACCCCCCGTTATGTCAAAGCAAATCCAACTGAGGGCGGCAAACAGGCCGTCGCTGAGGCCTTCCGCAATCTTTGTGCCGTTGGCGCTTTGCCGCTCGCGACAACCGATAACCTCAACTTCGGCAATCCCGAAAAACCTGTGATCATGGGCCAATTCGTTGGCGCGATTAAGGGCATCGGCGAGGCGGTTTCTGCGCTCAACGTGCCGATCGTTTCGGGCAATGTTTCGCTCTATAACGAGACAGACGGAACAGGCATTCTGCCAACGCCGACAATTGGCGCGGTCGGCCTTATTGCTGATGAGAGCGAGCTGATCGCGGGCACCGCGCGCGACGGGTTTACCGCCCTTTTGATCGGCGCGACGAAAGGCCATTTGGGCCAATCTGCCCTGCTGGCCGAAGCATTCAACCGCGAAGAGGGCGATGCGCCCCATGTTGATCTGGCCGCCGAAGCGGCCCACGGCGCCTTTATCCGCGCAAATGCGGCCTTGATCACCGCCTGTAGCGATCTTTCGGACGGTGGCCTTGCTTTGGCGGCGTTTGAGATGGCCGAAGCCGCTGGCATTGGCATCACCATCGATGAAGCCGATACAGCGCAGCTTTTTGGCGAGGATCAAGCGCGCTATCTGATCGCTTGCGATTTTGATGCGGCTGAGGCGCTGATCGTGGCGGCCCAAGCGGCGGGCATTCCTGTGGCGATGGTCGGCAAATTTGGCGGCGATACAATCCGCTTTGGCGGGGAAGCCGCACCGCTTGCCGATCTCAAAGCATTGTTCCGGGGCACATTCGCCGCAACTTTCGCAGCCTAAGCGGATGGCAGCGCCCCTGCCATCGCTTGCCCCGGACTGTGCGTGTTGTGCCGCGCTTTGCTGCCTCGCGCTGGCCTTTGACAGGGGCGCGCATTTCGCCATTGATAAGCCCGCAGGCCTGCCCTGCCCCAAGCTTGATCATCACAGCTGCTCGATCCACGATGGGCTGAAAGAGGCAGGGTTTTCGGGCTGTGTGGCCTATGGCTGCGCCGGGGCCGGGCAGCGGGTTTTCCAAGAGTTGTATCAAGGCGTTAGCTGGCAAGATGCGCCCGAAACAACCCCGCAAATGATCGAAAGCTTTGCCCATATGCGCGCCATTCACGACGCGCTTGAACTGCTTCAAACGGCGGCCAAATTGCCGCTTTCAGCGCCCGAGCAAAAGACGCTCACCGCCTTTCAATCTCAGCTCAGCGCGCCCCTTACCCCGCAAAGCACGCAAACCCTTGCAACCGGGCCAACCCTGCCCGCTATCCGCGCATTTCTCAAATCTCTGGCGCATCATCTGCACCCCTAGCCTGCTTGTGCTTGGCGCGCGCGCGCCCTACATCTGGTTCAAACAAACGGAGATGCCCCATGGCCATTGAAGCCCAAGAAATCGAAGACCTCATCCGCGCAAGCTTCCCAAACGCCCAGATCACCATAACCGATCTGGCGGGCGATGGAAATCACTATGCCGCAGAGGTGATTGACGAAAGCTTCAAAGGCAAAAACCGGGTCCAGCAGCAGCGCGCGGTTTACGCCGCGCTCAAAGATAAAATGGATGGGCCCGCCGGCGCTTTGCATGCGCTGGCCCTCACCACCAAGGCCCCCGCTTAAGCCCGCGACCAATCGGCGCTAGAAAAGCCGCCCGCACACCCCTATATATTGGGCAACGGCGGTTTGCGCCAAAAAGACACCGATCCAGCATAGGACATCAAGCCATGAGCGCTGAAAATCAGATCAAAGAAACCGTCACCAACAACGATGTTGTATTGTTCATGAAGGGCACGAAAACGATGCCGCAATGTGGCTTTTCGAGCCGGGTTGCTGGCGTGTTGAATTTCATGGGCGTTGAGTTTGCCGATGTGAATGTTCTGGCCGATGAAGCGCTGCGCCAGGGCATCAAGGATTACTCAGATTGGCCAACGATTCCACAGCTTTACGTTAAGGGCGAGTTTGTTGGCGGCTGCGATATCATCACCGAGATGACGCTGTCTGGCGAGTTGGATCAACTGTTTGAAACCAACGGCGTTGCTTATGATAAAGAGGCTTCTGAGAAGATCCGCGAAGCCAACGGCTGATCGCTTTTTGCCTTAAGTAATAATGAAAATGGCGGGCGCTGATGGGGCCCGCCATTTTTATATTTGCTGTCTGCATTTGTGCCGCAAAAAGAGCGCGCCACAGCGGCGGCTGATCCGGTTAGCTTGCGATTTTCTCTTCAACGGCGGCGGCCATGGCTTCTGCGCGCGCGGCAATCTCTGCGAATGTATCGGTGATTTCAGACGGGATCACCGGCACTTCAATGCGCTCGGCTTGCGGCGCGGGGGCATTGCGCAATTCTTCAATCAACGCGTCTTGCGCTGCCAATTTGTCTTCCAGATTGCGCAGCTGCTCTTCCATGCCTGCGGTTTTATCCGCCAGCATCAGCCCTGCCATCAACAACATGCGCGGCTCTGGCAAGCGGCCGATTTGTGCATTCAAAACAGTGGCTTCGCCATCAAGAAGCGCGCCAGCCGAGCGCAGGAAATGTTCTTCGCCCTCTTGGCAGGCCACTTCAAATTCGCGCCCGCCGATGGAAATTGTGACCTCAGGCATGCGCGGCCCCTCCTTCATCAGCACCAATCAATGGCTTTAGTTCGTTCAAGATTTCATCCATCTCAGCGCGGTCTGTATCGCGGCGTGTGCGCAGGGCTTCAAGCTCGGCCAGCATGGATTTGTTGATCAAATGCGGATCGGCAAGGCCTGCAACATTGGCTTCGCGCAGGGCTTGGTTGTTCTCGCGCAGTTGCGTATTGACCCTTTTGATGCGGCTTAAATCCGCGCCATGAGCCATGCTTTCTTCGCGCAGGCTCGCCACTTCTTTTTCAAGCGCTGCAACGGTTGTTTCCTGGCGCTCGCGGATAACGCGGACGCGCTCTTCGAGCTGTTGATTGGCTTCGCGCTCGGCGGTGAGCGCTTCGTTTAAGCGGGCGATTTCTGCTTCGGCCTCATCGTTTTGCGGCGCGGCGGGCGCTTCTGCGGTTTGCCCCAAAGCATCAAGCCCGGCCCCGATCCGTTTGAGCGCAGCCGTTATCCGGCGCTCCAACTCTACTATGTCACTCATTTTGCCCGTCTCCCCAGCGCCATTTTTAGCGCCTGTCTTTGCCTGCGGCATCAAATGCCTGTGGTCTATACTGTCAGTTTCGCATCCATTACGCCAGACTGGCGCTATATGTTGTGCGTGTTTCCCCAAAAGGCCCGTGGCCCCACCAAGGCCCAAGCGATCCGCTAAGGGCCCGAATCAAAGCCTACCCGATGGAAAAAGCATTACCAACACTGATCCGCCTTGCATAAAGCCTTGCATGCGCGCTTTTGGCCCAAAACCGCCAAAAACCGGCCCAACGGCCAATCAAAGCGCCCAAGATGCGCCTGATCCGCGGTTTGCACATGCGCCCGCGCTTGAACTTCGCGCGCATGTTGGTATCACGGCGCCAAAGCATCACAACCAAAGGACGGCCCGTTGGATATTCAAGCCCTGCGCAAGGCGCACCCCGAACATTGGATGCGCGCCGCCGCGATCCGCACGCTCACTTTGGATGCGATTGCCGCCGCCAATTCGGGCCACTCTGGCATGCCGATGGGCATGGCCGATGTGGCAACGGTTCTGTATGAAAAGCACCTCAAATTTGATGCCTCTGCGCCGAATTGGCCGGATCGCGACCGCTTTATTCTCTCCGCCGGTCACGGCTCGATGCTGCTCTATTCGCTGCTCCATCTTACGGGCTATGCGGATATGACGCTTGAGCAGATCAAAAACTTCCGCCAATGGGGCGCGATCACAGCGGGCCATCCGGAATATGGCCATGCGACCGGCATCGAGACAACAACCGGCCCGCTTGGCCAGGGCATTTCAAACGCGGTTGGGTTTGCCATGGCCGAAGAGGCGCTTCGGGCGCGGTTTGGCCGCAAGCTGCAAGATCACTACACCTATTGCATCGCTGGCGACGGCTGTTTGATGGAAGGCGTGAGCCAAGAGGCCATCGCCCTTGCTGGCCGCCAAAAGCTTGGCAAACTCATCGTGCTTTGGGACAACAACAACATCACCATCGATGGCACGGTTGATATCGCCGATCGCACGGATCAAAAGATGCGTTTCAAGGCCTCTGGCTGGCAAGTGCTTGAAATTGATGGCCATGATCCTGTGGCGATTGATGAAGCGATCACCGCCGCCAAGAGCACCAAAAAGCCCACAATGATTGCCTGTAAGACGCATATCGCGCTTGGCTCTTCGGCGCAGGATACCTCAAAAGGCCACGGCGCTTTGACCGATCCTAAGCTGATTTCGGACACCAAAGCGGGTTATGGCTGGAGCGGCGCGCCGTTCGAAATTCCGGCTGATATCTCGGCGCAGTGGAAAGCGATTGGATCGCGCGGCGCAGCAGATCGCGCCGCTTGGGAGGCCCGTTTGACGGAGCAATCCGAAAACCGCCAAGCCGAGTTTAACCGTGTCTTTGCAGGCGAGGCGCCCAAGAAGCTTTCTTCTGTTGTGCGCGCGTTGAAAAAGAAAATCTCCGAAGAGCAGCCCAAAGTCGCCACCCGCAAAAGCTCTGAGCTGGCGCTTGAAGTGATCAACCCGATCATGCGCGAAACGATTGGCGGCTCGGCCGATCTGACCGGTTCAAACAATACCAAAACCGCCGATCTGGGCATTTTCGACATCGAGAATCGCAAAGGCCGCTATGTGCATTATGGCATCCGCGAACATGGTATGGCGGCGGCGATGAACGGTATGGCGCTGCACGGCGGCCTGCGCCCCTATAGCGGCACGTTCTTCTGTTTCACCGATTATGCGCGCCCCGCGATGCGGCTTTCGGCGCTGATGCAGGTCCCTGTTGTTTATGTGATGACCCATGACAGCATCGGCCTTGGCGAAGATGGCCCGACCCACCAGCCGGTGGAGCATCTCGCAATTTGCCGAGCAACGCCAAACACTTACACCTTCCGCCCGGCTGATACCGTTGAAACGGCCGAAGCATGGGAGCTTGCCTTTGCCGCAACAAAAACGCCATCTGTAATGGTTCTGTCGCGCCAAAATCTGCCCACCGTGCGCGTTGAGCATAAGATGCGCAATCTCACTGCCCAAGGCGCTTATGTTCTGGCCGATGCAACCGGCAAGCGCCAAGCGATCTTGATGGCAACGGGTTCTGAGGTTGAGATCGCCATGGCGGCGCGCGATATTCTTGAAGCGAGCGGGATTGGCACGCGGGTTGTCTCGATGCCTTGTTTTGAGCTGTTTGCCGAACAGGATGAAGCCTATCGGCGCAAAGTTCTGCCGGCGGGCCCTGTGCGGGTTGGTGTTGAAGCGGCTGTGCGCAATGGCGGCTGGGATCGCTGGCTTTTGGGCGAACGCGGCCGCGAAGCCAAGGCCGATTTCGTTGGTATGGATAGTTTTGGCGCCTCGGCCCCGGCTGAAACGCTTTATGAAAAGTTCGGCATCACGGCTGAGGCCGTTGTCGCAAAGGTTAAAGCGCTTCTCTAAAATTGGCGCGAAACTGTTAAGATATGGCCCTGCGCTTGATTGCGCGGGGCCTTTTCTTTGGCGCGCCCAGCCCCTGCATGGGCCAAAGCCGCGCCAAACGGTGCGATTCCCCGCCTCTTGGCGAATATCGCCCAAAGCTGCGGATTGTTCGCGCCGCGCGCTCGCCGTTACCGCTAACAGCGCATGTTTACGCTAACATGTTGGCGCTAAACACTTTTCCAAAAGCGCATACCCCCGTATACCGCCCGTTAACTGATGGACGATGTGCATGCGCAAACGGGAGATCAACGATATGACGGTAACGATTGGGATCAATGGCTTTGGCCGTATCGGACGCTGCACCCTCGCGCATATCGCCGAAAGCGCGCGCAATGACGTTCAGGTCGTAAAGATTAACGCCACAGGCCCGATTGAGACAAACGCGCATCTGCTCAAATACGACAGCGTCCATGGGCGCTTTTCCGGCGAGATCACCGCATCGGGCAATACGCTCGATCTGGGGCGCGGCCCGATTGAAGTTTCCTCGACCTATAACCCTGAAGAGCTGGATTGGTCTGGGGTTGATGTGGTTTTGGAATGCACTGGCAAGTTTAATGATGGCGGCCAATCAGCGGTTCACCTTGAGCGCGGCGCTAAGAAGATTTTGATCTCGGCGCCTGCAACAAACGTAGATCGCACCGTTGTTTATGGGGTGAACCACCGCGATATGCTGGCCAATGAGCGGATGATTTCCAACGGCTCCTGCACGACCAATTGCCTTGCGCCTTTGGCCAAAGTTCTGAACGATGCGGTTGGGATTGAGCGCGGCATCATGACGACCATTCACAGCTATACCGGCGATCAGCCAACTTTGGATCGCCGCCACGATGATCTTTACCGCGCCCGCGCCGCCGCCATGGCAATGATCCCAACCTCGACAGGTGCGGCCAAAGCGCTTGGCGAAGTGCTGCCGGAATTGGCGGGCCGCTTGGATGGTACGGCGATGCGCGTTCCCACGCCGAATGTTTCGGCCGTTGATCTAACCTTTGAGGCGGGCAAAGACGTAACTGTTGAAGACATCAACGAGATCATCCGCGAAGCCGCCGCCGGGCGTATGGGATCGGTGCTTTCTTACGATCCTGAGCCCAAGGTTTCGATCGACTTCAATCACACGACCTATTCGTCTATTTTCGCGCCGGATCAAACCAAAGTTGTCGGCGGGCGCACAGTTCGTGTATTGGCTTGGTATGATAATGAATGGGGCTTTTCCTGCCGCATGGCCGATGTGGCCGGCGAAATGGGGCGGCTCCTTCACTAAAGGAGCGGCGCCATCACCAATTCAATCTCTATCGGGCTTGGCCTTTTAATCATTGTTGCGCTTGGTGCGGATTTTCTGCTGCAAAATGGTGAAGCGACCCTGTTCCTCGCGCGTAAATTCGCTGATCTCTCCGAATATATCGCTTTTTGGCGCTAAATTCGCTGTGATGCCCTGCCTTCACGGTTGACCTTTTCGCTTAAATCCTGATGTTAGCGATAACAAAGGCGCGGATGATCCGGGCCCCTGTATCTCTGATGGTTTGAGGAGGCTCCCCTATGGCAGTTCAAGTGGCGATCAATGGTTTTGGGCGGATTGGGCGCAATGTTTTGCGTGCGATCATCGAGTCGGGGCGCAAGGATATTGAGGTCGTGGCGATCAACGATCTTGGCCCGGTTGAAAACAACGCGCATTTGCTGCGGTTTGACTCCGTGCATGGGCGCTTTCCGGGCATAGTCACAACGGGCGAAAACACGATTGATGTGGGCCGTGGGCCGATTGCCGTTACGGCCATTCGCAATCCAGAAGAGCTGCCTTGGGGCCATATTGATATCGTGCTGGAATGTACGGGCATCTTTACCGCGCGCGATAAGGCTGCGATTCACCTTAAAAATGGCGCGAGCCGTGTACTTGTTTCGGCCCCTTCGGCGGGCGCGGATAATACGGTTGTTTATGGGGTCAATCACGGCTCGCTCAAGGGCGATCAGCTGATCGTTTCCAATGCTTCCTGCACAACCAATTGCCTCGCCCCTGTTGTCAAAACGCTCAATGATGCGATCGGGATCAACAAAGGCTTTATGACAACGATCCACAGCTATACCGGCGATCAGCCAACGCTGGATACGATGCACAAAGATCTCTATCGCGGGCGCGCGGCGGCCATGTCGATGATCCCGACCTCAACCGGGGCGGCCAAAGCTGTTGGGTTGGTGCTGCCAGAGCTGAACGGCAAATTGGACGGGGTTGCGATCCGCGTTCCAACGCCCAATGTCTCCTGCGTTGACCTGACCTTTGAGGCCGCGCGCGCAACCACAATTGAAGAGATCAACGCCGCGATCATTGCCGCTGCCAAGGCAGGCCCGCTCAAAGGCATCTTGGGCTTCACCGATCAGCCAAATGTTTCGATCGATTTCAATCACGATCCCCACAGCTCGACCTTCGCGCTTGACCAAACCAAAGTGATGGAGGGGGATATGTGCCGCATTCTTACTTGGTACGACAATGAATGGGGCTTCTCCAATCGCATGGCCGATACGGCTGTTGAGATGGCGAAATACCTCTAACCGCCTGAAATGACGCTACGTCTGAACTGCGCCTCGGCTCTCGAAAGCCGGGGCGTTTGGCGTATGGTTAAGCAAATTTGGGGGGAGCCAATTTATGAACGCATTCATCATTCTTATCGTGCTGATCGTCGCGGTTTTTGGGTATTTCGCTTGGAAAACCAGCAAAGTCGCCGAAAAAGCTAGGGCCGCTTGCCCGCCCATCGGCAAATTCATCACGCTTTCGACCGGGCGTTTGCATTACACCGATGAAGGCACAGGCCCCGCCATCGTGATGATCCACGGGCTTGGCAGCCAATTGCGCAGCTTTAACATGCGGATGAGCGCTTTGATGGCCAAGGATCACCGCGTTATCGTGCTGGATCGCCCCGGAATGGGCTATTCAGACCGCCCCGGGACGGCCTCTGCATCACTGGCGGCACAAGCGGGCTATGTCGAGGAATTGATTGATGCTTTGGGGCTGGAAAAGCCGCTGATCGTTGGGCATTCGCTTGGCGGCGGGATCGCGATGGCGCTGGCCCTGCGCGCGCCAGACAAACTTCGCGGTCTTGCGCTTTTGGCGCCGCTCTTGCGCAAACCCTCAGCGCCGGCGGATGTTTTTGCCCGGCTCAAGATCCATTCAAACGGGATGCGCATTTTGCTGGCTTATACGCTGGCGATCCCGGCCTCGATGCGCAACACAACCATGGTTGCCGATCAAATCTTTGGCCCCGATCCGATCCCGGCGGATTACACGATCAAAGGCGGCGGCCTGCTCTCGCTTCAGCCCAAAAGCTTCATCAATACGTCGCGGGATTATATTGCAGTGGATGCCGCGCTTGACGCCCAATTGCCGCGCTACGGCGAGATCAAAGTGCCTGTGCAAATTCTCTATGGAACCGAGGATCGGGTGCTGGATTATAAAGAACAGGGCGTTCAGACCAATGCGGAGCATCCGCAATTCAAACTGGAATTGATCGAGGGCGCGGGCCATATGCTTCCGACCAATTACCCCGAGCGTACAGAAGCGTTTCTGCGCCGGGTTGAAGTGGAATTGTAAGAAAATTATCAGCAAGGATCAGGCCCGGGCCGCACAGCGCGACCGGGCCTTTTTCTTGTGATACCCGTGGCTTATTCTTTGCCCAATTTGCGCAGCAGTTGCGTTTTTACTGCGGGGGGCACGAATTTGGTAACATCCCCATCAAGGCGCGCGATCTCTTTGACCAGCTTTGATGCAATCGCCTGATGGCGCGCTTCGGCCATCAAAAAGACCGTCTCAATCGAGCTGTCAAGCGCGCGGTTCATGCCCACCATTTGGTATTCATATTCGAAATCCGCAACCGCGCGAAGCCCGCGCACGATGATCTGTGCGCCCACATCGCGCGCGCAATCAATCAGCAGGTTTTCAAACGGATGCACGACGATCTCGCAGCCGGTTTCCTTGGTCAGTTCGGCGCATTCCGCCTCGATCATCGCGACCCGCTCCTCCAATGAAAAAAGCGGCCCTTTATCGCGGTTGATCGCAACCCCAATCACAAGGCGATCCACCAAAGCACAAGCGCGCTTGATGATATCGCGATGCCCCAGTGTGACTGGATCAAACGTTCCTGGATAAAGACCAATGCGCATGTTTCAGGCTCCCCTTTTGCCGCGCCACGCAACAATATTGCGCAGCCAGATGCAAGAGCCCGAAGGCCCTAATGGCCCATAATCATGCCTTGCAAGGCGTCTTTTTCCATCGAGAGTTCGGAAAGGCGCGCTTTTACGACATCACCGATCGAAATCAGGCCAATCATTTCCGCCCCATCCATCACAGGCATATGGCGAAAACGCCCGTCCGACATCTTTTGCAGCACCGCAACAGCCGTTTCATCGCGGCTGGCGGTTGTCAGCTTGCTGGTCATCACATCTGTGACCGGTTGCGTAAGGCAGCCAGAGCCAACCCGCCCCAATTCTCGGACCAAATCACGCTCGGACAGGATGCCAAGCGGGTGAACACCGTCCTTGGAGATGATGATCGCCCCGATGCGCCGGGTCGAAAGCATCTCTGCGGCTTCCGACAAGCTGCTTTCAGGGGGCAAAGTGACGACCTCTTGGTCGGCTTTGTCCTTGAGAATTTGGTGTACGAGCATCGCGATCCTCCCAGATTAAATGTCTCTCTTCTCGCAGGTTCGCGCTTTGGTTGTCTTGGGTCAAGCGCGCAAAAGGATCGCCGTGCGCTAAACCAGCGCCTCAAGCCGCTCAACCTCGCGCTTTAGCCCTTGCGTAAGCGACATGGCGAGCCGATTGAGCCGGTCAACTTTGCGATCTCCCTCGGGGCGGATCAGATAGAAACTGCGGGTGAGCGAAAGCGCTTGAGGCAAGACCCGTTGCAGCCCCCGCCCGAAGGGAAGTGCGAAATCATGGACGATCCCGACACCCGCACCGGACTGCACAAATTGGAACTGCACAGAGACGGAATTTGAGCCAAAAGAAATCCGCTCTGCGCCCAATTCTGCGAGGTAATCCAACTCCTTATCGAAAATCATATCCGGGATATAGCCGATGATCCTATGGGCGCGCAGATCGCTCAATGCGCCTATCTTGGGCGCCTTGCGCAGGTATTTTTTATGCGCGGCAAGGTGAAGGCGGTAATCGGTGATTTTCTGAACCGTCATCCGCCCGGTCTGTGGCGCAGAGACAGCGATGGCCATATCGGCCTCGCGTTTGGAGAGATTGAAAACCCGCGGCAAAGCAACAACTTGCAGATCAAGATCGGGGTTTTCCGCCGAGATTTGCGCGCAGACCTGCGGGAGCAAGAAATTTGCGCAGCCATCGGGCGCACCGATCCGAATCTGGCCCGAAAGCCCGCCGCCGCCGCCCGCAACAGGCCCCTCAACCGCATCGCGCGCCATGTTGATCGCGCCCTCGGCCCCTTCTGCATGGCTCAAAAGCCGCTCGCCCGCAGCACTTAGCGTATAGCCTTGCGGGGATTTGGCGAAAAGCGGCGTGCCAAGCTGTTGTTCGAGCCTTGAGATGCGCCGCCCCACGGTTGCGGGATCCAGTTTCAGCATGCGCCCGGCGGCAGAGAGGCTTTGTGCGCGCGAAACGGCCAGAAAAATCCGCAAGTCATCCCATTGCATCTGCCTGCCCTCTTCTTTCTGCGCTGAAAACCTTCTGCGGCCTGTTTTCGCCGCGCCGTTTTTTGCGGCGCCGTTTTTCGCATTCTAGCTTTGCATTTTTGCAAGACCGTCTTGAGTATTTACCTCTTTCACAGGCAAAAATGCAATCCTATCATGGGGCAACCGCATAAAAAAGGATCCCCCCATGAAAGAGCTGAGCCATTTTATTGACGGCGCCCGTGTCGAAGGGACATCGGGGCGTTTTGCCGATGTTTATAACCCTGCCACTGGCGAGGTTCAGGCGCGCCTCCCCTTGGCCTCCAAAGAAGAGATGGACGCCGCGATTGAGAAAGCCGCACAAGCCCAAATCGCTTGGGGCGCGACCAATCCACAGCGCCGCGCGCGGGTGATGATGGCATTCGTACAGCTGATCAATCGCGATATGGACAAGCTCGCCGAGGCGCTCTCAGCCGAACATGGCAAGACCTTCCCCGATGCCAAGGGCGATGTGCAGCGCGGGCTTGAAGTGATCGAGTTTTGCATCGGCGCGCCGCATTTCATGAAGGGGGAATTTACCGATAGTGCGGGCCCGGGAATCGATATGTACTCAATGCGCCAACCCCTTGGCGTTGTTGCAGGAATCACGCCTTTTAACTTTCCCGCGATGATCCCGCTTTGGAAAATGGGCCCGGCCCTTTCTGCGGGCAATGCCTTTATCCTCAAACCCTCCGAGCGCGATCCATCTGTGCCGCTCATGCTGGCCGAATTGCTCAAAGAAGCGGGCCTTCCAGACGGGGTTTTGCAGGTGATCAATGGCGATAAAGAGGCGGTTGATGCGATCCTTGATAATGAGACGATCCAAGCCGTTGGCTTTGTTGGCTCGACCCCGATTGCGCAATATATCTACAGCCGCGCAACCGCTGCGGGCAAACGCGCGCAGTGTTTTGGCGGCGCGAAAAACCACATGATCATCATGCCCGATGCGGATCTTGATCAAGCGGCGGATGCGCTTGTTGGGGCCGGCTATGGCGCGGCGGGCGAGCGTTGCATGGCGATCTCTGTGGCGGTTCCTGTTGGCGCGGCCACGGCGGATGCGCTGATCGAAAAGCTGATCCCGCGCATTGAGAAGCTCAAAGTTGGCCCTTGGACTTCGGGTGATGATGTTGATTACGGCCCCGTTGTAACCGCCGCGGCCAAAGAAAACATCCTGCGCCTGGTGCAAACTGGCGTCGATCAGGGGGCGGAATTGGTTGTCGATGGGCGCGATTTCGCGCTGCAAGGCTATGAAGATGGCTTCTTCGTTGGCCCGCATCTTTTTGATCGTGTCACCACCGATATGGACATCTACAAACAAGAGATTTTCGGCCCCGTTCTAAGCTGCCTTCGCGCGGAAAGTTATGAAGAAGCAATTGGTTACGCGATGGATCATGAATATGGCAACGGCACCGCGATCTATACCCGCGATGGCGATACGGCGCGCGATTTTGCCGCCCGGATCAATATCGGGATGGTCGGGATCAACGTGCCAATCCCTGTGCCGCTCGCCTATCATACCTTTGGCGGCTGGAAGAAATCCGGCTTTGGCGATCTCAACCAGCACGGGCCAGATGCTTTCCGCTTTTACACGCGCACCAAGACGGTCACTGCGCGCTGGCCAAGCGGCATCCGTGAAGGCGGCGAGTTTAACTTCAAAGCGATGGACTAATACGGCGGGGCCGCCAATCGCGGCCCCCCATTTTACGCGTGTTTCCGCCTGCAAAATTCTCGCAAGGTTTGGGAATTAAACAGGCGTTCAATTCATTACTGGGAGGGGCAGATGGATTTCGAATTAAGCGAAGAGCAGACGGCCATTTTTGATATGGCGCGCGCTTTTGGGGCCGAACATATCGCGCCACATGCGCGCGCTTGGGAAGAGGCCGGGGAAATCCCCAAGCGCCTCTGGCCCGAGCTTGCTGCGCTTGGTTTTGGCGGGCTCTATGTTCGCGAAGAGAGTGGCGGCGCGGGGCTTTCCCGGCTTGATGCAACGCTGGTTTTCGAAGCGCTTTCAATGGCTTGCCCATCCGTTGCGGCCTTTCTTTCGATTCACAACATGTGCGCCGCGATGATTGATAAATACGGCTCCGACGAGATGCGCGCGCGGTTTTTGCCCAAAGCCGTAAGCATGGAAACCGTCCTCTCTTATTGCCTCACAGAGCCCGGTTCCGGCTCAGACGCAGCCGCGCTCAAAACCCGCGCCGAGGCCACAGAGCAAGGGTATCGCCTCTCGGGCAGCAAAGCCTTCATCTCGGGCGGCGGCTATTCGGACGCCTATATCATCATGGCGCGCACAGGCGATGCGGGGCCACGCGGCATTTCCACTGTGATCGTCGAAGCGGGCGCTGAGGGGCTTTCCTTTGGCGGGCTTGAGGCCAAAATGGGCTGGAAAAGCCAACCGACCCGGCAGGTGCAGTTGGACAATTGCAACATTCCAGCGTCGAATCTGCTGGGTGAAACCGGTAAAGGTTTCACTTATGCGATGTCTGGGCTTGATGGCGGCCGTTTAAACATTTCTGCCTGTTCCCTTGGTGCGGCGCAGTCTGCAATGGATGCCACTTTGCAATATATGGGCGAGCGCGAGGCCTTTGGCCAATCCATCGACCAGTTTCAGGCGCTGCAATTTCGCCTCGCGGATATGGAGATTGAGCTTCAGGCCGCGCGGACCTTCTTGCGCCAAGCCGCGGCAAAGCTCGATGCTGGCGCGCCGGACGCATCCAAGTTTTGCGCCATGGCGAAAAAATTCGTCACCGAAGCCGGCAGCCGGATTGCCGATCAATGCCTGCAATTGCATGGCGGCTATGGCTATCTGGCCGATTATGGCATCGAGAAGATTGTGCGCGATCTGCGCGTCCATCAAATCCTTGAAGGAACCAATGAAATCATGCGTTTGATCACAGCGCGCCATCTTCTGGCCGATCGCCCATGAGCGATATTCAAACCCGCATTATTGGGCGCTGCGGGCGCATCACCTTCACGCGCGAAGCCGCCCTCAATGCGCTCAGCCCGGCCATGTCGCAGGCGATTGAAACGGCTTTGATCGCTTGGGAAAACGATCCACAGGTCACGATGTTGGTGATTGATGCGGCTGGTGATCGGGCCTTTTGCGCAGGGGGTGATATCGCCGATATCTATCGCCACGGCACCAAAGGGAATTTCGATTTCGCGCGGCGTTTCTGGGCGCAAGAATATCGGATGAACGCTAAAATTGCCAATTATCCCAAACCAGTAGCGGCCTTCATGCAGGGCTTTACCATGGGCGGCGGGGTTGGTGTTGGTTGCCACGGCGCGCTGCGCATTGTGGGGGAAAGCAGCCAGATGGCGATGCCCGAAGTCGGCATTGGCTTGATCCCCGATGTGGGCGGCACGTTGCTTTTGGCGCGCGCGCCCGGGCGGCTTGGCGAATACCTTGGCCTCACAGCTGCGCGCATGGATGGAAGCGATGCGATCCACGCCGGATTTGCCGATCATTTCATCCCCGAGGCCGCCTGGCCTGCACTGATTCAAGCGCTCGAACAAAGCGGCGATCCTTCCCTAATCGCCCAAGCTGCACAGCCCCCCGCCCCATCAAAACTGGCGCAGAACGCCCCCGCGATCAACGCGGCATTCGCAGGCGAAACGCCCCAAGCCATTCTGGATGCCTTGGGCGATGATCCCTTCAGCACCAGCGCGCGCAAACCTTTGTTGCGCAATGCGCCGCTCGCCATGGCCGCGACCCTCAGAATGATCCGCAACGCCCGCGCCTTCACAACGCTCGAAGAGGCGCTGACACAGGAATATTGCTACACATATCGCGCCCAGGAACAGGGCGATTTCTTGGAAGGCGTGCGGGCGCAGATCATCGAAAAAGACCGCAATCCAAAATGGAAACATGCCTCACTCGGTGATGTCTCAGAGGCGCAAATCAATGAAATGCTTGCCCCGCTCGGGGCGTATAGCCTTGATCTTACAGGAGAAAACTCATGAAAATCGCTTTCATCGGATTGGGCAATATGGGGGAGCCTATGGCGCAGAACCTCGCCAATGCCGGGCATGATGTTCTTGGATTTGATCTAACTGCCAAGCCAGAAGGCCTGGCCCTTGCATCCAGCGCCTCTGAGGCGGCAAAAAGCGCTCAGATCACCATCACCATGCTGCCAAACGGCGCCATTTTGCGCGCTGTCGCGGCCGAAATCATCCCTGTCATGCCCAAAGGCGCGATTCATCTGGATTGCTCGACGGTAGACGTTGAAAGCGCGCGTTCGGTGGCCGAAATAGCCGCAAATTCCGGGCTGAGCGCGCTGGATGCTCCCGTTTCTGGCGGTACAGGCGGCGCGCAAAACGGCACTCTCACCTTTATGGTCGGCGGCCCGGATGAGGCCTACGCCCGCGCCCTGCCCCTGTTTGAAATCATGGGGCAAAAATCCGTTCACTGCGGGCCCGCAGGCAATGGCCAAGCGGCAAAAATCTGCAACAATATGATCCTCGGCGTGACCATGATTGCAACCTGCGAAGCCTTCGCGCTCGCTGATAAACTCGGCCTTGATCGCCAGGCCATGTTCGATGTCGTCTCGACTTCCTCAGGCTATTCCTGGTCAATGAACGCCTATTGCCCCGCCCCCGGCATCGGCCCCCAAAGCCCAGCAGACAACGATTACAAACCCGGCTTTGCCGCTGATTTAATGCTGAAAGATCTGCGCCTTAGCCAAGAAGCGGCCAAAAGCGCCGATGCGGATACCCCAATGGGCGCGCGCGCAACAAAGCTCTACCAAACCTTCGTCGAAGAGGAAGACGGCGCAGGAAAAGACTTCTCCGCCATGCTGCCACGCTTTGCAAAACGCAACCATACATAAACACATTCGAATTTGTCGCACAGACAAGACCCGCCGCCCCTGCTATACTGCCTGAATAACTTGGCTCAAGGAGGCACCAATGCTGAAGAAAAACGTCGGAAAACTGGATCGCATTCTGCGGATCGTGATCGGCCTCGCTCTCATCGCAGGCTTCTTTCTCGCCCCAGAAAGCAACTACCGCATTCTGTATCTGATCGGAATTATCCCGCTGGCCACAGGGCTGATAGGAAGCTGCGGCCTCTACCGCGTCTTCGGTCTCTCAACCTGCCCAATGCAAAAGCCCTGAATTCACCGTTGTGAAAATATCTACCGTGGACCTTT
>JBOEGE010000015.1:0-6013 GCA_050633265.1 Paracoccaceae bacterium | reverse complement strand
TCTCGCGGGCTTTTTCTTCGGCACAATGTCAGCCGTAATGGTCACACGGGTCTGGCGCGGTCGGAAGATAACCAGATCGTCGGAGGTCAGCTCCAGTGTGTAAAAGGGCAGATGGTCCCCTTCGATTATTTGACGGATGTTGAGGCGGAACTTCTTGAGGGGGGCGTTACTGCCCGTCTTGTCTTGGAGTTTGGCGAGGTTGATATGCCAGCGTTTCTGGCTGCCGCAGTGTTTACGAGCGATCTCATAAATACGGCGTTCGAGCGGTCGACGAAGACGAAAGTAATCCTCTGAAATGCTGACCACTTCGTTCGCTTCAATCGCACGCATGAACCAATCGGATAGGACAACCTCGCAGTAGTCGAGACGCCATTCGCCCTCCTCGCGCATCACATATCCGCCCTCATCAATCAGGCTGAATATGCGGACTTCCTTTTTGCTGCCCGTGCGGATGCTGGTTTTGAACTGGGTACCTTGCAGTCGTTGAAATGCCTTCTCAACACGCTTGTATTCGCGCCCATCAGTGTTGCGGTTTGTCGCCATCATCAGCTCTCTTGCGCTGAATCGGACACGTTTTCCGATCTCCTCGCCGCGGTTCTTCCGGTGCATCAACTGGCTGATGCAGAAGATGAGAATGTCTTTGTCTTTGATGGATGGAAGCCCAAGACTCGATGGGATGATCTCAAGGCTATTTTCACCACTTTTGTAGAGCAAATGCCGCATGTCTGGTTTGGTCGCCAATGAGAACATAGGATGCTCCATTGAGGCGGTATCATCCTTTGGAACGACATCTGAGATGTCGAGGATGAAGAAATCTTTCTGAGGGTGTCGGTCAGGTAAAAGGGCCATGCCACACCTTAGCCGATGTTCGTGTTATCAGGAACCAAAAAGTTCGTGCTATCAGGAACCTATTTTAGGCACTTTCCGGTTCGTGCCTTTCGGAACCATAATTCGTGCCTTTCGGAACCCAAGTTCGTGCCTTTCGGAACCCAAAGGACTGTTTAAGCCATATAGAAAAGGCCTCGGCGGAATCCGTAACACTACTCCGTAGGTAACACTGTTAACACTAGGCGAAGTTGTGGATTACTCGCTGATCTCGAACACACAAAACTTCCCATTTTGCTGATCTGAGATGAACCCACCTCTGGCACGACAGGCCAAATCTAGGCCTACGGTCTGCACTGCATCCCGAAAATCCCGCTCCAGATAATGATCGAACACGACCAACGTGAGCAAAGCGCCTGTGGCAAGCCCTGTAAGGGCTGAGAAGAGCATGAAGAGGCGGACGTTGCGCCTACGGGCTAGAATAGTGCCTGAGGCCTCTCTACGGGCTTCTGAGAGGCCGCGCACCGCATCATCGACCTTTCGCTCAATCTGAGCCGCTTTGTTGTTTAGATCGTAACTGAGGCGCTCAGCGCCTTCCTTGCCACCATGCGCGGCTGCGTTCTGGACGCCCGCGATTTGTTTGGCATTATCCTCCAGCGCGGCTTGCAGGTGTTTCAGCCGTTCCTCGGTCAACTGGCGTTTCTTCACGTCGCCCAGCTCGACCCGCATCAATTTCAACTGGTCGATCAAGTCCTGTACGGGATCGCTGGTCATGACTGGGTATCTCCGATGAATGTGCGTAGATCATTCAGGAGCGGTTCTGCGTCCTGTATGTCCATTGCCCGCGTCAGCAACGTGACGAACTGGCGGGCGAGGGTTTTGTCCCTGAACGCTGCCGGAATGACGGTTGCGCCAACAATGATCTTTCGCCGCGTGTCCTTTGGTGCGTTTTTTGGTCTTGAGCCTTTGGACCTTAGGGGATGATTATTCTTAGCCACGACAAATAAACAAGCAAGGGGACGAATCCGATAGTGGATGCAACTGGAAACGACAAAAGCGAAACTGCGTCTTCCGAGTTCATGCGGAATATCGGGGCGATGATCAGAGACAGTAACATTCCTGCAAGCATCCCCACTAAGGAAACGACTGCACCAAGAAACAAAATGCCAATCCCAACACTCAAACTTGGCAAGAAATCTGAAACCGAGAGACCCTCCACTCCTGCTAGGTCAAAAACCAATTTTGTCGCTATGATGCCCACCACCAGCATAGCGAAAGATGGTAACTGTCCTAAAATTGGCACGAACGCTGCGGCAAGAGAAACGCCAATCAGTATGAGAGCGGCTTTACTAACTTCCAAAGGTTGCTCACTAACAAACTGCCAAGGTAAGTGCCAAGCGGCATCTTCGGTAAAGCCAAGTGCTATTGGTGTAACGAGGGTTACAAAGGTTAATATTCCAAGTGCTTGAAAAAATGGCTGCACTAAAAATGCTCCCACCATGACCGCCCCTTCGTTAAGCAACGACAACAGGAGCAATGGTCCAAACAAGAAGATAAAATAGATAAATCCCGCTGCGTAGACTTCCCAGTGAAGCAACGTTTCAAGCGTAAAAGTTAAAGTATCCCAGAGCATTTACTTACCAGTTTCTCAAAATTTATTCGAAATGTGAGTAGCTTGAAAACAGTTCTGGCGTCTACCTCAGAAAGTATTTCTTAAAATCCCATACGGGGTCATCGCTCATGCTTTGTCGTCTCCGATGAATGTGCGCAGATCGTTCAGCATGGGTTCTGCGTCCTGTATGTCCACTGCCCGCGTCAGGGAGGTTTCCAACAACGTGACGAGCTGGCGGGCGAGGGCTTTATCCTTGAACGCTGCCGGAATGACGGTTGCGCCAACAATGATCTTTCGCCGCGTGTCCTTTGTCCGCTTTTTGGTCTTGAGCCTTTGGACCCTGTTCTCGGCCTCTGCGATTTGTTGGTCGATGGTGCGGGGCATGAGGATTGCGAGGTCCTGTTCTGGGTGCTACGGTAGAAACACTTTAAGTGCTCACTTATACATTGCAAGCAATGTGTGAGGTCTTCAACGGGGTAAACCCCAAGGCGACGCCATTCCCCTTTGCCGCTCGCGGCAACATGGGGCGGCGCTTCGCCCGCCCCAAACCCCACCAGACCAGGGCGCGTTGCCCTGGACCAACTGCACAGGCGTTTGCTTCAATGGCGATCTATCATTTCTCCGCTAAGATGATCTCCCGCAGCACGGGGCGCAGTGCCGTTGCCGCCGCCGCCTACCGGACGGCCGAGCGCATCGAGGATCACCGCCAAGGGTTGGAGCATGATTATTCCAACCGCACGGGCGTCCTGTCCTCTGAAATTCTCGTTCCTGAAGGCACGCCCGATTCATTGAGGGATCGGGCGACCTTGTGGAACGCCGTCGAGGCCGTGGAGCGGCGCAAGGATGCGCAGCTTGCCCGTGAGGTGACGGTAGCCCTGCCGCATGAGCTGGACGACGCACAGCGCGGCGATCTGGTGCGGTCCTTCGTGCAATCCGCCTTTGTCGATCGGGGCATGATTGCGGACGTTGCCCTTCACGCCCCCGGCAAGGAGGGCGACGAGCGCAACCACCATGCCCATATCATGCTGACCACCCGTTCCATCGGCGCGGACGGCTTCGAGGGCAAAGACCGCTCTTGGAACAGCAAGGAGCTACTGGAGAACTGGCGCGAGAGCTGGGCCGATCACGCGAATGGCTATCTGCGCGAGATCGAGGCGGCGCGTGAAATTGACCATCGCAGCCTTGAGGCGCAGCGCGACGAAAAGCTGGACCTCAAAGAGCGGGCGCATGAACGCGGCGACGACAAAGCCGCGCATGAGCTGGAAATTGAAGCGGTGGAGCTGGACCGCGATCCGCTGCCTGACATCGGCTGGAAGGCATGGGGCATGGAGCGGCGTGGCATCCAGACAGCCGCCGGCGATCTATGGCGCGAAGCGCGGGGCCGGCTGGAAGACGTGCGCGAGCTGGTCAGCGGATTGCGGGAACGGTTTGCAGACACCTACGCCCGTGTGCGGGACGTGGCCGAACAGTCCTTGGGCGGGTTGGCCGAGGCCCTGCGCGGCGCCGACTTCACCGCGCTCAAGGAAACCAACGATTATGTCCGAGAGCAGGAGCGAGAGGCCGAGCGCAGCGCCGAGAAAGAGCGCGACATCGGCATTAATCGGGAGCGCGGGCATAGCCTTTAGGGGGCTATGCCCGCGCGTTGCTCTGTGTCGCCCGCGCCCTCCCCGCTATATGAGAGCGGTCGGGCGCTTGGTCACTTCGTGTTCAGCATGGCGTCCCGCAGGATTGCGTTCATGCGGGACTGGTAGCCCTTGCCCTGTGACTTGAGCCACGCCAGCACATCGGCATCCACGCGGGCTGTAATCTGCTTTTTGACAGGACGATAGAACGCACCGCGCTGCATCCCTGATAGCTGTGCCTCCGTCAGCTTTGGAATGTCGTCATAATTGATCTCTTCGTCTTGCATAGCCGCCAGCCGCTTGAGGTTGTCCTCCTGTGCTTTTGTCAAAGGCGGAAGCGTGTCGAGTGTGTGTTTAACCTTCTTCATATCGCATCCTTTCTCTACGTGTTGCGACCCGTGCCGAGATAATGCGGATCACCTCTACAGGTTTGTCAGTCGGGCCTTCTTCTGTGAATGTATGAGCGACCAGAATAACGGTCACACTGCCGACCTGACCCAAGGTCTGCCATCGTTGTTCCCCGTCCTCGATCCGATCCTGCACCGACAGGTGTAATGGATCGAGAAACACACGGGCCGCGACCTCGAAGCTGAGGCCGTGATGCTTGCGCTGGTTGGAGAGGTTCTTGTCCTCATGCCATGTGACGCGGGGTTCTGTCATGAGGATAATGTAGTTACATTTATGTAATTATTCAAGGTCGAGCTTGTCCAAGACTTTATGAAGAACGCTTGTAGCATATTTAGCTGTTTCGGACATCGCGCCCATTGCAAGCCCTGATGCTAGTATCCCTGACATTGGGCTAGGGAGCGATGAGAGATTCTCTGAGATGTGTGTAGCCGCTTTTTCGAGTGCATGCTCAGGGTTGAGGCTTACATACGGCATAAACCCATTAACGAATTTTTCGTAATCCATGTTGGAGTAAGGACTGATGTTTATCGTTTTTAAAACGGTATGAGAGACATTGACGATGTCGGCGAAATGATCCTCTAGCTCTTCGTCTAAGCTGGCTCTTCCTATTCCCAATAAGGCAAGTTCTATAGCGATCTGTTCAGATCCATCTCCCATAAGTGCTTTGGCTACTTCGGGCCTGTTCGATCCAAAGGTCTTCATATTTTCAAAGGCATTTAGGACGCAGAAACAGAATACAGCCATATAACCTTTTGCTTCAGAATCAGGATCATCTGGATTGAGTTCTGACCAGCATGCCTTCAGCATTCGATCCATAGAAACCTCAAGTTCAGATCGTTTTCTTACTATCCTTTTCGGGCGAAATTTATCGAACATGACTTATCCCCCCCGTTGCCACCATTTTCGCTTTGGCGGAGCTGACAACAGAGCTGTAACGCGGCTCTCGGACTGATCTAGGCGCTTCCGAAGGTCGTCTACGGTCTCAGAGAGGTGGTGCATCTGACCTTCAATTCCATTCTTTCGCTCTTCCGCCACCGCCAGCTCTTTTTCTAGTTCAGCTATACGCTGTAACGCGCTGTCTTCATATGGGTTTTCACCCTGTTGCGTGCCGTTGCGCGTCGTTGCACTCGTATGTTGCGCAACGCGTTTCGCCGTTGCGGGGAAAACACGGTGTAATTCGGACGGGTCAATCTCATAAGCGCCGGATGAGTTCTTTGGTGCTGATATTCTTCCACTTTTTATGGCTCTCTGGATTGTGGCTTTGTTCTTTCCCGTGGCTGTAGCGGCTTGTGATAATGTGTATTTCATGCCATTATATCGCCGTTGCGCATCGTTGCATTTATCTGTTGCGCAAAGCGTTGCGCTGTTGCTTTCGAGTGGCGTTTCTTCATCTTAGTGCGTCCTGCTTTTTGCAATATGCAACAAACGCAGCCCCTGCGTTTTGCGGTGGATTGCCTTTGCTAATTGCCTCGTGGGCAAAGTCCATCCAGTTTGCGCGGAGGGCGTGGTAGTCCCAGCCTTTGCCCCGTGCGATCTCGCGGGCTTT
>JBOEGE010000014.1:0-10608 GCA_050633265.1 Paracoccaceae bacterium | reverse complement strand
GGTAGCTCGTCAGGCTCATAACCTGAAGGTCGTAGGTTCAAATCCTACTCCCGCAACCAAAACAAATAAGATCACAAAAGCGCTCTCAGACGACAATTGATCCAACAAATCAATTGCTCAACGTCTAATCCGCAGCAGGCACATAACCTAAAGCTGTAGCATCAAACCAAACCTCAATAATCCGATGCGCGTGAGAGAGGGGGCGAAACAAGCCATATTTATCAACTATTTACGCAAGATCCCGCCTTTGATCGCATTGAGAAGGCCTAAGAAATATTCAAGGCTTTGGCATCCCCTTCACCCGCCCAAGCCGCTTTTGCGCTGCGATCCGAAACGGGGAATTGGGCGCGCCGTAGCCGCCATAATCGCCAACTCGCTGAACAATCTCAAAGAACAGCCCGCCAGAAAGCGGACGGGAATAGAGCTGATAGAAGGCGCCGGTTTCATCGCAATCATATAGAATTTGCGCCGCTTTCATCCGCTCAATCTCGGTGGGCTCAAGCTCAAACCGGCTCGCTATATCATCGTAATAATTCGCGCTTATTGGCAGGGGCTCGAAACCCGCGGCGCGCAGCATTTGTGCGGTGGCAAATATGTCCTGCGTACTCAGTGCAATATGCTGAACAGGGGCGCCGAAACTATCGGCTAGGAATGTGCCAGCCAGCGTTCGATGCGTTTCAGCACCGTTCAGCGTAATCTGAAAGCTGCGATCTTTGGTTGCGATCGCCTGGCTGCGCACCAATCCATCCGGATCGATCACATCCACCATGGGCGCGCGCTGCATGTCAAAAAGAGAGGTGTAAAACAGCGACCAACTTAGCATTTCATCATAAGTCATCGTCTGGGCTATATGATCGACCCGCTGAAGCCCGGTGCCAGCAGGGGCGCTGCGCGGCGCGTTAAATTCTTGTTGCCAGACATCGCTATGCGCCGCATCGAGGAAATGCAGGATACTGCCCCCAAGGCCGCGAATGGCGGGAATGTCGAGCTGGCTTGGTCCGAGTGGCTGGCCAAACGGCTTTGCGCCGAGGCTCTTAGCCCGCGCGACGGTATCACCCGCCGAGGCAACACCAAGCCCAATATCGCACACAGAAGTCCCGTGCAGATTAAAGGCCGTGCCGGCGAAATCACCGCTCTGCGCGTTGAGCACAATGCGTATTTCGCCCTGCTGCCATAGAAAAGCATCCTTTGAGACATGCTGACCAGTCTGCACAAACCCAAGGCTCGTGAGCAATGCGCGCAAGAAATCTGCCTCTGCGCCTCTGGTGGAAAACTCAATAAATTCAACGCCCTCAACAGCGATGCGCGCCGGCATATCGGGCAGGGTGAACTGCGGCGCGTGCGCGGCCCGGCGCACATCATCCATAAGCGCGATCAGTGAGCGATGGCCATCCTTGGCAATTGTATGCGGCGAGCCCCCGCGAAACTGATCGTTAAAAATCTCAAGGCTGACGGGGCCATCATAGCCTGTGGCCGTTACTGCGCGCATGAAATCCAGCACTGCAAGATCGCCTTCCCCAGGCATATTGCGAAAATGGCGCGACCAATACAAAAGATCCATATCGATCTTGGGCGCATCCGCAAGCTGAACGAAAAAGATCTTATCACCGGGAATGCGCCGGATGGTTTCGGGATCAATCCCGCGCCCAAGTGTATGAAAACTATCAACAATGAGGCCGATGTTGGGATGGCCCGCGCGGCGCACAATCTCCCAGGCATCGCGGTGATCATTCACATGCGTCCCCCATGCAAGCGCCTCATACCCAACACGAATGCCGCGCTTTGCAGCCAGCTCACCGAGCGCAGCAAAATCCGCAGCCGCGCGATCTATGCCCCCCAAGGCCTTGGGATGGCAAGACGAACAGAAAAGCACCAGATCAGCGCCAAGCTCTTGCATCAGATCAAATTTGCGCTCGGCGCGATCAAAGGCTTTGGCGCGCAAACCATCAGGCAGGCCTTCAAAATCGCGAAAAGGTTGAAACAGAGTGATTTCCAGCCCGTGATCGCGGACCATCCGCGCAACATCGCGCGGGCTTCCTTCATCGGCAATGAAATCCTGCTCGAATATCTCGATCCCATCAAATCCAGCGTCCGCTATGGCCTCGAGCTTTTCACGCAAACTGCCGGAAATCGAAACAGTGGCAATGGAGGTTTTCATGCGGTTTTCCTTGGGAGCGAATGTTTAGGATCGCGCCAAACGGGCAAAACGGGGCATCCGCGGGCTGGTTTGGCAGGGCTATTTTGCTGCGAGGGAGCATAACGTCAAGTATTCATAAATCTCTGATCGTAACCTGATGTTAACTCTCGCGCGTCTCAACCATCCAGTGTTTATGCGCCTCAGCGAGTTCTTTGAGAAACTGAGTGATGCCGTATTCCGCAAAGGTCGAAAGGTTCCGCCCCTTTTTCGTGACAACATAAGTTGAGACGCTGACCTCTTCCTTCAATGGCCGCCGCACAAGCCCGGGCATATAGACTTCGGCGACAGAAAACTCATCAATCAAAGCAACACCAAGCCCGTGGCGCACAAGGCTAACGACCGTCTGCGCAAAGCGCCCGCGCATCGCATAGTGTGGCGTGATCCCGGCCTCAACAAAGGGGCGCGCGATTGTCTCTCCATATGGGTCTGTCGGCTCGACGCCGATCAAGGGCTCTGAGGCCAAATCCCGCACAGAAATCGCGCTTTGGCGGGCCAATGGGTGCTGCTCGGGCAGGATCGCGACAATCTTACCCTGCGCGATTTTCTCGCTGACCACGCCGGGGTTTTGCACAGGTGAGCTCATGATCACAAACTCCCCGCGTTCGAGCAAAAGGTAGTCCAATGTCTCTTCGATTTTGAGGATATTGAGATCAATGAACAGATCAGGATAGCGATGGCGCATTGAACGAACCGCGCGCGCTGCGATAAATTGCGCAATTGAAGGCGCAGAGGCAAAAGCCAGCCGAACATCTTCGCCCTTTTGCAGCGAACCAAGCGCGACTTGCAGATTTTCGACGCCTTTATAGACCTCGCGAATTTGATCAAAGACTGCCCCCGCCTCAACCGAGGGAATAAACAAGCCTGCGCGCCGCTCAAACAGGCGCAGCCCAAGGGACTCTTCGGTGTGTTTGATCAAACGGCTGATGCCAGGCGCGGAAACACCAAGATGCTCGGCCGCACCGCTGATCGTGCCGCGCAACATCACAGCGCGGATTACCTCAATCTGGCGCAATGTGAGTTCGCGCATCATGGCCTCTCTGCTGGCTTAACGTGATGTTATACAGGGCCGAATTGGAGCTGCTGATGTTATTTGTACAGAAACCGCCGCTTGCCGGCCAACCATTTCTGGAAAAGCCCCGCCGTGACCAATGGGAAAACAATTGGCACAGCAAACCCAACAAAATTGCACGCATTGACAAAGCCAGTGGGAAAGGCCCTATTGAGCGCGTTTAAATGATATCAGTGAATGCAAATGTATATCCCACGACACGTGAACAACCAAGAACGCGCCTCAGCTTGGCTTGGCCATATCCCTTTTGCATTTGATCTCATCGCGCGGCTCAAACCAGACAAATATCTTGAGCTCGGCACCCATAATGGCGGCAGCTATTTCGCGGTGTGCGACAGCGTGCAAAAGCATGATCTCGCGACCAAATGCTTTGCTGTTGATACTTGGCAAGGCGAAGAGCATGCAGGGCATTATGATGAAAGCGTCTATGCCTTTGTAAAGCACTATAACGACAGTAAATTCAGCGCCTTTTCCACCTTGCTGCGAATGCGGTTTGAAGAGGCCGTCGATCGCTTTGAAGACGGCGCAATCGCACTCATCCATATCGACGGGTTTCACAGTTATGAAGCGGTCCTAAACGATTATCAAACCTGGAAACCCAAGATGAAATCCGATGGGGTCATGCTGTTTCATGACACAACTGAAGAGCAGCCGGGCTTTGGCGTAAACCAATTCTGGGATGAGCTGAACCGCGAATACCCAAAGCAATGTTTCAACTTTCATCACAGCCACGGGCTTGGCGTTTTTTCGCTCGATCAATCGCGCCCGATCTCTGAGGTGCTTGGATATGCGCCGGGGCAGGAAAGCGCATTCAGACGTCTCTATGAAAAACAGGGCAAGAACCTCCAGCGTGTCGTGCGCCGCAGAAACCTGCACCGCGTTCTGCAATGGGCGCCGCGGCCCTTTACCGCCCTTTTGTCCCGCGCTGTTGGGTAAGGGCGACGGGGCGTGCTCAGGCAGGTTTTGCCCGCCCGCGGGCAAAACCAAACGCGGCAGCGCGATCAAACCTCCCCCGATCAATCCAGCTATTGCACGCCTCCCATAGCACATCACAGCAAATGATGCGCATTGGGGCAGGATCAGAGCCTGCGCCGCATCGGGCGGCAAAACACGCAAACGGGAAAAGCCTGCGAGATATCTCACAGGACAGGCGGAAAACAATTATAGGAAAATGGTGGAGCCTAGCGGGATCGAACCGCTGACCTCCTGCATGCCATGCAGGCGCTCTCCCAGCTGAGCTAAGGCCCCAATATTTGGGTGCGGGGGGCTGCGCCGCCCACCCGCGCGTCTTAGGATAGTGCGCAGATCAGTTCAAGCGAAAAGTCTTGCGCCAAGCGATCAATTGTCGTCGTCATTCGCGGCCACATCGGCCAGCTCATCGAGCGAAACATTATCGTCGTCGTCATCATCATCATCGAGCAGATCATCATCAATATCGACGTCGTCATCGAGAACCACGGCATCGTCATCTACCAGATCATCATCTTCTTCTTCAACAACCTTGGCGGTGTTTTTATCAGCTGCTGCCACGCGCGATTTGTTGTTGGCGTCAAACGTCACAACTTCGCCCGTGTATGGGCTAACGATCGGGCTGCGGCCCATATCATAAAATCTTTTGCCGCTTGTTGGGCAAAGGCGCTTTACGCCCCAGTTTTCATTGGGCATCGAATACCCCTTTCCATCGTCCAGAACATTCAGGATTTAAGGGGCATTGCCACAGCAATCCACGGGTGTCAAAGCCTTTCGAACCAATCATCCAATCACGGGCCTGTAACCGGCGGGCACAAGCGCTATATAGTGGGGTAATCGGGCCCAAAGGTATCGATCAGGTTAATTCGAGCAAAGCGGAAACGGCGCATGAGCCAAGCGATTCTTCCCGGCGATCCGCCGATCAGCATCACGTTGCGCCGATCCGCCCGGGCGCGGCGCATTTCGCTGCGCGTGTCGCGGCTTGATGGGCGGGTGACCCTCTCGCTGCCCAAATGGACACCCGAACGCGAGGCGCTTGAATTTGCCCGCGAAAAAGAGCGCTGGATCCGTGCCAATCTTAAAGATCGCCCAGAAGACGCCACGCCCCATATCGGCGGCACGATTCTGTTTGAAGGCGCAGAATTGCCGATCCTTGCGGGCAAAGGGCGCGCCGCTCGCCTTGATGAGGGCGCGCTGATTGTGCCGCCCAATCCCGAAATGGTCGCACCGCGCATTGGGGCCTTTCTCAAGCTGCAAGCGCGTGCGCGGCTGGTTGATGCCTCTGCGCGTTATGCAAATGCGCTCGGGGTGAGCCATGGGCGGATTACCCTGCGCGATACCCGCTCGCGCTGGGGGTCTTGTGCGGCGAATGGCAATTTGATGTATTCGTGGCGGCTGATCATGGCGCCGCGGGATGTGCTGGAATATGTGGCGGCGCATGAGGTCGCTCATCGGCTCGAGATGAACCATTCGGCTGATTTCTGGGCCGTGGTCGCGCGGATCTATCCCAGTTACGCAGCACCGCGCGCATGGCTTCGCCGCGAAGGCCAGGCGCTTCATCGCTATCGCTTCACCGATTGACCGCGCCGCGCCAACAAGCGCATAAAGCGCCATGCTGATCCAACCGCCCCGCACCGGCCAAGACGCCAGCCCACAGCCGCAAGCCGCGCATGATCGCGTCTATCGTGCGCTGCGCAGCCAAATCATGCATGGAGAGCTTCAGCCCGCCGTTGCGCTCACCCTGCGCGGGATCGGCAAGCAATTTGATGTCTCCATGACACCTGCGCGCGAAGCGGTGCGCCGGCTTGTCGCCGAAGGCGCGCTGACGCTAAGCTCTTCGGGGCGTGTTTCGACCCCGGAACTGACCAATGAGCGGATTGAAGAACTCGCGGCCCTGCGCGCCCTGCTCGAGCCAGAGCTTGCCTCGCGGGCTTTGCCGCGCGCCCATATTGCGCTGATCGAACGGCTAGAGGCGATCAACAGCTCGATCGCTGAGATTGTCGCCAAACAAGATGCGGTTGGCTATATCCGCACCAATCTTGAGTTTCACCGAACCCTTTATCTGCGCGCCCAAGCGCCTGCGATGCTGGCCATGGCCGAAACTGTCTGGCTGCAACTTGGCCCAACGATGCGCAAGCTCTATGGCCGCTTGCGCCGCACCGAGCTGCCGCATAATCATCGCCTGATCGTCGCGGCGCTGAAGGCCGGGGATGAGCCGGGGCTGCGCCTTGCTGTGCGCACGGATGTGACCCAAGGCTTGCGGATGCTAGTGGGGTAATCCGCGCTATTTGGTTCCCCAAAACAGAAAAAAGCCGAGCACATGGCCCGGCTTTCCCTATCCGTATCTCCAACCGCTTAAGCGTGAATTGCGCCATCGCCACAAGCAAGCGCCGCTTCGCGCACGGCTTCAGAATAGGTTGGGTGCGCATGGCAGGTGCGTGCGATGTCTTCTGCGGCGGCGCCAAATTCCATCCCAACGCAAATCTCATGGATCAGCTCGCCCGCTGATGGGCCGATGATCGCCGCGCCTAGGATGCGATCGGTTTCTGCATCCGAGATCAGCTTTACAAAGCCCTCGCCCTGATGAACGGCCTTGGCGCGCCCATTGCCCATAAAGAAAAACTTGCCAACCTTGAATTTGCGGCCCGCTTCTTTGAGCTGCGCTTCTGTCGCGCCGACGGTGGCAACCTCGGGGGTTGTGTAGATCACGCCGGGGATCACGCCGTAGTTCACATGGCCATGTTGGCCCGCGATCACTTCAGCAACAGCAGAGCCTTCATCTTCGGCTTTATGGGCCAGCATCGGGCCCTCAATCACATCGCCAATCGCATAGATGCCAGGGATATTGGTTGCCCAGTTGGCGGCAGTTTTGATCTGGCCGCGCGGGGTGAGTTCAATTCCCAAAGCGTCCAGCCCAAGGCCATCTGTGTATGGCTTGCGACCCGTTGCAACGAGCACAACATCCGCATCAAGCGTGGCTTCGCTATCATCTTTGCGGGATTTGTAGGTGACCTTGGCTTTGGATTTGGTCGCATCAACCGATTGCACAGCGGCGCCCAAAATAAACTCGATCCCCTGCTTCTGGAGGATCTTCTGGAAGGTGCGCTGCACATCACCATCCATGCCCGGTGTGATCGTATCGAGGAATTCAACGACCGTTACTTCAGCGCCAAGACGCGCATAGACCGAGCCAAGCTCAAGCCCGATAACGCCTGCGCCAATCACGACAAGGCGCTTTGGCACTTTGGGCAGGGCGAGCGCGCCCGTGGAGGTAACGACGATTTTCTCATCAACTTCGATCCCGGGAAGCGAAGAAGGCTCGGATCCGGTCGCGATGATGATGTTCTTGGCGTCATGCACATCCTCGCCAACCTGGACTTTGCCCGCCGCAGGGATCGTCGCCCAACCCTTGAGCCAATCGATTTTGTTTTTCTTCATCAAGAACTCAACGCCGCCAGTGTTTTGATGGATCACGTCATCTTTATAGGCGAGCATCTGGGCCCAATCGACCGAAGGCGATTTGCCCTTTAGGCCCATGGTGGCAAAGTTATGCTCGGCTTCGTGCAGCATATGGGTTGCGTGGAGCAGCGCCTTTGAGGGGATACAGCCAACATTGAGGCAAGTGCCGCCAAGGGTTTCGCGCCCTTCCACGATGGCGGTTTTCAGGCCGAGCTGCGCACAGCGGATGGCGGATACATAGCCGCCGGGGCCGGAACCGATGATGATAACGTCATAGCTTGCCATGGGTCTCTCCTATGGATGAGTTTGCGGGCGTTTGGGATGCCAAAGCTTGGTGTTGGAGCTTTTGGCTGCGCGCCGGATTTGAGTATTTGGGCCAAGAAAAAGCATCAGATCAAGGCCGCGAGAAACATAAGAGCGCAGCATATGAGGGCTGCGATCCAGATATAGCTGCGCCAGGGCTGCCAGCCATATGCATAGGCCGGGATATAGAGGGCGCGCGCCGCGAGATAGGTAAAGGCCAGCGTGGCGGTATAGGCGGTGCTTTGGCCGGTTGTGTGGATGATCAGCGCGGCGGCGGCAAAGAGGGGCAGCATGACAGCGGCATTGTCATAGGCGCGCAGCATGCGAGCGGTGATGCTGCGCATTTCGCGGCTTGGGGCGCGATCACGCGGCGAGGTTGTATAGCCCATGCCGACATCGACATTGGCCATGTAGCTGGCGATGGAGAATTGCGCGATGTGCAGCAGGCCGGCAAGAGCGAGGGCTGTGAGTTCGAAGGTCATGCGCGGATCTCAATTTTGGTGCCGTTGGGGACGCGCGACCAGACATCTTGCATTTCAGCATTGGTGATCGCGATGCAGCCATTTGTCCAATCGAATGCGAGGTGGAGCTTGCCGATGAGGCCCCAGCCGTTGGGGAGGCCGTGGATCATGATATTTCCACCTGCGGATTTTCCCAAATTCTGTGCCTGTGCGACATCTGCTGCATTTGGATAGGAGATGTGCAGGCTGAGATGGGCGATTGATTTGGGATTGCGCCAATCAATAGTATAGAGGCCTTCTGGCGTACGCTCATCGCCCTCGAATAGCTTGTGGCCGCCATCACCATCAGCGCCAAGCGAGATATTAAAATGGCCGATGGCCTCGCCTTCACGCATCAGGGTGAGCTTTCGCGCGGATTTTTCAACGAGGATAAAATCGGCCTGTTGCTCGATGCTGGCCATTTCGGGAGGGGTGGAGGCGGGCAGGCGCGCTGAGATTTTCGTATAGGCAATTACCCCGCCAATGAGCAGGGCCGAAAAGACCAATATCTTAGCGGCCCTGCGCATGGTTTACAGATCCATCAAGAGGCGGCGCGGATCTTCGAGCGCTTCTTTGACACGCACGAGGAAGGTCACGGCGCCTTTGCCATCGACAACGCGGTGATCATAGGACAGCGCGAGATACATCATCGGGCGGATCACAACTTGGCCGCCAATCGCCATGGGGCGATCTTGGATTTTGTGCATGCCGAGGATGCCTGATTGCGGCGGGTTGAGGATCGGCGAAGACATCAGCGAGCCATAGACGCCGCCGTTGGAAATCGTAAAGGTGCCGCCCTGCATTTCGGCCATCGAGAGCTTGCCATCCCGCGCGCGCGCGCTTTTTTCGGCAATCGCTTTTTCGATATCGGCAAAAGACATCGCATCAGCATCGCGAATGACAGGAACGACGAGGCCTGTTGGAGTCCCCGCAGCGATGCCCATATGGACGAAGTTTTTGTAGACAATATCCGTGCCGTCGATCTCAGAATTCACTTCGGGCACTTCTTTGAGCGCGTGTACGCAGGCCTTGGTGAAGAAGGACATGAAGCCAAGTTTCACGCCGTGTTTCTTGAGGAACAGGTCTTTGTACTCGTTGCGCAGCGCCATCACCTCGGTCATGTCGACCTCGTTATAGGTGGTGAGCATGGCGGCGGTATTTTGGCTGTCTTTGAGGCGGCGCGCGATGGTCTGGCGCAGACGGGTCATCTTTACGCGCTCTTCGCGCGAAGCATCATCCGCAGAAACAGGGGCGCGCGGCGCAACAGCGGCAGGTGCGGCGGCGGCGGCGGGCGCAGGGGCGGTAATGGCTTTCATCACGTCTTCTTTCATGATCCGCCCATCGCGGCCTGTGCCTTGCACGGATGCGGGGCTGATGCCTTTATCGGCCATCATTTTATTGGCGGAAGGGGCGTTTTCGATGTCTTTTGCGCCCGAGGATGCCGGGGCAGGTGCGGGGGCTGCGGCGGCGGGCGCAGCTGACGCGCCTTCACCAGAAGCAATCACGGCCAGTTTGGCTGCGGCGCCAACAGTTGCGCCCTCGGCGGCGATGATCTCAGTAAGAACCCCAGCGGCAGGTGCCGGGACCTCAACAGAGACCTTATCGGTCTCTAGCTCGCAGAGCATCTCATCTTGGGCAACCGTATCGCCCACGGCTTTGAACCATGTCGAAACCGTTGCTTCGGAGACGCTTTCGCCAAGCGTTGGGACCATCACATCAACAGAAGCACCAGAGCTTGCAGCCGGGGCCGCAGCATCAGCCGGGGCGGCTTTGGCAGGCGCGGCTTTGGGCGCAGGGGCCGCGCCTTCGCCAGCGCTGAGCGTGGCCAAAAGGGCATCAACCCCAACGGTTTCGCCTTCGGCCGCCACGATTTCGCCAAGCGTTCCAGCCGCAGGCGAGGGCACTTCAACCGTGACTTTATCCGTCTCAAGCTCGCAGAGCATTTCATCAACAGCAACAGCATCACCGGGCTTTTTGAACCAAGTGGCAACGGTGGCCTCGGTGACGCTTTCTCCAAGCGCCGGGACGCGAATTTCAACAGACATTTGCGTTATCCTTTGATCGTTAGCGCATCGTTCACGAGCGCTTGTTGTTGTGCTTTGTGCTGGCTG
>JBOEGE010000013.1:0-10987 GCA_050633265.1 Paracoccaceae bacterium | reverse complement strand
TGGGCGCTGACGTCAGACAGCGCCTGCTTGTAGGTCATCCAGCGGTTGGACACATAGCCATGCTTGGCCGCCATGACCCAGAGCATTAGGATATTAACCCCGCGATACTCCTCCCCGTTGTGCCGGGTCGGCAGGGCAATGCCGCACGCGTTCCCAGTCCACGGCTTGCGCCATGGCGGCGTGCCTGCCTCCATCTCTGCAATAATGGTGTCGGTGACATGGGCATAAACATCAAACTTCGGTGCCATTTGTGGCCTCCTCGATCAAAGTGAAGCGGGTGAGGCTTCGTGCCCCCTTCCGCCGATGGGCTGCGCCTCGGCCACCTGATCTGACCGAATACGCATGTATTCGGCGGAACAGAGTGGGAGAGGGCAAAGCCCGACCCACGGCCCTGAACGGGGCTGTCAATCGGCCACATTTGCGAAGAAAATGTCTGCGCCAAAATCAGACGCCAATTTGCCCCGCGAGGAATGGCTCGCCTGCGAGACAGGGGAAATTGGTGGCTGATTTTGGGGATGGACTAAGGTTGACCGCCACGGTCAGGGATGTTGGGCGGACCAAACAAAGAGAATGATGTCTGGATCGGGGTGAGCGGGCCAACGGCCCGTTGAGCCTCGGTGCAGTCTATCGGAAAATGTTGCTCGCGCGTGAAAGCGCGGGCTCTACATAATTGAGCTATTTGACACGAGGCTCGCTTGCAGGCGAATACCTTGTTAATTGCATGCCTCCAAACACATTTTTTACGATCGGCAGCAGTTGGTCACCAGCATGCGAAGCTCGCTCCACGCATCCGAAATCGCTTGATCCTGATGCTCTAGAAAATGTTTCGCAGCCTCTCTAATCGACGGCCTGGGGCTCGGAACGGCCCCTGCATCGAAAATGGGCACAGCTTTATTTATTATTTCCGCTGTTTCAACATCCATGGGCTGTCCACGTAAGCTGTCAATGGTTGCACTCGTTCCTCCAGCCCACAAGCTGCGATCATTGAAATCGGACGCCATAACCACCTTGAGCGCTTTGTCTGAGGTAACAAAAACTCGAGGCGTCTCACGTTCACTGAATGAATTCATGGATGACCCGTATTCTGAAGCGAAATAGCAATCAGACGCAGCATTTAGGACACCTCTTCTGACTTTATCTGGTTCGCCTGAGTGTACCTGTTTCAACATTTTCTGCCTAGCCACACCAAGTTTCGACGGCATCTCTGAAAAATAAAGTGCAAAGTACCGAAGAGAACCCAAGCCAAATGCACCGGATTCGTAGACCGTCTCAACAAAACGGCGGAACTTTGCATTGCTGTCCATAGTGGGGGAGTATTTGATTTCGACTGTAGCCGCAATTATGGCTGAAAACAGTTCCGATTTATATCTTTGCCCCCCAGTGACCTGATGAATTTTTCGCTTCATGGCCGGTGGAATTTCCTGAGTCAGCCTCGCATCCCCCTTCCAGGAAGGCATCGTATCCTGAAGGAGCGTGGAACAAAGCAAATCCAAATCAACTTCAGTACAGAGATATTCAAACGCGTTAAACGACTCGGTCAGGTGCCTTGTATGACCCGAATTGCCCAGCATTTCGTGAAAGGCCATGCCAGGCGTTATCGCGCCATCGCATATGGCGGAAAGTATGAGAAATGAAACAATCTCTTTGTTTTCTTTGGAAAGCGAAGCGCCCTGCTTGGTCTCCAAAATACGGCGCAGCCCTGAAACGAAGTTTGAGTCGACAACGGACACAATACCGCGTCCAGTTAGCATTGCATCAGCTGCGGCTCTCGCAGGGTTAAAGCAGTTCAGAAGAACTCTGTCAGCACTCTCTTCGCCATCAAACATCGAGTCCGCATGAAGCATGTTTGCTGGACCAAGAATTTCATAGGCTCTCTTCAAGGCCTGTCTGTGTAACGGATCCAGCACCATAATTGCTGAAAAATCTTCATCGTGCACTCGCACCTCGCCCCCTCTAAAATACTACCTTCGTTTAACCAAATTAGCAGTTTGAGGATCATAAAGATAAAGCGAGATTGTGCCGTCTTTGATCCTCTCAATAGCCTCTTCGATGGCAAACAATGGTACTAAGAACCATTCCCTGGGCTTCATCGGGCGACCAAGTCGATCGGGGATTTCGATATCCAATTGGGCTGGTGCGAAAATCCGGTGAAGGAGTGTTTCCAACTTGCTGCGGTTGATGTTGTAAAGATCGTATGTTGCTACAATATCAACCTTGGCCATCAAGAAGGTTGTCTGAAGCTGCGCGCCCGCAATGCGCTTATCGACATCATTGCTCGTCACCCCAATCTTATGAACAAGTTCACGGTTTGCGGCGACCAATGGGTGATCTGAACGGCTTCGCAACACATAGATGGTTCCGCTCGCTTCATCACCTTCAGCGGTTTCATCCGAGAATAGTGGGCCAGCATTTGGCTCCGTTATCCTACGCCCTGCATCCCCATCCGCATTGAGCGCGCGTTGGAGCGACCGCATGAGCATTTTGCTTTGCGTGCCATTGTCGAACACCACCCGCAGGCGGGCATCTGTTCGGCCGTGGTCCGTGAGCTCTATGTCGCCCATTTCCGCAACATAGGCTTTTTGCCCACCGACGATAAAGAAACGGCCGGGTTCGATCTCAGCCTTGAGCTCAAACTTGCGCGTTTCCCTTATGCCTGAATCCAGCTCTTTCTGGATCTGCTCGAAAAGCGGTTTAAAGGTTTCGAAATCTTCACACTTTTCACGCCCTGCAACGTCCTCGGCAGCTTTTTTTTCTGACGTAGAGCGAACGTGTTTCAGATCCGAAATGGACGGTGCTTCTTCAGCGATGCCAAGCTCGGCCAACAATGCATCGTCATCAAGATCCTCGAGGTCAGAATCTTTGACTGGTTTTCCAGAGGCAAGAAGCCCTTGATGGTCCTTGTCTAATAGTAAATCTCTGCACTCGCCAAGTTCACGCAGCCGTTCAAGTCGGGTCGCGTACAGACGTTCATAGATATCTTTGTCTTCACCGTGGCCTGGGATACGCCCATTCTGGTCAACAAAGCGTTGGATTTCTTCAAATCCTGCGATGATACGTTCCTCTTGCGGTGTGCGTGCCGCAACCTTCTTGCTCTCGATTTCAACACCAAGTTCGGCGAGGAGTGCGTCATCCTCTTCAGTGAAACCTTTAGCCATTTGCGGCCTCCTGCTTCATGCGCGCTAGGAACGCGACGCCTTCAGCCATTTTCTTTTCCCAGGCATCCGCAGAGGTTATCGATGGCAATCGTCCACGCTCCTGCTTGAACTTGACTGCACGTTTAGCCAGGTCTCGGGCCTCGTCCGGCGAAAGCTTAACTTTTTTCGCCGATATGACTGCTTGAACCTGTTTTAGGCTGTCTTCGCTCATTGTCTTCGCGAGGATGGAATAGGCCTCGCCGAACGGGTTAATCCGATCAATCAAATCGATATCCAACTCACGTACATCCATCGCAAATTTGCGCACACCATCGATCAAAGCTGTATTGCCACCAGTTTCATCCGCATCTGCACCTGACAGTGCGATTTCCTTCGCTTTCTGGGTGAGATTCAGAGCCGCGATCGCATGCTGGCGTACAGCCTCTTGGTCTTCCGCATCAAGTTCTGGAAACTTGGTACCGACAATCTTGCCCATGCGCACTTGCGTGAGCTCTTCGGGGACCATCTCTTCGTCAAAGAGCCCGCGTTCAATCGTCGATTTGTCTTGAACAAATGCCGTGATGACTTCGTTCAGATCCTCATCACAAATTCGTCGAGCGAATTCGCTTTTGGGTTCAGCAAGGCCTTTGATTTCCATCTGGATTTGCCCTGTGGCTGCATCAAATCCAACGTTCTCCTTGTTGGGATCATAGCCGCCTTCACCGTAGTCATACCCTTCGACGGGTCCACTCGCCTGAGTCTTGGGCGTGAAGTTGAAGCGAGGCGCCAATACCTGTTCCATCAGCAGGCTTGCAGCGATGGCCTTGAGTGTATCGTTGACAGCCTCCGTCACGGCTTCCTCGCCCGCATCGGGTTCAGCGATCAGGTTGGTGAAGCGCGCCTTCGTTTTACCGATAGCATCGCGGGTCGCGCGGCCGATGATTTGCACGATCTCGGTCAAGCTAGCACGATAGCCAACGGTCAGGGCATGCTCACACCAGATCCAGTCGAACCCTTCTTTTGCCATTCCTAGCGCGATGATGATGTCCACGTGGTCGCGGTTGTTTTTATGCGCGGGGTCTTTCAAGGCACTCGCTACTTTGTCACGCTTGGCCGCCTCATCATCGACCAAATCGGCGATGCGCAATACCCGGCCCTCTGCCGTCTCGACCAGCTGAAACCCGGTTTCAGGATCAAGCCCCTTCCACTCACCCAAGCTGTCGATGATGTGCTCGACCTCCTTATGCTTGTCCTTGGTGCTTTCGCGCGAATTCACATTCGGGATGTGGACGATGGTTTTCTCGTTTGGGTCCAGAACCTCCAAAATACTGTCAGCATAGGACCCAGTGTAGAAGAAATAGCCGATATCGAGCGTCTTCAGATGCTCATAGCCGTTCAGCTGCTCGTAGTAAGTGTAGGTGACTGTTTCAAACCGAGCTTCATCCTCGGGGGACAAGACGGCTTCGGCATCGCCGCGGAAGTAGGACCCCGTCATCGCGACCAGATGCACCTTGTCGCGGGCAATGAACGCTCCCAGATGAGCGCCGAGTTTATTGTCGGGATTGGCCGAAACGTGGTGGAATTCGTCAACCGCAATCACCCGATCGTCAAAGGCCTCAATCCCAAACTTGTCGACGGCAAAACGGAAGGTCGCGTGGGTGCATACCAGCACCTGATCATCGCTTTCCAGAAACCGCCCGACTGCGCCGACCTTGCCATCATCCCCGCCTGGGGCATTACACAGGTTCCATTGCGGCTCGACGTGCCAGTCAGCCCAAAAGCCAAATTTGCTCAGCGGCTCGTCGTTGAAGCTCGACCCGATGGATTTTTCCGGCACGACGACGATGGCCTGTTTCAGGCCCTGATTATGCAGCTTATCCAACGCGATGAACATCAACGCCCGCGATTTACCCGAGGCAGGTGGCGACTTGATCAGCAAATACTGTTCGCCCCGCATCTCATAGGCGCGCTCTTGCATCTTGCGCATGCCCAGCTCGTTCGAGGTGGTTGAAGTGCGGTTCTGCGCGTAGGTGACGGAAACAGAGGGAACAGATTTGGTCATTTAAATCACTTTCGTTGGTCGAAACGGCGGAGAAACAATCGCGCAGTTATAAGTGTAACTTGAAGCCTAAAAGTCACGTCTTCCTCTTCGGACAAACCNNNNCAAGGTAATCACGCTTGGCTTTCGTGTCATCTTTACCCTCGTAGCCTAATCTTAAAGCGATATCATTGAGGTAGCTTTCAAAGAAGCTCCGAAGCTGCGCATTCGCAGATGCCCACTCACCGCGTTGGAAAGCCGCCATTGCCAACGACAGATGCCCAAGCGCTGTCTCAAAGGTATGTTTTTTGAGAAGGCTAGATACTTCATCCTCGGCTTCCCGAAAATCTGTTTCGGGAACATCCTCTGGAAGCATTCGTTTCAGAGTCAGCTTCGAAACCATCCTCGGGGCATCATCAAATATCGAGGGGCGACCGGATGGATCCGGAACCTGTTCCTCGACTATTTCGAAGCCATCCATTTTCAGACCCGCGACAAGACGCGCCCAAACGTCCGGTTTGTTATGCCTATCTTGGTTGGAGGCAGTAATGGCGTGCGCGATCATGGCTCGGGTCAGGTCACAGTTTCCATCGACCGTTGGCACAGATCTTTGCCCCATACTGCTTCGTGTGAACCGCACCAAGTCGTTTGCCTTGGAAGCGACGGATCCCGACCCACAAAACTCTTCAACGCCCCAGCTTAACACCAAGGACGAGAAACCAGTTTGTGTCGACATTTCTGCGATCATCTCACCGGCCGCCATGACGGTCATGCTGTTGAACTCACTCACACCGCCACCTTCGTTGTCATTTTCGTGTACATCTCGAACAGCTTCTCAAGCCGTTCGGTGTCGTTGCGGAAGCGGCGGCCTATGTAGATGCGTTCTAGGACTTCGTCGTTGCGGTCGTGGGCTTGCCTCAGGTTTTCGGGCATGGCGTCTGGTTTGTAGAGGTCTGCGATGGTGGCGGGGAAATGCGCTTCGCGGGCCAGCAGGATATCCTCGGCGCAGCGGGTGAGGTCCGCTTTATTTTTCTCGGTCAGTTTGGGGACGGGAAAGGTGTTCCAGCCGAGGGTGTTGGAGTAGCGGTATCGGGTTTCCAGCTTGCCGCAGACCGTAGCGATCCAGACCAGATGGATGCGTGAGGCAATCAACGCCATGTTCCAGAGCGGGGCGTCGTAGAGGGCGAAGGCCTCACTTGTTACCGTGGACTTAGCGTCAATAAGGCCACTTGGCAGAAATGGTCGGCTTTCTGACGAAGTGCGAGGCATCGTCAATGTCCATTCCGTTCCAATCCTCATCTCGCGCATTTGGTGCGCGCGCTTGGCCATTTCATTTGCGCTTTTGTCGCGGCTGGCAAGGCGCATTGCGCGGACGCCTTCGATGCGGGCCGCAACACTGGGAATAGCCTGTGCTTCGTCAAGGTGCTTGTCCTCGACCCACAGGCAATACCGCTCTTTGCCTTGGATGAACTCAGCTGACCCGTAAATCCGTCGAATAAAGCGGGCTTTTTGATCTGGCGTCAAATCCAGCGCTTCAACTTCATCTGAGGTCAGAAGAAGATTGCCGCCATCGACAGGCTTGTTGCCAAAGCTCATTTCAGCGCAACCGTTCAGTGGTTTACTCGCCTTTTGGACGGTCACATCAGCTGCGGCGACCAAATAAGCGTTGATGTTCTCAACCTCTTTCATCACCGCCTCGCCTTCGGCATTCAGGCTGTAGAGCCTGCGCGTTTGGTTCGTCATGTTCGACACGGCGATGATCGCCACGGTCACGCCCGCGTTGTGGCTGGCAAGGTTGGCCCATTTGAACGAGGTATGGGCAAAGCTGATGTGATGGCCCGTGGCAAAGATCGCGGGCCAGAGGATCGGCACCTGTTGCCCCTGACAGATCGAATTGGTGGACACGAAAGCAGCGGTGCAATCGGTGTGTTGGCCGAAATCGGCGGCCTTCATGAACCAGCCTGCGACATAGTCCAGCGACTTCCAGCTTTTCACCCGCCCGTCAAAGATCGCCTTCAGGTCTTCCTTCTGTTCTTTGCTCTGCCATGTGGAGCCAAGATACGGCGGATTCCCACAAATATAGGTCTCGCCGCCCTCATTCTTGAAATCGATCTGGGCCTTTTCCAGTGGGGACATGAACAGGTCTTCGCCGCGCATATCGACCTTTTGGCTCGTCGGCGGGCAGACGGTCAGCCAATCGAGGCGCAGGGCGTTGCCTTGGGTGATCCAGTTCTCCGCATCCAAGGGAAGGAAAGCGGCCAGCGCGTCCTTGTGCCCGCGATAGGTCACGTCGCATTGGTATTCCGCGATGATCAGCGCAAGGCGGGCGATTTCAGCCGGGAAGTCGCGCAGCTCGATCCCGCGAAAGTTGGTCAGGGGGATGTCCGTGCGCCGATCGGGCTCGCCGCAATAGGCGTTGATCTTCGCCTCGATGGCGCGCATTTCCTTATAGGCGATGACAAGGAAGTTGCCCGAGCCACAAGCCGGGTCAAAGACGCGGATTTTCGAGATGCGTTTGCGCAGATTATCGAGTTTCTTTTTGCTATCCCCTGCTGCCGCAAGCTGTGCGTTCAGATCATCGAGGAAGAGCGGGTTCAGCACCTTGAGGATATTGGGCACAGAGGTGTAGTGCATCCCCAATGCGCCGCGCTCCTCATCGTCGGCCACGGCTTGGATCATAGACCCGAAGATGTCGGGGTTGATCTTGGTCCAGTCGAGGTTGCCGATGTGAAGCAGATAGCTGCGCGCGATCTTGGAGAATTTGGGGGCCTCGGTGCTGCCCGAGAACAGCCCGCCGTTCACATAGGGAAAGGTATCCGCCCAACGTGGTAGGTTCGCCCCTGCCCGATCCTCAATGGCGGTGTTCATGGCGCGGAACAGCTCAGAGATCACTTCGTGGGTGTTCGAGCTGTCCTTGTCCGACATTTGCGTGACGGTGGCGGTGAACAGGTCATCGCCATTGAGGATGGATGTGTCTTCAGCGAAGAACAGAAAAATCAGCCGCGCCATGAAGTGGTTCATGTCATGGCGGCGCTCTGCTGTACCCCAATCAGGGTTCGTTTTCAGCAGTTCGACATAGAGGCGATTGAGGCGACCCGTCGCCTTGATGTCGAACGAGCTTTCGCGGATTTGTTTGACGGTCGAGATGCCTGCAAGAGGCAGGAAAAAGCCGAAGTGATCGGGGAAATCCTTGAAGTCGCAAACAATTGTGTCGCCACTGCTCAACTCTTCGGCTTCAAGTGTCTGACCGTCTGTCGCGAGGATGAATTTGGCTTTGGCTTTAGCTGTCGCGGGACTAGACCTGAGGGCGGAAAGTGCTTCAGAAACAGCGCCCTGCTCACATGACTTCAGGTGGATGTTGTTCGTTTGCAGAACGCCATCCAGGTCAGATTTATTCGACGTGCCAGAGCGAAGCCGTTTGAGCGTTGTCTCTTTGTTGCCGAAGGCGAGCAGAAAAGCATAAGGAAATTCAACCGCATCAAACGGTTGCTCCGCCAATGCGGAAATGGCTTCTTCGATTTCAACGGCATTCACGACAGGTTGTCCCTACTCGAAATTGTTTTTTCTGTATTGCTAGCAGTTATTTGCGGGATTCGCACCCCGCAAAACCTGCGTCGCGCCAAGGGGCGCAGTTATGACCAGGGCGGGAAACCCGCCCTGGCGCTGAGGTCACTCAGTGACTGGATCTTCATCGCGGCGCGGGAAGGCGACCATATCGACTTCGGGGAACATGCTGTGTTTGACGTTGATCGACGTGATGTTGCCACTGTCGTCGGTGTTGACGAAGAGGACGCCGCAGCGGTCCCAGAAGTTCTTGCCGTCTTTTTCGCCGGATTTGACGTTCAGTTTTAGAGTTTGAGTAGCCATTATTTGATCCTCACTTTGAGTGTTTCGATGAACATGACCAAAGCTGGCACCAAGGGGCTGTCAGCGAGAAACTTGCCTCGCGAGGAATGCGCTTGCGCAGGGGAATTTTCTTGTTGAAGCGGGGCTTGCACCGCGTCTGCTACGGGTGCCCGCTTATGTTCAGCAATCAGAAACACAGCGTTGAGGATCTGAGTTTGGCACGCCAACCTGACCTGATTACGTTTGAACCAGAATAGACGCGTTTTCGCACCAGGCAGGCGCAACCCGCTTTAGTTCAGCAGGTGCAACCTAGCCTTCAGAGCGCCGTCGATCGAAGAAAGCAACGCCGCAGGGAAACCCTCCGGAAGCTGATTGAACGTAGCCTCAACGATCGCTTGTGAAGTCTCCTGCAGCTCTTCGAACAGGCCCTGCACGACCGCGCGGGACAAGCCGGATTTAACTCCTGTCTCCACGATGTGGCGGCCCACGATATTTGCAACTTTGTAATGGTTTGAGTTTCCAAAATTCATAGCGAGCTTGAAGTATTTCCGCTCGATCTGCCGTGCGTCGACGGTCGGCTGCACCGTCAGCACGTCGTAAAGCGGTGTCATGCGGAAACGGCCGCCGGGTAAGAGGCTGACGCTGAAGTTCTTTCCATGACCATCTGTTGCACCCAGCAACCAGAACAGGACGTTGGCTTTGAAAAAATCGTACCGGTCTTTGTTGGGGTCATCACTTCCCAACAAGAGTTCCATGATGTCCGAGATCCCGGGGCCGCCCTCGTTCTGGTACTTTTGCGTGGGCACAATGGATAGTGCTTGGCAGCAATCTTCCTGTGGCAGACGGATCAAGCGGCCATCGGACGTCCAGCGCCGATCAAACCGCTCAACCACCAAGGCTTTCTTGTCGCCAAACTGAGCCATTTCGACATTCGCAGCCCGAAGCCCAAACGCCTCCATCAGTTTGAGGCACAGGTATTCGTTTTCAACACTATCGGACAGGTCCATACCATTGGGCAGCCTACCAATTTGCGGCTTGATGATGTGCGTGGTTGGCGTCGTGCCGGTTGGCTCAATCCACTGGCCATCTTTACGAAGCAGCGCTGTTTTTTCTTGCGCGCCCGCGACTGAAATGCGGAAATCATTCTCTCGGCGGATACCCAGTGGTGCTAGATCGAGGTCGCCCAAAATGGCCCCGATCTGCGCCTCGTCAACAGGTTCTCCCGTTAACTTGGACATTGGCTGGGGCTCTTGCCCATCGGGCAGAAACTGCAGCGCACCAATGCAATCGCGCCCGATTTGTGACAGCAGGCTGAAGACATCGACGCCTTCAGCCCCGACACGTTCCGCGACCCGTCGGCGGATGAGGTCGCTGTCAGGCAACAGGTTGTCAAAGACGGCCATGACAGGTGCGCCGCTGTAGCGGTTCTCCTGCAATGGCAATGATAGCGACACCGGCATCCGGTGCTCCCATTCGAGCCAGTCTCGCGCATAGGCGAAACTGACGCCGCCCGAAGGCTCACGGACCAACTGGCCCACGAGCCGCGAGTTCAGGAAAACGTTCAGCGGAGTGTAGCTGCGCTTGCGGCCCATGTCAGAAGATGTCCTCTAGCCCGTCTGATGTGCCTTTACTGCGCTCGGTCACAGTTATTTCGAGATCCAAAGCCGCGATCAAATCGAATACCGTTTCCAGCTTGGTTCCACCGCTGCCGTTTTCGATCTTGGAAATTGTCTCTTGCCAGACACCGCTCATCGAGGCGAGTTCCTTCTGGGTAAGGTTCTTTGCCTTCCGAGCCTGACGAATTGCGTGGCCCAAGTTTTTTGATGTACGAACGAGGTGCTTCATGGCGGTTCTCCTGCCATTGGATATGGCCTCTAAATCATAAATTGTCAATATGACCTCCAAGTCATAAAGCTGCAGTATGATCTAAGCATCATAATGCTCGACAGTGTCCGTCGTCAGGGTTTTT
>JBOEGE010000012.1:0-87382 GCA_050633265.1 Paracoccaceae bacterium | reverse complement strand
TATCGCTTCAAGCCTTCGGGCCGTTCGCAACAACCGAGGTGGTGGATTTCCGCTCCGCGCTGGAGACAGGGCTGTTCGGAATCTACGGCCAAACAGGGGCTGGGAAGTCGACGTTGTTTTCGGCGATGTCTTTCGCGCTTTTTGGGGCGCCAACCAAGACCGATCAGGAGCCACGTTCGCTGCGTTCGGATCACTCTGCGCCTGATCTACCGACAGAAGTAGAATTTGTCTTTGAACTGGGTGCCAAGACCTATCTGATCCGTCGTCGTCCGGCGCAAGAGCGCCCGAAGGCGCGCGGCGAAGGGACCACAGATGACGCCGCAGAAGCCTCGCTTTTCGACGTCACCGGGATCCCGGTCGACACGCTTGGCCCGGGCCAGCCAGGCCGTGTCATTGCTGAAAAGAAGGTCTCGGTAGTTGGGAAAGAGGTCGAGGCGCTGCTGGGTTACGGGGCAGATCAGTTTCGACAGATAGTGCTCCTGCCGCAAGGCAAGTTCGAAACTTTCCTTGCCGCAAAAACTGATGCGCGGGTCGAGATACTGCGCGATCTCTTTGACGTGAAGATCTATCGCGATCTCGCTGCCCGGCTGAAGGAAGAAGCCTCAGAGGCAGAAGGAGCGTTGCGCGACCAGCGTGCACTCTATGTAGCCCGGCTTGAGGAACGCGGCTTCGAGAGTGCCGAGGCACTGGAACTAGGAATTTCTGCGGCGGAAGCCAAGGTAGCAGAGAAGCAGGGAATTCAGCAGATCGCAGAGGCGGCGAACGAAGCCGCGCGCAAGGCGCTGACCGAAGGCGAACAGATCGAAAAGGCTTTTGCCGCCGTCGATACAGCGCGACAGGCGCTTGACGGCCTCGAGGCAAAAACTGGTGAGGTCGAAGCTCTGGCCAAGCGGATTGAGGCAGTCAAGAATGCCTTGCAAGCCCGTGATCTTGAGACGGCTTTGCACGATGCGGAGTACGACAGACGGATTGCGGTAAATGCCGTCACCGAGGCCGAAGCCGAACTCAACATCGCCACTGGCGCGAAGGAGCAAGCCGCGCAAAAACTGGTCGAGGTGCAGTCGGGCGAGGAGCAACGGCGGCAGGTTCAGGCCGACCTGATAAAGCTGGAGGCGATCGAGAACCAGGTCGGGCAGGCAGCGGAGCTACAGAAAGCGCTTGATGAAACTGCGAAGGACGAAGCGTCGGCGAAGAAGGCGCTGACCGAGGCCGCAGAAGCACGCGAATGGCTCCAGTCTAAGCGCGACGTGACCGATCTGGAGCTTGAACAGGCGCGAAAGACCGAGGCGGAGCGAGGTAAGCTGACTGGCGAACTGGCCGAGGTCAATCGGGAACTGGTCAAGGCAGTGGCGCATGCAAAGGCGCAGGGAGCCGTCGCGAATGCCGAACAAAAGGTCGAAGGCGCATCGAGCGAACTGGCGACAAAGACCGAAGTGGCGGAAGCCGCCGATGCGGCCTTGATTGAGGCCGAGGCACGGCTTTCGCGCACGCAGGCGATCATTTTGGCCGAAAAGTTGACCGAAGGGATGCCCTGCCCGGTCTGTGGTTCCTACGATCATCCTACGACGGCCCATGGCACGCCCGAACAATCTGGTTTGACCGAAGCGTTTCGTAACGCGCAGGCACAGGCGAGAACCGCAACCGAAGCCAGGGTTCGGGCAGAAAGCGAACTCGGCAATTGCCGAACGCGGCTCGACGAAAAGAAACGGGCACAGGACGAACAGGAACGACCTGATCGCCCGTCGGCGGAACTCGAATCTGAAATCGTACGGTTGGAAGGCACTGTCGCCGAGCTGGGAGAGGCCGTCGATATTGCCGCGATGGCGGAGCGGTTGGCCGATCTCAAGCGGAAAGTAACCGAGGCAGAAGCCGCCGAGGCTAAGGCACGCACGGTCGCAGGCCGGGCTGAGACCGCTTTGGCCGAGGCACGAGCCAAGCGCGATACAGTTGTTGGGACCCTGCCGGAAGGTCTTCGTACGCCCGAGACGGTTGTCGCACGGCGGGAGGCTTTGCAAGACGAGCAAAGACAACTCTCCGAGGCGCTGGAACTGGCGACGCAGGAAGACCGAGCGGCCAGCGAAGCGCTTACCCGTGCTCAAGAGCAGTTCGAAGCAGCAAGACGGGCGCGCGACGCGCTGGCGCTGCGCGTGGAAAAGTCGCTGGGGGATTTTGGCGCTCGGCTGGCTGAGGTCGGGCTGGACAAAGCAGGATATGAGGCTTGCAAAACGCATTTTCCGACCCTCGATACCGACCGTAAAACGGTTTCCGATCATCGCGAAGGTCTGATCGCGGCGCGCACGACATGGCAGAACGCTACGGCCGCTTGTGCGGATCACGAGCGCCCGGACCTCGCCCCGCTTCAGCTGGCCCTCGATAATGCTACCCAGGAATTGAACGGCGCCAACGATGGGCTCTCCTCGTCCAGAATAGATGTATCGTCCCTGACCAATTTCAAGAAATCGCTGGCCGAAGCCTTGGCCGAAACCGAGCGGCTTGAATCCGAAACCGGTCCGCTTCGGGGGCTGGCCGATTTGGCCAATGGCAAGAACGATTTCAAGATGACGCTCGAAACCTTCGCGATTGGCGCCATGTTCGACCAGGTGCTCGGGGCGGCGAACATGAGGCTCGACCCTATGACACGCGGGCGCTACCGGCTTGCACGCGGGCTCGAGGCATCGGGTGGGCGCGGCAAGCGCGGGCTCGAAATCGAGGTCTTTGACATCAACACTGGCAAAGCGCGTCCAACGGCTACCCTGTCCGGTGGCGAGACATTCATCGCGGCACTAGCTTTGGCGCTTGGGCTCGCCGATGTGGTCGAGAGCCTGTCTGGCAAAATCCGGATGGATACTATCTTCATCGACGAAGGCTTCGGTAGCCTCGACACCGAGAATGGGGCGGGCACACTGGACCAAGTAATCCAGGTTCTTGCTGCGTTGACAGAGGGCAGTCGGGCTGTGGGTCTGATCTCGCATGTCGGGCTGGTGCAGGAGGCCATACCACAAGGCTTCTACGTACGTTCGACACCGAGCGGCAGTAGAGTTGAGGAAAGAAGGGGGCTAGGATGACGGAACGGTGGTATTACCGAAAAGCCCACAACCGCCGACTGGTGACGGGGCGAACAATCTCTGTCCGTGGCGGTTGGGTGCTGCGGAATAGTCAAGGAAGCAGGAAGGGCGCGTCATTCAAACGGACTTGTCCAATATGCGGGGCACCGATCCTAAGTGTTCGCATGCCCAGAGGTGGGTTGGTCCACTTCGAGGGACGTAAAGGCCTGACACGGATCAAACACCCATGTCTGCATCTTGGTGAGGGGTTGAGTGGGCGACGCGACGAGGACACTCCAGATCTTTTCGGTTTGCCATGATCGGGCCGCGAAGCTTTTAGAAGTCCGAACTGCTTACTGAATGAACCTGCCCCAGTTACTCAGCTTCGCATACCAAGCAAATGAGCATCGGCGAAGCATTTCAGAATTCGTCCGCAATTACCCTGGGTTTGCGTGCCCCCTATGTTGAATGACTCACTTACGCGAAGCTCCCCCGTAGAAATTCTAGCCCTGCATCATTTCCTGGCTGAATTCAGACACCAAGTATCGCGATATACGATACCGAGTGCCCTAAACATTTCAGTGTATAGGCGTTCACGTGTCGGGGTGCAGCATGTCGCATAAAGCGCGCCGAGTGCGGTCCCCACTTTTTCAATCGTTTCGAAAACGGCTTCAGGTTGAAAATTTGAGTCAGGGCCAATTTCTTCCAATGCAGTTCTGAGCGCCGTCACCTCATCGACCAAAATGATCATTTTGGAGCTTCTCTCGCTCCTGCAGCAAGTGTCGCCTAGTTTTTTCAACGACAGTTGACACGTTTCCAACGCGGCAAAAGCATTGGTCAATGGATCCCGGTTTTCAGTCGTCATGGTCCTACCCTTAGAATACTTCGATATGTCGTGGCACTCAGCAAGGTTCCGGTTCGGTAAGGTCAATAAAGTTTTCCGGGCTGCAAGTAGGAGGGGTGGCAGCTTCGCCAAAGCCGCATCCCCCATTTGGACGTATCCGGTTGGTCCGGAGGAGAAGTCATTTCAAAATTAGTAGCTCGGCGATGCCCCGTTTCCCATCAACACGTCCCAATTGCACAATCACATCGATTGATTTTCGGATGTAAGTTTGGACTTCGGCAAAAGTCAGTGGGGTTCCTGCTTGCAGGACCATGATTGCCAATCTGTCTATCGCGAGCTCCGCCGTTTCAGCGTGAATCGTTGAGACGGAGCCGCCATGACCAGTGTTGATCGCTTCTAGATAGGTGAGCGCTTCTGACCCTCGAAGTTCACCCACCACGATACGATCCGGCCGCATTCGAAGGGAAGCCTGCAAGAGGGCGCCGGCTGAACGTGGACTTTCCTTGATCCGGTCCGCGAGAAAACATACAGAATTGGGCTGATGCGGGAACAATTCCAACGCGTCTTCAATGGTAATAAGCCGCTCAGAATTCGGAACATGGGTCAAAAGGTGGCGCGCGAATGTGGTTTTGCCTGTTGATGTTCCACCGCTCACAAGAATGTTGAGGCGGTTTTCAACCAAAAGTCCAAGTGCGCCTGGAAGATCGGTCTCGGCCTGTTTTGAAACCCCACTTAGTTTCTCGGAGCGAAGATCGTTCAGTGAGACCGCCTTACCTTGTAAATAGGCGGGCTCATAGGTCCGGATGTCAGTCTTGCCAAAAAGCCGGACGGTAATCGCCGCGCCTTGCTCTACGGCTGGGGCAATCACGACCTGAACCCGTAGAGGCCGGCCGCGAAACTCCACTTTGCCCGATACCAAAGGATTGTTCTCTGAGACCTTGGCTTTGGCGTCACCAACGATGGTTGTCCCGAGATTGATGGCATCAGCTGGATCAACGACTTGATCGGCGTATTCCATGGCAGCGGATCCACGCCGTTCAATCCACAACCGGCCATCGGGGTTTATGGCCAGTTCAATCACATCGTCATCGCTCAACCAGCGCTCGTATGGCGCAAGGTAGCGTTCAAGATAGGACGTGGGCAGGGATGTTTCGTTCAATGGATTACGACGTCCCTGTCCACAAGAACGGTTACGCTGGCACCCTGGTCAACATAGATTGTTGGCGCCAATGAAACTTGATCCGCTATGACCGAGCTGGTTGCATCAGAAAGATCCGAGCCAACATTAGCGAGCACATCTGCGGCAGTATCATCTTGAACCCGATCTGCAGCAACGGAGGGTGCGGCACCGATGATTGAGATCAAAGCGGCCCCACCAAAGCGTTCAAAGAACTTGGAATCTACCTGGCCAGACAGGCCGGACCGACCAAGCTGGTCTCCACCGACGGCGGAGATTTCTATCGAGGTGCCGTCCGGCGTCAAAATTCGGGTCCATAGGATAAGGATGCGCTTTTGGCTCACCTCGATACCGGAGCGATATTGGCCAAAGAGTCGTGAGCCCCGCGGGATCAGAATTTGATCGCCGGAAAACGCAGGTACGGGTTCAGAGACAACCGCGACGACATTTCCGGGCATGTCGCTGTTGATTGCTGTTTGCAGCGCAGCCTGGACGACCGAACCTTGGGCGAGGGTGCGATCTGGAAATGCCATGCGGGAGGCTTCCTCGACCTCAAGCGGACGAGCTGCGGTTTGCAGATAGGCCTCGTTCTCGGTGAGAGGTGCACCCTGTTCAAATGATTTTGTTTGCGGCGTTCCCAGAGAGGACGTTTCAGAACCATTGCCATCGGTATAGACAATGGCAGGTGACCTGATTTGCGCGGTGAGAATTTCCGCCGCTTCTTGCTCAGCTTCTCGTCGTCGCTGCGCTTCCTCTTGCCGTCGTCGTTCCTCGAGAAGCCGCTGATCTGCAATGAGGGCGCCTTGATGCAACTCGGCCTCGAGTGCTTCTCGTTGCGCACGCTCAGCATCCAACAGGCTTCGCAGACTGGTCATGCGGGATGCGTTTTCTCTTTTCAACGAGGCCAACTCGCGCTCCCGTTCCGCGATTTGACCCTCCAGTGCCTTGTTTTGGGCATCAAACGCGTCACGCAGGTCGCCGACAGCGGCTTGAATTTCAGCATTGCGCTCGGATTGGCTGGCGGCGAGGGCCTCGCGCAGACGGGCGAGTTCGTCGAGCACCTCGCGGCTCGGTTCGGGAGCCGATGTAGCTGGCACTTCTAGCGCCTCTTCAACTGCAATCAGCGCGTCATTTACGCGACGGTCCGTCTCATCAGGAGGAAACTCAAGCCGCCCACCACTGGGGCGTCCGTCCTGAAATGGCGTAACTTCGGATGTTTCAAGTTGCGCGGGAGCATCCTGCGCAGAGGTTGCCAGCCAATAGGCAACCCCAGCACCGCCCAGTCCCAGAGCGATGGCCAAGGCTCCTATGCCGATGCCACTGGGCCGAGATTTCGTCTTGCCTTCCTTGAACGTGTCGAGGCGTTTTTGCAGATCTGGATTGTCGGCCATGGTCAGTTACTCACATAGATTGCGCTACGGTCCCGCACGACGCAGAGCGCCTCGTCGCCAATCCGCAGTGTCCAATTGTCATTCACACCGAGCACGCGGACGGTGCTGCCATCCTGGGTCCAGTTGACGGTGCGTTCGCGACCTATGTCGTCAGCTTTAAATATCGCGGGCTGGCGGCCGTTTTCCGGGAAGGTGAAATAGGTGTAGCGCCCGTCGTCATAGACTGTGGCCGGGCGGAAATCGCTGTCGCCAGAGACGAGGTAGTTGTAGTTTCGCGGAGCCTTAAAGCCTTTAGCTGTGGTGGCTTGTGTGCGACGTCCGTCCTCCGGATAGCGAAACCGTACTTCGAAAAACATTCCCGTCCGATTTGGGATCGAGCCTTCGCGTAGATGGAACGAATAGCTTCGACGATTTGTGATCACCGTCATGTTGGTGGATGCCCCTTCAATATGGGGTTTTATGGTCAATACGTTTCCGATCTCAGGGATTGGGTCGACCTGGAAACTCTCTGTGTCGCCAACGATCACGGCCTCAAACCGCTCCCCACGACCGAAGTGGATCGTTGTTGAATGGCGTAGATCAGTCTCGATCCGGAAAACTTGGTTTTCGTTGTAGTCGGCGTAGCGGATGCGAACATCGAGCGGGCCGCCTGTTGGCGTGACTTCGGCGAAAGCGGTGGCTGGAAAGGCAAGTGCCACGAGTAAAAAAGGCAACAAATTCATAATCAGTCCTCAAGGGTTTCAGCATCGACGCGGTAGGAAGTGACCACAAAGCCAAGGGGGTTGGCCCACACGTCTTGCAGGCGTTGCCGGGTTTCTGGTTGAAATTCATAGGCAAGGGTCGCGACGTAGGGACGGATCACAGTTTTTGTGTCGCGCTCGCGTCTAAGAGTCCGGGTAAAACGCACCTGGGCAACTCCGGGCTCGATTTGGTTTACCGAACGGATGACCACATCGATCTTCGTCTCGCGGCCATAGATTGAGATAGGATAGTCTTCGTTGGTGGAAGACCACAGATCCCGCAAGGTGCGGGCCGCATCCCCTTGGGAGCGATCGAGCACCGAATTGATGCGTTGTGCGCCATCGGTGAGATCATAGGTTTCACGATCGTCGACGTAAGAAACGAGGTTGGCCTGTATGATGGCATCGCTTTCGTCGAGGGTGAGGGCTGCGACCTGTGCCACCCGGTCCATTTCACCTGTTTCTTTGTCGACGACGACTACGAAGGTTTCGACGGATTTGAGTGGAAAAAGGGAGACTGCACCAAGAAACCCAGACAGCCCGACGACCACGCCTGCCGCTGCCACGGCATACGCGAACCGTTCTCGCCGCCTAGGTCCATAGATGAAATCAGCCTCGAATGCGTCACGTGTTTTGCTCATGGATTAAGTGGCCTCGTTGGAGCTGCGAATGGATTTGGCCCGCGCGAGGACGGCGCCTGGGGTTTGCCGGATTATCTGGCCGGATTTGACAGCGCCATCGCTCGTGGCTTGGCGCAATTCATGCGGTGTCTTGCCGGTGGCGACACGTGCAGTTGCACCTATGCCGTAGTCGCTTACATTGACCATGCCGTGACGTGCGAGACCCGTGAGACCGACGGCATTCGAGGCGATCCCAACCACACCGGTCAGGTTCGAGGCAATGTAAGGCACTGACGCCATGATGCCCGCGCTGAGGATCAAAATGACGAGGAAAGGCAGGATCAGGCTCACCGTGGATACGTTGTCTGGATTGGCCGAAGACGCTCCAATACTTTCAGCAATTGCAACAATGATGCCTGCGGCGCCGGCCGCGGCCACTGGCATCAAAGCATAGCCGACCGTGGCGCGGGACCAAGCCTCGAAGAGCGATTGAGTGGGTTTGAAAAGAGAGGCCAGGATCATGAAAGGCGCAATGACGATCATCAAAGTGAAGACGATCTTGGCGAAGGCGATGATCCCCGCGGTAACAGCCGCGAAGATGGCCGAGAGCACGAAGAAGATTGCGCCCAGAACCGCGCCAAAGACCCAGCCTGCGTTGTCCCCGATCGCATCGCCATAGGCGGTGATGCGATTGACCATTGAATCGAGGCTTTCATAGACGCCGGCTTCGTCGCCAGATGCCGTGAGAGACAGGATGCGGGTGCCTATGGCATTCGGAACGTCTGTTGCGATGCCGTAGATTACTGAGAAGTTGTCCCAGCTTTGCGCAAAGAGGCCAACTAGGGCCAGTTTGGTTCCGAAGGCAAATCCACTTCCGAAACTCATGGGGCGCAGCTGCATTACCACGTTGACGCCCAGTAGCATTAGCAAGACGATCGAGCCGATGGAAATCACATCACCAATTTGGCCTGCCGTTTGGATAAACCCTGCTTCCGCAACGGAATCGATGGCGTTATCCACCTCGCTGAGTATGTCGCGAATGATCCCCATTAATCAGAACAAACCTTTTCGAGCTCGGCTTCCAAAGAGTCGGCTTGTCTACGAAGTGCGATAACATCGAAGGGGAACTTTGGATTGGAAGAGGTTTGGAACCGATCGCGTTCTTGGATTGCCGCGTTCCAGTCGGCCTCGTTGAATTGGCAATCGCAGTTGCGCGTTTTGATTGCCTTCTCAGCGGCGATGACGCGAAGGATTTCTCTATAGGCATTGCGGACAAAGGCGAAGGAATGTAGCTCGCGTGGCGGACGCGGCGCAACGCAGGCCTCAAATGTTTCTTCTGGCTGCGCCATGGTTTCAAAGCTGCCTGAGGTTTGCGCGAAACCCACTTCGACGAAGACCAGAAATAAACCAAGCGCGACTACGAGACGTTGGGTCATTCTGGCACCTCCATGGAACGAAAGCGCCGTTCGGCGGCGAGAGTGGCAGCATCGACAACACCGAGTTGGCCAGCGCTCACGCCCTGGGCCGCTTCTAATCGCCAGATCTGAGTCATGATGATCCCAAGCTCTGCGGTGACACGGGTGTTGAGATCGACCGCCGCCTTCAACCCGTCTTGATCATCGATGACGCGCACCATGGTTTCCAAACGTTCAAGGCTGGCCCCGGCTTCCTCATGAGACTCCTGTGCTGCCACCGAGAGCATGGCACTGGCCCCTGCCGAGGTTGCGAGGCGGTTGTCCGAGGGTTCTGTGGAGGAGGATAGATCCGACAGTTGTGAAGAGGTGAGCCCTGTTCCGTTGAGTGCAGTCTCGACCTGGCTTGCCAATCCAGATCCGGAGACAAATCCGGATGTAAAATCGCCACTAGACAAGGCCTGCAGGGTTTCGAGAGGTCCGACCAAGGCACCCCGCAGCTCTTCGAACTCGTCGATGGACGCGAAGAGTTCGCCCAATCCGTTGCCATTTATCAAGGAGCGCAGCTGGGCCTCGAGATTGTCGAGTTGCAGGAGTTGGGTTTCCAATTCACGGCGCAGCGTGGTCAGTTGTTCATGCTGGATGCCGAGGTCTTCGGCCATGTGTTCGAGCTGCAGGAGGAGCTGGCGCAACGCTTGCCCATCAAAAGTAGGCACGCCTTGAGCTGAGGCTGGTGGCGTGACAAGAGCAAGGGAAGTGCAAAGTGCAAGCGCGGTGGCCGCGCTGAGTAGAATGCGTTTCATTGGGATACCTCCATGGCCATGAATTCTCTTTCTTCCAATCGATCCACGGTGAGATGCTGGGTATGGGCCGCCTCGCGCATCTGGTTTGCAGCCATCAGTCGAACGCGCAGGGAGAGGATGCGGGCGATCTCGGCTCGTGCGTAGGTGTTGAGCTCGACTGCGGCTTTCACATTGGGCTGTTCATCAATCTGCCGGATGATGGCCGCGAGACGGTTCACCACTTGCTCGGTCGTCGCACTGGCATCAGCGGCGTAATAGAGGCTGGCGTCTGCGATGTTGGAATACTCCGCCAGCGTCATATCGGCGGGTGACAGAGTGCCAAGCGCATCTGCTCCTCCGACCACGGCCAAATATTCATTGTAGAAACGTGAGATGTTGCGCACGTAGCCTTGGGTTTCTTGGAAGGGTGGGACACCACCATATTGGTGCACCCGACCAGGCCCAGCGTTGTAGGCCGCCAATGCGTGCGGGATGTTCCCGAAGCTGTTCAATTGAGTGGTGATGTAACGCGCACCGCCGCGCAAGTTTCCCATCACGTCATATCGGTTGACCCCCATATCAGAGGCCGTGCCAGGCATGAGTTGGGTAAGACCGTAGGCACCAACCGGACTTTGAGCAGCGACGCTGAACCGGCTTTCTTGCTTGATAAGGGCTTGGAATAGGCAGCGCCATTGGGTGGGGGACAGGCCAGCACGTGCCACGCCTGGTGATCCGGCATATTCTCCGGCGACCTGTACGATCATCATCTCAATGGTTTCGCGACCCTCGCCGAAGAGACGGCTGTCCATCGGGTGGATGGAGGCTGGCGGATAAACCGCCGAGGCTGGGAAGTTGGCCGACTCCTCAAGCGACTGGGTATTGAAACCCTGTCCGGTGATCGCACCGGTGATCTCTTCCAGCACATTTAGCTGTTCGGCCTGAATTTCAGCCAGTTGCTCTTCAGTGGACAGAACCTCACGCTGTGTGGTTGCGTCCTCGTCCATCTGACCAAAAATTGCGCTTAACTCCCCAAGACCTGAAGTGTCCTGAACCGGCACACCTTGCGCGAGTGAGACGAAAGGCAAGCTGACAAGCAGACAGAATTTGGCTGCAAATATGAGAAGCGTGGCCCGCATCAGCCGCCCTGCACCGGCTCGAATGTACAATCACTATCGATGTAGGGGGATTTGCTTGAAAAGCTGAACGGCGTGGTCGCGTTTCGTGAGACAACGGCCTCTCCGTTTTTCCCGAAGCAAGGGGAGGTTTTCTCAGTGTAGTTTTCACAGGCAGCGACGCCGATAAGGATGATCATCAACAAGGTCACACGCATGGTTTTCTCCAGAAGTCAGGGTTTGTGCGCCAATCAGATCCGACTTGCGCTTCTCCGGTCCGTCCACCTCCCAAAATTGCAACCAGATCCCCAAGGGCGGACAGATCAGCATCGACAAAGAGGCTGTCGCCGGCAGAGCGGACCAGCGCGATGCGCTGACCTGCTGTTGGCTGCGTGAGAAGATCGGCTTCTTTTTCCGAGACGCGTAAGAAGTCATAGTCAGCCGGCGCAGCGCGATCATTGGGGAAGAGAATTTGGGTGGGGACAGTTTCGACGATGGTTTTGCCAACCCGAGCATCGCGTAGCTGGCTGGGATATTGCGTCATCATCACCACGACGCAATTCATCTTGCGAAGCGTTACAAGCCAGTTTTCAAGCCGCGCGCCGAAATATGGGTCATCAAGAAGCTTCCAGGCCTCATCGAGCACGATGATGGTTGGGCGGCGATCTTCTACCACGCGTTCAATTTGGCGAAAGATAAAGGAAAGCACCGCCATGCGCTCGGTCGACATATCGAGGATTTCAGTCATGTCAAACCCAACAATGTCACTGTCGATTGCCAGGGTGGGGCCTGAATCGTTCGGGGCAAACACCCAGCCATAGCGTCCACCCGGAGCCCATTCTCCGACGCGCGATTGCAGCTCGCCGCCGTCGTCGAGCGCGCGAAACAGTGTCTCGAAGCTCTCGAAGGATTGCAGTGTAGAGCCCGCTTCGGCGTTTTGGCGGACGGCACTTTGGATATGGCGCGATTGTTCGCCAGTCAGGGTGCCCTGTGTGGACAGGAGAGTTCCTAACCAGTCCGACAGCCAGGCGCGGCCCCGCTCATCAGTTTCGGTGGCGAGGGGATTGAGGCCTGTGGGCACCCCGGCCCGGACCTCGTGATATTTGCCGCCCAATGCGCGCACGGCCATTTCAAGCCCGCGGTCCTTGTCGAAGAAGAACAGCCTTGCTCCTGCGCGTTGCGATTGTGCCGCTAAGAACGCGGTTGTCAGTGTCTTGCCGGTGCCTGTGCGACCCAGCACCAGGGTGTGACCAACCGTTGGTTCCTTATCTACGTCGCCGGCCTCGTGGAAATTGAAGCGGTAGCCGGATGTTCCGACGCTTGGCAATATGGTGATGGGCGCACCCCACGGGCTGTCAGCGGCGTCCCGCCCTTCGACAGACCCATGAAGTGCCGCGAAGTCGGCGAAATTGATCGATGAAATGGGCGTGCGTCTCGCCCGGTAGGCAAAATTGCCCGGGTTCTGCGCAAAGTAGGTTGCCTTTAGCGCCATGTTCTCGCGTACAATAACGGCCATGATTTCCTGACCCGTACGCTTTATCTGGGCCGCGGCGCGCTCAAGTATATCGCGGCTTTCTGCATAGATGGCGATGGAGATGTGATGGTTTCCGAAAGCAATGCGACCGGCCTCTTGGTCATCGGCCGCAATCGCGAGTTGGTCACGAAGGGACACGGCTGCATCGTCTGAGGCGTGCATCTGCCGGATGATCCTCTGGATACGCTCAGCCATGATGTTCGTCGGGATCGGGGTGAACGAATTGGTGATTACCATGTCGAGCGGCAAGTCCAGACCGTCGAGCAGCGTGACATCCGTCAGTGCAGGATAGGACTTGATGCTGAACAAGGCCCCAAATCGAGTGGAACCGGTCATCGCACATTTGATCCGGACGGTGTCACCTTCAAATGTCGCACGGACATCCCCCAATTGATGCGAAAGGGGCAGGGCGCCTTGACCAAAGGCGACAGGTGCAAACACGCCCGAGTTCAGTGTGTTCAAAAACCCAAGCCATTCGCCGCCGGTGGAGGTCAGGCGCTTTGGCTTGGCATTGGCGAGCGCCACGTCGAAGAATCCAACGACTTCGTTCAACTCCTGCATCCGCGCTTCGCGATCTTTGACCCAACCCTTGCGGGCGAGGCCGTGCAGGAATGGCAGGCGTGACGTTATCTCTGGGCGACGTAAGATCGTGAGATAAAGCTGTGTCTTCTTTGGCCCTAAGCCAGCGACATGGTGCTGCCAGCGCCGATCTATTTCTGCGGCAAAGCTGTCACCTTTAATGGGGGGCAGCGAAAGGTCCTGTGGCACCGATACCCGATGCACGTAAAAGCCGAAATGGTCGCCAGTTTGGGACACGATCGCCGCAACAGCTCTGCGCAAGGCATCAAGTTCCGCCCCTGGCGTAGTCATCGGATTGAGACCATCAAGGCGCAGGGTCGCCATCAGATCACCCTCACGCAGGATCAAGATGTTGTCTGACGCCTGTGCGAAATACGGCAGGTGCTCTGCGAGAAAACTCTCGTTGGAAAAGACGCCACCATCTGCCGCCACAAAAGCGGGGGAGGTAGATTTGCAGCCATCAAGCACCAAAGCTATCCCCCCCATGAACAGATCGGTTTTTCGTCGAACGAACCGACCCGTAGGACACTCGAAGTACTTCGAAAAAATGGGGTTCTTTATCCGCCACAAACCAAAGAACCGGATAGGCGATGATCCCGATCAAAAAGAAAATCAAAGACTTGGTCCAAATGAACGGCAAAACCACGCCCATAGACAAAACCACAAGGTAACCCACAGGCAGGCCAAAGTATTTTGGCGGTCGGGCAAGTCCCAGAAAAAGAGGGGATCGTTCTACCATTAAACACTCACAACTGAATTAAACTACACGGGTCGGCTCTTAGGTGAAGCCATCGACAATGGTACCCGCCGAAAAAATCAAGACGATCCCAATGATAACCGAGGCAAACCAGCCCCAGTTCAACCGTCCCATCATGCACATAAATCCCGTACCGATTACGGCCAGAGTGGCCACAGAAATTCCAATGGGACCTGTGAGAGCCGCTTCAACCGTTTCGAGCATAGACTGGATTGGTGAGAGGTCTTGAGCGTGTACGGGACGTGCGAAGAACGAGAGGGCTAAAACGTTGGCATAAAGGTATTTTGGACTGAAGTTCATCATAGATTTCCTATCTGGGGTCAGTTCAGCTCGATGACGAGTGGCGCACGAGTACCGGTCCGCATCGCTAGTCGAGCCGCGGGTTTTTCGGGTGTTTGTTCGGAGAGCCGCGCGCGAATTCGGTGAATGCGAGCAATGTATTTTCGCGTCTCAGAAAAGGGTGGGACGCCGCCATATTCTGAGACACGATGGGGACCTGCATTGTAGGCGGCCAGAGCTAAGTCGATGCTGCCGAACTCGGCAAGTTGGGCGAGAAGATACCGCGCAGCACCTTCGAGGTTTTGGTTGAGGTCAGTGCGATCGACTCCCAATTCACGTGCAGTTGCAGGCATCAATTGGCCAAGCCCATAAGCTCCTTTTGGGCTTTTGGCGAACGGGTTGTAGCTGCTTTCAGCTTCGATCAGCGCCTGAAATAAGACATGCCATTGTGTTGGGGTCAGGCCCGCGGCCTGTAGGCTTCGGTTGGATGCATGGCGTTCAGATGTGGCACGAATGGCCCCATGGATCGCGTTGGCAGCCTCAACAGGCGGCGGACGCGTGTCTTGTGTGATCGCCGCCGCATGTTGTCCATGATACGTCCAGTTGGAAGTCCTGACGGTACCGTCAGGTTCGATCACCATCAGGTCCGCCTTCGCCCTCTGGGGCGTCGCGGAAATCGAGATTGATAGAAACAGGGCGGCCGTCACCATATTTGACATGGTGATTGACGAGCCCAGGCCAAAGCGCGAATTGGCGTACTTTGGGCCCGTGCTTTTGGACCTTGGCTGCGACCAGGATGAGTTCTTCGTCCCCAACTGAATAGATGCACTGGTAAAGCGGCTTGCCGTCACCTGTGCCCCCCACGAGCTCATATCGACAGGTGAAATCAACATTCCTCGCAATGAGGTCTTTCACACCATCCAGTGTGATGAGAATCAGATTTCTTGCTATCGACATGGTCCCTCCCTTCGAGAGACCTTCATACATGATGCAAAGGACACGGAAACTATAGTTAGAGTCAATATATATAAAACGTAATTAATTTATAATTATGGAATTTTGATAAATACATCCCTAGATTGAGCCAGGAGGAGTGCAAAATCCGGAGGTCCGATGCGCCATCTTGTCTATAGTCTTATCCTTTCAGCTGCGATCCTACCTGTCTCGACCAAGGCAACACGCGCGTACGATATGGATTGCGCTATCATGCTTTGTATGGCTGGAGGGTTTCCGCCAAGCACAGTGTGTTCAGCTGCCTACGCAACCATGGTCCGCCGTGTATTGCCCTGGCCTGTACGCCCTCCGTTTGGAATTTGCAGTTTTGCGGCCCTGCCGGTTGAACTGGGAGGGGAGGGTGGCAACGCAGAGTTGGATATTTCGGTGCCAGAGCATGCTTGGCTTCGAAAGACACGGGTCCTTTGGTTCTATGCTCGGAGCTACAAGCGGGACGACGAACCTAGAAAATGGAGTTGGTACGTCCGCTCATGTGACCACGAAAACAAACGATGCCACTACACCGTTCGTGTCAGCGGGTCACGCGCGTCGTGGCCGATCAGTTTTGACAGTGAAAACAATCAGACAATTCTGTTTCCGCAACGCAGCAGCCGGAACCATTCATCCCATCGTGCGGTGATGATTGAATACGGTGATTTCGAGGGCAACATGGACCACACTGAATGGTTTTCTTACTAACTGCGCTCAGATGAATTTAGGGGATGCTCTATGATCTGAACTTCTATTTCTGATTTTTCAACGCAATCAGGGCGGACAAACCACGTCCGCGTTACTTGGCTATTGTTCCAGCGATAATCACGCCAGACCACTCTCGAAGACCCTGATATTTCCGTGACACCTTCCCTGATAGGAAAGGCTGTTAGGCGCTTGTTACTCATGAAATGACTTACTTGTTACGTGTTAGGTGAGGGTTACTAGGTACGGGCCCGCGGTTTAACCAACTCGCTCGGATCAACGCCAAGGGCCAGGGCGATGCTTTCCAACGCAGAAATAGACATGGCATTTCGGCCGTTTTCGAGCTTGCCCATATAGCTGCGACTAAGGCCCGCAGCAAACGACAGAGCTTCCTGGCTGAGCCCTTTGGCCCGCCGAGCATCTTGAATGTTTTGTCCGACGCGCTCTTGCAAGTTCATGACCAGATATCGGCCACGTGGAACACGATTTAGCCACGCAATATAGTGCGCATTCAGCATGTGCGGAGTCGAAATTTTCAGATATTCTTTTGTGGTTATGGTGCTCGGAAGGAGTGACCTGTGGGAAAACTACGCCGCGAAACTTAGAAATACGGCTCTTTTTCCTAGAGAGTATGGAGTTAATAAACTCTTGAACCTCTAGTTGCTTTAGGAAGTAATCAGGATGCATCAATGCGAATCCGAGGAATTTCCAATGCCACATGACAGCCTTTCGCCTGCGCACGCTCAATCAACTACACAGGGAGAAGCATGTGGAAGCTGTTGTGGAGATAAAACTGTGGAGGTGACGCAGGTGAAGGCCTCGGACGGCCGCAGTTTCCATGTCGCTGGGTTGGACTGTGCTGAAGAAGTTTCAATCCTTAACCGTGTTATCGGCCCTGAGGTTGGCGGTGAGCAGTTTCTGGCATTTGACGTCATCAATGCACGCATGACAGTGCTCGACGGTGGAACGAACCCATCCTCCGAGGTGATTATTGCAGCTGTTGGCACCACCGGTATGGTTGCAAAGGTGTGGGATGCCGACGACGCCAGTGCGGATCAGGCGGCTCATCTTAAAAAGCAGAAACTGTTCACTGCGCTTAGCGGCGGTTTTTGGGCGGCCGGGTTTACCTATCATCTCGTCGAAACCGGCATCAGCGGGGCCATCGGTATCTTCTCCGGCCACGGCGAGGCTGACATGCCGATAGTTGAGATGTCGCTGTTTGCCGCCGCGATCTTGTTCGGCGTGTGGCTGGTTGCACCCAAAGCGTGGTCCTCTGCGCGACGATTGTCACCTGACATGAACCTGTTGATGGTGGTGGCCGTAATTGGCGCAATCGCGCTCGGCGAGTTCTTCGAGGCCGCCACTGTCGCTTTTTTCTTCTCGCTTTCGCTCTATTTAGAAAGCTGGAGCGTTGGTCGTGCGCGCAACGCCGTGTCTGCCCTGCTTGATCTGGCTCCGCCAACAGCCCGCGTGGTTTATGACGACAACTCCGAAGCTGACATCCCTGCCGCTGTGGTCGCAATCGGTGCAAGGTTTATTGTGCGTGGGGGTGACCGCATTCCGCTCGATGGAGAGGTTGTCGACGGGGCGGGGGCCGTCGATCAGGCGCCCATCACGGGCGAAAGCGCCTTGGTCCCCAAAGACGTGGGCGACGAGGTTTACGCGGGCACGATCAATGGCGAGGGTACGCTAACCGTTCGAGCTACCAAGGCTGCGTCCGACACCGTGCTGTCAAAAATCATCCGCATGGTAGGTGATGCGCACGCGCGCCGTGCCGAGGTAGAGCAATGGGTGTCGAAATTTGCCCGTGTCTACACGCCGGTGGTCATGGTCCTTGCCATCGTTCTGGCCTTGGTTCCACCTCTGGTGTCCGGGGGAGATTGGGAGGACTGGTTCTATAACGCGCTGGTCCTTCTTGTTATCGCTTGCCCCTGTGCATTGGTAATCTCCACGCCCGTTTCCATCGTTGCTTCCCTCGCTGCATCGGCTCGAAATGGGGTGCTGATCAAGGGAGGGGCCTATGTTGAAGCACCTGGCCGAACAAAGGCGCTGGCGATGGACAAAACGGGTACGATTACAATGGGTGAGCCCGAAGTCGCGGCAGTCTACCCAATTGGTGGCGCATCTCATAGCAATCTGTTGATGCGCGCTGCGGCTTTAGAAGCACGCTCGTCTCACCCGCTTGCACGTGCAATTTTGCGTCGCGCTGAACACGACAGTCTTTCCTTTGCTGCGGCTGAGAACACACGAAACGTGCCGGGCCGAGGCCTTGAGGGCGAAATGGACGGCCGGTTGATTTGGTTAGGGTCGGACCGATTTGCCGCCGAAAAAGGGTTCGGTTCCGCGATCCCTGCCGCACTCCGTGATCGCATCGAAGGGGCCGGAAGCACGCTTGTGGTCGTCGGCGACGAAGCTGGAGTCAGTGGCATCTTGGAGTTGCGCGACCGCATCCGTCCAGACGCCAAGAGTGTTGTTTCACGTCTTCGCGCACAGGGCGTCGAAAAAGTTGTCATGCTGACGGGAGACAACGCGGCAACAGCGCGCGCGGTGGCCGCAGAAGTGGGCATTGACGAGGTGCGCGCCGAGCTCCTGCCTGAGGATAAAGTCATAGCCATCGAGGAGTTGGTCACGCAATTCGATACCGTTGCTATGGTTGGGGACGGCGTGAACGACGCCCCCGCGATGGCGCGGGCGCATTACGGTATTGCCATGGGCGCTGTCGGTTCGGATGCCGCAATCGAAACAGCGGATATCGCGCTAATGACCGATGATATTGGCAAGGTGCCATGGCTGATCGGCCATTCGCGCCGCACCATGATGATTATCAAGCAAAACATCGGCCTATCGCTTGCGACCAAAGCCGCTTTCGTGGCGGCAACCGCTTTCGGCATGGCTTCGATGTGGGGCGCAATTGCCGCGGATGTAGGCGTATCCCTTCTTGTGGTTGCCAACGCGTTGCGGCTTCTGAACGCAAAGGATGACCAAACGCGGCCCAAAGGCGGCAACCGGCTCGGTGAGGATATGGCTCAGGGAGCCTTGGCGCACGGGCATTGATCGTGCTTCGGTGTTACGATACCGACGCAAGAGTAGACCACGCACAAAAAGGCACCGCATGATGATGGTCGACAAATTTCCAAGACGTTTCATCCTTTTGGGGGGGGTGTCCGTATTCCTGACAGGATGTGCGAGCAAGTTTAGCACTTACACCGGACCGGAGGTTGCGCGCCTTCGCCTGTATAAGTCAAAGAGAGTGCTTGTTCTCGATGGCAAGGAGGGCGTGCTTCAGACCTATCCCGTCGGACTTGGTTTTTCCCCTGAAGGGCATAAACAATTCGAGGGGGATGGGCGCACGCCCGAGGGAACCTATACAATCGACCGTCACAATCCCGACAGTCTATTTCATCTGTCGATTGGTATTTCCTACCCCAATGCCGCTGACCGTGCCTTTGCGAAAGCCAATGGAAAATCGCCCGGTGGGGATATATTTATCCATGGGGGTCCGAGAAAGGGCGTTGACCCGATGAACAAGCAAGATTGGACAGCCGGGTGCATTGCCCTCACCGACCGGCAAATTGAAGAGGTCTATGCGATGGTACGTGATGGGACGCCGATTGAAATCTACGCATGAGAGCTTCGTCTCGGAACACCTATAGTAGCGATCTAGTGCTCCGTGGCGCATTGTTGCTCAAAGCCACCGCCTTACCTGTTTTCTATAGGTTTCGTATTCGGCCCCAAAATTTTGGAGTAGTGCGCGTTCTTCCCCTTTGATTTGGCTTTCATTGATCACAATAACAAACAAGGGCAGGACCAAGAACGAGGCAATACTGCCGAGATAAAAACACCAACCCGCCAGCAAAAACGCCATGCTCACATACATCGGATTGCGCGTAATCCTATAAACGCCTGTCACCACAAGATGCTGCGCCTTGGAGGGGTCGCGAGGGTCTATGGTCGTGTCATTGGAGCGAAAGTTACTCAAGGCTACGATGAGGAAACCTGCCCCAGTTATGCCGAAAACCCAGGCCAGAGAAGAAGCGAACGCGCCTCCAAATTGCCAAATGGGAACAAATCTGTTCAGAGCCCAAGCGATGACGGCGGCAGCGGCGACGTGTAGTATGGGAGGAATTTTCATTGGCAGCTCTTCTTTTTCCGCTCCATCTGTACTCCCTCAAGGGCCTTTAGGTTCAAGAGATATTTGAGCGTGGTTTCGAAAATTGGTGAATGTCTGAGTTACGAAAAATCAATTAGCTTATGGTAAATTGTCAGTCGAAACGGCGTCTGAGGAATACGTTGAACGCTTCAATGACGACTACCATTACAATTACGGCCATCGTTACACTCGCTGCCTTGTCGTACTGGAAAGAGCGTATGTAGCTTTGAATATAGAAACCGATCCCACCGGCCCCAACGATCCCTAACACGAGCGATTCACGCAGGTTTAGCTCAAAACGGAAAATTGTGTCGCGAGCGACTACCGGCGCCATCTGTGGCCAGATTGCATGCCGAAGTCGCAACAAGGGTCCCGCTCCCGCACTTTCAAGCGCCTCAATCGGGCCGCGTGAAACACCATCGATGGCTTCGGCGTAGAACTTGGCAAGCATCCCTGACGCGTGGAAGGCAACAGCGATAATGCCAGGTAGAGGGCCAAGCCCAACCGCGCTTACCATAAGCATCGCCACAAGTATCAAGGGGATAGCGCGCACAAATGCCAGAAGAGTTCGCACCGCGCGGTGCACGACGGGTTGCACCATTGTCTCTGAGGCGAGAATTCCCAGCGGTACGGATAGGAATATGGCGCCAAGCGTGCCAAGTATCGCAATCCGCAACGTCTCGGCGCTCCCCTTCCAGATCTCGTTCATAACCGTCGAGTTCGGCGGGAACATGCGGCCGAAAAAATCTGCAATGCGCGGGCCGGCAGAAAGCAGTCGCGACAGCTCAACGTCAGAAGTCAGCAGGGACCAAAGCACGGCACAGGCAATCAAAACCCCAGTCAGAAATCCCCCAAATTCACGTGACCGCATCAGTTTACAACCTTGAGTTTTGCGCTGGATGAGTTTTGGGCGTCTCCGTAGAGTGCCGACGTCGCGTCTTCGGACAGCTCTTGTGGGCGAACACTAAATGCGATCCTGCCGTTACGCATCCCAATAATGCGATCGGCAAAGCGGCGCGCCAGATCGGGTTGATGCGAGGAGAATACCGTCGTCGCGCCGCGCGCTTGAGCGGCGCTTTTGAGCAGCGATAGGATGTCCTCCGCGCGCGCGGGATCAAGGTTGCTCACGGGTTCGTCCGCAAGGATCAATCTTGGTTCCTGTGCGAGGCAACGCGCGATGGCCACCCGCTGCCGTTGACCGCCGCTGAGCGTGTCAACGCGCCGCTCCGCGAGATCGGCGATCGCACAATTTCCTAGTGCTGCGAGCGCAACCTCCAGGTCCAAGTCGGAGGCTTTCCCCCGCAGTGCACGCCAAAAGGGCATCCGCCCAAGCCTCCCGTTCAAGACGTTACGGATTACCGTCGAGCGTTCGACAAGCCCAAACTCCTGAAAGACGAAACCTGTATCGGCACGTTTGGACAGCGGAAGGGAGCAAACGGGATCGAAATCTGTGCCAAGAACACTGACCTGACCCAGCCAGTTTCGCAAACGCCCGTCCAGCAGCGTCAACAAGGTGGTTTTACCCGCGCCGGAGGGACCCAGGAGGGCAACGCATTCACCTTCCGCGATGTCAAGAGACAGCTGGTCAATGGACGGTGTTTGTGCTCCTGTATGGAAATAGCTCAGGTCTTCGATGTGAACGGTGTTTTTTGTCATAGCAGCCCGTAGCGCCGCGCCATGTCACGCACGTCATCGAACACTGAAGGGTCGGTTTCGACATAGCCATCGGGACCGTAGAGATGGCGCAGCTTTTCTTGGTGTTCGGGTTGATTGAGTTTCATCATAGCGGCAACAAAGCGTGCACGAAGCTCGGCATCTAGCTCAGGGCGCGCGATTACAACATGGCTTGGGATGGGATCGCTTTCTGCGATCCATGTGACCTGTGATTGTTGTTCAGGAGTGAGCAGAAGGTCGGCGTATTGGCTGGCGCCGGCGGCGTCGACCAAACCCTCTGCCATGGCTTGCATCGCCTGTTGATAGCCGCCCGCAAAGAAGATGCGGCCCAAGAAGTCTTCCGCCGCGGAGGGGGCGGAAATAAGCCCTGCGCGCTCGAACTCCGAGAGGGGGTACATGTAACCGGATTCCGAGATTGGGTCGGCAAATGCGATGTCCTTGCCCTCGAGGTCGGCCAGCGTTTTAAATCCACTGTCGTGGCGCACGAAAATCCGCCCAGTGTAGCTCGGTGCATCGCGATAGATTTCCGACAAGAGTGGGATGGCACCGATTTCATTTTCGGCGAGTACGAAGGGCATTGCTCCCATGAAGGAGATATCGGCGTCACCGTTGCGCAGCGCTTCGACCGCGGCTGCGTGATCGATGGTCACAAACCCTTCGACCGGCAAACCGATTTCTGAGCTCAGCCAAGTCGTAATTATCTCGATATCGCCCAGCAGTTTGTCAGGGTTCTCCTGAGGGATGAATGCCAGACGCAACGGCGCGGATTGCGCCAGTGCAGGTGTCAATTGTACGGCCAATCCTGCGCTCGCGAGGATGAGAAGGTTGCGGCGGTTCAAACGCGGCATGATTAGTACGCCCTTTCTTCTAGTGCTGTGGCATCTTCTTTGAATTGGTTCCAATTGGTCAGTGCACTCGCCCAGTCTTCACCTCGTACGGCGGTGCCAACCTCAGTGAGCTTGTTTGCAAGCGCATAAATTTCGGGTCGCGCCGAGAGATTGGCCATCGTGCCAGCATCCGCAGCCAGATCTGTGGCGACCGTATCAGTCAAGATCAAGATGTGCTTGGCATCGCGTTTGGGAAGAAGCGTATCGAGGGTCGAGGCGAAGGTCGTAAGCTCTGCGAATGCCAATCGGAAAGGCGTGTTTGCGGCATCGAATGTTTCATAGGGTTCGTCTGCGGCCCCAACCGTTTCGAGATAGGCGGTCAAATCTGACAGTTCAGCTTCGGTAAGGCCGAGGCCCTTGGTGTCATTGAACCACTCCACCACGCTTGCCAGTGTCGGTAGCGAACCATCGTGGAAATAAGGTGCCGTGTAAACGGTGCCGAGTAGAGTTGGCGTGTCCATGGCCCCAGCCAACGACCCGTCGTAGGCGGGAGCCACAGAGCCAATATCATGCGATTTTCTGTCTAGGAAATTCCCTGAAGGGGTGTGACAGCTAGCACAAGATTGATCGCCCATGCCGTCAAAGGGTTGGTTGAAAAGTGTTTCGCCTCGGCGAGCAGCCTCGGGGGCGGCATCAGTCAACTGGCCCTCACCCGTGACCATGGAGTTGGGCAGGAAGTCGAATTCGGTCATATAGGCGACCAATGCGTCCAGAATGAGGGGCGTGGGTTCTTCGCCTGCGAATTCATTCACGATTACATTGCGAGTGAAATTCCTAATTGAGCCAAATCTTCCATCACGTCCATATGGCCCAGTGAAGCGAAGCCCTCGCAGGCTGGGAATATCGATCGGGTCATCGCGGCGGTCGTTGAACATCGGGTTGAAGAAAGCACCATCCACGTCCACCGCACCAGGCTGATGGCTCGCGCCGGGAATGAAGAAACGCTGATTGATGTCGGAGCGATTGTGGCAAGTAGAACAGGCAATACCCAGTTCTTTGGCCGGTCCGCCGAAAATATTTGCGCTGTCAAACAACATGTCACCATAGGCAATGAGGGGCAGATCGGCTTCGTCGATCCCTTGTTCTTCGAAATTCAACACCAGAAGCGGCAGCGGATCCTGATCGAACAGGTCGGTTCCCGGCGGCAAGGCTGCAGGCAGAGTGACGGGTTGCCCCGTCCGCGCAATCAGTTCGGGCAAGGCAGTTAGTGTCGCGCGCGGAGTTAAGTCTGCGACAAGATAGTTTGCCGCCAAATATGAAGAAATCTCGTTGCGCGCCGCTAACATCACCTCAGTATTCTGCTCTACACCGCCAGCACCGAGCACACGCGCCGAACCTGTCGCATTCATGAGTTCCAACCAGGCGCGCCCCAACGAACGGGCGCTGGCAGGATCAGCCGCTTTGATATGATCAGCAAATGCGCGGTAAATTTCTTTGGCTCGTGCAACGGCTTGACCAGAGGTGGAAGGGTCATTCGCAGTAAGAGCGACATCCAATTCTTCGTCGATTCTTAGGGCGATCAGACGGGTCGCTGATGCGAATAGGGCATGTCGATCCTCCGTTGCCAGAGCGCTTTTTATGGCGTCTAGGTCAAGAGTGCTCTCACGTCCCAGCCAATCAAAGGCGCCGGCAGAATAGTCAGATCCGCGATAGGGTTCTTTCCAAGCTTTTTCCACTTTTTCCCAAGGAACCGGAGCAAGGTTGCCCAAAAAAAGGGTCAAACGATAGGCGGCAGCTTCGGGAAGCCACGGTGCCTCTTTGGCGGGTGTCCCCATGGAAGGGCCTACCATCACCGATAGGGTGATAATCATAGATAGGATCGCGCGTTGTAGGTGCCGGGACACAAGTCACTCCATAAAAAAGTTAGCCTTGTCTAACTTATTCACCCAAGGCAAACTTGTTGTCAATCTCTTATTGATAGGTCAAAGTCCCGACATGAATACGAGATCACCGCAGCCAAGTGAGAATTTCACGCCCATCACAAACAATCCCGAAGCCCAGGCCGACGGGTTTGCGCATGTGCGCAACGCCCATGAAAGTGAGATTGCGGAAGACTATGTTGAACTGATTGCTGAACTCATCGACCTGCACGGCGAGGCGCGCCCGGTCGACATTGCAGAGCGTTTGGGGGTTAAAGCCCCGACCGTTACCAAAAACATTTCACGCCTCAAAGCGGCCGGCTTGGTGCATCGAGAGAAGTATCGTTCAGTATTTCTAACCGACAAGGGTCGGACCCTCGCCGAAGTTTGCCGCGAACGCCACAGGATTGTGGTCGCGTTTCTAATGAGTTTGGGGATCGATGAGGCAACAGCTGTGCGAGACGCAGAAGGCATTGAACACCATGTCAGCGACGCAACGCTTGCGGCCTTCAAAAACCAAATTGATTGGCCTGTCTGAGGCGCAAGAGGTCTCTAAGTCGCCACTATTTGTTTCTGCTGTGTCTTGAGAAAGGTCGCGCAATTAGCAGAGCGCCTCCGCAGAAAATCGCTGCATCGGCCAAATTGAAGGCCGGCCAGTGCAATTCGCCAATGTAAATGTCCAGAAAATCGGTGACTGCCCCAACTCTTAGTCGGTCAATCGCATTCCCCAGGCCCCCTCCAAGTATAAGCCCCAACGCGACGGCTTCCAACCGCTCCTTCGTTCGCGCAATCAAGGCTATCAGCCAGAGGCAGACGCAAACGGCAAGAAAAATTAGCGCCCATGACGGGGCGCCACTCAGCATGCCAAATGATATGCCGCTGTTGCGGTGATAGACGAGATCAAAACCCGGTAGGACGGAGTAACCTGCGCTTAACGCGGATGCGTTATTGACGACAAGCAGTTTACTGAATTGATCCAAGCCAACGGCTACAACCGTTCCGAGCACACCAAAGCTAAACCTTCGCGCCATGTCCAGCTACTCGTCGCCAGGATAGCTAGAGTAGACTTCCGAAGTGCCATCGTTTTTGATGAGGAAGACGTCATAGGCCTCCCGCCAGCGACCCTGGTCCATGCCAGGTGAACCGAGTGGCATTCCCGGCACAGCAAGACCGATCGCGTCAGGTCGCTCGCTGAGTAGTCTGCGAATGTCATCCGCTGGAACATGCCCCTCAATTACGTAGCCCTCTACTAAGCCCGTGTGGCAAGACACCATACGTTGCGGCACACCCATGTCGAGTTTGAAACGAACAAGAAGCCCTGCAAACATGTCTTCGCCCGTGGGGCCAAAGCCGTTGTCTTCAAGATGATCCATCCAGGCAAGGCAACATCCACAGCTACTGGTCTTTTTGACGTCAATGGATGTGGCCTCAGCGAGTGCCTGAGAGGCAAGGCAAATAGCAACTGCTACGGCAAGCGTGAAGGATTTCATTTGGCGGGGTCTCCTATTGTTTCAAGGACGCGGCGGATTTTTGGCACCGCAAACTCACGAGGTTCATGGTAATCGACGGTGGTGACAAACTGCCCGTCGGCAGCGAATAAAAAGACGCTGGCCGTATGGTTCATTGTGTAGTCCCCATCTTCTATTGCGACTTTTTCATAGCTCGCGCGAAAACCCGCTACTGCACGTTCCGTTTCTTCAGGTGTGCCGCTCCAACCTTGGATAGCTGGGTGAAAAGAACCTACATAGTCGGCCAAGGCCGTACCGCTATCGCGTGCGGGGTCGATGGTTATGAAAATAACCTTCAATTGCGCAGCTTCGTCGCTTAGATCGTCGAGCCACCCTGAGATATCTGACAGTGTTGTGGGGCAGACATCGGGGCAATATGTGAATCCGAAAAACACCAAGGAGGGACTACCCAATAGCGTGGCGGGCCCAACGGTTTCCCCGTCTTGGTCAGTCATCTGAAATGCCATCTGGGAAAGTGGAAGAGGGCGCGCACCACCCGGCTCAGGTGCGCCAGGGCCGTCCACCCTCCACCAGCCAATAAAAAGTGCGACACCAAGTATGCAGCTCGCAAACGCAATTAAAGTGAGGAGCGATCTTGTGCGTGTCAATCCTGCGGTCCTCGCGCCGCAACGCCCAAAATGGGGACATTGACTGTGAGCTGTCCGCCATCGGCGAAGTTGAATGTCAAAGAAAAGTTTTCGCCTTCAACCATTTTTCGTTGCAACTTCATTAGCATGGCATGTTTACCTCCTGGTTCAAGTGAGACGCTTTCACCTGCAGGAATTGTGATTTCGCCGGCCGGAGCCATGGAGCTTACCCCATTGGCATCCGTCTTCGTTTCGTGAATCTCAGGCATCATGGCCAAGGGCGTCTCCAGCCCCACGAGAGAGACTGGGTCCGAGCCCGTGTTGCGCAACGTCAGATACGCCACGCCGGGGCGTTTTGTCCCAATCGAGGCGCGCGACCACGCGCCTTCGACAACAACATCTTGCGAGCCTGCGGTCGAGGCTGTGGGCAGTCCGATCAAGGCGCTGAAGGCGATGGCGGTGATGAAAGCATATTTCATGATATTGTTCCTTGTCGCTGTCTGATTATGATTTGCTTGCAGCGACTTCCGACGCAACCAGCGCGCGCAATTCATCAAATCCGAAGGGGTCTAGAGGCTTGCCGTTGACAAAGAACGTCGGCGTTTGTTGCACGCCAACCGTTTCGACATCGGCCTTGTCTTGATTGTATATTGCAATGACGTCAGGCGACTTCATCTGTGTCATTGCCTTTTCGATATCCAATCCCGCGCCGCCTGCAATCTCGCCGATTTTTTGGACATTTGCATTGCCATGGGAGGCCCATGCATTTTGGTAGACGATAAGTGCTTGCAGAACCTCTTCGAACTTGCCCTGCATGCGTGCGGCCTCAAGAAGCTTAATTGAAACTTCCGAGATCTGGCCGTGAAATGGTGTGTAGCGTATCACCACGCGCACATCCTCAGGATACTCTTTCATGATATCTTTGACGGCTGGATAGAAGGCGGCACAGGCCTCGCAGGCCGGATCAAAGAATTCAACGATCGTGACGGGCGCGTTTTCGGGACCAAGGATAGGGGAGTACGGGCGCATCAAGGCGTCAAAGACTTCGGGGGCAACAGAGGCAACATCGGTCGCAGGTTGCGAGCGGTCTGCGAACCAGGTTGCACCACCGAAACCAGCGATACCTAATGCGAGGACGGATAGAATAAGCCCACGTCGATTCATGATTGTTTTTCCTTGAGTGAAAGCGCCGATAGCACGCCGATTGTGGCAAAAGCTGCTATAGCCATAAGCGGGATTGGGATGCCGAGAAACAGTTGATTGTCATCGGTACAAGAGGGGCCGGTTTCCGTGCACGGCTTCACCGCCTCTGGGATTACGCCGAGATAAAGGCCCATGTGATAGAGTGCGACGGCCGTGCCTCCCAAAGCCAACGCGACACCATATCGGCCTATCCGGGGGTCCTGCCACCAAAGGCCGAGGCCAAGGATGATCGCCAGCGGGAACATGAAGGCGCGCTGGAACCAACAAAGCACGCAAGGTGTCTGTCCAAGTACTTCGCCGATAAAGAGCACAATAAGCGAGGAGGAGAATGCGATGGCCCAAGCCAAACCTAATGCGGTTTCTCCGTTGATTCTTGTCATCGCGTTCAAATCCTTTGCCTTAGGTCTGTAAGTATTTCTTCAGCTGGGGTGCCATAAGGCCAGGACTGCATAAAACCAGCCTCAGGACCAAAGAGGAACAGGTGAGATGTGTGACCCATTGTATAGCCGTCTGGGGCGGTCGCTTCTTCGATTCGCTCGAAATAGATCGGGAAAGTCTCCGCTGTTTGCGCAATTTGGTCGGGCGAGCCGGTTAGCCCGATGATGTCAGCATCAAAGGGGCGGACGAATTCGGCAAGCACATCGGGCGTGTCTCGCTCAGGATCAATCGAGATGAAGATCGGTTGAAACTGTGCAGATTCTTCGCCCAGCCCTGTCATGACGGCCGCCACTTCGGCGAGCGTTGTCGGGCAAACATCGGGGCAATTTGCGAAACCGAAGAAGACCAGCATCCACCGTCCGGCGAAATCGCCTTCGGTCTGAACTTTCCCATGATGGTTGGTCAGCTCGAATTCTGCACGGAATGCAGGATCATCCTGTCGCGGCAAATATCTGACCGAGAATTGTATCGATGCGAATCCGAGAATTGCGATCGCAACGGCCGCCCAAAGCCCTTTGTTGATTGCCGAAAGCTTCATTGTTCGTTTTGCGCCTGATCCCATCTATTATTGACGGCACTTTAATTGTTCTAGCAGCTAGAGGTTCAAGCTGTTTCGTGGCCAGATGGCTGCGTGTCACAAATTAGTGATCTTGGCCTTGGCTTGCACTACATATAAGCTAAACCTACTAAAGCTTTAGAAATGGAGGCTAGATGCTTACAATTGGAAACCTCGGAAAGAAAACCGGCACAAAGGTTCAGACAATCCGCTACTATGAACAAATCGGCTTGATGCCCGAACCGGGACGCACGGAGGGCGGTCAGCGTCGCTATAGTGCTGTCGAAGTTGATCGTCTGTCATTTATCCGCCACGCTCGTCAGTTGGGGTTTCCTCTTGAAGCAATCCGCGAGCTTCTCGCGTTAAGTGACAGTCCAGATCACTCGTGTCACGAGGCGGATTCCATTGCCCGTCGGCAACTCAAACAAGTCGAATTGCGGATGGATCGGCTGAAAGCACTACAGACTGAACTAAAGCGGATGATCCAAGAATGTAGTGGTGGCAACACCGCAGACTGCAAGGTTCTTGAAGTCTTGCGCGATCATTCAGAGTGCCTAACCAACCACGATCAAATCGGAGGCTAATTCATCGTGGACAAGAGAGTTTAGGAAGTCCCTTGAACCTATAGTTGCTGTAGCAACTACATCTTCTCTTAGACGATTCGAGGAGATGAATTATGCCCAGCAGCGATCCGCTTCTGTCAGCCACTAAGATCCTAAATTTCGATAACCCTTCGATAAATCGATTGGTGCGAGATAGAGGGTGGAGTGCTCTCACTACCCATGAACGTATTGGTGCAGTTTACGATTTCGTACGCAATGAGATCGTTTTTGGATATAATCGATCCGATGACATCACCGCCTCAGAAGTGCTCGCCGACGGGTTTGGTCAGTGCAACACCAAAGGTACACTTTTGATGGCGTTGCTGCGCGCAGTTGGCGTGCGTTGTCGTTTTCATGGTTTTACCATCCACAAAGAGCTGCAACGCGGTGTCGTGCCCGAGCTCGTCTATCCAATTGCGCCAAGCGAGATCATACACTCGTGGATCGAGGTCGAGACCGAAGTGGGCTGGCAAAACCTAGAAGGTTTCATACTCGATGCCCCGTTTCTGGCGGCACTTCAGGCCACATTTCCGAATACTTCCAACCTGTGCGGTTATGGCGCGGGGACCGATTGTCTGGCTTCCACACCTGTTGAGTGGACAGGAGGCAGTACCTACATTCAGAGAACAGGGATAGTTCAGGACTTCGGCACATACGATGCGCCAGATGAATTCTATGCCGACCATTGGCAGGCATTTGGTGCCGTAAAGGGCCTGCTTTACCGGCACATCATTCGACATTGGATGAATGCCCGTGTACGTCGTATTCGTGCGGGAAGAGTTCCAAAAATTCCGGGGCTTACCCATCCCAATCATAGCCATAAGGAGGTCCGACATGCCTCATGATCATTCTCACGCGCATATTGATCCCGCGTCTGGGGATCGGCGTGTTTTCATAGCGATTTGGGCCAATGCGCTACTGACGGTCGCTCAAATCGTCGGGGGCATCTTGTCGGGAAGTCTTGCCCTTATTGCGGATGCATTGCACAATTTTTCGGACATGGCATCGCTCGTTATTGCCTTCGCGGCGCGTAAGATCTCGAGACGTCCCGCTGATGAGCGAATGACTTTCGGCTACGGCAGGATCGAAGTCGTCGCAGCGCTCGTCAACTACACCACTCTGATTATTGTAGGTCTTTATCTGATTTATGAAGGCGGGATGCGGTTTTTCGAGCCGACCGAAGTAGCCGGGTGGACCGTCGTAATTCTTGGCTCGGTCGCGCTTGTGGTCGATGCATTGACAGCGGTTTTGACCTATTCCATGCAGAAGGGCAGCGTGAATATTAGGGCTCTATTCTTGCACAATTTGTCGGATGCCTTGGCCTCAGTCGCTGTCATCATCGGTGGGTCGCTTATCTTACTGTACAATATGTGGTGGGTCGATCCCGCTATCACGCTCATTATTGCAATCTACATTCTCTACCTCGCGGTGACTGAAATCGGTAGCCCTATCCGTACTCTAATGCTCGGAAGCCCTCCCGATCTTGACAGTGATGCTGTCGTTGCGTCCCTTCGGGATGTAGATGGCGTAAACGATGTCCATCATGGTCACCTTTGGCAGATGCAGGAGAACCAAGCGGCGCTGGATTGCCATGTCGTGACCGATGACGGCGCATCCAGCGAACTGATCAAAGCAGCCGTGAAAGCGCGCCTCGCCGCAGAGTTTGGTATCCAGCATTCCACGCTCGAATTGGAATATCTGGTGAATGCTCACAATGATGCGCAACTCTATGGGCATGAGGCGGGAGATCACTGATGGAAGAGACATCTCTGTATCTAGGCTTGGGAATTGCCGGCGTGACCCTGTGCTTGATCCTTTGGTCGATTGCCTTTCCAAGGCGCCGAATTTGGCCCCCTAAGAATTTCACGCGGGTCACACCTATTCTGGTTTGGGCGCCTACCCTTTCACTCTTTGGCATTCTCATATTGCTGGGCATTTTAGGGTGGGGCAGTCTGCAAATATCAAGCTGGGTGCGGTTTGGGATTGGGATACCGCTAATCATAATCGGCCATTTCGTCGTGTGGGCCGAAGTCGTTCACTTCGGGTTACCGCAAACAGGCGGCGCGAAGGGGGCTTTGCGAACAGCAGGGATGTATCGCTTCTCGCGTAACCCTCAGTACGTTGCCGACATCGCTATGGTTGGCGGATGGATGATCCTTTCTGCAACTCCATTGGCGTTCGTTTTGGGGGTGGCAATTGTCGTTATTCTGATTGCCACGCCATTTGCCGAGGAGCCGTGGCTAAAGGAGGAATACGGATCGCAGTACGAAGAGTACAAGGCATCTACACGACGGTTTTTATGAATGACTTGGCAGCCCTGAGGGCGGAGTTAGGGCATTGCAAGCTGGCAACATGACGGGGCAGACACGGAACAAGTTTAGCCGATAATCTATCTTATGTTAAAATTGACCCTACCACATGGATCTCCATTGGTATTTGTCGGAAGCGGTGAATTAGGGATTCGTCGTAGCCATACTGAGTGTTTCACTTTCTTTGAGAATACTTTGGAGATCAGTGACAAGGATCCTCGCTGAGACCTTTCAGAATGGGGCAATCTGGGCGGTGATCTCCGGCACATTCATTGGAAAGATGTGTCAGTGTTTCATACATGGCTTGGAGATCGGTAATTTTGGCCTCGATTTCTTCCAAATGTTTGCGTGTTATGTCTTTCACCTCAGCGCTTGCGCGAGTTTCGTCCTCATAGAGCGCCAGTAAATTGCGGCATTCGTCGATGGAAAACCCCAAGGCGCGGGCGCGGCCAAGAAAAACCAACTTGTGGAAGTCGGATTCACGGAAGACACGGTAGTCGTTTGTGTCGCGCAGCGGTTTAACAAGCCCAATGTCCTCATAGTAACGGATGGTTTTTGCCCGCAAACCGGTGCGTTTGGATACTTCGCCAATGTTAAGGTTCATTTGGCCTCCTAACTAAGACATTTCTAGGAACTCGATGGGGTGACCGGGCGTCCATTGACTGCCAGGGATCTAGTCGCTCAATACGGGCTTTACCCATCGTAAGCGAAGTGCATTCGTTAGCACAAATACGCTGGATAGCGCCATCGCTCCGGCTGCCAACACCGGTGATAGGAGCACGCCAAAGGCCGGATACAAGATACCTGCTGCCACAGGGATAAGCAGCGTATTGTAGCTAAAGGCCCAGAACAGGTTCTGTCGGATGTTACGCATTGTACGCGTCGAGATGTCAAAGGCATTGACCACTCCAGTTAGCTCGCCAGACATCAATACGACATCGGCCGCTTCGATTGCCACATCTGTGCCAGTGCCGATCGCGATGCCTACATCTGCGGTAGCCAACGCTGGCGCATCGTTGATTCCGTCGCCAACGAAAGCCAGCTTGCCACGCTTGCGCAACTCCTCCAACGCGGCAACTTTCCCCTCAGGTAGTACCTCAGCGACAACAATATCAATCCCCAGTTCAGTTGCAATTGCGTGGGCGGTGCCCTGATTGTCCCCGGTGATCATTGCCACGTTCAGACCAAGTCCATGTAGAGCTGAGATGGCTCGAGGGGTCGCAGGTTTGATCGGGTCTGATACCGCGATTGCCGCTGCTATTTTCCCGTCAATGGCGGCATAGAGCGGCGTGCGGCCTTTGAGCCCCAATGCGTCACCGGTTTGGGCAAGTGTGCCCATGTCGATTCCCTCGCGCTTCATGAGCCGATCTGCGCCGACAATAACCTGTTGACCGTCAACAGTTGCCTCAACGCCGTAGCCAGTGAGGGAGGAAAAGGCAGTAACTTCGGCGCTCTTCAGCCCTTTCTGAACGGCCGCGCGCGTAATGGCTTCGGCGATCGGGTGTTCGGATTGCGCCTCAAGTGCAGCAACAAGGCGAAGTACCTCATCTTCGTCGAAGCCGCCTGCAGCGACCAGGTCCGTGAGCTCGGGACGGCCCTGGGTCAACGTACCGGTCTTGTCAAGCGCCACCACTTTTGCTTCCTGCAGCATTTGCAGAGCATCACCCTTTCGAAAAAGAACCCCCATCTCTGCGGCCCGACCTGTGCCGACCATGATTGAAGTCGGCGTTGCCAGACCCATTGCGCAAGGACATGCAATGATCAACACAGCAACGCCTGCGATCAAGGCAAAGCTCAATGCGGGATCTGGACCAAATAGTAGCCATGTTCCCACAGTTATGGCGGCTACCACCATAACCGCAGGAACGAACCACGATGTAATGCGGTCGACAAGACCTTGGATGGGCAATTTGGCCCCTTGCGCCTGTTCGACCATCTGGATGATTTGCGCCAGCATTGTATCTGCGCCAATCTTGGTCGCCCGAAAGACCAAGGCGCCTGTGCCGTTCACGGTCGCCCCAACGACTTCGGCGCCTACACCTTTCTCGACGGGCACGGGTTCCCCGGTGATCATACTTTCATCAACATAAGATTTGCCGTTGGTTACTGTGCCATCCACGGCGATTTTCTCACCGGGGCGAACATGGATCAGGTCACCGACCATAATCTCTTCGATTGCTAGCTCGACGACCTCGCCCCCCCGTTCAACACGCGCGATTTTCGCCTGAAGCCCGACCAACTTTCGGATTGCCTCGCCTGTGCGCCCTTTGGCGCGAGCTTCGAGGTAGCGACCCAAAAGTATCAACACAACAATTACGGCCGCGGCCTCATAGTAAACGTTGACCGTGCCCTCAGGCAGAAGGGCTGGGGTGAATGTCGATACTAATGAGAACCCGTAGGCCGCCGAAGTGCCGAGCGCTACAAGCGAGTTCATATCCGGCGTACCTTTCAATAGCTGGGGAAAGCCCTTTGTGTAGAAGCGCAATCCAGGGCCGAACAATACGATTGTGGTCAAAAAGAATTGTAGAAGCCGGCTATTTTGCAACCCAATATTTTGCTCAATCCACATATGCATTGATGGTACTAAATGGCCGCCCATCTCGATCACAAACACAGGGAAGGCCAATAGGGCTGCAAAAAGCGTAAGTCGTCCCAGTTTTTTGATATCAGCGGCTTTGCGGTCCTGTTTGCTGAGGTCTTCGCCATCTTTGACCTTGGCCGGATATCCGAGCTCGGTTGATATCCTTGCCAATTCCGCCGGAGTGATTGCGCCGTTAACATAGCGGACCGTCGCCGCCTCTGTCGCCAGATTGACTTGCGCGTCGATGACCCCCTCGCTGGCTTTGAGTTTGCGTTCGACCCGACCAACGCAGCTGGCACAGGTCATGCCTTCGACATCTAACGTAATCTCGTTTGTTGAGGCGGGATAGCCTGCCTCCCCAAGAGCATCAATCATAGCAGACAGGTTAGCCGGTTCGGAATATTGCACCTGTGCAGTTTCATTTGCCAGATTGACCGCAGCTTCGTTCACACCGGCAATACTCGACAATGTCTTTTCGACACGTCCGACACAGGACGCACAGGTCATCCCGTCAACCGAAAATGTAAGCACTTGATTTTCTGACATGACACACTCCGCGATTCGTCGTTTCAAAACCGACTAAAGGGGGTTCCAGTTAGGGTAGGGTCAAGCGCCGTAAGTCGAATAATTTGTGCTTGACCCTACCCTATGGGAACCTGCCCCTCTTTCTTTGAATCTAAAAAGGAGAAAACTATGAGTAAGTTCAATGTACCCGATATGACCTGTGGCCATTGTACGGCTTCTATTGAAAAGGCCGTAGGGTCGGAAGACGGCGACGCTGTTCTGAAATTCGATTTGGAGGGTCGCACAGTAGAAATCACAAGCCGGCTCAGCGATGATGAATTGGCGCGTCTATTGGAGAAAGAAGGCTATACAGGAACGATCGCCGCTTGATCTGTGGCTTATTGCTTCAGTGTCGGGACAAGAATTGAGGGCTTGAGGGCGGCTGTTTGGCACCCTCAAGCCCTAATAGAGCCTGCGGCTGTCTATGCCGCTTCGTATTCGGTGAAAGTCTCAACTGAGCCGTCTTTTCGGATCAAATACACTGTATATGCATCACGCTCGTTTTCGGGACCCATACCGGGCGACCCCCATGGCATACCAGGCACTGCCAAGCCAATAGCGTCGGGACGCTCGGTCAGCAGCCGTTCGATATCCGGTGCGGGTACATGGCCTTCAATAATGTACCCGTCAACATGAGCCGTGTGGCACGATGCCATTTCGTCACTGATCCCGCTGTCGGCTTTCAACTGAACCAAATCATCGTAGGGAACGTCGCGAACCTTAACGTCGAATCCAGCGCTAGCCATGACGTTGATCCAGGCACCGCAGCACCCACAATTCGGATCTTTAACGACTTGCATCAACGGGCCCGTGGCGGCGATGGCTGGAACAGCCATTGTGAAGCCAGCGGCGCATAGGCCACCCAACACAGCGCGGCGATTAAAATCTAACTTAGTCATGGTACTTTCCTTTCTGACCAGACATGTCTGGCGCTTTTTGTCTCACCTGTATCGAATTGGTTCGATCTCATTATAACGAAGGTCAAGAGGTGGTCGTTCATGTGCCGTCTTCCATCTGCTCCCCTAAAGTCCGCCCTCTTTGGGTTTCGCGCATTCGCTCCGGCCAAGTGGATTTGATAAAGGCCAAAATATCCCAGATCTCTTGGTCGCTCAGAAGGTCCGCAAAGCTCGGCATGCCGCTGTTGAAATTTGTCACGCCACTTGCCTCTAGAGCGGCCTTCCCCCCAAACTTCGTGTAGTTGAACAACAGTGCATCTCCATGGTGCCATGTATGGCCCGTTCGATCGTGTGGTGGGGCGGGAAGCGAGCCGTCATCTTTCGGGCTGCGCCAATTCGGCTCCCCTTCCAGCTGCACACCGTGGCACGATGCACAGTTTTCCGCGTACAGCATCTCACCGGCTTCGACGCTCGACTTTTCGGGCTGTTTGGCAATGTTTGGCTTCTCAAAGGCAGCGCCAAGGGTGAAAGCAAGTACAGAAATGCCAACAATGAGTATGAAACCAAAAGTCAGAATATGTGACCGAGTCAATGTCGTGCTCCACGATAGAATGATTGAAGGGGAAGGCCTGTTTTCATGATACTTCAACCCAAGTTGCCATGCCATCTGCGCTATGACTAAGCATATGACAATGAAGCAACCAACGACCTGGATTGTCGAAAACGCATACAATTTCGCGCGACTCTCCCGACGCCACCAAGAGTGTGTCTCGCAAAGGGCCTAGTGTCCCGTTGTCAGTGATTTCGCGGAAATGGTGACCATGCATATGAATTCCATGGGAAAAACCGGTTGGGTTCAACAAAATGAGCCGGGCCGTTTCACCCCGCCGAAACTTACCAAAAGGTCTGTTTGGAAGCCCTGATACCCCGTTGAATGCCCAGCTGCCATGGCCAGAGTGATTTTGATCCCCCTCCCCTCCCCGCATCAAGAGTTCGAGAGACTGACTAACTCGGCCGGGTTTGCGGAGAGTATGCTTCGGCAACGCGGATATTGGACTTCGATCTGGTGCAGAATTTTGCCCAACCAGGGAAATGGATCCGAGAGAAGTTTGCGTACCTTCATTTCTCAGATTGAATGATATTTCAGTTTCAGCGGTTCCGATAATGTCGATCCGTTGTGCAGGTGCTAAGGTAAGAGGTTGCAATTGTGTCGGTGAAGCCAATGGCATGCCATCAATCGCAACAACGGCTCCTGCAATGCCATCAAGATCAAGGTGAAACACTCTGTCGATAGCGGCGTTTAGCAACCGCAAACGAACGCGATCCCCTTTTTGAACTGACTTCCTGCTGAGAAAAACCCGTATCATGTTCCCAAGGCGTCCCTCGCGGACGAAGTCATCCAAGGTGCTGAAATCGGTGTCGAGCATTCCATCGGTGGATGTTCTGAAGTCAGCCAACATTGCGATGATATCGTGATCAACAACAGGTGGGTTGTGCTCTTCAACAACTAAAGGGCCAAATAATCCACGGCCAACCTGCTCGTAAGACATGTAGTGCGAATGATACCAAAACGTCCCGGCGTCAGGCAAAGCGAATTTATAGTCATAATGCCCCCCCGGAGGCACAACCTCTTGCGATAGAATAGAAACCCCATCCATTTGGTTGGGAACTCGAACGCCGTGCCAATGCACCAGCGCTCCGTCTTCCATTCCATTTTCTAAGCGAACATCAAGTTGATCGCCTTGTCGATATCGGAGTTCGGGCCCAGGGACAGACCCATTGAAGCCGAGAAACCCAGACATTCGTTTGCTTTGCTTGTCCCATCGAACACTCATTGGAGCTGGGCGTAGTGTATGCTTGGGGTTGGAAGCAGAGGCTGACCGCGGCATTGAAAATCCGGCAATTGTGGCTAAAAGCATTTTGCGACGAGAAATCAGCATTAGTCTGCGATGAGTTCCAAATTTTCAATTGATGCAAGGACGCGCCCGCCGGTGTCGTCGCTATCGGCCGAAACTCCGACGCCGACAAGAGTACCTATTTGAGAGCCAAAGGCGGCAGAATAATCTGCTGCTAAGTCGACATGTTCTGAGTGATATCCGATAGAGCTAGGGCGAAGAACGAGCGTTCTCATTCGGGAATGATACGGGCTTTTTAGGATGCTACCTGATGCATGCTCGCCACCCCAGACATAGACCAAAGCATGCGTATTGTGATTGCGTAGCAGCCGCCTTGGTGTCGTCTGGTCCAGTGCGCGGACTGTTTCAGGGTCCGTGAAAACGAAGTAAATTGCAAGATTTCGATCGTCCCCTCCCTTGCGTCTCAGGTCGGTGCCGATGACACCTTCGCGCACCTCCCAAGTCCACTTGGCTGACCGCGCAGTGCGATGATTGGTTTCCAAAGCGCGCCATAGTATTGAGACGGTTCCATTTGAGACCACATCTAACTTTGAGCTCTGAAGTTCGTAGTCATTTGACCTCAGACGTAGAAAACCTTGCTCCTTCCAGGAACCATCAAAGAGCACCGGCTCAGCATGAGCCGGGCTCATTGAAATCGCGAACAGAAATACGGTCATAATTCTGCTGCGGGTCAGAGTCATTCTGTGGCTTTTCTTGCCGTGTCGACAATTTCCACCAGTTGAGATTTTTTCACGAACCCTGGCACCAGTTCTTCTCCGATGACAAATGAGGGTGTTCCGTTGAAGCCAAGCGACTGTGCCAGGCCCATGGATGTCTCAATGTGTTCTCCCACCTCAGGTGCTTCCATATCTTTGCGCAGCTGGGCAACATCCAATCCGACTTCACCCGCGATGCGAAGGACACTTGCCTCTTCGGCACGGCCTGACATGCCCATCAACGCCCAGTGAAATTCCTCGTATTTCCCCTGCTTTCGCGCAGCTAGTGCAGCCTTAGCCGCGAACACAGATCCCTCCCCTAGGATTGGCCATTCCCGGTAAACAAGGCGGACACTCTTGTCGTCCTCGAGCAATCCTTGGACCTCGGCCATGGCGCGGCGACAAAAGGAACAATTGTAGTCGAAGAATTCGACCACCGTCACGTCACCTTCGAGGTGCCCCAAAACCGGAGCATTCGGATCTTGTTCAAGTAAATTGCGCTGGTTGGTCAGAACGTTGGTGCGAGCAATATTCTCAGCTGCAGCCTGTTGCTGTTCCAAAATCGCGACGGCTTCCATTACGATGCCCGGGTTTTCACGGATTGTTTCGAGAACCAAATCCTTAATTCGATCTTCATCGAGCCCGTCAGCCAAGGCCCCAAATGGCAATGCTAGGAATGCCATGGCGAAAACGCCGTTCGTCAATCTCATGTTTTTCTCCGTTGTCTTTTTTTTCATGTCACGTTGATCCACGTTGCCATGCCAGAGGCGGCATGGGCCAACATATGGCAATGGAACAGCCATTTTCCGGGATTGTTTGCGACAAAAGCAATCTCTCGAGTTTCATCACCGAATACCAAAATTGTATCTCTGAGTGGTCCCATCTCGTCATTTTCAAGGATCTCGCGAAAGTGCATTCCGTGCAGATGCATAGCGTGGGGAAAAACTGTGTCATTGTGAATTTTGACACGGGCGGTTTCACCTGATGAGAGCTCGGCAAGCGGGGCATCGGTCATTCCGACAACACCGTTGAACGACCAGAATTGATTGGCGGCAACCATTTTTCGGAAGCTCGTTTTTTCACCATCCAACGTTGCGCTTCGAAGGCTGCCCATTGCGCCGCCTTCCATCTTCAGTTCAAAACGCTTGGCCGACTGGGTCCCAGGCACGGACATGTTGGGATTAGCGGGCAATGAGACCGGGCTTGTTCGCCTTGGTGTCGAGCTCTCGGTAGCCTCAACCGGAAAGGCCGCTTGGGAAGCTCCGGTTTCATCGTCAAATCGCACCAAATGGGCGACCTCACCGACCTCGGCGGTTACATCAACGAATAGGTCGACTCGCTGGCCCGGCGCCAACAAAAAATCCCCTTCAACCTTTTCGGGAACCTCCAACGGCATACCATCATAAGCCATTACCCATCCGTCAAACCCCGACAAGCCGAGCAGGAAAATGCGCGCATTTGCCGCGTTAATGAGGCGCAAACGCAGCCTTTCATTTGCTTTGACAGGAAGTTTCGTTTCAGCACTTCCATTCGTTGCGATGTAGTTCCCGCGACGTCCAGCGTGGCTGCGATCGTGGGGGGCTTCGAACTCAGGGTCCAATTGCGCTGTCTCAGGGTTAAGCAACCAGTCGTCTAGAATAAGAACTTCTTCTCGGTCGACGTCGACCGGTTCGGTTTCTTCGACGATCAATGCGCCATAGAGCCCGCGTGCGACTTGTTCCATCGATCTATTATGAGCGTGATACCAATAGGTTCCAGCGTCGGTTGCGGCAAACTCGTAGTCAAATGCCTCCCCTGGTGGGACAGCATCCTGAGTAAGTCCAGAGACACCATCCATCGCGTTATCAATTCGAAGGCCATGCCAATGTACGGAGCTCGCTTGTGGGAGTTCGTTCACAAAACGTCGCACTATCCGGTCGCCTTGTTTGACGCGAATTTCAGTGCCAGGCATTTGTTCGTCGAAGCCCCAAATCTCGGTCTTCGGATAGTCAGGAGGCGCGAGTTGAACCTTTGCAACACTAGCGACTAAGGAGATAGGGGCAGACGTTGCCGCAAGAAGTGTTCCCGGCACTAGCGCGCCAAATCCAAGGGATGCCCCCATCCTTAATACGTCTCGTCGGGTCTGTGACATTCTATGTCCTTTTGTTGAAGGGGCTAAGGCCCCATTCTTTGTTTTCAACCTCAACCACCTGAGTGATCGTCCATCAAATAGGTCGCCATCGCGTTGCGGTCGGCATCCGTCAAAAAACTGGTTCCATACATCACAACCTCACCCATGGAGCCGCCAAAGGCGTCGCCGTCAGGCTTGATACCTGTGCGAAGCGCATAGGCGAGGCTCTTTACGCTCCAGTCATTCATCTGGAGGGACTCATAATCGATGGCCGGAGCCTTTCCTCCGTCGGGCAGGGAACTACTTCCTTTAAAATGCTGACTGTCTGATTTTCGCGCGCCAGCAAAATTTCGAGCGGTGTGACAGGCCGCACAATGCGTCGCTCCTTCCACGAGCTCGCGACCCCGATTCCAAACGTCGTCGTTCCCTTCAATCGGCTCAGTGTTTGGGGCGTTCAAAAACGCGGCGCGCCATAGTTTCAAACCCCAGCGTTGGCTGAACGGGAAAGCCATCTCCTGCTCTTTGGAGGGCTCAGCAACAGCGGGTACAGTTTGGAATGCGGCCCACAGGTCGGCTATGTTCTGGTCCGTGAAGTTGGCGTAGAATGGATAGGTGAACGCAGGATAATAGGGTTTGCTTTCGGGCGAGACCCCCTGCCTTACGGCGCGGGCAAACTCGTCAATCGTCCAATTCCCAATCCCGTGTTCAGCGTCGGTGGTCAAGTTAGGGGAGAAAAGCGTGCCAAATGGCGTTTCGAGTTTTACCCCTCCGGCCAAAGGCGCACCGCTTTCCTCTACATTTGTATGGCAGGCGATGCAGCCACTGGCGCGGGCAAGGTAGGCACCGCGGCCCGCGTCGCCTTCTAAGTCTATGGGCTCTTGGAATTGGCCGATAGGCCATGCCATGAGCGCTACGGTTGTGACGGTGCCAATAGCCGCCACCCCGAAGGCTATTTTCAAGATACCGCGCATTGGTTTAGTTTTCAGCGCGGAATTGTGTATGGCAGGCTGAGCAGGCTTGGGTAACCATTGAGAATGCACCATCTACAGGCATTTCAGAAATCTGTGCGACGGTCATGGCGTCACCCATTGCGCTGGAGCCCCCCATCATGTTGGCACCGCCGCTCATCATACCCGATCCGCCGCCCATCATGGTATCTGCGTTTGTTTCGCCCGCGTTGCTCCCCATCATTGGGTTATCGGCGGCCGCGGCCAATCCCTCGGCGGCAATCCCGAGCCGTTCAGCAAGAGCCGAAAACTCGTCCCAATTGCTCCAGACTGTGTCCTTGGCCTCAGAAGGCATTCCACCTGTGCCCTCGGGGAAGAGCTTCGTCATTGACTCCCCAGCGTGGCGGGAGAAGGTTTCTGCAGCCTGACGCATGACTTCTGCATCATATGCGACGTCCCCACGCATCATTGGTGTGACTGCCTTAACAGCCTTTCCCATATCCGCCATGGCATCCATTCGCTCTTTAACAATACCTGTCGCACCCCCATGCGCAAAAGCGGCGAGAGCGGTTGACGTTGCGAGAAGTGTCGCGAAAATTGTTGTCGTTTTCATTGTCGTTGTCCTTGATCGTTCAGTCATGTTTGCGTTTTGTGATCAGGAATTGCGGCGGGGCGGCGGTTTTTCAAATTGTGGGCTCCACCTGGCCCCTCCTTCGAAGGTGGACCAGAGGTGTAATTTACCAGATCGTGCAGGTTCCGGCAGCAAGGTAGGGCGGAGAAAATAGTTGGCGGCAGTCAAACAATCTAGCCCTGGATGACAATGGCCCTTTAGTGCGGTGAGTTCTTTATTGTGGCCATGGACGGTTTCGTCATGGTCGCTTTCGAAAAAGCCACTGGAATCTTCTGCGTGCTCGCTAACAGAATCGGGCAAACCCGCGATGGAGATCAGTGCACCTAGAATGGCAACGCCGATCAATCGAAACAGGGTTTTACCGAGATCTGAAAGCATCAATTAATTCCGTTTTCTCTCTGAAGCTCTCTCACATATTGGGCGATAAATTTAACATCCGCACGCGTCAGGCCTGGCACTGGGGGCATATTGCCGAATTGCCAGTGGTGCGCACGAACTCCATTCTTTGCTGCCGATTGGAATGATTCATCCGAATGGTGCCCCGGCTCGTAGATTTTGTGCACGAGGGGTGGAGCAACGCCATTTTGGCCCGCGGCATTTGCGCCGTGACAGGACGCGCAATTAATATCAAAAGCACGTTTTCCAATTGTAGCATCCGACGATAAAGCGGCGGGTAGCTGGACAACTTCAATCGGGTCGCCAATAGCGATGTCGCTCGTGTCGGGCGGTACCATTGAATGACCTTGTGGCATGGGCGCTGGTTGGAGCGCTTGCCAACCTATGACTGCAATGCCTGCAAGTAGGACGCCGCCTACGAAAAGTCCCCAATTACTCATTTTCATATCCTTTAGTTTCTACCTGGGTAGCGCTCAAATCAATTTAACCTGTGTGCCAACAGGGGTTCGGCCGTAGACTTCTTCGATTTGATGATTGTAGAGGCCGATACATCCATTCGAAGATCTTCGGCCAATTTTCCGCGTGTCCTGCGTGCCGTGAATTCGGTAGTACTGCCAAGAAAGGTAAAGCGCTCGAGTTCCCAATGGATTGGTTGGGTCTCCACCTTTGACGATCAATGGCCATTCTGGATTTCGTTCTCTCATAGCCGGCGTCGGGGCCCAACTTGGGTTTTTGCGCTTCTCGACGACCTCGGTGTAGCCTCGTTTCGTCAGCTCGTCCGTTAAAGGAACTGAGGTCGGATAAACGCGCATTTCGCCATCCGCGGTCCAATGTTGCAAGACCTTCGTATTCATGTCTGAAAGAAGGATCCCTCGGCCTAACCTGTCAAAGTGATCCTTCCATTCGTGCAAGTAGAAGGACGATATATTTCGCCGCACGGTGGGGTCTGTGATGTTTGAAGGCACTTCTTGAGCCCGCAATACTGAAGGCGCTACTAAAGCAGACGCAAAGCTGCCAAGGAGCACACGTCTGTTTATTTTGCATTTTCTATCCACGTCGCCTCTCCGGTTACATCATTGGCGCTTTTTGCAATATTCCTAAGCCTGACCCGCCCTGGTCATCAACAGCTACGAGCCTAGAGATTTGTATCGAAATGTATCCTTGACCTTTCTGTGGGTCAGGCCTGCATATGGAGGCAGAATTGTAGAAGAGGTACTCAATGCGTACAGAATCTGAGAACAACTCCCGCGAGAAATCACGATCGGGACCAAAAACTATGCACTTCGCGATGATGGCCTGTTGCGTCATCATGGCAGTGCCCGTTGTAGGATTTTTTCTTGCCGGTGGGACGCTTGGAATAAGCGGGTCAAGCGTCATGGCGTTTGCACCGCTGGTGCTTTGCGTGGGTGCACATTTGGTCATGCACAAAATGATGGGAAAGAGCTGTCACTCGAACGCTTCCGAGCATGACGCCGAGGACATAAAGGTCGTAGCCGAAGATGTGGTGTCGACGGTGCCGCAGGTCAGACGGGGCTGACCACGTGCCAGTGTTTGGTGTGGCGCGCATTTTGCTAGCGGGGCTGGCTTTGAGTGGCTGCGCGGCCTCCGTCAAGCAATGTACCAACCCAGAACGCGCACCTCTTTCGGAAAGTGACACGGTTCAAAGTGCCCCGGAAGGCTGTTGGTTCTTAAACGACGAAAACAACCCTGTGCGCATAATTGCGTGTCGCGACGGTCGACAAGGTTTAGCTGTCGGCAACGTCTCTGGAGTCTCGATGGGGGTCACTAATTGAGCATAGATATTGTGAGAAATTGGGTCCGAAAATGCTACCAAGCATAAGGTTGCGCGCTTGCCTCATTGCCCGCATTTTTGTTTTAGGGATAGGTATATTTATAAGCGGCCACGTCGTTGCGGCGACGTCCAATGACTATTCGACTTCAGCCATTACGGTCAGACTGATCTCGGCGCAAGATGGTGTCCCCCTAGGAGCTGAAACGCTTTCAGCAGGTCTTGACCTGACGCTTGAGGAAGGGTGGAAAACCTATTGGCGCTCGCCTGGCGAGGTTGGCATACCCCCGCAGGTCGAGTGGAGTGGCTCTCAAAATGTCGCCGATGTTGAATTGCTTTGGCCCGCGCCTGAGCGGTTCACGGCATTCGGTATAGAAAACTTTGGGTACCATGACACTGTGGTGTTCCCTCTTCGGATCACCTTAGAGCGGGCAGGTGAACCAGTGGACCTGACAGCTAACGTGAAGCTTCTAATTTGTTCCGAGGTTTGCGTGCCAGAGGTGTTCGATTTAACCCTGTCACTTCCCTCGGGGTCGGCAATCGATACAGTCTCCGCGTCTCGCATAAGCACGTATTTGTCGCGCGTTCCCGCCGAAGGAGATCAGATCGGCGTTTCGGATGTGGTCGCTTTTGTCGACGAGAAGAAGACAACACTTACCCTTGAGATGAATGGTGAAGTTCCGTTTGGCGAACCGGATGTTTTTGCGGAACTTGGAGCTGGTACCGCATTGGGGAAACCAGATATCCGCCTTGGGGAAGGTGGACGTCGGCTTTGGGCGCAAATTCCAATCCTGACGGTTCTCGATGAGCAGTATCACGACCCAGTATTGACCGTTACGGATGGGGTTGAGCGCGCGTTGACCGTGACCCCAGAACTCCTCTTAGCCCCCCCTGCCCCACCTTTTAAACTCGAGCAGCTGGTGCCGGGTTTGGACAAACTTGCTTGGATTGCGCTGGTCGCCTTTTTAGGGGGGCTGATTTTGAATGTGATGCCCTGTGTTCTTCCCGTTTTATCGATTAAACTGTCTTCCGCAATAAAGGCCCAAACGAGGGGTGCGGGCGCCGTTCGCACCGGCTTTTTGTTCGCCGCGGGTGGTGTCATGAGCTTTATGTGGTTTCTGGCCGCGGTGCTTTATGCATTACAATTGTCCGGCGTGGCCGTTGGTTGGGGACTTCAGTTCCAAAACCCCTCCTTTCTCGCTTTGATGTTTATCGTCCTTGCGATTTTTTCCGCTAATCTTTTTGGCCTGATTGAGTTTTCCCTTCCCTCACCACTTCAATCCCGCTTGTCAAACTTAGGGAGCGGTTCAAGGCATGGGGCGGATTTTGCAACTGGATTTTTTGGCGCGGTATTGGCGACCCCATGCTCCGCCCCGTTCCTTGGAACCGCAATCGCCTTCGCCCTCGCTGGACGCGGTGTAGATATCGCGATTGTCTTCACTGCATTGGGCGCGGGGCTTGCTCTACCCTATCTCCTTGCGGCTCTCTTTCCCGGCCTTGTGTCTGTTTTTCCCAAGCCCGGGCGCTGGATGGTTGCCGTAAAGCTGCTACTCGGCGGGCTTCTACTTGGGACAGCGCTGTGGCTCTTGTGGGTCCTGTCTGGCGTCGCAGGTCCATTGCCAACGATCGTGATCCTTGGCCTTTCACTCGCCTTGCTTGCGATCTTGATACGTCGCCCCTTCTCCCCTGCCCCACGCTATTTGGCGGTTGGGGTGCTCGTCGTTCTGCCATTGATTTCGGCGCATTTCCTAATGCGTGAAAGCTTGGGGTCCCAGCCACCGCAGAAGGGGCAGATCAATTGGGTTGCTTTCGATCGCGGAGGAATTGCTCGGCTCGTGTCGCAAGGTGAAGTGGTTTTCGTCGATGTCACGGCTGACTGGTGCCTGACCTGTAAAGCCAACAAGGCTTTAGTTCTGGAACGTGACCCCGTACTATCCACACTAAACGGGGACGCAGTTGTTGCGATGCAAGCCGATTGGACGCGACCCGACGACCGTATATCGCGATTTTTAGAAACAAATGACCGTTATGGCATCCCATTCAATGCGGTCTATGGCCCGAACGCGCCGAACGGGATTGTTCTTTCGGAAATCCTTTCCTCCCAAGACGTATTAGAGGCTCTCAGATCTGCCGGCGCAGTTGGAACCCAGAATGTGATATTGGGGAATGGAAATTGAAGCGAGAATAGTCTGAATGAATAACAAAGTTGGGGGGGAATGTGATGATGTCAATGAATGCACCGCGGTCGAATGTCGAAGAGCTGTGACACGTGTAAAGGTCTCAATATCGCAATCACCTTCTTGTAATCACGGCTATGTTATTGGTTTCACGGTTGATCATACGTAACCTAGTACCCAACCAAAAAAATTGACTGACTTAAGGAACGCACATTTATGTTAACCCGACGCCACTTCATTTGCTCGACTGCCGCCCTATTTTCTACACCAATCGCGAGCGCCAGTTTTGCATCGCCGATATCTGATCGTTCTAAGTGGTCCAGATGGGATGCGCAGATTACGCCAAAAAACTATGACCCGGAGACAACAAATCTGTGGGGGCTGCATCCACGTTTTTTACCTAGAATTGTTGAGGCTAATCCCGGTTTGAAAGTCGGTGATATCCACGTCGATGCTGTAGCGAGGTATTTGTATCACATTCGTGAGGATGGCACTGCGATGAGATATGGTGTCGCGATTGCGCGAGGAAATCTCTATGAGCCTGGGACCTATACGATTCAACGAAAGGCTAAATGGCCGACTTGGACGCCAACTGCAGCTATGATCAAGCGAGATCCAGGTCTGTACGAGCGTCATGCGGATGGTATGAGTGGTGGGCCGACAAATCCGTTAGGCTCGCGCGCTTTGTATCTATATGTAGGTAACAGAGATACCTACCTCCGCATCCACGGAACTCCCAGCCCTCGGTCAATTGGAGGCCGAGCCAGCTCGGGCTGTGTTCGTATGGTTATGGCCCATATCAATGGCCTTTATGATCATGTCTTGAAAGGGTCGACTGCTTACCTTTATCCGCCTGATGGGACGGTATCGGCTCGAAGCTGATCCGAATTGATCAATTGGGTGCAGTCCCATCGGAATCTAGACGCTGGGTGCAAATCGGTTGTTCTTTTACCGATCTCAGTGGGAGGAAGGTTGTTTCGACTGGACCAATGTGGCGGTATTCAAGGCACCCATCGGTTGGATCAATGCGCACTGCGGTGAGGTCTTGGTTAGGCGCTACGATAGACAGAACACCTTCGGGCAGTTCCTTGATGAAGCCAGTCGACGAGATTAGCATTCCGTTTTCGTAGGTCTCACAAGACGCCAGTAGGATGAGCGCTCCTCCCAACAGAACAGATGATTTTTTCATGGTTTTGATCCTTAATGTGCCATTCTTACAGTGCTTCGTTTTTGGCCAAAAAACCAGTGCTTTCGGAGTGAAGACCGCAAAATTTCAACAACTTGGATGTCCCAATGCGAGGCATTTTGTGTGCGATTAATTGACACTAAAGTGGGCACCATAGTCTTGGTGCGTCAGCCGCAAGAGTAGTTAGCCCAGTGCACTCCTGAACGCCCTACTCTTGCAATGTGGATAGAGCCTGCTCAACAATTTTGTGGCGGGGGTCGCTGGGCGCTATACTGGATAGCAAACTTGTAGCACTTTCATAGGCGGCTATCGCATTTTTCTGCTCCCCTAAGACCGTATAGGCATTCGCCAACCGCAACCAACCATCTAGGTCGTCGGGGCTTTCTTCGAGCCGTTCTGCCAGCCGATTCACCATGGCTCGAATGAAGTCTCCGCGTTCCTCAGCACTCATCTCACTGGCCGCAGCAACGTCATCCGCCGAGGGGCCGGTACCGCCGTTCAATGCTGGTGCGTAATCTGCGAGAGAAATCGGCGCCAGTCCCGATGTTTTGGCAATGTCGTTGGCTTGTTCTACAAATGCTTCCATCCAGGGTTTGAACCCATCAGCGGACTCTAGATGCGACACTAAGAGCGCATGAGCCTCAGCTTCCTCGCCGAACTGTGCCATGGCCATAGCCTTGTAAAAGGCGCCGGCGGGGTTTTCGGGGTTCAACTCGATCGATCTATCAATCGCAGATATAGCTTTCGGCGTAACGATGCCCTTTTCTTTGCGGATCAACGCTTCTGCCATCATGGAAAATGTTGTCGAGGTCGCGTCATCACGTTTGGATACGGTCTCGAACGCAGCTGCAGCCTGCGTGTATTCACCCATTCGGTAATAGGTCTGTCCGAGCAACATCCAACCCTCTGACGCGCCACCCTCGGGATCGGTTATCAGACGCTCATAAAGCTTCTCCGTTAATTCGGCGATCTTTCGCTGTTCGATGCGCTCAGCCTGACGATCCACGAAGGCAAGACTTGCAACACTTGGAGACCCCATACTTACGTAGTAGCCTATGGCCAAGAGGGGCACAAAAACTGCGGCGAGAAGTAGAGCGCTACGCCCACTTGTATTGTCTAGCATGGGTTCAGATGTGGCACGTCGGGCCGCGGCCAAAATGCGTCTTTTGATCTCCTGCTGCGCGGCTGTGGCCTCTGACGCCGATATCAAACCTCGGTCCTGATCGCGTTTGACCTCCTCGAGTTGATCAACCAAGACAGCAGGTGTTGAATCTTGACGTGCGGGCAAAGAGTGGCTCATTTTGGCAAGTGGCAAAACAACAAAGCCAATCGATAATGCAATCAGCACAATCATCCATGCGAAGATCATTTGTTGTCTCCTTTCTTCTGGCGTTCAATAAACTGGTTGATCTCATGTTCTTCTGCAACATTCAGTCCGCGAAGTTTTGGTGTCTTCCGCCGGCCCAATAAAGTTGCCAATCCCACTCCCAAAGCGATCAAAAGCATTGCTGGGGGGGCCAACCACAATACATATGTTTTTGCGTTGTACGGAGGTTTCAGCAACACATAGTCTCCATAGCGTGCTTGAATGAAGGACAGCGCTTCATCGTTGCTGTCTCCGGCGACAATCCGTTCGCGAACGAGCAAGCGCAGGTCACGCGCAACTCCTGCGTTTGAACTATCGATGTCCTGGTTTAGGCAAACGACGCATCGAAGCCCCTTTGATACCTCACGTGCACGCGCCTCCAAGACTGGGTCGGATAGAATTTCGTCCGGTTCGACTGCAGCAGCTGCAAATGGTAGAGCTAAAGCGACAAGAAGAGTAAGAAGTTTCAGCATTAAAAGCCCCCCCTGGGCAATGCGCCCGCTTGACGCAAAGCTTCGCGAAACTTTCCAATGGCTCCCTCGCCCACGATCGGGCCTACATGCCGAAATAGTACGGTACCGTCTGTGTTAATTATGAATGTTTCAGGGACCCCGGAGATTCCCCACTCAATTCCGGCCCGCCCTGAAAGGTCGGAGCCAATACGTTCATAAGGGTTACCCAGCTCCGCCAACCAACGGATCGCGTCTTCAGGCTTGTCTTTGTAATTAATCCCAAAGAGGCGGATGCCGTCTTTCTCGGCCAAACTTGTGAGAACCGCATGTTCTGCACGACAAGGCACACACCAAGACGCAAAGACATTCATGACCACTGCAGTTTCAGTTCCGACGAGGTCAGATCGTGACAAGCCGGGGGTGTGCAGCCCGACCACCGGATCTAGCTCAAATGCTGGCGCTGGTTGTGCGATTAGTACGGATGGGACTTCGTTTGGATCCCGATCCGGGTTTAGCCCCCAAAGAAAGAAACCCCCAAAGATGACTGCAATTGATAAGGGAAGCAATGCCAGTATTCGTATCATGCCTTTTCCGCCTGCGTTGACGGCGCTGAAGATGCGCGAGTGCGTTTTGGTGCGCCTACTCTAAGTCGCCGATCTGAAAGGGATAGCGCCCCGCCAATGATTAGAAGGCTACTTCCCAACCAAATAAGATTGACCAAAGGCTCATACAGGATACGAAGAGTCCACGCGTCGCTTTGCTCGGCATTCTCTGTCGCGGGCTCGCTGATTGATGCGTAGAGATCGCCTGCAAGCGTTGAGCGAATAGCGCTTTCAGTCGTCGTACTGTCCGCAATCGGATAATAGCGTCTTTCTGGACGCAACGTGTCAATGCTCTGCCCATTGCGAGAGACTGCTAACGTGCCGCGATCCGCAAAATAATTTGGGCCCCTCACCCGCTCCACGCCTTCAAAAGTGACATCAAATCCAGCAATCTCGATTGTGGTTCCCGGAGCTACAAACACGATTTCTTCAGACTTCCAGGCACTGGATCCAATCATACCGAGCATCGCAATCGCCAGACCCGCGTGGGCCATAGTCATTCCATGAGATGCTCGTGGTAAGTTGCGAGCCCGGCGCAATGTCTCCGAAATAGGCGCCTCAAAAAGGCGAATTCGAATGCCCCATTCTCGTAGCGTCGCGAGCAAGAGCCAAGTCGCCAGCATGATCGAAAAATGCGCTAGAAGCGGGCCCCCTTTCTGAATGTACCAAACAATCGGGGTCGCGATGATCGACGCCAGAGCAACGTATTTTAGGCGCTGGTACACACCGGCTAAGTCGGCGCGTTTCCAACTTAGGAATGGGCCCACCCCCATGAAAAGTACAAGGGGCAACATCATGGGAACGAAGGTTGCATTGAAGAAGGGAGCCCCGACTGAGATTTTGTCTCCTGTGATGGCTTCAAGAAATAGTGGGTAAAGAGTGCCGAACAGAACAGTTCCTGTCGCGGTGGTAAGGATCAGATTGTTCACCAACAACCCAGCTTCGCGACTGATTGGTTTGAAAATCCCACCAGCCTCCATCATTGGCGCACGCCATGCATAAAGTGCCAACGAGCCGCCGATCGAGAGGGCGAGCAGAGCCAGAATGTAGAGACCGCGCTCCGGATCTACTGCAAAAGCGTGGACCGAGGTCAATAGACCAGAGCGCACTACGAAGGTTCCCAGCAATGAGAGTGAAAAGGTTAGGATCGCTAGCAAAATTGTCCAGCTTTTGAAGGCGTCACGCTTTTCGGTTACAATCGCAGAATGAAGGAGCGCGGTACCAAGAAGCCAAGGCATGAAACTTACGTTCTCAACCGGGTCCCAGAACCACCAACCACCCCAACCGAGTTCATAGTATGCCCACCAAGAGCCAAGAACGATCCCGGCCGTTAAGCAAATCCAAGCCGCGAGCGTCCACGGGCGAACCCAGCGGGCCCACGCAGCATCGACTCGGCCCTCAAGTAAGGCGGCTACGGCAAAGGAAAATACAATCGAAAACCCAACATAGCCTAGATAGAGAAATGGTGGATGCAGAGCTAGGCCAACATCTTGCAAGAGTGGGTTAAGATCATTTCCGTCCGTGGGTGGTGGAAATACGCGCGTAAACGGATTTGATGTGAACAGCATGAATGACAAAAAGCCAACGCTTATCCATGCTTGCACAGCGAGCGTTCGGGCTTTCAAAGAGCTAGGAATATTGGAACCAAACAAGGACACAGCGGCGCCAAACAAGGTCAGGATTAGGACCCACAACAAGAGAGATCCTTCGTGGCTGCCCCAAGTCCCCGCAATTTTGTACAGCATGGGTTTGAGTGAATGAGAGTTTGAAGCAACGTTGAGAACAGTAAAGTCGCTAACGATAAAGCTGCGCATCAAGGCGCCAAAGGCTATGCCAACCAGAATAAACTGTCCGATAGAGGTCGTGCGCGCGGAGTGCATCCATAGGAGATTTCCTCGATTGGCGCCAACAAGCGGAAGTACGCTTTGGACCAAAGCCAATGCAAAGGCGAGAGCAAGCGCAAAGTGGCCGATTTCGGGTGTCATGTTGCTGTCCCAATTCTATGTGAGTTAAGTCCTATGAAGAAAGGCAACGATTGCCGCTTAGCGTGCGTCAAGAACTGCGCTGCCTAGCTCTCATTTTTACAACGGAAATTGGAAATGCTTATTCCCTGCGAGGATGACGTTCTGTTTTGGTTGGAGCAGCACAAAAGTGCATCGCCGCCGAAACCAATGCGATCATTGCTCCCCAGAGAAGAAGAATGGAGAACGCGCCCAATCCTCCCTTCCAGAAAATGTGATCTGCCACTTTGACCAGATCTATGGTGTTATTCGCGTAAGCCACGTTTGCGACAAAGGCAGCAGCAAACGAAAGTGCAATGGGTTTCTGTATCATTTCTGTCCCTTTTCAATCGGTTGGTCGTTCGCCAATGGGATTGCGATCGTAGCGCGCAGTCCCCCCTCATCCCTGTTTGACAATGAAATATCGCCGCCATGGGCGCGAACGATTGTTCTTGCAATGGATAGGCCCAACCCATGCCCACCCGTTTCCAGAGAACGGGATTGTTCAAGACGGAAGAAAGGATCAAAGACACGTTCTAGTTCTGGAGCGGGGATTCCTGGGCCGCTGTCGTCTACAGCAATGATGAACTCGTCGGATCGACTATGAAAAGTGACGCGCGTTTTTCCACCATAGCGATCAGCATTTTCGATGACATTGCGCAAAGCACGCCTGAGTGCGTGAGGTCGGATCCGGGCCTCAATCATAGGCCCAACCTCCAGATCGAAGTGTGTGATCATATCCGACTTCAATGCTTTCAAAAAATCACCAATAATCACATGTTCCGGCTCCTCAGAGCCAGCGAGGCCACGCGCAAATGTTAGAGTGGCTTCCACCATCGACTGCATTTCCTCGACAGAAGCCACAAGACTATCTCGGGTTTCTTCGTCATCCACCATTTCGGCTTGGACACGCATTGCAGTTAGGGGAGATCGAAGATCGTGGCCAAGGGCTGCCAACAGTCGGGTTCGGTCTGCTACGAAGCGGGTAAGCCGCTCCTGCATGCGATTGAACGTTGCAGTTAGGTCTCGCACCTCTGTTGGACCAACCATTGGCAAGTCTGTAATGTCTTCGCCTCGACCGAGCCGGTCAGCCGCGCCAACCAAGCGCCTCAATGGCCCGGTCAAGCGAGTCATCAAGAACCAGAATATTGCGACCAAGATTGCTGCGGCTGATAGCGCGAAGGTCAACATCGAGTAGACAGGCCATTGGATTGGGGGGCGTTCGAAGCGGGTCCCCACATTCAACCAAGATCCACCTGCAATCGCGATAGACAGGTTCATTTCAACTGCCGAGAGCTCACCGCGCATCATGGCCATATGCATCTCGGCCATTTCTTGCGAAAGATGCGGCAATGGAAGAATTTGGCCCTCGATTTCGTGCAGTTCAACGCGAATATCTCGACTGTAGTCATCATCCAGCAATGCGCGAATTCGAGCTTCAACCAACCCGCCATCCGAATGGTCCGTGTGTTGAACGATTGCTTCACTAGCGAGGTCAAATCGTACAAGCGGCGAATTTGCAGCGCGCAGTACAGATAGACGTAGGTCTTCGGGTGCTTCTTCGATGAGGCGCGCAACATTGGCAGCGCGGCCTGCGGCTTCAAACCCGAGGGCCGCACGGACAGCTAAACTGCGTTCGTCGGCGAAAAACCACAGGCTTATGAGTTGAGCCGCTGTGAGCGCTGCGACCACCAGAATAACCAGCTGAACCCGCAAAGTGTTTATTAGGCCTAGCTTCATCCTTCCACCTCAACATCAACGGAGAGGCAATACCCGCCGTTGCGGATAGTCTTGATGATTTTGGGTCGCAAGATGTCGGGCTCTATCTTGCGCCGGAGACGGCTGATTTGGTTGTCTATTTTACGATCCATGGGGCCTGCGGCGCGGCCCGCAGCTAGATCTAGAAGTTGGTCGCGGCTAAGGATCACTCGCGGGCGTTCTAGAAGCACCAAAAGCAGTTTGAAATCGGCGCTTGTCAGAGCAGTTTCTTCACCTTCAGCACCCAGAAGGACCTGTCGATCAACGTCCAAGGTCAGATGGGCAAATTTTATGAGTTTGCCCGCGAGGGCACCTGCCACCGTTTCAGCCTGAGGTGCTCGGCGCAATACAGCCTTGATCCGCGCCAAAAGCTCTCGCGGATTGAAGGGCTTTGCTATGTAATCGTCAGCGCCAATTTCCAATCCCACTATTCGGTCGGTTTCTTCGCCCAATGCAGTCAACAAGATGATCGGAAGGCTCTTGTCGGATGCGAGCCGTTGGCAAACCGAAAGCCCACTTTCGCCTGGCATCATGACGTCCAGAACCATCAAATCGAAATGTCCATTGGCTAGTTTCACGTCCATATCCTGCGCATCTTTCGCAGACGTGGCCCGTAATCCGTTCTTTTCCAGATAGCGGGTCACGCTGTCACGAATTTGCTGATGATCGTCAACGACGAGGATGTGTGGTGGATTGGTCATGGATACTTTCTACGTCATTCACGTAAGCGTGGTCAGACCCTTTTTTGTCGCCGTTTGTATCAATGACGGGTGTTGCGACACACGGATACAATCAAGAGGGTGCGCGTTCTTTCATTTCGAATTCTTATGCCAATGTGAATGAGGCCAATAAATGAAAAGAGAGGCTCAGATGTCTAAGTTTACCAACACCACACTTGCCCTTGCTTTGATTGTCACATCAACAAGCTCCGCATTTGCCGATGCCGGCCATCACGATGGTGAAGATGCCGACGTGGATAAAGTCGTAACCCAAAGTCCCGCTGAAATGGGAGGCGCCGCAGGCCAAATGGGCATGATGGAGGGCGATCATCACGCCATGATGCAAGGTATGATGAAAATGATGATGCAGATGCACGGCTCAATGATGGGCGGCGGCATGGGAGCGGGTGGCCAAATGGGTGCGATGGATCAGGATATGATGTCGCTTATGAAAGGGTCGATGATGGGCCATTCTCGTGCTGAAGGCGTTTCACTGCTCTCAATGCACGCCGAGGCTGATACGGACGGCGATGGGGCGCTGAACCTCGAAGAATTCGAGACCCTGCACGGCAAGATGATGCACGATCGAATGGTTGATCGGTTCCAGTTTCTAGACAAGGACGGAGATGGAGCAGTGACCCCTGACGAAATGAAAGCGCCCGCTGAGCGTATGAACACCCCCTCCTCCTCCTCTGACGAAAAGATGGACGATGAAATGGGCACTCAGGATAACTGAGTTTTGCAATTGGGAGAGCACGGTCCTAGTGCCTCCTTCGCCCCGACCGGCATCCCTTCCCCGTGGTTCGGTCGGGGCATTTTCAACAGGAGAAACGTGATGACCTACACGTACAACCGGCTGCTGTCGGGAGTTGCTATCGATGATGCGCACATGCGTGTCTGTGATGCCCTCGGCACGCAAGGCTTTGGCGTGCTTACTGAAATTGACGTCAAAGAGACGCTAAAAAAAAAGATTGATGTGGAAGTTGATGGCTACCGGATCCTCGGCGCTTGTAACCCTACTATGGCTCACAAGGCCATCGGCCTGGAACCTCGTATTGGCGCGATGCTGCCGTGCAACGTCATTTTGCGACAGGTTGACGGTGGCACAGAGGTCTGCGCCATCGATCCCGTTGCCTCGATGACGGCTGTCGGAAACGAAGAACTTCTCGCGATTGCTGGCAAAGTTCGCGACATGCTCCGCGCTGCCATTGAAGCGGCGTGAACTCACTAAGGGAGAGAATGAAATGACACTAACTCGCCGCCACACCTTGAGCATCTTGGCAGTGTTGCCTGCTCAAGCCATCGTGACCCCTGTATTTGCCCAAAGTCGTGATGTTTGGACAGCCGTTGAGGCATTTGATGCTCTGTTACTGGACCGAATTCGGATTTTGGATATCCGAACGTCCAAAGAATGGCAGGAAACAGGTGTAGCCGAAGGTGCTTGGCCTGTGAGCCTCAATGACAAAGGCTTCTCTGAACGGTTGTTTGCAGCGCGCGAATTGGCCGAACACCGCGCCGTTGCCTTGATCTGCGCGACCGGCGGGCGTTCCGGAAGCGTGATGTCTAGTCTTCGAGAGGCTGGTTATGACGGTTTCATAGATGTGTCCGAGGGAATGCTTGGGTCACGCAAGGGGCCGGGTTGGGTCGAGTCAGGTTTGCCAATTGTCTCCGCCCAAAATGCCATCGACGCGTTGCCGTCCTCCCTCAAACTTTGAGGGGTTTTCGAATGCGGTCTGGCGCGGAAAATCAAGACCAAGTCACTGTCGACGGAATGATCGAATTTCACGCCGCATTTAATTCTCTCCCAAAGGTCCCGTGGCATGGCTGAAAGGTTACGTCGCAGCTCAATGCTCTATGCCTTTTTGTTGATTTGCCTCCTTGGGCTTGCCGGGTATTGGTTCTTGAGTTCGCCTGCTTGGCAAAGGCCCAGTGCATTTGAAATTTCGCAGTGGATTGAACGACTTGGCGTCTTTGGTCCATTTGTGATTATATTCATGATGAGCCTAGCTGTCGTCGCAAGTCCAATTCCAAGCGCGCCGATTGCTCTTGCCGCTGGTGCTGCATTTGGACAAGTCGCAGGCGCGATTTATGTCGCGATTGGAGCTGAAACGGGCGCTTTGGTGGCTTTTGCGATTGCGCGTGTATTGGGTAAAAAGACGGTCGACCGGCTTGTTGGGGCTCGAGCTGCCTCAGGCTTGCTTGGGTCGCAAAACGCTTTGACCTTTACTGTTTTTGTAAGTCGGTTGATGCCTTTTATTTCTTTTGATGTGATGAGCTACGCCGCCGGATTGAGCCAAATACATCCTTGGCGGTTCATTCTAGCCACGCTGGCGGGCATCCTTCCAGCAAGCTTTGTCTTAGCCTATCTGGGCGCCGAGGCCATGTCAGGCGGGTTCGGTTCTGCCAGATGGGTCGCCATCGGGCTCGGCCTGATGACGGGCGTACCCGTCCTTATCGTGGCGCTGCGCCACAAGTCAGGCGCCCTCCCCCTCTCCCCCCAATTGAAAGATTCCGAATGATCGCTGCTGGCCTGCCTTTTCCCGATATCTCCCCTGACATTTTTTCCATCGAGATCGGGGCCCTAACCTTGACACTAAGATGGTACGCCCTCGCCTATATCGTGGGTCTGCTCTTGGGGTGGCGGCTTTGTATTGAGCTCATCCGACGCACGAAGTATTGGCCGGATCAAACGCCACCGATGACAAGCCAGCAACTCGAGAGTTTCTTGAACTGGGTGATCTTCGGGATCATTTTGGGTGGGAGACTAGGGTTCGTCCTGTTCTATCAACCCGGGTATTATCTGTCCCAGCCTTTGGAAATCCTAAAGATTTGGCAGGGAGGGATGTCTTTCCATGGTGGATTCTTGGGGGTTTCGATTGCGGCGGTGGTCTTTGCCGTGCGCAACCAGATCTCCATTATTAGTCTGGCCGACCTTCTTGCGTTGTCCGCCCCTCTTGGTTTGTTTCTGGGACGTCTAGCGAATTTCATCAACGCTGAGCTTTGGGGTCGTCCGACCACCCTACCTTGGGGTGTCATTTTTCCTGGCGATGCAGCCCAGTCGTGTGCCGATATCATCGGACAATGTGCCCGCCACCCTTCGCAAATCTACGAGGCCTTGCTGGAGGGGCTGCTTTTGGGGGTCGCCTTGATGATCCTCGCATTGCGTCGCAAGTGGCTTCATAGTCCGGGCGCCATTACTGGTGTTTTTTTAACAGGTTATGGCTCTGCCCGTTTTCTTGTCGAGTTTTTCCGCCAGCCGGATATGCAATTCGTAACACTTGAAAACCCTGTAGGTCACGCGCTGCATTTTGCCGTTGGTGGACTGACCATGGGGCAAATCCTATCCCTTCCCATGGTATTGGTTGGAGCTGTGCTGATCTGGGTCGCGCGGTCGCGACGAGGTCCCATTTATTCGGGAAAACAGATCGAAATGGATTGACCTTACCCCCATGGGAACCTTCACGCATATTCCATAGATTGGAGAATACGATGTCTGATAATATGAATAAACATCATCACGGAACAAGCGCCGTTGACCCTGTTTGCGGAATGAATGTGGAAGTGACACCGAAGACTCTCACTGATGACTTGGAAGGTGAAACCTATCACTTCTGCTCAGAGCGCTGTCAGACCCAGTTCAAGAACGACCCGTGGCTCTACGCTTTTGTAGGGGGCTATGATGGTCGCGCTCATGAGGGTGCCCCCGGGGTGTCCACCGCAAATATTTCTCAAGGGGCTCAATGGACCTGTCCCATGCATCCAGAGGTGATCCGCGACGAGCCGGGCGCCTGCCCAATTTGCGGAATGGCATTGGAGACTGTTGTCCCCAATGACGAACAAAGCGAAGAACTCACGGATTTTACCCGCCGTATGTGGATCAGTGCCTTAGCGGCTGTTCCTTTAATTGTTCTCACGATGGGAGAGCTCGTGGGATTGCCCGTCAGGAATTTGGTTGGCCATCAGATTGCGTCATATGCGGAGTTCTTGATCGCGACCCCGATCATCCTTTGGGCGGCAAGACCGTTTTTTGCACGTGGTGTGGCATCGGTGAAAAACCGATCTCCAAATATGTGGACCTTAATTGCTCTCGGGGTCGGCGCTGCTTATGTGTATTCCCTATTTGCGACTTTCTTGCCAAATCTGTTTCCAGACCAATACCGGACCGACGGAGGGGTCGGAACCTATTACGAAGCCGCGGTCGTTATTATCGCGCTCGTCTTCGTTGGCCAGGTCCTAGAGTTGCGTGCACGTGAACGTACTGGTGACGCAATCCGCGCCCTACTCGACCTCGCCCCCAAAATGGCTCGAGTGATTTCTGCGGAAGGGTTGGAAAAAGATGTCCCTCTCGAACAGGTTACTGTCGGTGATTTGCTGCGTGTTCGTCCCGGCGACAGCATACCTGTGGATGCGATCGTTACTGAGGGGCATTCATCAATAGATGAAAGCATGATTACAGGCGAACCTGTGCCGATTGAGAAAACTGAGGGGGACCGTGTAACCGGAGGTACAATCAACAAAAACGGCACACTTGCTATTCGCGCGACACAAGTCGGAGCCAACACCGTTTTGTCTCAGATCGTTGAAATGGTTGCTGGAGCACGCCGCTCACGCGCGCCAATTCAAGGTCTCGCAGATCGTGTTTCCGCGGTATTCGTGCCCGCAGTTGTGTTGATAGCACTCATCTCCTTTTTCACTTGGCTGTTCTTTGGCCCCAATCCCGCGCTTGCTTTCGCGATCGCGTCGTCAGTGTCGGTTCTGATCATTGCTTGCCCCTGTGCCCTTGGATTGGCGACTCCAATTTCGATTACCACTGCCGCGGGCCGAGGTGCGCAGGCTGGTGTTTTGATCAAGGATGCAGAGGCCCTAGAACGTATGGCAGGCGTTGACACCATTATCGTGGACAAAACAGGGACACTCACTCTCGGGAAACCAGAGCTCACGGATGTTGTCGCCTTTTCAGTTTTCTCAAGTGATACCGTTCTTAAGCTTGCCGCGGCACTCGAGTTGGGGTCTGAGCATCCATTGGCGGAGGCGATTGTTGAAGGCGCTCGAAGCCGCGGCATTTCTTTACCCAAAGCGAGCAGATTTGAAGCAGTGACCGGCAAAGGTGTTCAAGGAACTGTTGAAGGCCAATCCGTCGCTCTTGGGAATAACGCGATGATGGAGCTATTGGGTGTTGATACGAAGGGCATTGAAGAGGCCATGGATACCCTGCGCTCGGAGGGGAAGACGGCAATGTTCATTTCCCTGGACGGCGCGCTCGCTGGGGTGGTTGCGGTTGCTGATCCCATCAAACCAACAACGGCTAGTGCCATTCAGGAGCTTCATAGGCTTGGGCTTCGGGTCATCATGGCAACAGGGGACAATCAACGCACCGCAGAAGCCGTTGCTGGTTTGCTTGGCATTGATGATGTCCGCGCTGGAGTGCTACCCGAAGATAAGAAAGCCTTGGTCGAGGAGCTTCATGCAAAAGGACACAGTGTGGCAATGGCTGGTGATGGTGTGAATGATGCGCCCGCGTTGGCTACGGCCGATGTGGGGATTGCCATGGGGACTGGCGCTGACGTTGCTGTTGAAAGTGCGGGCATCACATTGCTTGGTGGCGATCTTGTCGGGATTGTGCGTGCCCGAAAGCTGGCGACCTCAACGCTGCGCAACATTAAGCAAAACTTGTTTTTTGCTTTCGCCTACAATGCGGCGGGTGTTCCGTTAGCCGCAGGTATCCTCTATCCCCTCTTTGGGATTTTGCTGTCACCAATGATCGCAGCTGCCGCAATGAGTCTATCTTCGGTGTCTGTTATCACAAATGCGTTGCGTTTGCGTCGCGTAAAACTCTAGAGCACTGATCTCGATTTGGAATTAGAGGATCGAGGTCTGATGGTTCGACGCGAGGCGACGGGTTGATCGAGAAGCGAGTCTTTTTGGAACGCTTCCGCCCTCGCCTCTCGCCCACGTTATATTGCGCTCCGAATTCCACCAGCTTTCTACCTTTTATGTTCCGAATGATTGCCGATGTCGTTTGGCCTAGACGGATGTTGAGGATTGAGGGGCAGTGACTTTCCTAAGATTGGTGGTGCTTTTGTAAGCCCCCTGCCCTACCCCTTGCCTCACATGCGGCCGAATTCATGCGGCGACACGCGCAGTTTCTGTGAATTTAGTTTGGCGACTGTTAAATGGCATACGTATTGTGAAGTGGCGCTTTTAAACTGACGGCTTGGGTGATTTGATCACGCCGTTTGAGCCATCTCTAGGCGATCTCGCAACGATCGGTGTGCTGGACCGTCGTCAAACTGGCGGCAGTTAACAGCTGTTAACAGCATGTGTAGTGCGCTTCCCTAGTGCCGCTCTGGAAAGCAGACACAAGCTGTGGATAAAAGCCTTGACTTAGAAGGGTGAATCACTGCCTTTGGGATCAAGTTGCGCAATTATGCGCGTTCGAGCAAAGAAATAGCAACTATGTTCCAGACTGCACCTATAGAAGCAACCACTCAGTCCGAGCTAACCAGCCAAATGGCGGCACGTTTGCACACTGCGCTAACCACGCATCTTCAGCAAGTATATGCCCCCGATCAACGTAAAAAACTGAGGTTGTTCAGCGCGACAGAAGCGGCAGAACTCTTGGGGGTGACGGGTCAATTTCTTCGCAAGTGTCACAGTGAAGGCTCAATCCCTGAACCAGATATTGTTAGGAACGGGCGCAGATTCTACTCTGGTGACGAAATGCTGCATATACGAGGCCTCCTAGAAGCGACATCGCGAAGCCCCGGAAAGTATCTTCCTGGTCGACGCGAAGGAGACAAGCTTCAGGTTATCCAGCTTATGAATTTCAAAGGTGGTTCCGCGAAGTCAACGTCGGCCATTCATCTTTGTCATTATCTTGCTTTGAGCGGGTATCGGGTCTTGGCGATTGATTTGGATCCCCAAGGAAGTCTTACGGGTTTCTGTGGAATTCAAACCGAGTTGGAGTTTGAAGGCGCGTCAATCTACGACGCTTTGCGGTACGATGACCCGGTTCCAATGTCCGATGCGATTGTTGAGACCTATTTTGCGGGCCTCCATCTCGCGCCTGCACGACTTGTGCTCAGTGAGTTTGAAACGGAAACTGCGGTCAATGCTGGGCGCGGTGTAGCATTTTTTGAAAAGCTAGACCGGGCAATTCAATCGGTTGAGAGCAACTACGATGTGGTTGTTATCGATAGCCCCCCCGCCCTTGGGTTTTTAACACTGACGGGTCTCTATGCGGCGACGTCTGTGATCGTTCCGATGACACCGAGTATGCTTGATTTGGCTTCAACGCAGCAATTCATTGAAATGACGTCAGCATATTTGGGGGTTATTGAGGACACAGGCGTGCAGCTTGATCATGACTTTTTCTCATTTCTCATTACACGCGATGATCCAAGTGATGTGCCAAGCCAGCAGATTGTTAGTTTGATGCGGGCCTTGTTCCAGGATCGTGTGGTGTCGACCACCAGTTTGCGTAGTACTGCAATTGCGGACGCATCGATGCTGAAAATGTCCATCTACGAAGTGCTGCGCGCCGACATGACCCGTTCCACGTACGATCGAGCCAAGACCAGCATGGATGCGGTTGGGAGCGAAGTCGCGAAGATGATTCAGAAAGCTTGGGAGCGTTGATGATGGCGATGGGAAAAAACAAAACCGGAATTATGGCCGCAATTTCGGCTGCATCGGAAGCGCCAAAAAGCAATCCTTCCGATCGCGCTCATAGAGCTCTGCCCAAAGGAACTATAGGCTCGGTTCGTGCTGGACTTGGGGGTATTCAAGAGATCGATACAAGTCTGGTGCTCGCTTGGGGCCCAAAAGATAGGCTCGGCATCGAGTTAACAGCTGTTAACAACGCAGAGCCGCATGAGTCTATTCAGGTTCTCGCCGAGAGTATCGCAGAGGCGGGGCAGCAGGTTCCTGTGCTGCTTCGGCCGTCCAAGGAACAAGATGGGCATTTTGAAGTTATTTATGGTCAGCGTCGGATTCTGGCATGCCGTCATCTTGGAGTGCCGGTTAAAGCATTGATCCGTACGCTTGATGACTCTGATGCCTTGATGGCTAAGGGGCTCGAGAATGCCGGCCGTGCAGAACTGAGTTACTACGAGCGTGTCCGGTTCGCCCAGGCGATATTGGAGCAAGAGTATTCTCGTGCCGATGTTTGCCAGGCTTTGGCTATCAGCAAGAACACACTTTCTCAACTTGAGCGGATCAATCGTATGGTTCCTATAGCGGTAGGCGAAGCCATCGGCGCTGCGCCAGGCGCAGGTCGCCCGAAGTGGACGGCTCTTGCGACTGCATTCGAAAACGACCGCCTCAACGAAGAGCATATTCTCCGAGTTTTGAGCAACCACGCAAACGCCGATTCCGACGAGAGATTGGAAATTGTACTTCGCGAAGTTGGAAAGCGTGGCAAACAAGAGCGGAACACCGAAACGAGAACCCCAGTTCCAGGCGTCAGCATCAAGAGCGGAAAAACCGGGCTCGCTGTGTCGATCAAGCGAGCAGGGGAAAATAAGAAATTTGCGAATTGGTTGGATCAAAATTTAGACCAGCTAATTCGGGATTCCTTCGAGCGGTTTCAATCAGAGAACCCCGAAGGGTAGGGGCGGCTGACAGTTGTTGGCCACCACGATTTAGGCAACGAGCAGAAAGGAGGACGGCACAAAAAAGAAACCCTCGAAACCGAAGTCCCGAGGGCTGCTGCGCACAAGGCGCGATTTGTTCTAACACCACAATCCTAGCAGCCCGCGAATCGCCATACAACGAAAAACGTCTTCGGGCGAACAGCTTTTCTGTGCCTGCATAGCAAAATGAATAATTATTCCGACGCTCCGCACGGAGCAACTGAGTGTGGCATCTCTCAGAATGGTGGAGGTGTGTCTATTGGCTACCGTCCATCTGGATGGAGAAAGGCAACGGCGGGTATCGCTGCAGCTGAGCAACTAGCATCAGTGGGCGAAAAGTCCGCAATTTCAAAAACACGATCCTTCGTGGCTGTGAAACGCGTAGGAGCTCATATCGGCCTCAAAGCCGGTGATTTGCTGCTTCTCGACATTCTTGGCGCGTTTACGCAAGCCCAAGACTGGCAGGAGGGGCGTCGCCCGATTGTCTGGGCTTCCAATGCGTATCTAATGGAACAGACTGGTTTCTCACTTTCAGCACTTAAACGTCACGCTCGGCGTCTCGCTGAGGCCGGCGTAATCGCTTTTAAGGACAGCCCAAATGGTAAACGATGGGGGCATCGGGATTCAGACGGCGTGATTGTCGAAGCATATGGGTTCGATTTGTCACCACTGTCGGCCCAAGCAGAAGAATTTGAAAAGCTTCAGAATGAGCTGCAGCTAGAACGTGAGCTCTGCCAGCGTCTGAAGCGCCAAATCACTGTAACACGGCGCATGATCCGTGCGCGGATTGATGCAGCCCTCAGCGGCGCCCTGAGGGGCCCCTGGAAGGCATTTCTAAGCACCTTTGAAGAACTTCTGGCGAGACTTCCGCGCCGGAACACAGCGTCTGAAAAACTGGAGCGGCTTCTGTATCGCTTCAAAGAGCTTCAGAAACGTGTTGAGGAGGCCTTTCTCAAAGCGGTCCGAGCGGAAGACGTTGTGGAAAACGCCCCTCAAGGGCGAGAACAAACTGCACTAGAAACGCAAGAAATGAACCCCAGGGAGGTCAATAGTGACCCTCATATACTAATTACAACCCAACTTAATCCAGTAAACTGTAATCGCTCAGAAGATGAGCAAGCGGACGTCGTGGCGCCAAAAGCCTTTCACGAGGAGCCCGTGGATAGGGAGTTGGAAGAGTGGGTTTCAGAAACTCGCAAAAACCGGGGAGCAGCCCTAGATTTGCCAACGGTGATGCAGGCATGTCCTGAATTTGCGTCATGGGCGCACACAATGGGTGGGTATCTGAAAGATTGGTCTGACCTACACCGGGTTGCTGGGCAGTTGAGGCCAATGATTGGTATCTCAGAACATGCTTGGAATCTCACTCAGGATCGACTTGGGACCCAAATTGCTACCGCTGCTTTGGTACTTACGTTCGATAAACATGCCGCTGGTGAAGTGGCCTCTCCGGGCGGTTACCTACGTGGTATGGTCGAGAAGGCTGGGGCAGGGGAACTTCATCTTGAACGCAGCTTCTACGGCAGGCTCAGGGAACAAGCTGCATGACTGTGAACTCTTCGCCCGATTTTCGATCCGGAATAATTTGGTGTACAGTAAATATTGACATTTTGGCGGATATGGTAGAAGTTAGTACTAATTTGCTGAACAGTGAATATAATGAAAACAATGAATATCGAGTCGAATCTTCTGAAGAGCCTGGGCGAAAGCTTGGAGGCGGTGCCAAATGCTTATCTTGGTGAGATCTCCTTGGAAACGGGCATGGGGGCAGGTCTGCGCCCGGATGCAATTCTTGAAGCTGTTGTGGCGGGACATGAAATCGCCTTCTTGGTGGAAACGCGAGGCGATGTGTATCCACGAGATGCACGAGAGATTGTCTGGCAGCTCAAACGATCCTTGCGGGAGTTAGAGAGTTCCAATCGGCGATACGTTCCAATGATCCTCGCGCGATCGATCTCGGAAGGGGCCCAGGAATTCCTTCAAGAAGAGCAGGTGGCCTATCACGACCTTAGCGGATCGCTCTTTGTCAGTGTAGGCGAGACATTTGTCCTGATCGAGAGGCCAAAACCCAAGCGCGCCAAGCGCCGTGCCATGAACGTTTTCAAGGGAACCCGCGCACAGGTTTTACACGCTTTGTTCGATCGACCAGGTGAATGGGTAAGCGGCTTAGAACTTGCAGAAAATGCGGCGGTCTCTCCAGCGACAGTGTCCGAAACCCTCAAAGATCTTGAGCGCCGCGACTGGTTAGACGTGGAAGGGGAGGGCCCCGCGAAACGGCGCCGCCTAGTCCAGCCAGATGTCCTCTTGGATGCCTGGCGGGACGCCATTCTGGCAGCTCCGCCATCGAAAAGGACCCGGTATTACGTTCCTCGAATGAAACCCGAGGACTTGGCCCGAAAGATTGAGCGCAACAATCACCACGATGATGTTGATCTAGAGTTCACTGGGCAATTTGCGGCCCAAACCTACGCGCCTTTTCTTTCAAGTGTATCTGACCTGACCGTGCGGACCTTCGGAAAAAGCGCACAAAACCGGCTCATTTCAACTTTAGGGGCGCGAGAGGTGTCGGAGGGCGCAAATCTGGTCGTGATTGAGGGGAAGCCAAACAAAGTGCGTCGCAGGATGTATGACACAAACGAGCGTTTTTTGGCTTCGCCGCTACAAATCTATCTCGACCTGTTGGAAGATCATGGGCGCTCGAAGGAGATGGCTGAGCATCTTCGGTCCCAAAAACTGGTGTGGAAATGAAAAAACCGACGGCCATTCAAGGCTACAACCAAACGGTCACGGATGCCTGTGAACGCGTGCTTGTCACGCTTTTCCGTTTTCTGGGACCATGGCGAGACTCCATCTTTCTCGTGGGTGGTCTGACACCGCGATATCTCATCAAAGAACGTCCGCCAGCGGTGCCTGCGCACGCAGGGACCGGCGATGTTGACGTTGTCGTTGATATGAAACTCCTCGCTGACACCGAAGCCTATCGAACCCTTGAGGATAACATCAGGGCCATCGGTTTTACGCGGTCGGAAAATGACAAAGGCCAGAAACAGTCGTGGCGCTGGCAGCAGGAGTTGGCCGACGGCACCGTTTTGATCCTGGAGTTTCTGGCTGACGCTGGAGATGAGAAGGGCGGGGCGCTTCAGGAGCTTCCCTCAGAGGGCGCGGTATCAGCAATCCACATTCCGCATTCGGCCATGGTGCTGGATCACCACGAAACCGTCGACATCACGGCGGAACTACTCGACGACGGAGGTGTCACGACTGAGACAATCCAGTATGCCGACATTGTCAGTTTCACCTGCCTTAAAGCATTTGCCTTTGACCAGCGGGGCGAGCGCAAAGACGCACACGACCTTTGTTATTGCCTCGAACACTACAAAGGCGGAACCGAGGCGTTGCGTTCTGCATTTGAAGCCGCACTGAAAGGCAAACACGCTGATACCGTCAAGACGGCGATAGGCATCCTGGCGCGGCGGTTCTGCGGGCTTTCAAAAAGACGGTCCTGTTGCTGCGGTGCATTTTGAAGGTGCAAAAGACGGTGATCGCGACAACCGGATTCTTCGGCAGCGTGATTTGAGCGCTGTCGTCCAGGACACTATCGGACCTTTCATCTGATCTTGTGCAAACGGGGAAGGGGGCTTGAGGCCTCAAGATCCTTTGTCTCATCCCCCTGCGAGCAAGGGGATCGCGGGTATGGCGGACGCCGCCGCCCGCGCAATGGTCTGCCCGCTCCATTCGCTTGCGCTCCCGTGTTGCCCATGCCTGGGACGGCTACACGCGCCCGCCATTTCCTCCCGCGTCCCGCAAGGGGACGAAACAATGGAGGATCAAATGGCAAAGCCCGACATCTACACCCGAATTACCGAGAAAATCATCGCCGATCTCGAAGCTGGAACCCGGCCCTGGCACAAACCCTGGAATGCCGAGCATCTCGACGGTCGCATATCACGGCCCCTGCGCCACAATGGCATCGCCTATCGCGGCCTCAACATCATCCTGCTTTGGGCGGCCTCTGTCGCCCACGGTTACACAAAGACCACTTGGATGACCTATCGGCAGGCTCTTGAACTCGGCGGTCGGGTTCGCAAGGGATCCAAGGGCCAACTCGTCATCTACGCCGATAAGCTGCGCAAAACCGAAACTGACGATTCCGGCCAGGATAGAGAAGTCGAAATTCCCTTCATGAAGGGCTACACAGTCTTTAACGTTGAACAGATCGAGGGATTGCCCGAGCCATACTACGCCAATGCCGAACCTACGCTCGAGAACGATGAACGCGATGCAATTTCTGAAAAGTTCTTTGCCGCGACTGACGCCGATATTCGCCATGGCGGCAACCGGGCCTACTACGCGGTTGATCCGGACTATGTGCAGATGCCCCCTCTAAAAACATTCGAGACACCAGAGGCCTATTACGCGACGCTCGGTCATGAAATCACGCATTGGACCCGCCATCCCAGGCGCCTCGATCGCAGCTTCGGTCGCAAACGCTGGGGCGATGAAGGTTATGCCCAAGAAGAGCTTGTTGCCGAACTCGGGGCTGCATTCCTCGCAGCTGACCTCGGTTCGTCGCCTGAACCTCGCGAAGAACATGCCGCCTATATCGCGCATTGGCTCGAGGGCTTGCGCAATGATAAGCGGTTCATCTTCCAAGCTGCGGCACACGCGCAGAAAGCTGTCGATTATTTGCATGAGTTGCAGCCAAAATCGGACGAGGTCGCCGTTTAGGCGGCCTCATTGCCTCGCAAAATGCAATCTACAGTATGATGTTTTCCTGATCTTGAACTGTGACAGGTTGTTTTCGAACCATATTCAATGTTCTCGGTCGCAAAGCTCGTGATCAGCGAGCGCGGCCAGCACGTAGCAGTCTTCCGACACGCCGTGCCCGTCGCAGCCTTTGGAAATGCGGGTAAGCTCTTTCTCCAACAGTTTGAGCCGTTTGATCTTGGCGCGCACGTCGGCGAGTTGTGAGGTTGCGATGTCGGTTGCCGTTTCGCAGGATCGGTCCGGGTGCTCCTGCAACTCAATCAGCGATGAGATCGCCTCGATCGAGAAGCCCAAATCGCGCGCGTGGCGGATGAAACTAAGCCGTTCCAACCCCGCTTTGTCATAGCGCCGCTGATTGCCGCTTGTGCGTTCAGCCTCCGCCAAGAGGCCCATTTCCTCGTAGTAACGGATGGTCGGCACCTTGACCTTGGTGCGTCTTGAAAGCTCGCCGATAGAAAACATCAAAAAACCTCTTGAACCTCTAGTCACTGGAGGTTGTACATAGAGTGGGACACAGCTGCAAGAGGCAACCATGACCGATAAATTCCTGTCCCCGACCCCCATTCTCGACTTCAACGCCGCGCCCATCCAAAACCTCATTGCCGCGCGCGACTGGCTGTCGCTGTCGCAAACGGACCGCATTGGGGCGGCTTATGATTTCGTGCGCAACGAGATCCTGTTTGGCTACAACGCGAGGGATGCGCTGAGCGCGTCGCGCATCCTCGCGGACGGCTATGGCCAGTGCAACACCAAAGCAACCTTGCTCATGGCGCTCCTGCGCGCTCTGGGCGTGCCCTGCCGTTTTCACGGGTTCACCATCGACAAATCGCTGCAGCGCGGTGTGGTGCCCGAGTTCGCTTATCCGCTGACGCCGCAAGACATTCTGCACTCTTGGGTGGAGGTCTATCACGACGGCGAATGGCTGAACTTGGAGGGTTTCATTCTCGACGCACAGGTCGTGGCCGCATTGCAAAAAGCTTTCCCGACCCGCAACACGCTGTGCGCCTATGGGGCCGGCACAGATCACCTGCAAAACCCGGATGTCGATTGGCGCGGGGCCAGCACTTACATCCAAAAGACAGGGATCAATCAGGACTTTGGCGTATTTGATAACCCCGACGATTTCTATGCCGACCACGTCCAACTGACGGAGTTGCGGGGTCTGTATTTCCGCAATGTCGTGCGCCACGTGATGAACCGCCGCCTCGCAAAGATGCGCACCGGCCATGTGCCTGTAATCCCCGGCGGCGATCAAAATCTCGCGCCATCGCAACCGTTCTTGAACAAACTGGAGGCGATCTGATGTCGGGATGCTGTGGACATGACGCCAAATTCGAAGGCGTATCGGACGACTACAAACGGCGGCTTTGGATTGTCATTGCGCTGAATGCAGCGATGTTTGTGGTCGAAATGGCGGCGGGTCATTTGGCCAAATCGCAGGCCCTTCAGGCCGACGCGCTCGACTTCGCAGGTGATGCGCTGACTTACGGAATCTCGCTCGCCGTGATCGGCGCGTCCCTGCGCGCACGCACCAACGCCGCGCTGTTCAAAGGGGTCAGCCTGTTGCTGATGGGGCTATGGGTGTTCGGCTCCACCGTCTACCGCGTCTTCTATGTCGGCGTCCCGACGGCCGAGATCATGGGGGCTGTCGGCTTTCTCGCGCTTTTGACCAATCTCGCAAGTGTTCTGTTGCTGGTACGCTACAAGGACGGCGACGCCAATGTGCGCTCGGTCTGGCTCTGCTCGCGCAACGACGCCATCGGCAATGTCGCGGTGATGTTTGCGGCCCTCGGTGTTTGGGGCACGGCAAGCGGCTGGCCCGACCTGATCGTCGCAACCGTCATGGCGGGGCTGTTTCTTTCTTCAGCCTATCAGATCGTGCGCCAAGCCCTCGCGGAGCGTCGCGAGATGATTGCGCATGGGCATGGAGAGGCTTGATGCATGATTTAGGTGCAGGGATCCTTGTCGGTTTTGGGCGGATCTCGGCGCCAGAACGCGCTCACCCAAGAATGCCCGGCCAGTTGTTCAAGCCTGCCGCGATATTGCCGGGAATGTCTTGGCGCCATAGCTCTTGCGCGCGAAGGCTTGCGTTCAAATACAGCTTCCCCTCATAGATCGTCCATGCTTCGGGGATCGTCGGTGCGAGATAGCCGCGCGATGCCGCAAAGGCGCAGTAGCCGCCGAACGCGGGGGCATAAGCTTCAGGATCAGACGCGAATTTGGCCGCAGTGTCTTGGCTCGAAAAATGCCATTCGGCGCCTTTCCAATTGAGCGCGTGCGACGCCGATCCTGCTATGGGTTTTTCCTGTTCGAAATAGCCGATGGGATCGATCGCATTGATCGCGAAAGGGTTTAGAAACACCTCCGCTTCAGCCGCCAGAGCGGCCCTTGGGGACAGAGCTGCGGCGGCGGGCAGTGCGGCCAATAAGCCGAGGGAATTGCGGCGTGTGAGCATGGTTGGTCTCCTCTCGAATGGCACAAGCCTACACAATTTCCATTTGAGATCCGCATTTTTGTTTCTTTGGCACCTATCGCGCTTGGACACACGTTGCGTAGTCGCGTCACTTACCTTCTGTTTTCTTCGTGATGCAATCTGCGTGACCTGGTCCGCCGGCCGGGCGCGTGCCATGCCCGCCCCCTTCAAGCAGAACTTTCCCCTGCCTGCTTTGCAGTCATTCCTCGCGCGCCAAAGTTCCGCCTGACAGCCGGTCTAAACGGTCACCGCCTTTCGTTTGCATCGAAAACAAAAGGAGATCGACATGACCAAATACTACACCGTCACCACCCCCGAAACTGGCAAAGATGGCAAAACCCGCTTCCCAAAAGTGGGTGTGGCTTTCCCTCAGAGCGAAGGTTCCAAGTCCGTCATGACCATCCAGCTCTTTGCAACCCCCGTGAATGGCGAGCTCGTCCTCTTCGAGCCGAAAGCCGACATCGATGACGGTCAGGTCACCGAGTGAGCCGCCGGAGAAGGGGCCGTGTGCCCCTTCCACCAAGCCTCGCCGTCAGCTCAAATCGAAGGAAAACCAACATGGACCGTCTACCCCAAAACCATTCTTGAGCAACTCGCCGCCAATGGCCGCGCCAATCACGAACGCATCGAAGCTGGAAGGGACACCATCGACCACCCTCCGGTTGTAAAGCTCTTCGCGCCCGATGGCGGTGCCACCTGGCTCCTGAGCGAAACCGACCCCGAAGATCCAGATATCGCCTTCGGACTCTGTGACCTTGGTTTTGGGTGTCCCGAGCTTGGTTCAGTACGGATGAGCCTCCTTTACACGCACCGTGGCCGCCTTGGTCTACCGATTGAGCGCGACCTCCACTTCAAAGCTGCCGAACGGCTCGGCACTTACGCCGCGCGTGCGCGTGAAGCCGGTGGGATTGTCACATGAGACCAAAATCCGCTCCGGTCCTGTCAGCGTCCTAGGGACGCTGATCTAGGGTAAAGAATAGAGCTTTGCATTATTCTCTCATGGCTTAAATGGTGACTCCCCATTCCAATTCATATTTGCAAAGGCTGTCCTCTCGGGCGGCCCTTTTTGATGTCTCAACAGTTCATCTCGCGGCGCGGAAAACAAAGATGAGTAGTGGTTCTGTCACCTTGCAATTTGCCCGATGGCACGCCGCCACCAGCTTTGACGTCAGTGATATCAATCGGTCAAAGCACGTCCATATGCCTTCCTGATATATCGCTATAGAGAGAGGGAGTCATTGACATAATCGTATGAATTATATAAAACGTAGTAAGAAGAGACATTGGCAGGATATGCCCAATGTATACACATTATGTCCGAGGGGTCTGAGATGGGCCGAGCCCGTAAAAACTTGAAGCTCGAACAACGTATTGAAATCGCTAGGCGGTACAAATCCGGTGAAGCCGCGCGGGAGTTGTCAAAAGAATTTGGCGTGTCCATGCGGCACATATCTCGCCTCGCAAAGGAGGAGGTTGGTGAGGGGCTGGCGATGCGCGATCCCTCCGAGGTCGTCACGTTCCGAGCCACACAATCCGAACTCCTTGCGTTTGATGCGGACTGGCAGGCGCGCGGCTTTGCCAACCGCAGTCAGGCGTTGAAAGCGGTGGTACGGGCCCGCTGCGGGTTCATGGATGTTGCGTCGGATGGGCTCACTGGGTTTGTTGATGCGTGGCGCCAGTCGCGCGAACTGACCGACACGGGTATGGCCTTGGCCAAGGCAGTGCGGCGCGGACGGCTGGAGCTTGTCGAGGAGGATCGGGCATTGGTCTCTGAGCTCGTCGAGCTGGCTCATAAGATGACCCGGGAATTGAGCGCGATGAAGGGCCTGGCGCAGACCCAACGCGGGGCAGGGCTGCCGGAAGCCATTGATGGCGGCGAGGATGTTCTGACTAGGGTAGAGGTGGAAGATGAGCGATCCGGTTCAAAATTGGACCGGGTTTCGCGGTCTCTCGGTAAGCCTCAAACGCGACCCCCGTTACATGATTTGAATGCGAATATCCGGATCGTTCGACATGGCTGATCCCCTTGCCCTCTACACCACAGTCATGGGGCGCCTTTGGGAAGACGAACGCATCCGTGGCCAGGCGCAGGCTAGAATTGATGTGCGGCTTGCAGGACGCCGGCAGGGGCGAAGCTACGCGCGGGTGGGGCGGCTCTCGGTGCGCAACATCGCGAAAGTGGCGTCGGGCCAAAGTCGGGCGGCGGTGTTCAAAAGGATCAGGGCAGGGGGGTGCAAGACGCGCGCCTCCCTCGGCAATCAAATTTCTTACATCAATGATAAGGCCGTCTTCACCTACTCGACGATGACCAATCCGCTTGATGAGTCAGCGGTCCTGACAGGAGACCAGAAAGACGAAATCATCGAGGGATGGTCCGAGACCTGGCGCGGCACCACCAAGCTTGGTTTTACCTCACACATGCTTTTGTCCTTCCCGACCGATGTCAGCACCGAGAAGGTCCGTGATATCGCGCTCGACTGGGCGGAGCATTTTTTCGAGAGCGGCGCGTATGGCGATCAATGGGACTACGTGTTGGCGGTGCATGACGACCGGGCGCACCGGCATGCACATGTCGTTCTGAACAATCGCGGTCTCGAGCAGGGGACTTGGTTCTCCTGCTGGGCTGAGGGCGTGATGTCGCCGCAGCTTATGCGCGAGAAACAAGCAGAGATCGCCGAGGGCTATGGCGTGATACTTGATGCCACAACTCGACTTGAGCGCGGCATCTTCACGAAGGCCGCGGGCATCGAGGAGATTTACCGCGCCAAGGCCGAGGCCCGGCTGCCGCGCGAGATCGCGATGACGCCGGAAGAGTCTTCGATTGCTCAAGGTCAAACCGTGGGCTTTGCTAAGGACTACGCCAAGCTTGCCGATCTTTTGGACCGCATGGATCAACGTCATCTGGCCCGCGCCGTTCGGGCGATGGCCAAGGGGCTTGGCACAAACACCCCTTACCAGTTCACCGCAGGAGAGATTGAGATGAAGGACATTCAAACCGTCGGGGACGCGATCGAGTATTCCGAGCGCACAATTGAGGCCCTGCGGCTCAAAGCTGAGGAGTTGGACGCAGAAGCGCTCGCCAGTTTCGAGATTAAATCGGCCCCTATCATTCGTGACCTTTCCCAGATGGTGCCGGACCCGGACCTGCGAGCGCGGTTTGGGCGAGAGCTGGCCGAGCCTTATCCTCCGGGGGCAGGGGATGCACGGCTCATAGAGGCGCTGCGGTCTGGGAAAGATGAGGTGCTGGAAGATATTCTGTCGGGCGCGCGAGAGGCCGGCATCGACGGTGACGACCTGGTTGCACGGATCGCGGCTGGCGGCACCACCAACTACGGGTTGGCACAAGATTGGGTCGAGCGCGACATGGAGGCTGTGCTGGCCAAAGATGGCCTTACTGTTGAGGCGGCGAGTGACGAGAAGCTCGATGCCGCGCTCGAAAAGGTCGATGGCGTGATGGACCGCCTTATGGAACGAGCACGTGAACTGGGTGTACCAGTTGGGATGGGGCTCAAGGCAGATGGCGGCGAGGAAATCTCGTTGATCGATGATGCGGATCCCAATCTCAAGTCAGGCTCGAATACCTACCTTCAGGATCTGGCCCACAAATTGAAAGAAGGCCAGCTCTCTGAAGAACAAGAAGAGGTAATCGAGCGCACACTTCAGGCAGAGCTCCTCACAGAGTTGGGTGAGGAAGGCCTGGCTGAGTTGCGACGTGGAAACTATGAGGTGTTGGAAGAGGCGCTGCCGAGCAAGGTCGATCAGATCACTGTGACGCAGGAATTTCTCGAAATGGCGCATGAGGAAACCGGTGATCAGGTCTTCACCGACCGCGCCGCGGCCCTACAGCAGGACAAGGTAACAGAAGTGGCCAGGCAGATGGCGGTCGAAAAAGAGCAGCCCCGTGAACTCGGGCGCGACCTTGACGACGACCTTTCCTTCTAACGGGAGCCGCGAAAATGAAACCCATCCCACTTTGGGCCGCCGTGCCCTTCGGTCTGATCTGTGGCGCGTTGCTCGGCACGATCATCGCTAGTTTCTATCTGGAAATTGCGCTCGGCACCGGCTTTGCACAGTTCGATATGTTTGCAGTCTGGCGCGCAGGCGTGGGGGTACGCCATGCACATCCCGAGGCGTTCAAAGTTGGCTTCGGCGCAGTTGGTTTTGGAGCGCTTTGTTTAGGGGTTCTCGCCGCTGCCTGGACCTGGAAACGCGAGCAAAATGACTACGGCTCCGCCCATTGGCAGACAAAGGCGGAGCTTCGCAAGAATGCTATGCTAAAAACCCCGGGCACGGGTTTCGTCTGCGGTAAGCTTGGCAAACCGAAATCCAAATCTGAGTTCATTTCTTCGACTGAAATTCCCCATGTGATGATGGTAGCGCCAACCCGGGCCGGTAAGGGTGTAGGTTTTGTCATCCCGAACCTGTTGTCATTTGCCGGATCGGTCGTCGTGCTCGACGTCAAAGGTGAAAACTTCGAGAAAACCTCACGGCTTAGAGCCCTTAATGGCGATGAGGTGTTTCGGTTTAGTCCGTTTGACTGGGCCAATAGCTCACATTGCTATAACCCGCTCGCCCGCATCGCCGCCTATCCCAGCTTTGCGCAACAATTCACTGAAGTGTCTATCTTGGCGGATCTGTTTCTCGACAAGGACAACAAGACCCTCGACACATTCTCCGAAGCAGGAAAATCCATTTTTGTTGCGGCTTGTTTATTGGCAATCCAGCGGGGGACCCCGTCTTTGGGCGAGGTGAACAAAATTGTATCTGCAGGTGACTATAAAAACGCCCAATACAATGCCTATGCCGAAGAGGCGAAAGAAGAGGTTGTTCGCGAGCTCTGGACCAATGCCGCCAGTGCCTCGTCGCGGCTTCTAACCTCGAACATCCAGGCGCTTATGACCGCCGGTCTCAAGCAATGGGACAATCCAGCGGTCAGGTCCGCTACAGGGGTGAGTGATTTTGACTTTGCCCAGTTCAGACGCAAACCGCATTCGCTGTACATCGTTGTTTCAGAGGATCACATCACAACGCTTGCCCCGCTCCTGCGTCTCATGTTTGCGGATCTCATTGCCAGCCTGCGTCTGAACGAACCCGGCGCCGACGAGCCCTGGCCCGTCATGATGATGATCGATGAATTCCAGCAGATGGGGGCCATGCCTTACCTCGAGCGCGCGATTCATTCGCTGGCCAGCTATGGCGGGCGGGTGGCAATGATCGCACAGTCATTGGCCGCGTTGGATCGAATCTATGGGCCTGAAGGTCGTGAGAGCCTTGAGAACGGGGCAGGTCTCAAACTCTATATCACGCCAAGAGATCAACGTACGGTGCGAGAAGTGTCGGCTGCGGTTGGCAGCACCACGCGCGAGGCGGTGACGCGCATGTATGGGCGCAACAAAGGGGTCCTTGGCGCGACGTCCACTAGCGCGCGGTTGGAGGAGCGGCCACTTCTGTCAGAGACCGAGGCGCGGCTGCTCGATCCAGATGATGTGATCATCCTCGCTTCACCTCAACACCCAATCAAGGCGCAGCGGATCAAGTACTACGATGATCCGTTTTTTAAGGGGATGATTGATCAGCAAGAGGGCAGGGAGTTTCCGTACCCACCAAATGTGGAAGGAGTAAGTCCTTGGGTCGATACTGAGGCAAACGTACCAAATTCCAGTTCGCTAGATGAGACATCCTCCGTGAGATCTCGCCGACGCGAGGCGCGCGCAATGAAGACCAAAAAGCGAGTGATGATGTCGGAGACGTTGCGAGCGGAGGAGTTGGACAGTGAGCAATATGTTCCGCCGCAGTGGGAGCAAGTGTTGGATCGCCAGGAGAGTTTTATAGATGAGTTGTTAGCGGATTGACGGCCCATTGCTGCCGATCATAAGTTGGCCAGACGCTTCGTTGCAGCATTCTTAAAGCGGACGTTGATTATGTTGGAGCTTTTGTGCCGTCAGTTCAGAAGCACGGATCGCAAGCGCCATCTGCACCAAGTAGCCTAGCCAAACTTCGGAATCCGAGATACCATCAACACATCCTTAACTTTCGAGTATCCGGCGATGAAAACACCAATTTTTGTAAGCTTTGATTTCGATAACGACCGACGGCTCAAAGACTTCATAATCATGCAGGCACGTCGTGCCGACTCGCCGTTTCAAGTCATTGATCACTCTTTGAAAGAGGCGGCACCCGAGCGCAGTTGGGAAACTAAGGCCTCTCGTGCAATTGCTCGCTCTCGCGTTGTCTTGGTGATGGTTGGCCGTGAAACATATCGCGCGCCGGGCGTACTCAAAGAAATCTCTATGGCACGTCAACACGGCAAGAAAATTGTTCAGATCATCGGTTACAAGGATGGGGAATATACTCCAGTCAAAGGAGCAGGGCAGCTATATAGATGGAACTGGGTGAACCTGAAGAAAATTCTCGCATAACAGCTTCGAAAGATCGCAAGCCAGAATGAAGCCATTTTATGAAATCTGCATGTTCGGTCGAACCGAGAACGCCTCCGGGGAATTAGAAACCGCGTTGGCGGATCATTTGTCCGAATTTGATCTGAAGATCGGCGACGAAGTCACTTTGGATCGACTTGGGTCAATCAAGACTAAAAATCCAAAGTGTGCCTCGGTCGGACTGTTTTTCGGCGACGATCCAGCACCCGCATATGATCGGCCCGCAGCTCTCACAGACTACGACCCCATCATCCCTGTCGTCTCTTCACTGGACCGATGTAGTGTTGAGTTGCCGCCAGAAGCATCCCCGTTCAATGCCATGGCGTCAAACGGACCAAACGCGTCAGTGAGGATAGCCTCTGCGGCCGCCGAGTGCCTCGGACTGGTGCCAAGTCGGCGCCGGGTATTCTTAAGCTATCGTCGAATAGAGTCACGAGAGGTTGCGCTTCAGCTGTTTGACGAACTAAGTCAACGTCAGTTCGATGTCTTTCTTGATACACACGAAATCAGACCGGGAGCGTTGTTTCAGGACGTTCTTTGGCATCAGATGAGCGATTGCGATGTCATGCTCATGCTCGACTCCAAATCCTACTTTGCAAGCAGGTGGACATCGGAAGAATTTGGACAAGCAAATTTGAAGAAGGCGGCAATTCTGCGGATTGGTTTCCCAAGAGTCACGCTCGACAAAAACTTGACTGTGACGGATACGGTCGAACTCGAGAAATCAGATTTTTTGGCCGACGGCACGCTAAATGACACCGTGCTTGATGACGTTGCCGATAGCCTCGAACGGCTACGAAGTAAGAGTGTGGCGGTCCGGCAATCATGTCTTGTTGGCTCACTTAGAACGGCGGTTGAACTAATGCATGGTGATGTCGGAGATGCTGGTCAGATGCGTCGTGTCATGGCCTCATTCCCGACCGGTGAAAAGTTGCAGGTTTACCCGATTGTCGGCGTGCCGACATCAGAGATCATCAACAGGATTGTGCTCGATGCGGGCACAGAGGAATGTGCCTTATTGTACGATCACGTCGGCGTCCTGGAGAGTTGGCAAGAACATTTGGAATGGCTTGGCCAACGCATTGATCGCTTTCATTGGATAAAGGCTGGGTCTTCCTTTCAGGATCTGCAGGATGTGTTGTCATGACAGATGAACCCGCAGTTTTCCTTTCTGCCGGCGTTCCTCAAGAAGGCCGCCTTGGATCAGAGGACTTTGATCCTTTCCTGATCAAAGAAGCCGTATCGGCCCTGATTGAGGTTGTCCTCGGACGATACCTGCTTGTGTGGGGCGGACAACCAGCCATCACGCCGATGATATGGGAAGCCGCGAAACGGTATGACGTCTCCTATCCCGATGTTGTGACTCTCTATCAAAGTGCTTTCTTCAAGGATCGTTATCCTGAAGAGAACACGAAGTTCGGAAACTTCGTCGAAACACCGGCAACACCTGGCGATCAAAACGCCAGTTTGGAACGTATGCGAAAGTCTATGCTGTCGGGGCACAACTTTACGGCCGCCATTTTCATCGGCGGAATGGAAGGCATTCGCGACGAATACAACCTTTTTTCCAAGCTCAACCCAAAAGCAGTCCTCCTTCCTATCCCGTCTCCTGGTGGATATGCCCGTACGCTATTTGAGCGGACAGAAGGCCTTCCGCCGGAACTGAATAGGGCCGTCGATTACACATATTGGCTCTATAAGCTGCTCGAAGTTGATCTCGCAACAAAGCGCCGAGCTTCACTCAAGTAGATGGGCGAACGATTGGCATCCGGTTTGTGCGTAGCAGGCCTTCAGACAAAGGCTTGCCCCATACTCGGGAGTAGCTCTCTCTGCTCGGAATGTGTATAAAGTTCGCAGGCGGCTACGATTTGTCGTGCTCTGCACATATTCTGCGGAGTTTTGCAGTCGCTGTATTTGTAGCATTTTTTCGAAAGGTTTTTCTATGGCCCGTAGGTGTTTTTACAGCTTCCACTACATTCCCGATAACTGGCGCGCTGCGATGGTGCGAAATATTGGAACAATTGAAGGCAACAAACCTGCTTCAGACAACGATTGGGAAGCCGTCAAAAAAGGTGGTGAAGCTGCTATCAAGAAATGGATATCCGGTCAGATTTATGGCCGATCTTGCACGGTTGTTTTGGTTGGCTCACAAACGGCAGATCGTAAATGGATCAACCATGAGATCATCAAGTCTTGGGATGATGAAATGGGCGTTGTTGGATTCTACGTCCATGGCTTAAAGAATAAGGACGGCAACACCACCGCCAAAGGCAACAATCCGTTTGACTACATTGGATACGGCGATACTGGGAAGAAGTTGTCGTCCATAGTCAAATGCTACAATCCGCAAGGCTCAAACAGCAAAGAACGGTATGACTGGATTTCCAAGCACCTTTCTAATGCAGTTGAAGAAGCAGTCAAAATTCGCAAAGAAAACTAAGTCCAACCCAACTGCATATATGGCAAAAGAGAGACATACTCTATTGGTCTCAATGATCAATCTTGAATGTCAGCTTAGCTGGTCGTCTTTCACGGGCAGTATCTATAAGGATATGGCTACAAAAAGCGAAAACCCGCGAGGACCTTTTACGGCTGTCGCGGGCATCTAAGAGTTTGAAGACCTAACTTTGTCTTCGATTGCCTCTTTGTATGGCGAAAAACGCCAAGATGTCAAGAAAAACGGTCTAGACCTAAAAGGGACCGTACGGAGCGGTAAGGCCTTGGTTTCAAACATTATCTCGCAAGAACGGCTAACAAAATATCTGAAAGCAGCCGGATACGACCAAAGCCGAGCACTGGCACTCTATGGGTGGAACATTCAAATAAGTGAAGCCTTTTTCCCTGTGCTAGGTGCATCTGAAGTTTGCCTGCGCAATATCATCTCCGCCAAGTTGGTGGCCCTCTATGGGCAATCTTGGTGGGACGATCCCGTTTTCTTGGCTCAGATCAGGAAAAACGGTACGAGGATTGTCAAAACAGCCCGCGACAAGCTGAAAACCCAGGGCGCCGTCACAACAGGTGGCATGACAGCCGAACTCAATTTTGGCTTTTGGGTCAATATGCTTCTTCCTCGCCACGAACCCGTGTTTTGGCCAGATCTTCATGTCGCTTTCCCTGATCTACCGGCGGCTGTCACCTATGATGCCCTCTACAGACGATGTGATGCTGTCCGCGAATTTCGCAATCGTGTATTTCATCATGAGCCAATACTGAATCGGAACATCACCAAGGAATACAGCCAAATCATGGAATTAATCACTTGGCTCAGCCCTGACAAAGCCAAATGGATCAAGCCATATTCACGTGTCATGACGGTCGTGCGACAGAAGCCCAAATAGAAAACATGCAAACTGAACCGCGTTTCTCTAGCAGCAAGTGCTACCTAGAAAAACACTCTTCACATAGTGACCAGATCCTTCAACGAGCGAGCGCGCAGTCAAGGGAAGCTCTCGCACAGCTCTGGTCACATCATCCAGCTCGATCTGTTGCGCGCTTTCAGGGACATCGATGCGAACCACGTTTTCTTTTCCAGCGAGCAAAAATGCTTGCCCCAAGGCATTTTTCGATTGAGCCCTGAAAGCTGCTAGAAATGGTAGTGCAATGGCCCAGTCTTTGAGCCCACCGTTCTGAGCACGCTCACTCAGGGAAAATGTTTCCTCACCAGTTCCAATGGATAAGATGCGTACGTTTTCCAAAGGAACGTCAAAGCAGGCAACTGCATCAACTAATGCATTCATGATCGGATTGTTAGCAAAGAGACCGCCATCAACCATGATGTAACCGTCATCTTGAACCGCAGGAAACACTGTAGGTGCTGCGCTGGTCTGCAGCGCGATATCCACCATTCGCTTGTGCTGATCCAGCGTATAGTCAGGATGATGCGGTGTTTTGTAGATAAACGGTTCTCCGTGCAGCCCCTCAAAGCAGGGTATGACACATCGGATCTGCGCAGCGCCAAACAATTCGTTACCGAATTCCTCATCGAGAGCAGAACGCAGTTTTTCTTGGTCATACTTTGGTTTGCTGACGGATTTAACCAGACGGATCAATCTGTCAGTGCCCACCAAGGGCGGAAAGATGTCCTCACCTTTGTCGAGATAAATGCGAAGCGCATCCTGTGCGGTCAGCCCCTTTGCTAAGGCAAGCGCAATGATCCCGCCCGTCGATGTGCCTGCAACCATATCGAAATGGCTCGTGATAGGGCTGCCTGACAGGAAACGATTCTCAAGTTCTGCAAGGTATGCGGCCGGAAAAACCCCTCGGATACCACCACCATCGATGGATAGTATCTTAAACAGACGATTTGGCGGCCATGGCTGTTTGACGCGTCTGTGTTGAATGGTGCCGTCCGAGCGGCGCGGTTTGATTTGGTTCATTGGGCTTACTCCAGATCAGTACTTTCTAAGGGGGGTGTTGGGTGTCGTCCTCCGCCTGTCCAACGTCCCGTCATCAGCCAAAGTTCGTAGCAACTAAGCCAATCCAATGTCCAAAGCAGGATGGTTTGTGAGAGCAACATCGAGCCATCCCACTCATCGTTTTTTGGGTCGTAGAGACAAAGGGTTGGATCGTTGGCAGGTGGGTAAACATGGGGAAGTTGTCCTTCTTCATTATCGGGAAGACGGATCAACTCAGGAGTGAGAACTCTGACATTAGGTACGTCAAAAAGGCGATAATCGATACTCACCTTATACCTCTGAAATTGCGGGCGAAGTTGCCCGACCCATCGGACACTCTCAAAGCACTGCTGACGTGGTTTGAGTGCGGGCCAGGTTGCCTTCATGGCGGCAATCTGGTCCTTGATGAGGATCTGGCGCGGCTTCATCAGATTTTCTTTCCGAAGAACGTATGATCACGCCCAGACGCAATTGCTTTTGATGATCTCACAACCGCCGCACTAGTGGAGGCAGAAGGGATGATGAGCTTTCCGGTACGTGTGTATTGCTGAAAACTGCTTTTGATCGAGTGCCCGATCTCATTGGCGATAGAATCGGCGGCGCGTGTTACGACCTGACCCCCAAATTGATTTCGCATCCATTCCATCATGTGGGGAGGCGACATCTGACCGCGCTTTAGCTGCTCCAATCCTGCAACCAACTCTTTGAGTTTTTTGGCATAGTCATCTTGCTGGCTGATGCTCTCGGGCCAGCGATCTGTGAAGACATCCAACTCATGGCAGGGATTGTTCACGTTGATCAGTTGCCCGTAAAGCGATGCATTCTCGATTTCAACGATCATGAAACTCGCTTGGCGGATGACCATATCTGTCAATGACGTATTAGGTCGTGCCGCGGCTGCGGCGTAGTACGACAACAAGATCGAGGGCGCGACACGTCCCTCGTAGTCCGCAAACTGAATGTTGCGAAATCGCTTGTGGAGTTGAAGAGCCAGGGTAGCGGTATTCTTGACGACGAACTCAGTTGGTTCTGGAACATCGTCGACATCCGCGTCGGCACGATAGTTACCCTTGTTCAATACTTCCCAACGCTTGGCAAAGCTGTCCACGACGCGCTGCTCAATGGGTGTACGATTGCGATAGTGATCTGCAAAGCCATATGCATTCATAGGCACCATGTGGTCGTCCATTGAAGCCACTGGGCCCTTTGCGTGACAAATATGGCTTTGTCGGTCGCAGGTGCCTATCTCTCGGATCGACGGAGAGATATCCAAATGCATGCCGTCTTGATAGTACAGCGTGACGCAGCGCGTTTGGCGGACGACTTTCAGTCCTCGATATCCTTTGAGAGCCTTTTCCAACTCTATCAAAATCTGCAGAGGCGACATGAAACGAAATCGAACACCTAACTGTGCAACGATGTCGAGGTCGTATTCGTCATCGGTGCCTTTGGTCGAAATCGTAGCGTCGATGGACATCGAACCTTGTGGGTAGAAGTGTTCGATTTGGTCCTTGAAGACGCTGGACGTCGATTCAAGGTGATTGCGTACCGCTTCGTAGCGGTCGACTGCCTTTTGATGCAGGCTCGGTGGAAGTTGGATGCTGAAGGCGATTTCAGCAAGAAGGCGATCTACTGGATCGCTAAAGGGGTCGATGCCATGCGGCGGGTTCATCATATTCAATTTTCTTCTCCATGTCGGGTTCAAGGGCAGTTGAGCTGCGGATTTTCATGTTGTCCTCCCAAGGTTCATTCACGATAGATTTATCCACTATATCGCTATTCCGAACATATATGAATCTTGCGCCCCAGAGTCAAGGGTGCTACGGTTCGTCTACACCGAACAGAACTTTTTGAGTGGATGAGCCATGCCTCCCAAAGCCAAATTTGGTACGAGAATCAAAGAATTGCGCACAGAAAAGAAAATGACATTGGACCAGCTAGCTGCTGCGACAGAGTCGTCCAAGAGCTACATTTGGGAACTTGAAAACAAGAACCCACCGCGACCATCAGCAGAAAAGCTATCAGCCATCGCAAAGGCGCTTGGCGTGACTGTTGACTACCTGTTTGGTGCGGATGAACAGACAAAGGCCGAAGCCGAGGACGTGGCCTTTTTTAGAGAATATTCTGAGATGCCTGAGCAGACGCGCATTCAGTTGCGTGCCATCGCGAAAACACTGACAGCAAAGAAAGACTGACTGTGCCGCAAAAAAAGCTGTCTCAGGCAATAAAGCAATCCAACCAAATCACTCTGATGTTGGACCAGGTGCTTGGAAGTGACAGATTTGATCGTGGCCCAGTCGACATCGCAAACCTTGCACTAGAATACTCGTCTCACACCGCGCCAGAGTCGCCAATCCGTGAGGTTTTGGACTTGGACATCCCAGGCTGTATGGGGGCGCTTGTCTACGGCGAGAGCAAGCCGCGCCAATGGACGATTGTGTCCCATATTGGTCAATCTGATGGACGCAAGGCCTATACCCTTGGTCATGAATTTGGTCACTACGTCCTCCATAGAAAGCTGATCGATGAAGACGAAAGGTTCGATGGGGGTATCTGGTGCGACGAGAGCAGTGTCTTGCGTCGCGAAGGCGTCGACATCGAGCAGGAAGCAGATGAATTCGCGGCTAATTTATTGATGCCGTTTCACGACTTTCGTCGGCAAATTTCAGCAAAGATGGTTCCGAGTTTCGACGACTTGGGCACAATCGCTGAAAGATATGGCGTCTCTCTTACTGCCGCTACACTTCGGTGGCTAGAATACACGGAAACTCGTGCCCTGCTTGTTGTTTCCAACGAGGGATACGCGCATTGGGCAAAAACCAGTAAGGCCGCGCTAAAGACTGGTCATTTCATCAAGACACGAAACACCATGTATGAGCTCCCAGTATCTGCATCCGCTGTGACTAAGGATTTTCGACAAGAGACAGTCGATGGAATTAGCCAACCCGCAGGTGTGTGGTTTGATGAGCCAGTGGTGGAGATGTGCATTTCTTCAAAACGGTACGAACAAGAGATGACGCTGCTACATCTTCCGCGCATAGAACCTGTTCATCACGCCGATGAGATCGAAGAAGACGCATTCGATAAGTTGTCTGAGCCTTTCAGACGATAGCCATGTCATCTATTGTTTTGCCCCTGCGCAGCTGGCCAACGAGTTGAGAACGAGGCGCCCAAGTGTTCTAATGGTCTGCATTGCCGAAAAGGTGCGCTTGCTTTCGTGCCTGCAGCAAACTTCCGCAATCCGCCCTTTCGACCTTGTCCTCCTTCGGCCCATAAGAGATATTGACTGATGGACAGACATGTTGCGATGACGAACAATCAGCAACTTTCGTAATGACAGTATGGTGGGAACCATTGGCAAATTGGCGGTCTCACTCAGTGGCTTTTAGCCAAACCATGCCGTCAAAGGCACCAAGCTTAGCCTTATCTTGGGTGTCGTATAGGCGGCGGGCCTGAGTTGTGACATCAGTGCTTAGCCGGGTAATCGTTCCGCTCCAGCCGCTATCTTTCGGGAAGACAACAATGTGGAACCCATCTGTTTTCAGGTAATGGTTTCCACTTTGCGAGACCTTCCATTTTCTTGTCAGCCAGCGCGCGCGCCGCTGTGCCAGATTCTTGCTTTCAGATTCCCGCTTTGACGCGGCCGCGTAATTTTCCTCCATCTTGCCGGCACAAACACAACCGCACTCGAGAATGTGGGGATAGTCAGGGTGCTGCATTTGGTGAACATATCGGATGTCCTGATTCTCGCACATTTCACATTGGGTGGCGGGTTCACCGAGATCCTCAAGCCCGATGCAGGCCCAGCCTTTTTGGGGAACACCTTGTAGCGACCACTTTCCAAACGATGACATTTCAGCCCCCCTGGCCTTTAGACACAGGCAGCTTGATCAGATAGCCACGCGCCAGCTTCTGTTTGATCAGATCGGAAAGGGCGGATTCAGCCTCGGTTTTTGTCGCGTACCAATCGTGGCGATGCCGCCCCCAAGTCCCAAAACGCCCCCACTGCCGGTGGGCGCCGTGTTGGTCGAAGAGGTCTTTGGTCAGCTCCACGGAATAAAACCGGTTCATATTGAGGGAGGGGTCTTGGCGGTGCATGTCAATTTGCATCGATCTCCTCCTCACTCATCGGAACATAGTCGATAGAGACCCGTTCTAGACGAGGCTCCTTTTGCTCAAGACCCCATCGGCGCTCCGTGTAGAACTCAAGTGCTTTCCGGGTTCTGGCCTCAAGCACGTCTGAGGAGAACCCAAATTCAATGCGGACCACGCGTTGCTGCGCCTCAGTCAATCTTGAATGCGGCTTGAGTTTCAGGATGGCCCAGGTGAACCAATCGTCATCTCGAGGCACCGCCTCGGCTGGTTTGGTTTTTGCGAAAGACTGATCAGGATCTATGCGAGCAGGATGGAAATCACGGAAGCCCTCACGCTCAAAACACCAGGCACGCACGTGCAATCTTACCCCGTCAGAGGCAAATCGCACTGGCGCGATCCAGCGAGTCATCGGCTCTGGGTCTCGCATCGATTGATAAACGATCTTCGTTGCCTCTTTGGCCCTGAAGGCACGGTAGAGCGGCCGTAAGACACGCAGGTCCTGAGTGCGCATCAAATCTGGCAATCTATCGAATGCGGGAGATGGTGCGCCGACCAAGAGTTGCTCCAGCTCCATCGAAGACGCTTTGCCGGTGAGCCGTTCAAAGCTGTGATGGGCAAGGTATTGGCGCGACGACGCGTCATAGTGCAGTGCATCATTTGGCGCTTCGGCGAGGTAAGTCCGAAAGTCGAGAGCGGCCTGCGCATTCGAAATACCAAATCGCTTGATCAAGGAAGCACGAGTCGCTGCACCGTCCCAGAAAAACAGTCTGTCGAGGTATTCCAGGCGCGCACGTTGGGCATGTTTGAGGTCTTCGATGGGCATGAGAGAACGATATCTTGACTCTACGTTACTGTCCATATAGTTTTTACATGTGTAATAATTAATGGTGCAACATGAGAATACTTCATACGGCAGATCTGCACTTAGGGCGGCAATTCATGGGCTTGAGCCTCGAGGAGGATCACGAGGTCATCCTCGACCAAATCCTTGAGGCGCTCGTGATCGAGAGCGCCGATGTTCTTGTTATAGCAGGAGACGTTTTTGATCGTGCCTCGCCACCCAATTCATCAATCCGGCAGTTCAATCGCTTCCTTAAGCGTGTGGCAGAAGAGACCAAAGCCGCGGTGGTGATGATCTCGGGAAACCACGATTCCGGTGACCGGATCGAGGCAATGTCTGTTTTCTCTACCGCGTCGAGGGTGCTGGTGCGCGGAATCACCGACGCCGTCGAAACTCCGCTTATACTGCGTGATGAGCATGGCGAGATCGCCTTTTCCGCGCTGCCCTTTTCCTATGAATATGCCGCGCGGGAAGTGTTCGGGGATGAGGGTATCAGCACGCCAGCAGATGTCATCGCGGCCCAGATCTGCGCAGCGAAAGGTCAGGTGCCCGAAGGGGCGCGTTGGGTCATAGTGGCTCATGCCTTCGTTGCGGGCGGCGCGGTCGGTGAGACCGAGCGCGCCCTGACACGGGTCGGCGGGATCGAAACTGTGCCCTCTGATGTCTTCGACGGGGCGGATTATGTTGCACTGGGGCATTTGCACAAGCCGCAGGAAGTAGGAGCTAGCCATATTCGGTATTCCGGCGCACCGCTCGCGTTCGGTTTTGACGAGGCGGGAAGCGAAAAATCCATGACTGTCGTCGATCTCAAAGCTGAAGGAGTCGACATCCGTACCGTAGCTTTCCGTCCGATCCGGCAAGTGCGCTCACTGACCGGGGCATTCTCGGATCTTCTGGCAGGAACACCGTCTGAAGATTTCATCCAGGCCAATCTAACGGATGAAAACCCTCTGATAGATCCGATGAAGCGGTTGCGTGCGACCTACCCCAATGCCTGCCATCTGGCCTACGACCGACAGGGTCGGGCTCCGGAGACCAAAATGCTTAGCGGCGAGCGAGCAGCGGTCACGCCGATAGATATGGTCGGCGACTTCATAAAGGTTGTGCGCGGCCGGGAGCCAAATGCCGCCGAAGTCGCGATCGTCGCGGACAAACTGCACGCAGCAGCCTCCGGGGAGGAGCAGGCATGAGACCCATTCGCCTATCGCTTCAAGCCTTCGGGCC
>JBOEGE010000011.1:0-169456 GCA_050633265.1 Paracoccaceae bacterium | reverse complement strand
CACTTCCCGCAAGAGCTTTTTTGGAAATTTCCATAATTTCCTGTTTTCCTCAGTAAAACGCCCCTTTTCCTCGCAGGATTGGGGGCAGATGGTTCTATGAGTGCACTGATTTAAGCGTGCCTGCCCCTGTTTGGGCCAAAATCAATGCTGCAAACGCGAATCTTGAGGACGATGCTTGCGTTTTCACGGCCAGATTCGCATCCCGCCCTCATAAGCCAGCCTGCCCTGCCCACCCCTTCCCTCACTCTTTCCCCGAATTTCGCCAGCCATGCCCCAGGCGCTAACCGCCCTAAAGCGCAAACCGATAAAATTGTGCATACCCTTCGGAAGGCCATTCACCCGAAATTAGGAAATATGCCCGCATCTTCCTGCAAAAGGCGCGTTCCCTTTGCCCGCGCTTCTTGTTGCAACAGATGAAAAGGCCAAATGATGCTCGCTAAGCTCTCAAACCTCGTCAATGGCGTGGCCGGTAAATTCGCTTTCATCTTGCTCGCTATGGCTTCGACAACGGCCGCCGCGATCTTGATGGGTAATACATATCTGCGCCAAATCGCTGATGATGTTTCCGGGTTTCTTGAGAATTCATTGCCTCAGGTTGAGAACAGCACCCGCATCTCGGTTGGCTCTTCGGCCCTCAAGGATGGGCTTGCCTCCGTTCTTCTGGCCTCCAATCTGAACGATCTCAATGAGAATTATACAATCGTTGAAGGGCAGCTAAACGCCAACCGTATTGAGCTAAGCCGCCTTGCCCCGGAAACGGCCGCGTCTCTATCTGTGCTGCTGGATGAGGCTCAGGCCGGCTTGGAAGAGCTTACCGCGGCCCGCAATAATGAGCTGCGCCACAACAAAGAAGTAAGCGAAGCGATCGCGGCCCTACATGCGCTAAGCACCCAAGCCAGTGAGGCGCTTAAAAAGCAGGCTGACAACGCCTATTTCGATATGTCGATCGGGGGCAATTCAACGATTGTCGAAGTCGAAGAGACGCTTACCAAATTGGTTGATGAAGATTTCGCCGCCCTTAGCACGATTTTGAATATTCGCGCCGAAATCAACCTTCTGACCGGCGTTTCCTTTGCGCTTGCCCAGACTGATGATATGGGGCTGCAAATCATCCTCGGGGGGATTGGTGAGAAATCTCTTGGTGTGCTGAGTGATCTGATCCCCTACATGAGCCTGCATGAGGCCAGTGCGGATCGAATTGACGAGGTGCGCAGTGCGCGCGATGCTTTCACGATAGCTGTGGACACAAGCATTCCCGCACGTGAACGCAAACAGGTTCGTGTTCTTGGCGTGCGCGCCGATGCTGAGCGGGTTTTGGTCGAAGCATTGGAAGAGCTCCAAACCGTACTTACCGAAGAATCAGCAAATGCGATCGTCACCAACGGCGAAGCCATCCAAGGCCTGCTCGACAATGAAGTTGGCCGCATCCGCCTGCTTGCCGAATTGGATCTCGGTATCAAAAGCTATTTCAACCTTGCCCTTGAAGGCATTGCCGAGGGCGATATTAACTCACTACCGGCCCTTCAAGAACAGCTCACCGAGAAAAGCCGCGTCTTAACAGAAACTGCCGGGGAGCATGTCCCCGAACTCAATGAATTGTTTGCAAGCATCGCTGCGAGCAGCAGCCCTGAAACAGGTATCCTTGTTGCCCAACGTGGCGCGCTCGAAGCGGCAAAGGCCGCGGCGGAGATTTCTCAACAGGCTGCAAATGCTGTGCGTGAGATGGCCAACACATCTGAGGCTTTTGGGCGCAGCTCGCTGCTCGGAATTTCTGATGCTGGGCAAGGCATCCAAAAGAAGGTTCAAAAAGCCGCCCGTATGATGATGATCATCGCGGTTGTTGGCCTGGCGCTCTTTGTTCTGGCCCCTGTGATCACCTATCTTACAATTGTGCGCCCGCTGCTGCGCGTTACCAAAACCACCGAACGCCTTGCAAATGGCAATTTTGATGAGATCAAAGGGCTTGATCGCCAACGCGGCGAAATTGGGCGTATGGCCACGGCGCTGCGCGTTTTCCGCCAAAACCTGCTCGAAAAGCAGCAAATGGTAGAAGAGGACAAAAAGCGCGAAGAAGCAGATCGCATTGCCGCACGTAAGGCTGCCGAAGCCGAAAAAGCCCGCGAGGAAGCTGAACGCCAGCGTATCGCGGATCAAGAAGCGGCAGAGCGCGCCAATGCAGCGGCGCAAGAAGCCGAGCGTGAAAAACTGCGCCAAGCGGCAGATGCAGAGCGCCAAGAGCGCATGGCGGCACAGAACCAAATTGTTAGCACATTGGCCGAAGCCTTGCGCAAACTTGCGGCGGGTGATCTTACCGCGCGCATCACAGAGGAATTCGGCGAAGGCTATGAGCAGTTGCGCCACGATTTCAATGAGGCCGTGCAAACGCTTGATGGTGTTGTAAATCTCATTGCCGACAGCTCTGAGACGATCTTTACAAACTCCGGCGAAATCAGCCATGCCGCAGATGATCTTGCGCAACGCACTGAAACAACAGCAGCAACCCTTGGCGAAACCGCAGCAGCGCTTACCGAGCTCACCGCCTCCGTTAAATCCGCAGCCGATGGCGCAGCACAAGCAGACCGCGTTGTTGCTGGCGCGAAATCCAACGCCGAGCAATCAAGTGTTGTGGTGCGTCAGGCCGTTACGGCCATGGGCGAAATCGAAGAAAGCTCGCGCAAAATCTCGACCATCATCAGTGTGATCGATGACATCGCCTTTCAAACCAATTTGCTGGCGCTCAACGCTGGCGTCGAAGCGGCGCGTGCGGGTGAGGCGGGGCGCGGCTTTGCGGTTGTGGCCTCTGAGGTGCGCGCCCTTGCGCAGCGCAGCTCTGAAGCGGCGCGCGAGATTTCCGATCTGATCTCTGACAGTGGCAACCAAGTTCAAAAAGGCGTGGGGCTTGTGGATCAAGCGGGCGAAGCGCTGAAAGCCATCGTGACGGATGTTTCTGAAATCTCCAACCACGTCTCTGAAATCGCGACATCCGCGAAAGAGCAATCAACCGGGATCACAGAGATCAACACGGCCATCTATCAGCTCGACCAAGCCACACAACAAAACGCGGCGATGTTTGAAGAAACAACAGCGGCGAGCCACTCGCTCACCCATGAGGCCTCAAGCCTGCAAAAAACCATCGCGCGTTTTACAATAAATATTGGGGCGACCTTCGATCAAACGGAGGCCACCGCCCCCCACCAAGAGGATCTGGCGCAAGCCTCCTAGGGCGCAGCAATTCTAGACAGAGTAAGGGCGCGCGGAGCAATCCACGCGCCCTTTTTGCCATTAGATAAGACACGCGCAACTGGCCTGTGATCAGACTTTCTCAAGCGCGATCGCGATCCCCTGACCCACACCAATACACATGGTCGCAAGGGCGCGATTGCCGCCGTTGATCTGCATCTCGAGCGCCGCAGTTCCTGCAATACGCGCGCCCGACATCCCAAGCGGATGCCCCAAAGCAATTGCGCCACCGTTTGGATTGACATGCGCCGCATCATCCGCAATCCCAAGCTCACGCAGAACTGCAAGCCCTTGGGCGGCAAAGGCTTCATTAAGTTCGATCACATCGAAATCGGCCGGGCTGATGCCGAGCCGTGCGCAAAGTTTCTTGGTTGCGGGGGCAGGCCCAATCCCCATGATCCGCGGCGGAACACCCGCCGCTGCGCCACCAACAATCCGCGCAATCGGGGTCAGCCCGTGTTTGCGCGCGCCTTCCTCAGACGCCACAATCAGAGCCGCCGCGCCATCATTCACGCCGCTGGCATTGCCCGCCGTAACAGTGCCGCCTTCGCGAAACGGAGCGCGCAGCTTTGAGAGCACTTCAACCGTTGTGCCCGCGCGGGGATGTTCATCTTTTGAAACGACGATAGGATCGCCTTTGCGCTGTGGAATCGTCACGGGAACGATTTCTTGGCCGAGGCGGCCATTTTCCTGGGCAGCAACTGCACGCGCTTGGGATGCCGCAGCAAAGACATCCTGATCTTCGCGCGAAATATTGTAATCCGCCGCCACGTTTTCCGCTGTTTCTGGCATGGATTCTGTGCCGTAGAGCTTATCCATCTGCTTGTTGATAAAGCGCCAGCCAATGGTTGTGTCATAAATCTCGGCGTTGCGCGAAAAAGCAGCGGTGGCTTTTGGCATCACGAAGGGCGAACGGCTCATCGATTCAACACCGCCAGCAATCATGATCTCGGCCTCGCCCGCCTTGATCGCGCGCGCGGCGATCGTGAGCGCATCCATGCCCGAACCACACAAACGGTTTACGGTTGAGCCAGGGATTACATCGGGCAAACCCGCCAAGAGAAGCGACATACGCGCAACGTTGCGGTTGTCTTCCCCTGCCTGGTTCACACAGCCATAAACAACATCATCTATAGCGGCCCAATCCACGCCTTTGTTGCGCTCTTGCAAAGCGACAAGCGGCACAGCGCCAAGATCGTCTGCACGGACAGAGGAAAGAGCGCCGCCAAAACGGCCAATTGGGGTTCGGATATAATCGCAGATAAAGGCTTCGGGCATTGAGAGAAACTCCGTAGTTTGGCCGCCTAGAGCGCGGGCACGATGAGATCGGCCACAGGGCCATCGGTATGAAGGGGGGCGCCGGTCATGTCTTGCAGCTCGTCAAAGCTGATGCCGGGCAGTTTTTCACGCAGGACAAATCCGCGCTCGGTGATATGGATCACGGCGTGGCTGGTATAGATACGGGTCACGCAGCCAACGCCTGTGAGCGGAAACGAGCAGCGTTCAACCAGTTTGGGCGCGCCTTTTTTGGTCACATGTTCGGTGATCACAAAGACTTCGCCCGCGCCATGAACAAGATCCATCGCCCCGCCCACGGCCGGAATATCATTGGGATCGCGCTTCCAATTTGCCAGATCGCCATTGGCCGCGACTTCAAATGCACCCAGAACAGCAACATCAAGATGCCCCCCGCGCACAATCGCAAAACTATCGGCCTGGTGAAAGATCGAAGCCCCGGGCTTGTAGGTCACTGGTTTTTTGCCAGCGTTGATCAGATCCCAATCTTCTTCGCCCTCGGCTGGCCGCTCGCCAAAATCAAGCAGGCCATTCTCGGAGTGAAAAATCGCAGCGCGCCCTTCTGGCTGATATTGGGCGACCATTTCAGGAAAGCCGATGCCTAGATTTACATAGGCGCCGTCTTCAATATCTTGGGCCACGCGCCAGGCTATTTGGGCATTTGTCAGTTTCTCGCTCATGGATAGGTTGCTCCTTCTTTCACGAGGACTTCCTCTTGCGCCGGGTTTTCGACTTTGACGATGCGGTCCGTAAAGATGCCCGGTGTGATGACTTGCTCGGGATCAATCGCGCCAAGGGGCACAATATTGCTCGCTTGAACAATCGTCGTTTTGCAGGCCATCGCCATAAGGGGCGAGAAATTGCGCGCGGCTTTGTTGTAGGTCAGATTGCCGTGAGGGTCTGCATCGCGCGCTTTGATCAGGGCGAAATCAGCCTTGAGCCAGCGTTCTTGCACATAGGTTTTGCCCTCAAATTCGCCGACCGGTTTGCCATCCGCCAGCTCAGTTCCAACGGAGGTTGGGGTGTAAAACGCCGGGATGCCTGCGCCGCCAGCGCGGATGCGTTCGGCCAAAGTTCCTTGGGGCACAATCTCAAGCTCAACTTCGCCTGCGCGGTATCTGGCATTAAAGGCGCGCGGATCAGAGGTGCGCGGATAGGAGCAAATCACTTTGGACACACGGCCCGCATCAAGCAATGCAGCAATGCCAACGCCGCCTGCACCTGCGTTATTGTTGATCACGGTTAGGTCTTTTGCGCCTTGATCAATCAGCGCATGGATCAATTCAATCGGCCCGCCCGATCCGCCAAACCCGCCGATCATAACGACTGCCCCGTCTGGAATTCCCGCTACAGCCTCGGCCAAGCTCGCCACTGTTTTATCCATCTAAAAAGCGCCTCCCGCATCTTTGTCGAGGCTTAGATAGGCCAGCCTTGGGGGCGCTCGCAATCGGATTCTGCGAAAGCGGCTTTCGCAGGGCGCCCGGGTTTGCAGCTTTGGCTAGAGTGCGCGGGCCTTTTCGCGCAGGGCAAATTTTTGGATTTTGCCGGTCGAGGTTTTGGGGATTTCCTCAAAAACAATGCTGCGCGGGCATTTGAAATGCGCCAGATGCTTGCGGCAATGAGCGATCAATTCCGCCTCATCTGCGCGCAGCCCCGCTTTGAGTTCAATGAAGGCACAAGGGGTTTCGCCCCATCGCGCATCCGGCTTGGCAACGACAGCCGCGGTGGCAACGGCGGGATGCGCATAGAGCACGTCTTCGATCTCGATTGAGGAGATATTTTCGCCGCCAGAGATGATGATATCCTTGGAGCGGTCCTTGATTTCGACATAGCCATCGGGATGCTGAACGGCCAGATCGCCGGTATGATACCAGCCGCCTTTAAAGGCCGCAGCCGTGGTTTCTGGATTTTTCAGATAGCCTTTCATCATCACATTGCCGCGCATCATGATTTCGCCCATCGTTTCGCCATCCCAAGGCACGGGATCTAAGGTTTCAGGATCGGCGACCATGATCCCCTCCTGAACCTCATAAGCCACCCCTTGGCGCGATTTGATTTTCGCTTGCTCTGCGGGCGAATGATCCGACCATTCAGGATGCCAGGCGCAGATAACGCAGGGGCCGTAAACTTCGGTAAGCCCATAGACATGGGTCACTTCGATCGCAAGATCATCCATGCCTGCGATCACTGCGGCGGGCGGCGCGGCACCGGCTGTCATCATTTTGACCTGTTGGGTCCAGTTGGGGCGTTGATCTTCGGGGACTGCGGCCATCATGCTCATCACAATTGGCGCGCCGCACAGATGGGTGATGCCATTTTGCGCAATGCTTTCAAGGATGGCAGGCCCCTCAACCCGGCGCAGGCAAACATGGGTTCCGGCCATGGCTGTGATCGTCCAGGGGAAGCACCAGCCGTTGCAATGAAACATCGGCAGGGTCCAGAGATAGATCGGAAAATGCGGCATCGCCCATGTGATCGCGTTGCCCATCGCATTTAGATAGGCGCCGCGGTGCGAATAGACGACGCCTTTTGGATCGCCCGTTGTCCCGGAGGTATAGTTCAGCGCGATGGCCTCCCATTCATCATCGGCAACAGGCCGGGAAAATCAGGATCGCCGCTGGCCAAAAGCGCTTCGTAATCGAGGCCGCCGACAAGCGCGCCGCTGGTTGCAAGCGGATCATCAATATCAATGATCAAAGGCGGGTTTTGCATCTTTGCGCAGGCCTGCGCCACAACATCGCCAAGCTCGCGATCCACAAGGATAAGTTTGGCCTCGCCGTGCCCTAGGATAAAGGCAACCGCTTCTGGATCGAGCCGTGTGTTGATCGCGTTCAGCACAGCCCCCGCCATCGGGACGCCAAAACTCGCCTCAACAAAGGCCGGAATATTGGGCGCCATGATCGCTACGGTATCGTTGCGTTCAATCCCGCGCGCGATAAGCGCCGAGGCAAGGCGGCGACAACGCGCCTGCATTTCGCGGTAGCTCGTTTTATGAAGGCCGTGAAGGATCGCGGTGCGATCAGGATAGACTGCGGCCGTGCGGTTCAAAAAGGAAAGCGGCGTCAACGGCACATGATTGGCCGCGTTCTTTTCCAAACCTTGCGAATATGCTTTCGTCATGATGCAAATGCCTCCCCCATTGCTTCAACAGAAGAGGAGTGTAGCACGGTATTTTTTGAGCGCACGGGGGATTTGAGCGGCCCGTTTTGGCGGCCCGATTACGCCGCGAGATAGCGCTTGATCATCGCTTCTGTGCCCTCGGCCCAAAGATCGCTGAGCAGCGCAGAAAACGCGCTGACCACGGCTTCATTTTGGGCAAGGTCGCCATAGATATCTTCCATTTCAAGCCATGCGACAGGGCGGCTTTGGGCCTCTTTCGCGCGCGTTTGAAGGGCGGCCCAATTGGGATCATTCGGGGCAATCTCTGCCCCGCTTTCAGACGTGCCAAAGCAATAGCGGCACCACATGGCACTGAGCAGCAAGAGCCCTTCGGGAAGCACATCGGCCGCCAGATTATCGCGCAGGCTTGGGATGATGAATTTCGGCTGGCGGTTGGAGCCGTCAAGGCAAAGCCGGCGCACCGTATCGCCCACATCTGGATTGGCAAATCGCTCGGTGATCAGCGCGTGATAATCGCTCAGCTTGGTGCCGGGCACGGGGGGCACGATGGGGATCACCTCATCGGTTTCGATCTTGGCCAAGAAGGCGGCGATCAGCGGGTGCTCCATGGCCTCGTGCACATATTCAATATCGAGCAAGCCGCCGGGATAGGCGATGATCGCGTGGCCGCCATTGAGGATGCGGATTTTCATCATCTCGAAGGCTTCAACCTGATCGGTGAGGGTCACGCCTGCGCGCTCAAACGGGGGGCGGCCAGCGGGGAAATGATCCTCAAGCACCCATTGGCGGAATGGCTCGCAAAACACCGGCGCTGCGTCCTCAATGCCAAAGGCTTCGATCACACGGGCGCGTTCAATCGGGCCGGTGGCGGGCGTGATGCGATCAACCATACCGTTGGGAAAAGCGACATTGGCAGCGATCCAATCAGCAAGCGCCTCATCCATAAGGCGGGCAAGGCCGATCACGGCGTCTTTGGTTACATGGCCATTGCCCGGCAGATTATCGCAAGACATCACTGTAAAGGGGATCACACCTGCATCACGGCGCAGGCGCAAAGCGGCGATAATCGCACCAAAGGCTGTTGCGGGCGCGCTTGGGTTTGCCGCGTCTTTGGCAATCTCGGGATGGGTCGGATCAAAGGCGCCGGTGGCCGGATCAATGAAATATCCGCCCTCTGTTACGGTCAGAGAAACGATGCGGATTTCGGGGCGGGCCATTGTCGCGATCAGGCGCGCATTATTTGGCTCGACAGGTAGGAAATCAATCATCGCGCCGATCACGCGGGCTTGGTGCGCGCCCGGTTCCATCTCGATCACAGTGTTGAGGTAATCTTGCTTGGCCAGTGTTTCGCGCATCACCGCATCGCCTGCGCGAACACCCGCGCCGATGATTGCCCAATCCTGCGCGAGCCCCATGTTAAACAGATCATCCAGATAGACAGCCTGATGCGCGCGGTGAAAATTTCCGACACCGATATGCACGATCCCGGGCGTCAGTTTTGCGCGATCATATCCTGGGCGTGCAACCGCATCCGGCAGCGCCGCGAAGTTAGATTGGTCAAGCTTCATCTCAATCAGAACCTTTTAAATATCAGCTAAGTGTGAGGCCATCAGCCCCGAAACGATGCAGGTTTGCGTCTTGTGGGGTGAGGTAGATCGTATCGCCATGATGGACTTCGACCTCGCCGGATGCGCGCACATTGAGCGTTCCGATGCCATCAACATGCACATGCATGAACGTATCAGAACCGAGATGCTCTGAGACGCCGACAGTCCCTTTCCACGCGCCTTTATCCATCGCAATATCAAGGTGTTCGGGGCGGATGCCGATAGCGTGGGCCTTGTGTTTTGCCGCCTCTTCGCCCTCGATGAAGTTCATCTTTGGCGAGCCGATGAAGCCCGCCACAAAGCGGTTGCGCGGGCTGCGATAGAGCTCAAGCGGCGATCCGACTTGCTCGATATTGCCGGCTTGGAGCACAACGATTTTATCGGCCATTGTCATGGCTTCAACTTGGTCGTGCGTCACATAGACCATCGTTGTTGCCAGCGTTTGGTGCAGCTCGGAGATCTCAAGGCGCATGTTGACGCGCAGGGATGCGTCCAAGTTTGAGAGCGGCTCGTCAAAGAGGAATGCCGCCGGTTCGCGCACAATCGCGCGCCCGATAGCAACCCTTTGGCGCTGGCCGCCGGAAAGCTGGCCGGGGCGGCGATCGATGTAATCGTTCAGGTTAAGAACCTTGGCGGCGGCTTCAACGCGCTGGTCTTGCTCGGCCTTATCCATGCCCGCCATGCGCAGCGGAAAGGCGATGTTTTTGCGCACCGACATATGGGGATAAAGCGCATAGGACTGAAACACCATCGCAAGGCCGCGCTTGGCGGGCGGCACCATTGTGGCATCATTTCCGTCAATCGAAATCATCCCCGAAGTGACATCCTCAAGCCCGGCGATCAGCCGCAGCAACGTTGATTTCCCGCAGCCAGAGGGCCCGACAAAGACAACGAATTCGCCGTCGTTAATTTCCAAATTCAGCGGCGGGATGACTTGAACATCGCCAAAGCTTTTCGTCACGTCTTTGAGTGTGATCTGTCCCATAGTCTTTTCCTTACTTCACTGCGCCGAATGTCAGGCCGCGGACGAGTTGTTTCTGGCTGAACCAGCCAAGGATGAGGATCGGCGCGATGGCCATGGTGCTGGCAGCGCTGAGTTTGGCGTAAAACAGGCCCTCAGGGCTTGAGTAGCTTGCGATAAATGCGGTGAGCGGCGCTGCTTTTGCGGCCGTTAAATTGAGGGTCCAGAAGGCTTCGTTCCAAGCGAGGATCACGTTGAGCAGCAGGGTCGAGGCGATGCCAGGTACGGCCATTGGCGTGAGCACATAGATGATTTCAGAGCGAAGCGAGGCGCCATCCATCCGGCTTGCCTCAAGAATTTCGCCGGGGATTTCCTTGAAATAGGTGTAGAGCATCCAGACGATGATCGGCAGGTTGATCAGTGTCAGAACAAGCACAAGGCCCGCGCGGCTATCGAGCAGCCCAACATCGCGAAAGATCAGGTAGATCGGGATCAAAACGCCAACGGGCGGCAGCATCTTTGTGCTGAGCATCCACATCAGGATATTCTTGGTGTGTTTACCCGGCACAAAGGCCATCGACCATGCCGCCGGGATCGCAATGATCAGGCCAAGCAGGGTCGAGCCGAGCGAGATCACCACCGAATTCCAGAAATGGCGGAAGTAATTCGAGCGCTCAAGCACGGTGCTGTAATTTTCCGTTGTCCATTCAAACCCCAAGAACGAAGGGGGCGATGCGATGGCTTCGGCCTCTGTTTTGAACGAGGTGAGGATCGTCCAAAGGATCGGGAAGAAGATCGCCACCCCAAACGTCCAAGCGATGAGCGTTATGATGAGTTTGCGGCGGTTTGTGACTGCGCGTGCCATGGATCAGGCCTCCAAGTTCTTGCCGATCATCCGCATCAGGAAGATCGCAACAATGTTTGCAAGGATGACCGCAACGATGCCGCCCGCCGAGCCGCCGCCCACATCGAATTGCAGCAAGCTTTGTGCATAAACGAGGTAGGTAAGATTGGTTGATGCTGTGCCCGGGCCGCCATTTGTGGTGACGAGGATTTCGGCAAAAACCGAGAGCAGGAAGATCGTTTGGATCAGGATCACAACGGTGATGGCGCGGCTCAGGTGCGGGAGCATGATATGGAAGAAGCGGCTAAACGGGCCCGCGCCATCCATTTCGGAGGCTTCCAGCTGTTCGCTATCCAGTGACTGAAATGCGGTGAGCAAGATCAGGGTCGCGAAAGGGAGCCACTGCCATGAAACAATCAAGATGATCGAGGCAAGTGGTGCGTGACTTAGGAAATCAAACGGCTGCATGCCCAGCGCTTTGGCGAGATATGCAAAGAGCCCGTTCACCGGGTTCATAAACATGTTTTTCCAGACCAGCGCCGAAACGGTAGGCATCACAAAGAACGGCGCGATCACAAGGATGCGCACGATCCCTTGGCCCCACATCGGCTGATCCAGCAGAAGCGCAAGAAGTGTTCCGCCGATGGTCGTGATGGCAAGCACGCCAAGCACAAGGACCAACGTATTGCCCAGCGCATCAAAGAAGGCCGGATCCGTAAGGAAATACTGATAATTGGCAAATCCGATAAAGCGCTCCATGCCCGGTGAGAGCAGGTTGTAGTGCTGAAACGAGAAGTAGATCGTCATCGAGAGCGGGATAATCATCCAGCCCAAAAGCAGCAGAACTGCGGGAGAGATCATCAGCCGGCCAGCGGCGCGGGAATGTTGGGTCGCCATGAGTTAGCCCCTTATGGATGAAGGTCGCGCGAAAGGATGCACTCTTTGAATGCGGTGTCATGCACCGGATCGAAGGATCGCATCTTTGGGTTTGGGCGAAAGAGGCAGGGCCACACCGCGCGGTGCGGCCCTGCTCCGGGAGAACCTGTTACTTGATGTAACCGGCCTTTTTCATCTCACGCATGGTGAGCGCCTGTGCCTTTTCCAGCGCTTCATCAGCTGTGATGCTGCCAGCCAGAGCGGCCGAGAATTGCTGGCCAACGGATGTTCCGATGCCTTGGAATTCTGGGATGGCAACGAATTGCACGCCCACATATGGCACTGGTTTCACAGTTGGGTTTTGCGGATCAGCCGAGTTGATGCTGTCGAGCGTCATCTTGGCGAAAGGCGCAGCGGCTTGGTACTCTGGGTTTTCATAGAGCGATGTCCGTGTGCCCGGAGGGACGTTTGCCCAGCCTTCATTGGCCGCAACAAGTGCGAGATAGTCTTTGGACGTTGCCCAAGCGACGAACTTTTTCGCCGCATCGGTTTTTTCACTGCCAGCTGGGATCGCAAGGTTCCAAGCCCAGAGCCAGTTGCCGCGTTTGCCAAGGCCTTTGTCGGCGGCAAGTGCGAATCCAACTTTATCAGCCACGGCGCTGTCTTTAGGGTTGGTCACGAAGGAGGCAGCAACCGTTGCATCGATCCACATGCCACATTTGCCCGTTTGGAACAGTGCGAGGTTTTCGTTAAAGCCGTTGCCGGATGCGCCGGGAGGGCCGTAGTTGTTCATCAGATCAAGATAATCTGTGAGCGTGGCTTTCCATTCTGGTGTGTCGAACTGTGGGTTCCACTCTTCGTCAAACCAGCGCGCGCCGTAGGAGTTTGCCATGGCGCCAAGGAAGGCCATGTTTTCGCCCCAGCCCGCTTTGCCGCGAAGGCAGATGCCGTAAACTTCGTTGTCTTTGTCTGTCATCGCAGCTGCGGCTGCTTTGATGTTATCCCATGTTGGCGCGTCGGGCATTTCCATGCCAGCGGCTTCCATCAGGTCTTTGCGATACATAACCATCGAGCTTTCGCCGTAGAAGGGCGCCGCAAAGAGCTTGCCATCCATCGACAGGCCGCCGCGGATCGCTGGCAGAAGATCGTCAACGTCGTAATCGGCGCCAAGATCATCCAGCTCAACCAACCAGCCTTGCTTGGCCCAGATTGGTGCTTCGTATGTGCCGATTGTCATCACGTCATATTGGCCGCCTTTGGTGGCAATATCTGTGGTTACGCGTTGGCGCAGGATGTTTTCTTCCAGCGTCACCCACTCCAGCTCAATGCCGGGGTTTTTCGCTGTGAAATCGTCTGTCAGGCCCTGCATGCGGATCATATCGCCGTTGTTCACGGTCGCGATCGTCAGGGTTTCGGCAAAGGCGGTTGTCGCGATGGCGCCAACGGCACACGCGCCAAGCAGCGCGCGAAGAGTGCGTTTCATGGTATTCCTCCCAAAAGTCGAACTGAGCATTTGCCCAGCAGATGAACACATGCTCATTCATGTGCCTGCGCAAGTCAACTGAGATTCTCCGCCGCGTTGCAGCAAATTCAGGGATTTAGGCGCTTAAAATGGCGCGGGCGGTGCGGTCAGTGGTTACCAAACCATTGAGAAGCTGGCCCTTTAGCGCCCCGCGAATGGCCGGTGCTTTTTCTAGCCCGGCGGCAATTCCGATCACGGGGCCGCGCTTTGAAAGCCCTGCGCGCAGGCCGCCGATGCGGTGATTATGACCCGTTTCAAGATATTTCCCGTCCGAATCAAACACCCATGAGGCGATCTCGCCCACCGCGCCAAGCTCTTGCTGCTCGCGCAATTCATCTTCGGTCATGAAGCCATCTACATATAGCGGCGCATGTTCGTTCATTTGTCCGACGCCAACGAATGTCACATCCGCTTCGCGCGCGAGCATTTCGACAACTTGCAATTGGTGCAGCTCATAAAACATCGCGCGCACTTCGGGCGATGGCACGATCACAGGCAGCGGCATCGGATAATGCGGCGCGCCGGTTTTCTCGGCCAGTCGCATCAACACATCGTAGTTAGAGGCCGTTGCATCGGGCGCAATATTGCCAATCAGTGAGACGAGTTTGTGATGGGCGCATTGGCGCGGCACGATTTCCTCAACCGTTGTGCGCAAGGCGCGCCCTGTTCCAACAGCCACAGTGATCGGCTCGATCGAGGCCAAGAACCGCTCGACCAATGCCGCGGCAACAGGGGCGATGGCGCGGGTGGCATCAGAGCCTTCGCCAATGCTGGGCGCGACCCGCACATGCTCTAGCCCAAAGCGTTTGGCGAGCTCTTTTTCCAGCGCAATACATTCGGCAATCGGGTGTTCAAGGCGCACATGCACCAGCCCTTCGGCCATCGCCCGGCTGACCAATCGCTGCGCCCTTTGGCGCGAAACCCCAAGCTCGGATGCGATTTGATCCTGTGTCATCCCGCCAACATAATAGAGCCAGCCCGCGCGCGCGGCTTCATCCTGAACGCTTGTTTCGGTGTCGCGAATATTACTCATAAGCGGGCGGCTTCCCTTTGGCATTCATCCATGGTGCCAGCTTGGCGAATTCTGCAAAAGATGCAAACGCCAGATCCGCATTCGCCCCCTCAGGGCTTTCGAGCGCGCGCCCTTTAAGATGGCTTCCGCCGGTAAAGCGCCAAACGGGCATCCCCGCTGCCTTGGCCGCGCGAACACCATTGAGGCTATCTTCGATCACCAGGCAATTGGCCGGATCTGCGCCCATTTGCGCCGCCACATGCAAGAACAAATCTGGCGCCGGTTTGCCCTTTGCCACGAGCGATGCGGTAAAGACCCGCCCTGCGAAAACCTGCGCCATTCCAACGATTTCCAATGAGCGCGCCGCGCGTGCGGGGCTTGAGGAGGTGGCAAGGCAAAAGGGGCGATCCAGCTCTGCGATCACATCCGCTACATGTGGGATAATCTCCAAATCGCGCTCAAAAGCCGCCAAGAGGCGCGCGCGATATTCTTCTTCAAAGCTGGGCGGCAAATCGACACCAAAAGCGCGGCGAATTTCCTCCATCACCATCGGGTAGGAGCGGCCCAGAAAATGGCGGGCGACAAAATCAAGATCAATCTCGATCCCCATTGGCACCAGCGCATCAATCAGCTGTTGGGCCGAGATGATCTCGCTATCAATGATCACCCCATCGCAATCAAAAATGATCAGATCCGGCCCGCTCATGAAGGCGCCCTGCGCAGGCGGGTAAGCGCGTAAAGAACGGCCGCCGCCGCCACGATAGAGGCCCCCGCCGGGGTATCATATTGAGCCGAAGCCCCAAGCCCGGCAAGCACCGAGATACAGCCCAGAGCCACAGCAAACATCGCCATTGCTTCGGGCGTTTTTGAGAGGCTGCGCGCCGCGGCTGCGGGAATGATTAGCATCGCACCAATCAACAAAGCCCCCACAACCTTGAGCGACACAGCGACAACAAGCGCCATGGCCAGCGTTAGGATCAGCCGTTCGCGCCTAGGATCAATGCCCTCGGATCGGGCCAGTTCTTCGCTCAAAGTCGCTGTCAGCAAAGCCTGCCAACGCCAAAGCAAAAGCGCCCAGACGGCCCCCGCCCCGATCCAAATAACCCAAAGGTCGCTCATCCCAATTGCCAGAATATCGCCAAAGAGAAACGCCTCAAGATCGACCCGTGCGCCCTTTACAAAAGAGATCGCGACAAGCCCAATCGCAAGGGCCGCATGGGCCAGAACGCCAAGCGTTGCATCCATCGAATGCCCCCGCCCAGAGAGCGCAGCGATGCTGCCAGCCATGGCCAAGGCGATCGCCAATACGCCGATGTAGATATTCATCGAAAAGGCCAGCGCGAGCGCCACCCCAAGGATCGCGGCATGGGCCGTTGCATCGCCAAAATACGCCATGCGCCGCCAGACAACAAACGCCCCAAGCGGGCCCGCCGCCAGCGCCACACCCACCCCAGCGAGGAGCGCGCGGATCAGAAAATCATCTATCATTGGTGCTCCTGGGTATGGTCGTGATGAGAGTTGGAGTTGGGGTGGTGATGATGGTGGCCGTGGGGATCATCTGCGCCGTCATGGTCATGGTTATGATCGTGCTGATGCTGATAAAGCGCCAGCGCCCCGCCCGTTCCCAGGCCAAAGAGGGCGCGATATTCCGGCGCGTTTGAGACAACATGCGGCGTCCCTTCGCAGCAAACATGCCCGTTGAGGCAAATCACCCGATCTGAGGCGCTCATCACCACGTGCAGATCATGCGAAACGAGCAAAACCGCGCAACCGAGCTCTTGGCGCAGGTCGGCAATCAGTTGATAAAAGCCCGCGATGCCAGGCTGATCGAGGCCTTGGGTCGGTTCGTCAAGGATCAGGATGTCCGGCTCGGCCATCAGCGCGCGCGCCAGCAATACCCGCTGAAACTGGCCGCCAGACAGCCCGGCCATTTGGCGCTCTTCAAGCCCGCCCGCCCCAAGGCGAGACAGCATTGCACTTGTCTCTTTTGCGCTATGGCGGCGCGGCAGTGAGAGAAAGCGCGCAACCGTTATGGGCATGGTCGCATCAATGGCTAGGCGCTGGGGAACATAGCCAATGCTCAGCCCCGGCGCACGGGTCACTTGCCCTTGATGCGGCGCCAAAACACCAAGCAAGGCGCGGAGCAAAGTGCTTTTGCCCGAGCCATTGGGCCCGACAACTGTAACGATCTCGCCCTTATGGATTGCGAAATTCACATGTTCCAGCACGGGCGCATTGCCATAGCGCAGGCTCATGTTTTTGGTCTCAATCAACGCGCTCATGCGCCCTGCTCCGCGCAGCTTGGGCAGATGCCGATCGCCTCGACATTCACCCGCTCAACCGCAAAGCCGATCTTCGAGGCGGCCGTTTCTACGGCGCTGCGCAGCTCTTCCTCGGGCAGTTCGGCCACAGAATCACAGCTCGTGCAGATAAAGAAGGCGGGCGCATGGGCTTCGCCGGGATGCATGCAGGCCATGAACGCATTGAGCCGGCGAATACGATGCGCCAGCCCATGTTCGACCAGAAATTCAAGCGCGCGATAGGCGACTGGCGGCTGGCTGCCAAAGCCGTCTGCGCGCAGGCGTTCAAGCACATCATAGGCCCCAAGGGCGCGATGTTCTTCGAGCAAGATCTCAAGCGCGCGGCGGCGCACAGGCGTGAGGCGAAGCCCTTCGATACGGGCCAGATCATCGGCGCGTTGAAGCATTTCGCCAGAACAGCTTGCATGGTTATGGCGGTGAAAGGCCGGGCTTTGGGACTGGGGCATTTTGGGCTTGCTTGCGTCTGAATTGTTATAGTATCACATGTTATGTTATTTCATTTCGCCGCATATCACAAGGAGGCAAGAATGCGCCTGATCTCTTTTGCACCCGTTGCTTTGGCCTCGCTTCTTTGGAGCCAGCCTGCGCTTGCCGAGGCGCCAAATGTGCTGGCGGATACGCCTGTCACCCATAGCCTTGTGGCCCAAGTGATGGGCGAGCTTGGCACGCCAAACCTGCTTATTGAACGCGCAATAGATCCGCATCACGCGCAGCTTCGCCCCTCCCAGGCGCGCGCATTGGCGCAAGCGGATCTCTTCGTTTGGATCGGGGCGCCGCTTACCCCATGGCTGGAAAACAAGGTTGAAACATTGCTGCCCCATGGTGCGGCCTATGCGCTTTTGGAGGCCCCGGAAACCAAGTTGCTTGTCTTTGAGGAAGGCGATGAGAGCGGTGAAGACGACGGCGAGGAGGACGGCGAAGAGGATGATCACAACGGGCATGATCACAGCGAAGGGGCGCTTGATCCCCATGCTTGGCTTAATCCGGAAAACGCCCGTAATTGGCTTGGGGCGATCGCGGCCCAACTCTCCAAAAGCGATCCACAGAATGCTGCGGTTTATGCCGCCAATGCAGCGCGTGCCCAAGTCGCGCTTGAGGCGTTAACACCAGAACTTGCCGCAACTTTGGCTCCTGCCAAGGCGCGCCGCTATATTGCCTCGCATGATGCTTTTGGCTATCTCACCACGCGGTTCAACTTTGAGATTGCCGCCACGATCACAGATGGCCATGCCAATGCGCCGGGCGCTGCGGGCCTTGCGGCGCTGCGCCGCTTGATTGAAAGCGAAAAGGTCGATTGCATCTTGGCCGAATCCGGCGGCACTGATCCTCAGGCCGAACAGATCGCCGCTGAAACGGGCCTTCCCATGGTCGCGCTCGATCCAATCGGCGCAACTTTTGAAGCTGGCCCAGAGCTTTATGCAGCGATGATGCGCAGCCTTGCAAAACAGATCAGCACATGTGGCACATCAGACTAGTATGACTTTTTGATTGCACCCGCGCGCCGCGATGCCGATAACCCCATGGAACATTCTAACGGGTCGGCGGAGACATCGCGCATGCAACATCCAAAAGCGGCTGATATCACCTGGATCGGCGCCGATTGGGGCGGCTCAAATCTGCGGGTTTATGGCTTTGATGATGGCGGCGCTTTGCTCTGTGAGGCGCGCTCAACTGCCGGGACGGGCAGCCTTAGCCCTTCGGATTTTGAACCGGCCTTGATGGCGCTGATTGGTGATTGGCTCTTGGCGGATCGCAGCTATCAAGTGATCATCTGCGGCATGGCAGGCGCGCGCGAAGGCTGGGCCGAGGCCGGATATGCGCATGTGCCCAGCGCGCCGCTGGCAGAAGGGTTTACCCGCGCCCCAGCAATGGACCCCCGGCTTGATATACGCCTCATTTCAGGTTTGGCGCAGGCCAGCCCGGCCGATGTTATGCGCGGCGAGGAAACCCAGATCGCAGGCTTCCTTGCGCTTCATCCAAAGTTTGATGGTGTGCTTTGCTTGCCTGGAACGCATACGAAATGGGCGCATATTTCGGCAGGCGAAGTTGTCTCGTTTCAAACGGTGATGACGGGCGATCTTTTTGCCGCGCTCTCAACCCAAACAGTGCTGCGCCATTCCCTGCAAGAGGATGGTTCGCCCCAAGATGATGCTGGATTTCTCGCGGCGGTATCGGATGCAATCGCACGCCCCGAACGGATCGCGGCGGCGCTTTTTACCATTCGCGCAGAAGGGCTTTTGAACGGGCTCGCTGCGGGGCAAGCGCGCGCGCGTGTTTCGGGGCTTTTGATTGGGGCCGAATTGGCCGCAACCCGCCCCTATTGGCTTGGCCAGAACATTGCCCTCATTGGCGCCGCAGAGCTAAGCGCGCGCTATGATATCGCCTTGCGCGCACAGGGCGCCTTGCCCACTATCGCCGCAGCAGAAGAGATGACCCGCGAAGGCCTGAATGCCGCGCGCAACCAATGGAGAGCCAAGACATGAGCCGCCCCCTGATTGCCATCCTGCGCGGGATCACCCCGCCCGAAGCTGCCCCGGTTGCAGAGGCGCTGATCGAGGCCGGGATTACCCGTATAGAAATCCCGCTCAACTCGCCCCAACCCTTTGAAAGCATTGCCAATATGGTGCGCTCACATGGCTCAAAGGCCTTGATCGGAGCGGGCACTGTGCTGAGCAAACGGGATGTTGCCAAGCTCGCTCAGGCAGGTGGGCGGCTTGTTGTTTCGCCCAATTGCGACGCGGATGTGATCAAGGCAACAAAATCCGCAGGGCTGCTCAGCTTCCCCGGGGTCCTGACCCCGAGCGAGTGTTTTGCCGCGCTGAAAGCTGGGGCAGATGGGCTCAAGGTCTTTCCGGCGTTTCAGATGGGTATGGATGGGCTTTCGGCCCTGCGCGCGGTTTTGCCTGCGCAAACGGAGGTCTTTATGGTTGGCGGCGTCGGGCCGGATAGCTTTGGCGATTGGATGGCAGCAGGCGCAAGTGGGTTTGGGCTTGGCACATCGCTTTATCGCCCCGGGGACAGCGCCAAAGACGTAAGTGAAAAGGCGCGCGCAATGGTCTGTGCATATGACGAGGTGATGGTATGAAGGCGGAAGTTTTTGATCAGACGGTTTGCGAACTTGGCGAGGGGCCAATGTGGCATCCGCTTCGCAAGCAGTTGTTTTGGTTCGATATTGTCGGGAAGCGGCTTTATACTCGGATCGGCGAAAAAACCCAGCATTGGCAATTCGAAGAGAATGTTTCTGCCGCTGGATGTATTGATGCGGATCGTTTGCTGATCGCTTCTGAGACGGCGCTTTTTACCTTTGATCTGGAAAACGGCGCGCGGGTTCATCTGTGCGATCTTGAGGCAGACAACCCTATCACACGCTCCAATGATGGGCGCGCCGATCCTCAGGGTGGCTTTTGGATTGGCACAATGGGCAAGAACGCCGAGGCCGGTGCGGGCGCGATTTACCGCTATTATCGCGGTGAGCTGCGCCAGCTTTTTGCGCCGATCCAGATTTCGAATTCGATCTGTTTTAGCCCCGATGGCAAACACGCCTATTTCACCGATACCCCGCTTGATAAAATCATGCGCGTGGCGCTCGATGATCAGGGCTGGCCCGTTGGAACAGCGGAGGTATTCCTCGATTGCAAGGATCAGCCCGGGCATCCTGATGGGTCTGTTGTGGATTTGGCCGGCAATCTTTGGAATGCGCAATGGGGCGCGGCGCGGGTTGCTTGTTTCTCGCCTGAGGGGGAATTTGTGCGCGCTGTGGCTGTCGGCGGTGCGCATAGCTCTTGCCCGGCATTTGGCGGCGAAGATGGCACGACCCTTTTTGTAACCACCGCGCTTCAAGGGATGTCGAAAGAAAATGCCGCGCGTTACCCCGATAATGGCAAGGTTTTTGCTGCAATGAACGTGGCCAAGGGCCAGAAAGAACATCAGGTTATCTTATGAGTGTTGCCCAACAAATTACCCTGAATGCCGGCGATCTGACGGTGCGATTGCTAACCCTTGGCGCGACGGTTCAAGACGTCATGCTTGAGGGGGTTGCGCATTCGCTGACGCTCGGATCGGGCGATCTTTCGGCCTATGGGCGCGGCATGGAGTACTTTGGCGCGATCGTTGGGCCGGTTGCAAATCGGATCGCCGGGGCATCGGCTTCTCTTGGTGGCAAGCGGCTTCGTTTTGATGCAAATGAGCGCGGCGTCACCACCCTTCATGGCGGGCGCAGCGGCACGCATAGCAAGGTTTGGCAATTGCTTGAACAGGGCGACAAACACGCGCGCATGCAAGTGATCCTGCCCGATGGCGAGGGCGGATTTCCGGGCAATCGCACGATCACAGCCGCCTTTCGCGTTGAGGAACCGGGCAGTTTGCGCCTCGACCTAAGCGCAAAAACCGATGCCGATACTTTCATCAATCTGGCCAATCACAGCTATTGGAACCTCGATGGCACCGACACGATTGAAGGCCATAAGCTGAGCATCAACGCTGAATATTATACGCCCGTTGATCGCACGCTCATCCCAGAGGGCCATAGCGAAGAGGTTGCCGGTACGCCGTTTGATTTTCGCGAGATGCGCGCTGTTGGGGTTAATCCCGAAGTCTTGCTGGATCACAACTTTTGCCTTGCGGGCGCGCGCGGGCCGTTGCGCCATGCTTGCCGCCTTGAGGGGCAATCGGGCATCAGCCTTGAGATCGAAACGACAGAGCCAGGCTTGCAGGTTTATGATGGCTCCTCCATCCAAACCGCCCCATGGGAGGGCATTCAGGCCAAGCCTTATGGCGCTTATGCAGGGCTCGCGCTTGAGCCGCAATCATGGCCCGATGCGCCCAATCGGCCCGGCTTTCCACGCGTGCAATTGGCGCCCGGGCAGCTTTATTCCCAAACAACGTTTTGGCATTTCAAGAAGCCGGGTGCCTAGCTTCCCTTAAGGACGGCGCGATACCATGCGACAATCAAATCGCGCTCTTCCTCTTCCATGAAGCTGACATTTGCCGGGGGCATTGCGTGGGTATATCCCGCTTGCAGGAAAATCTCGCGCGCATTGGTGGCGATACGTGCAGGCGTATCAAGGCGAACCCCTTTAGGAGCGGAAATGATGCCCTCCCAGAACGGCTCGGCTGTATGGCACATCGAGCAGCGCCCCATCACAATATCATGCACCTCTTCCCAGCCTGTCGCCTTTACAAAGCGCTCGGCCCGCGCCGGGATTGCGGCGTCTTCGGCATCGCTTTCGCGGTGAAACATCGGCGCAGTTGAGAGCCATGTGATGATCAAAAACAACACCGCCGTTGCGAGCCATGTCCATGTTGGATTGCCTTTGCGGGCGTGATGCGTATTGAAATAATGGCGGATCGTGACCCCCATCAGAAAGACAAGAGAGGCAATCAACCAATTGTATTCGCTCGCAAAAGCTAGCGGATAGTGATTGGAGAGCATCAAGAAGATCACTGGCAACGTGAGGTAGTTGTTATGGGTCGAGCGCTGCTTGGCGATTTTGCCGTATTTGGCATCTGGCGCGCGCCCGGCCTGAAGATCGGCCACAACGATACGTTGATTTGGCATGATGATCAGGAAAACATTGGCCGTCATGATCGTTGCGGTAAACGCGCCAAGATGAAGCAAGGCAGCGCGCCCCGAAAACACCTGCGTATAGCCGTATGCCATGATCACAAGGATCACATAAAGCCCCAGCATCAGGCGGGTATTATCATCGCCAAAGCGGCTTTTGCAGATCATATCATAGAGCAGCCAGCCCAACCCAAGCGAGCCGATCGAGATCAAAATTGCCCAGCCAATGGGGATATCAAGAACGGCCGGATCCACCAGATAGAGATCAGCCCCGAGATAATAAACGAGGATCAACATGGCAAAACCAGAGAGCCATGTTGTGTAGCTTTCCCATTTGAACCAAATCAGATCGGCAGGCATGCGCGCAGGCGCGACGGTGTATTTCTGGATGAAATAGAACCCCCCGCCATGGACTTGCCATTCCTCGCCGCTGACACCTGCGCGGCGATCCGAGCTTGGCCGCAAGCCCAAATCCAGCGCGATGAAATAGAACGAAGAGCCGATCCAAGCGATCGCCGTGATCACATGCAGCCAGCGCACGGCAAACTCGACCCATTCCCAGAGCACAATGAAATCATACATAGATCAGCTCCCGCGGTAGGTTGAATAGCCAAAAGGCGAAAGCAGCAGCGGTACATGATAATGCGCTTGCGGATCATCCATGCCAAAGCGAATTGGGATTTGATCAAGGAACAGAGGATCGGGAAGATCGGCATTATTTTCGCGCAGGTAATCCCCCGCAAAAAAGACCAGCTCATAGAGTCCTGTAGCAAAATCACCTGTGGCGAGAATGGGCGTATCTGTACGGCCATCGGCATTGGTTTGGGTTTCGCCGATTTTGGTGCGGTTTTCACCACGCAGCTTATAGAGCGCGATTTTGATCCCCGCCGCCGGGGTGCCGCTTGCGGTATCAAGCACATGCGTTGTCAGGTAACCCTTGCTCATCTCTGTCGCCCCTCAAAGTTGTCTGGCCAAAGGTGCGCGAAAAGCCGCCTCTGCGCAATGGATTCTGGATCGCGAAAGGGCCGGGTTGGGAAAATCAGAGGTGGCTTTGCCAATTGGTTATGAATTGCCCGGTGCCAAAGGCGCAGCGCTTAACCTTTGAGCGAAATGAAGGGGATTGCTGCGTTTTCGCAGTAAAAACCCGCGCTTTGAGGCCGGTATTGCGCGGATTAAACCCGTTTTGGCTTTCGCGCCGCGCCGCGCGCCCTTCACCACATAGCACTGTGCGCTTATGGCAACCTGTTGAATTATAGCAAAAATTGAGCCGCCCAACAAAGCCCCTTAGCCAAACTCTTGGCCGCCCTCCCCCCGAAAGCCGCAAAAACCTTTGAGAAATTGCCTTTTCGTGATTCACTCTTTGCCAAGGCTCGATACAGAGCCCTTAAATCAGACGAACAGGGACAAAATCATGACAGATAGTTCTATCGGTACACCAGAACAGCTCAAAGACCCCAATTATACGCCGCCCCTTGCGCAGGCGATCCCCTTGGGGCTTCAGCATGTTTTGGCGATGTTTGTATCCAATGTTACCCCCGCAATTATCGTCGCCGGCGCTGCTGGCTTCGGTTTTGGATCGGCTGATCCAACCGCGATGATCTATATGATCCAAATGTCGATGCTCTTTGCAGGCCTTGCGACGCTGATCCAAACGATTGGCTTTGGCCCGGTTGGCGCGCGCTTGCCGATCGTTCAAGGGACATCATTTGCCTTTGTCCCGGTCATGATCCCGGCTGTGGCAGGCCTTGGAACCGCTGGTCTTCCGGGGCTCATGACAGGGGTTGTTATTGGCGGCGCGTTTCACTTCTGCCTTGGGTTCTTTATCAAACGCATCCGCTTTGCGCTGCCGCCTTTGGTGACGGGGCTGATCGTTTTGATGATCGGGCTCGCGCTTGTGAAGGTCGGTATTCAATATGCTGCGGGCGGCGTGCCAATGATGGGCAAGCCTGAGTTTGGCTCGATGGCCATGTGGGGGCCGGCACTTGTTGTGATCGTTGTGACGCTTGGGGTGAAGTTCTTTACCCGCGGCTTCTTATCCGTTGCGGCCGTTCTTATTGGTTTGCTGGCGGGCTATATCGTGGCCTATTTCATGGGTCAGGTGAGCTTTGGCGGCATTGGTCGCGCGGCGAGTTTTTCGCTGCCTATGCCGTTTAAGTGGGGCTTTGAGCTTAACTGGGCGATCATCATCGGTATGTGTCTGATGGCTGTGGTCTCTGCGATTGAAACCGTGGGCGATACATCCGGCATCACCAAAGGCGGCGCCGGGCGCGAGGCCACGGATGATGAGGTTGCAGGCGCGACTTTTGCCGATGGGCTTGGCACTGCGATTGCGGGCGTCTTTGGCGGGCTGCCCAATACATCGTTTTCGCAAAACGTTGGTTTGATCGCGATCACTGGTGTGATGAGCCGGCATGTTGTGACCATTGGCGCGCTGTTTTTGATCCTTGGCGGGCTGATCCCCAAGGTTGGTGCGATTATCAATACGGTGCCGATCAATGTGCTTGGTGGTGGTGTGATTGTGATGTTCGGGATGGTTGCAGCTTCGGGGGTTAACATGCTTTCCGATGTCAACTGGAACCGCCGCAACATGGTGATTTTCGCGATCTCGCTTTCGCTTGGTCTGGGCCTTCAGCTTGAGCCAAGCGCGCTTCAGCATGTTGGCAAAACGGCGCAAATTCTGCTGACATCGGGCCTATTGCCTGCGGCGGTTATTGCGATCGTTCTTAATCTCGTGCTGCCAGCAAATCTGGGCGAAGAATAAGACCCTACGCAGCACAAATTCAGCCCTCGCTTGCAGGCCAAGCGGGGGCTTTTTCTTGGCCAAATAAAGAGATCGGCAAATGCGCGCCATGCGCTGTGTGGCTGGTTGCGCCTGTTGCTCAGGGCGTTATCGTAGCGCCAAACATGCAAAGGGATTGCCTTGAAGAATTTTTCCAACACACCGTTTGACGCGCTTGAAATCGGGATGGAGGCGCAGACGACGCGCCTTTGCGTCGCTGATGATCTTTATGTTTTTGCGCATTCCTCAGGCAATCTCAATCCGATGCATCTGCCGCGCGAAGATGGCGATGGCGATGGTGAACCCGAGGCGATCGCGCCCTCTGCGTGGATCGCGGCGCTGATCTCTTCTGTGCTGGGCAATCAGCTCCCTGGGCCGGGCACGCTTTATCGTGCGCAAAATTTGCGATTTATCGGTCGCGCCCATGCGGGGGATACGCTTTGCATCGGTGTGCGTTTGCTTGAAAAGGGCGCGGATCGGATGGCGCGTTTTGCGATTTGGGTAGATCTAGAGAATGGTACACGCGTGGCCGAGGGCGAGGCCGAAGTTCAAGCGCCAGAGCGCGCCGTTTCCTTTGAAGCTGGCGATAATATTCCGGGGCTGACGGTCCAAAGCCATCTGCATTTTGACGCGCTGATTGAGCGCGCCGCGCCGCTTGATCCAATCCCAACGGCCGTTGTCGCGCCAGAAGAGCCAAGCGCGCTTGGCGGTGCAATCCTTGGCGCAGAGCATACGCTGATCACGCCGATCCTCATTGGAGATCGCGCCAAGATCGAAGCGACAGCGCGCGAAATTGGCGCCGATATTTCCGCCTTTGAACTGATCGATATCGCCGATCATGATCTGGCCGCTGCACGCGCGGTTGAGCTTGTGCATGAGGGGCGCGCAAAGGCCATTATGAAGGGGCATCTGCATACGGATCAGTTGCTGCGCCCTATCGTTGCGCGCGGCACGGGCCTTCGGGTTGGGCGCCGTTTGAGCCATATTTTTGTGATGGATGTGCCCGGCCTTGATCATCTTTTGATGGTGACCGATGCTGCGATCAATATCGCGCCTGATCTGGAAACCAAAGTTGATATCGTGCAAAATGCGATTGATCTTGCCCGCTCACTTGGGATCGAATTGCCCAAGGTTGGCATCCTTTCGGCTGTTGAAACCGTAACGCCAAAAATCCCCTCAACCCTTGATGCCGCCGTTCTTTCCAAGATGGCCGAGCGCGGGCAAATCACTGGCGGATTGGTGGATGGGCCGCTTGCGATGGACAATGCTGTTGATCTTTCCGCCGCGCGCACCAAGGGCCTCAAAGGGCTTGTTGCTGGGCGGGCGGAAATCCTTGTCGCGCCCAATATGGAGGCGGGGAATATGCTCGCCAAAGAGCTAACGTTTATCGCCCACGCCGAAGCGGGCGGCATCGTGATTGGCGCGCGCTGCCCGATTATTCTCAACTCGCGCGCGGATGATGATGATGCACGCCTCGCCTCTTGCGCGATTGCGGCGCTTTATGCTGGCTCGCTGGGGCCAAAGGGATGAGAAACCCGCCGATCCTTACCCTCAACGCAGGCTCCTCTTCGCTGAAATTTGCGCTTTATGCAGGCGAGGATCAGCGCCTTCGTGGGCAGGTTGAGCGGATCGGAAGCCCGCAAGCAACGCTCAAACTGGCGCGGCGCGAAATTGCCATTGGCGGCGCGGATCATGCGGGCGCGCTGAATGCGATATTGGAGGCCATAGCCCCCAATCTGAATGGCCAACGGCTTGCCGGGATTGGGCATCGCATCGTTCATGGCGGCGTCGAATTTGCGGCGCCGGCGGTGCTTACGCCTGAGGTGATGCACAAGCTTGAAGCGCTCTCTCCGCTTGCCCCTTTGCATCAACCGCATAACCTTGCTGCTGTGCGCGCCGCTCAAACCGCCTTTCCCGGTGTGGTGCAAATTGGCTGCTTTGATACTGCTTTTCATCGCGGGCACCCTTGGGTCAATGATACCTTTGCTTTGCCGCGCGCGCTTTATGAACAAGGCATCCGCCGCTATGGGTTTCACGGGCTGAGCTACGACTATATCACAAGCCATATCGCCGCCCATCACCCCGAGCTGCGAGACGCGCGCGTTGTGATTGCGCATCTTGGCAATGGGGCCTCGATCTGTGCCACGCGCGGCGGCAAATCTATTGGCTCGACCATGGGGTTTTCCGCGCTTGATGGCCTTGCCATGGGCACCCGCTGCGGCCAGCTTGATCCGGGCGTTTTGCTCTATCTGATGGGCGAGCGCGGTATGAGCGTTGAGGCTGTCTCGAACATGCTTTACCGCGAGAGCGGGCTCAAAGGGCTCTCTGGGATCAGCAGCGACATGCGCGAACTTGAGGCTTCGGATGCGCGCGAGGCACGCGAAGCGATTGACTATTTCACTTTCCGCATTCGGCGCGAGTTGGGGGCGATGTCTGCTATTCTTGGCGGGATTGATGCGCTGATCTTCTGCGGCGGGATTGGCGAAAATTCCGCCCGGGTGCGCGCTGATGTGGCGGCTGGGATGGGCTATCTCGGGCTTGAAATTGATGCAGCAGCCAATGCGGAAAACGCCGCTGAGATCGGCGCGGGTCAGGCGCGGATCATGGCTGTCAAAACCGATGAAGAGCGGGTCATCGCGCGCGCTGTGCTTGAAAGCATCGCTGCAAAATAGCGCAGTTTATCCTACGAAAATTCCACATGTTTTTGCGCGCGCAGCATTGCGTGCTGAAAAATTAATCTCAAATACCCCTTGCCGAAACCGGTTTCGGAGCGGCCAATGGACCTATGCGAGATTCGAAGCCCCCTCATCCAGCGCGCGCATTCGCCCGCAACCGGCCGCATCCACAACGCGCAACCATCAATGATGTTGCCGCCGCGATCGGGGTCAGCAAAGGGACGGTTTCGCGCGCGCTCAACGGCTATTCAGATATCGCCGAAGCGACCCGTCTGCGCATCTCAAAGGCAGCTCAGGATTTGGGCTATTCGCCCCTGCCCCATGCGCAAGCGATCCGCACGGGTCGGGTGCGCGCATTGGGCCTTGTTTTGCAGATTTACGAGCATGATGGGCATCGGCCTTTTCTTGCGGATTTCTTGGCTGGGGTTTCTCAGGTTGCATCAGACGAAGGCTGGACTCTGACCATCGCCAATGCGGCGCGCCAAGAGGATTTGGCCCCCGTGCTCAAGCGGCTAGTGGCCGAGCGCAAGGCAGATGGGTTTATCGTTGCGCGCACTATGTTGGATGATCCGCGGGTTGCGCATCTGCGGGCGGCGGATGTTCCGTTTGTGCTTTATGGGCGCACGCGGGTTGAAGATGGCTGCGCTTGGTTTGATATTGAAAGCGACGTCGCGATGGAAGCCGCCGTTGCGCGGCTCGCCCGTTTTGGGCATGAGCGCATCGGCTTTGTTTGCGGCGATCCTGCCTATCATTACAATGCCCTGCGCCTGCGCGGATATATGGCGGGGATGCATGCGGCAGGTTTGGAGATCGCAGCCGAATTGCGCATCCAAAACGCAACCACAAGCCTTCAAGGGTTGGATGCAACCCGCGCGCTTTTGGCCCTTCCTGCGCCGCCAACTGCCATCGTTTTTGCAACCGATCTTGCTGCGCTTGGTGCTTGGCCCGCCGCGCAGGAAGCCGGGCTTGCGATCGGCCGCGATCTGAGCGTGATTGGCTATGATGGCCTGCCTGAGGGCGCGGTTGTTCAACCCGGCCTAACAAGTTTTGCGGTTGATAGCCGGGCAGCGGGCGAAGAGCTTGGCATGCTTTTGATCCGGCGCTGCCGCGGAGAATCCCCGGAAGATTTGCGCCGCACCGCCCGCGCCAAACTGGTTGCGCGCGGCTCAGACGGCCCGCCTGCACAAACATCCAAAATCTTGGCGCGCCGCATTGCCGCCGCCCGCTCACCGCAAGCTTAAGAATTCACAACCTGGGAGGAAGACATGAAGACTTCACAAAAATCCATAACGCGCCTTTTGGCTGGGGCCGCAACTGCCCTCGCGCTCACGGCCTTTGGCGCCAATGCCGACACGTTGCGCTTTTGGACAACCGAAGAGCAGCCCGAGCGGCTTGCCAAGCAAGAAGAGATGGCAGCGCAATTCAAGGCCGCTTCGGGCATTGATGTTGAGGTGATCCCGGTAAGCGAAAGCGATCTTGGCACCCGCGCAACCGCTGCCTTTGCTGCGGGCGATCTGCCCGATGTGATCTATCACACGTTGCAATATGCGCTGCCTTGGGCCGAAGCGGGCATCCTTGATACGGATGCAGCTACGGATGTTATCGAAGAGCTTGGCGCCAAAACATTCGCCCCCGGCGCGCTTGCAATGGCTGCAACGGCAGATGGCTATGCCTCTGTTCCGGTCGATGGCTGGACGCAGATGATTGTTTATCGCAAAGATCTGTTTGATGCCGCCGGCCTTGCCGCACCAACGAGTTACGCCGCCGTAGAGGCCGCTTTGGCCAAGCTACACAATCCGCCGGAAATGTATGGGTTTGTGGCCGCAACCAAAGTTGATGAAAACTTCATGAGCCAGGTTTTGGAGCATGTGTTTTTGGCCAATGGCGTCAGCCCGGTTGGCGAGATGGGCACAAGCGCGCTTGATGAAGCCGCGACGACCGAAGTGCTGGAATTCTATAAAACCATCACAGAGGCTTCGCCCCCTGGTGATCTGATCTGGAAGCAATCGCGCGAGCTATATTTCTCGGGCAATGCCGCGATGATCATCTGGTCGCCCTTTATTCTGGACGAACTCGCAGGCCTGCGTGACAGCGCCCCGCCCACAATCAATGGGGATCCAACCAGCCCCGAGCTGGCCTCCAAAACCGGCATCGTGACCAATTTTTCCGGCCCATCGAATCCAGATGGCGCGGCCTGGGGCGATATCCGCTATTTCGGGATCACTTCGGATGCCGATACGGATGCGGCGGAAAGCTTTGTGAAATTCTCCATGGATGAGGGCTATATGCAGACCCTTTCCATCGCGCCCGAAGGCAAATTTCCGGTGCGGCGCGGCACCATGGCCGAGCCTGATAAATTCTCGCTTGGCTGGGCGAAATTGGATGTTGGCGTTGATCGCAAGGCCCCGCTTGGGCAGCTTTATGCACAAGAGATGGTTGATGAAATCGTCGGCGGTCTTGATGTCGCTCAGCGCTGGGGCGTGAAGGAAGGGCAGCTCGCCTTGGCCTCGAAAATGATCAACAGCCAAGTGGTGAACCGCCTCGTGCGCGAATATCTTGATGGCGAACGGGATGCAGCAGCGACCGTGGCCATGATGAACGAAGAGCTTGCCAAAGTAGAATAATCAACGCGCGGCGCGGGGCTCTCTCGCGCCGCTGCCACACATAAAGAAAAGCGCAACTCTGCTGCGCCTTGCCTCTCTTACGGAGCCCTTGCATGCCCCAATCCCCCGCCCAAGCGCCAACAACGCGCGGCCCCCTTGCGGCCCGTGAAGCGCGGCTGGCCTGGGGGCTTCTCGCGCCAACGCTGATCTCAGTGGCGCTGGTTGTGATCCTGCCGCTCCTGTCAATATTCTGGATCTCTTTCAAACCGGTCGAGCTCTCTGATTTGCGCAGCCCGGCCCCGGTTGTTCGGGTCGATCTGCGCGGAAAACCAAGCGCGGCGGGCGATCCGGCAACGCTGCGCTATCGGTTGCGCAACTCAAGCCCCGATCGCGCCATCAAAGGCGTCACTCTGCGCGATACGCTTCCCGAAGGGCTGCAAGTGCAATCCATCCCCGATCCGCGCTGCGCCCTAAAAGACGCGATCCTCACCTGCGACTTTGGAACATTGAATGGCGGCGCGCGCGAAAAGCTGGAATTGCCCGCCATCGTTACCGCGCCCTTCCTTGCAAGCGGGGCAGACCTCAGCGAAGAGACAATAACCCTCACTGGCAAAGGCCAAAACATCCTCACCAACAGTGAATTCACTCTCAAAAACTTTGCCCGTATCTTTGATGGATCCGAGTTCTGGAACGTCCTTGGTGTAACCCTCTTTTACACAGTCTTCGGAACAATCGGCGCGCTTGTGATGGGCCTTTTTGCGGCCCTGCTGCTCAACAAAAGCTTCACAGGCCAAGGCATCTTGCGCGGGCTCTATCTCTTTCCCTATGTCGCGCCTGTTATCGCGGTTGCCTTTACATGGGTGACCTTGTTTGATCCCTTCTCTGGCTCGGCGAATGCGCTGCTCGTGCAAATGGGTCTCACCCAAGAAAAGATCAATTTCTTTGGCCAAAAACCCCTCGCTTTGATCATGGTCACCCTGTTTGAAATCTGGCGCTATTTCCCGCTATCCTTTCTCTTCATCCTTGCGCGTATGCAAAGCATCGATAGCGATATGTATGAAGCGGCCGATATGGATGGCGCCTCGCCCTTTCAGAAATTCTGGTACCTCTCGGTGCCGCAGCTTTTGGGCATTCTCTCTGTCCTCTTCCTGCTGCGCTTCATTTGGACCTTCAATAAATTCGATGATATCTTCTTGCTCACAGGCGGCAACGCAGGGACAAGAACCCTCACTGTCAACGTCTATGAACAGGCCTTCGCGATCTCCAATATCGGCGCAGGTGCAGCGGTGGCTGTTGTTATTTTTGCCTGTCTGCTGATCTTCTCGCTCTTCTTCTTTCGCTTTGTCAGCCGCGAGGAAGGCCTATGACCCCCCTACTTTTTCTTGGCCCAAATACTCATTCCAACCGCACAGCCAAACACGCCGCTTGCGGCCCTTTGCGCGGAGGCATTAAATGAAACATCTGCGCTATGGATATATCATCGGCCCGATCACAGGGGCGCTTTGGGCTTTCACCATCGCCATCATGCTCGCGGTCGCTTTTTCCTTTGCAACGGGCCAAGCGCTGCGCCCCTCTTTCTTTGGGGGGCTTGTTCTTGGCACTTTGATCGCGCTTATCGCTCTTGCCCGCCAAAACTTTTGGATCACTCTGGCAAGCGCTGTCTGCGCGGCCATCGCTCTGCCCTATCTCGGGATTTCGGGCCTTGTATTTGGGGCAGGTGTTTCGCCCGGCTTTAGCGTTCTTTCCCTTGCCGCCTTTGGCGCATTATTTGGGTTCAGTATCGCGCGCATCCTAGAGGCCGCCCCACTCGCCGCCCAAAGCCGCCATGAATTTGAGCAGATCATCCTGCGATTTCTGACAGGCTTTGGCTATGTCTTCTTCTCCGCCATCGTTGTGATCCCGTTTTATGTGATGGTGATGACCAGCCTCAAAAGCCAACAAGCCCTGCTGCAAAACCCGCTCGATTTCTCGATTGATCTTGGCCGTGGCACGGATCTTTTTCGGTCCTATGTTGAACTCTTCAGCCAATTCAACTTTGGCTCTTATCTGGCAACTTCACTGTTCGTCGCGATCCTGACTGTGCTGATCACTTTGGCCTTTTCGATCCCTGGCGCCTATGCGGTTGCCCGGCTGCGCTTTCGCGGCGCGGCGGTGATGAGCCGCTCGATATTGATGATCTATATGGTGCCGATGATCGTTCTGGCGCTGCCAATCTACATCGCGTTTTCCATGTTTGGCCTGCGCAATTCCCTCTTTGGGATCGTGATGATCTATCCGGTCACAACGATCCCGGTCGCGCTTTATATGTTGCAGGGCTATTTTCGCGGGTTGCCGGCCGAAATTGAAGAGGCCGGCCTGATGGATGGGCTTAGCCGGTTGCAAGTCATCTGGAAAATCACCCTGCCGCTCAGCTTGCCTGCGCTCGCCTCGGTCTCACTCTATGTATTTATGATCGCATGGAACGAATTCCTGCTGGCCTTCATGCTGCTTGATGATCCTTCAAAATTTACGCTCACGCGCGGGGTTGCGATGCTCAACTCTTCAGAAATTCCCAGACAGCATTTGATGGCGGGGGCGGTGATTGCGACCCTGCCCATTATGGCGCTGTTCTTGGGCTTGGAAAAATTCATGACAAAGGGCCTCACCGCAGGCTCGGTCAAAGGCTAGAGGCATATGGAACACAAGAAACTTGATAAACAAGCCCGCAAAATTCTTAGGGGCAATGATCGCGGCGGCTATACTGTGCCCACGTCGGGCCTCTATCCGTATCAGTGGAATTGGGATAGCGGCTTTGCGGCCTGGGGCTTTTCGACCTTCGATGTAAAGCGCGCTTGGTTTGAAATCCAAACCCTGTTTCACGGCCAGTGGGATAACGGCATGGTTCCCCATATCATCTTTCACAAACGCGCTGATGGGTATTTTCCGGGGCCGGATGTTTGGGATGTGCCGCGCATTCCTCATACATCCGGGATTACTCAGCCGCCGGTGATCACAACCTTTGCGCGCTCGATCTATGAGGCCGATAAGGAATATGGCCGGGTGCATATAGAGCTGCTTTACGGGCGGCTTGTCGCTTGGCACCGCTGGTTTATGCGCTACCGGGTTGAAGATGGGATGGTCGCGATCACCCATCCTTGGGAAAGCGGGCGCGACAATGCTGTCGATTGGGATGGGGCCATGGCCAATGTGGATGGTTCGCAAGTTGGCCCCTATACCCGCGCCGATACGCATCATGTAAATCCCGAGATGCGCCCCAAGAAAGAGGATTATGATCGCTACCTTGCGATGCTGTATTTCAGCCGGGATTGCGGCTGGGATGAGGTTGAGATCGCCAAAAACGGGCCCTTTCGCGTCGCGGATGTGGGGATGACATTCATTCTGCTGCGCGCATGTCGTGATCTTCTGGCAATTGCTGCTGAGCTGGATCACGGAACCGAAGAAATCCGTGGCTGGATCCATACGCTTGAAGGCGGGGTAAAGCGCCATTGGAACGATGCAGGCGGCTATTACGATTCCATTGATCTGCGCAGCGGCAAACACTGCAACTCGCTGAGCTCTGCGTCTTTTCTTTGCTGGTATGCCGGGATACGCGACGAGCGGATGCTGATCCCGCTCAAACGTGTTCTCTCTGAGGTCACATTTGGTGTGCCCTCCAATGATCCCGAGGCAAGCACGTTTAACTCGCTGCGTTATTGGCGCGGGCCTGTTTGGGGGATCGTCAATACGCTGATCGGGCTTGGGCTTGGCGAGGCGGGGCATATCGAGATTGCCGAACGGGTTCGCCGCGACACGCGCAAACTGATCGGCGAACATGGGTTCTATGAATATTTCTGCCCCCATGATGGGGCGCCTGCGGGCGGCGCAGATTTTTCATGGACGGCGGCGATTTGGCTGACTTGGGCATCGCCCTCGGCCAAGGGGCGGCTTTAGAGCGGGGGGAAGAACATGGGTTCGATTGAGCTGCGAAACGTCGAGAAATGGTTTGGCGAGGTGCAGGTGATCAAGGGGGTTGATCTGGCCATTGCGGATGGCGAGTTCATCATTTTTGTGGGCCCCTCGGGCTGTGGGAAATCCACGCTGCTGCGGATGATCGGCGGGCTTGAGGAGACCTCACGCGGGGCAATGCTGATTGATGGCAAAGATGTTACCGATCAGCCGCCCGCCAAGCGCGGGCTTTCCATGGTGTTTCAATCCTATGCGCTTTATCCGCATATGTCGGTTGCCGATAATATGGGGTTTTCGCTCAAAACGGCTGGCGCGCCCAAGGCCGAGATTGATGCCAAAGTGAGCGAGGCGGCGCGGATTTTGAAGCTCGAGGAATATCTGGATCGCCGCCCCAAAGACCTCTCGGGCGGGCAGCGCCAACGGGTCGCCATTGGGCGATCGATTGTGCGCGATCCGACAGCGTTTTTGTTTGATGAGCCGCTGTCCAATCTGGATGCCTCTTTGCGTGTTGAGATGCGCTATGAGATAGCCAAGCTACACCAGACGCTGAAATCCACGATGATTTACGTCACCCATGATCAGGTCGAAGCGATGACTTTGGCGGATCGGATCGTTGTGCTTGAGTTTGGTAAGATCGCCCAGGTTGGCAGCCCGCGCGAATTATATGAACGGCCCGCAAATCTGTTTGTTGCGCAATTCATCGGCTCGCCCAAAATGAATGTGATGCCCTGCACCGTTGCTGGGAAGAGCTATACGCTTTGGGGCGGGCGCGGCGCCGCTTATTCGCATAAAGGCACGGCCATTCAGATGGGTATCCGCCCCGAACATATCACCCTTGGCAAGCCCGGATCAGGGCAAGCAGACGGGGTTGTCGATGTGCTGGAATATCTTGGCGCGGATACGTTTGTGATCATTGATGGCGGGCCGCTTGGGCAGATCACTGTGCGCATTGTGGGCGAGACATTGCTTGGTCCCGGCGATCCGGTTGGTCTGCATTTCGCGCCAGAGCACAGCCATTTCTTTGATGAACACGGCGCGGCCTTGCGCGACTAGCCCCTGCCATCCTCAAGCGCCCAACTTTGCAAGCGCTCTGAAAGCTGGGCGGCAAATCGCTCGGCGGCGACCGAAAGAACGCGCCCCTCAATGCGGCACAAAGAGACCCGCAATCGCGGCGCCCGGGCAAGATTGCGCGCCAAGGCTCCGTGGCGGGTCAACCATGCCGGATCAACATCCATCCGCGGCCAGAATTGCAGGGTCGGGCGGCCGGCGGCGGTATTGGGAAACATCACATGCCCGGTTTCCAGCGCGGCGGTGATCGGCAGGTTCCGCTGGCGAAACTCTATCTCAAGGCGCTCGCGAAAGCCGCTGCCTTCGGGGGGCAAGATAATATCATGCTCGAGCAAATCCTCAGACCGCAGCGGTTTTGCAGCTTTTGCCCGGCTCTCAACATCCCCCTCATTTATCCCCGGAACAAGAGCCGCCAGAGCGGTTTCACAGGTTGCCATTGTTTCGATCCCCGGCGCGTAGACGGGCTGCAACATCAAAGCCAAATCCGCGCGCCGCTCTTCAAGATCAGCCGAGAACGCATCATGCGCCGTATCGCGCAATGCGAATCGGATGCCTGGATAGCTGGTTCGAAAGGCTGTGACCTCTCGCGCAAGGAAGATCCCGGCCAATTCGGGACTCACCGCGATAGAAATGTAACCAAAACGTAAACCTGAAAGCACCGAAATCGTTTCTTTTGCGCCCTCAAAAGCAGCAAGGTGCTCAATTATGCGGCGATAATAGATTTCCCCGGCCGTTGAAAGCCGCACGCCCACTGAGAGGCGCTCAAACAATGGGGTGCCCAAATCCTCCTCAAAAGCAAGGATTTGGCGATTCAGAGCGGAGTGCGAAATTGTGAGTGTTTCTGAGGCTTTACGGATAGATCCCTGCTCTACGATGGCGCGGATATAGCTGTATATCTGAAGGTGGCGCATCGGTGACTTTCCCCAAGCGGTGCAAATTTTGCACCACATTACGCTATTTTTTGCAGCGGACAACACCGCTTACCCAACGCAAAGTCAGCCCCGGTTAACGGCTCAGCTCCGTTGCAGGGAAACGATACAACTCAGGTGGGATAAACACATGCTTAAGACACTTCTAACCACAGCCAGCCTTTCCGTCATGATGACGGCGACGGCTGCTTTCGCTGACATCAAAGTTGGCGTTCTTCATTCGCTTTCGGGCACGATGGCGATTTCTGAAACAACGCTGAAAGACACGATGCTGATGCTCATCGAAGAGCAGAATGCAAAGGGCGGCTTGCTCGGCGAAAAAATTGTACCTGTTGTTGTTGATCCGGCCTCAGATTGGCCATTGTTTGCTGAAAAAGCCCGCGAGCTTTTGACTGTTGAAGACGTTGACGTGATGTTCGGCTGCTGGACATCGGTTTCGCGCAAATCGGTTCTGCCAGTGATCGAAGAGCTGAACGGGTTGCTCTTCTACCCTGTGCAATACGAGGGCGAAGAGAGCTCCAAAAACGTCTTTTACACAGGTGCCGCCCCCAACCAGCAAGCGATCCCAGCGACGGATTACTTTCTTGAAGAGCTCGGCGTTGAGAAATTCGCGCTGCTCGGCACGGATTACGTTTACCCACGCACCACAAACAACATTCTTGAGAGCTATCTCAAAGGCAAAGGCATCGCAGGCGAAGATATCTTTGTGAACTACACACCATTTGGCCATTCCGATTGGTCCAAGATCGTGGCCGACGTTGTTGCGCTTGGCGCGGATGGCAAAAAAGTTGGTGTGATCTCGACCATCAATGGCGACGCAAACATCGGCTTTTATAAAGAGCTCGCAGCGGCTGGTATTTCGGCGGATGATATCCCCGTTGTTGCCTTCTCTGTTGGCGAAGAAGAGCTTTCCGGCCTTGATACAACCAACCTTGTTGGCCACCTCGCTGCTTGGAACTATTTCCAATCCGCCGAGAGCGATCTCAATGAGGAATTCATCGCCAAGTGGAAAGCTTTCGCTGGTGAAGACCGCGTAACCAACGATCCAATGGAAGCTCATGTCATTGGCTTCAACATGTGGGTTCAGGCCGTTGAAAAAGCCGGCACGACCGATGTCGATGCGGTGCGCGAGGCAATGTATGGCATCACCACGCCAAACCTCACAGGCGGCACAGCGGAGATGCTTCCAAACCATCACCTGACCAAGCCTGTTTTGATCGGCGAAATCCAAGCAGACGGCCAGTTTGATATCATCTCGCAAACGGCTGAAGTTCCTGGCGATGCATGGACTGATTTCCTTCCGGAATCCGCAGTGCTCGATAGCGATTGGGCCGAGCTTGATTGCGGCATGTACAACACCGAAACCAAGACCTGCGTTCAGTTGAAATCCAACTACTGATCAGAGCGTTTCGCACTTATTGTAAGGGGGGCTGCGTGCCTCCCTTACGCCCTCAAATACCGGCAGGCCCCCCTATTATGATCCGCTTCTTTTTCGCCGCCATTCTCATGCTCGTGATGGCAGCCGCTCCTGCCGCTGCGCAAGAGACTCCCTCCATCCAGATGTTGCTGCAAGAGCACGGCGAAGCGATCGCCAAATCTTCGCGCAAAACGATTGCACCTGCGATTGATGCTTTGGCCGCTTCGGGCCTTCCTTCGGCGCAAGTTGTGCTTGAGAAATGGCAGAACAAAGAGATGTATATGCGCCAAAGCGATGGTGCATTTTTCTGGGCCGAAGAGATAGATCGCGACACGTTGCGCATCCATGAATTTGCCGATGATACGGCCGTAAGCGAGGCCCCTTCCGACGATTTCAAACAGCTCAAGCCCAATTCCGGCATCCGCGGGATGATCGGGGCGGCGCTTGTGCGTTTCCAACTTTCCGATCCTGATCCCGCCCGGCGCAGCGCTGCGCTCGATGCAATTTCGCGCGATGCAGAGGCCTCGCATCTTGCTGCGTTGCGCGGCGCGATTGAAAGCGAAAGCGATCCCGATCTGCGGGCGAAAAAATCCCGTCTTGAGCGGCTTTTGACCATTCGCTTTGATGAAGATGCGAGCGCCCGTATTGCGGCCATTGAGAGCTTTGATGGCGATCTTGGCGTTGATCTGCGCGGCGCGCTCAACCCGCTCGTGGTGAGCAAACGCATTGCTTCGCCCGGTCAGCCGCCCGCTGGTTCCAATGTCAAAGCGATGCTGAAGCCCGGCTCAGATACCTTTCCAAAGGTCGAGGCTTATGCGCTTTTGGTCGCCGCTGATCTTGCCCCTGCTGCCATCTCTGCCAGCGATAAACGCGCCGCCCTTGAAGCCAATATCAAGGACGGAAAAGTCGCCGGGATCCCGGTTGATACCCTCAACACTGATGCGGCGCGCGATGCTGCTTATGCAGCACTTGCGGCGCAAAACATCGCCCCTCTAACGGCCACAAAGGCCCAGATCGAGGCTTCCCTAAAAGCGCATAATTTCTACGATCTCTACGCCGAGCCAAACCCCGAAATCACAACCACTGCGGCCAAGGCGCTAAAAGCGATTGAGCTAAAAGTCGGGGCGAACCAATTCCTTGATTTAACGCTTGATGCGCTTTCGCTTGCCTCGATCTATTTCCTTGCCGCCATCGGCCTTGCCATCACCTTTGGCGTGATGGGCGTGATCAACATGGCGCATGGCGAGTTCATCATGATGGGCGCTTACACCGGCTATGTCGTGCAGCAATTCATCACCGATTATACGCTCTCGATTATCGTTGCGATCCCGATGGCTTTTGCCGTTACTTTTGCGGCAGGCGTTGCGATGGAGCGGCTCGTTATTCGCTGGCTTTATAACCGCCCGCTAGAGACATTGCTTGCCACTTTCGGCATCTCAATCGCGCTTCAGCAGATCGCCAAAAATATCTTTGGAACGCAGGCCCGCCCGCTTACATCCCCTGCTTGGCTTGATGGTGCTTGGGTGCTCAATGATGTGGTCTCGATCTCTTATATTCGCATCGCGATCTTCGTTCTGGCGCTGATCTTCCTTGGTGTTTTCCTCTTCATCATGAAGAAAACCCGCCTTGGGTTAGAGACACGCGCCGTGACCCAAAATCCTAAAATGGCCGCGTCCATGGGGATCAATCCTGATCGGGTCAACATGCTTACCTTCGGGCTTGGCTCCGGCATTGCCGGGATCGCGGGCGTTGCCATCGGGCTTTATGCCAAGGTCACCTCAGAGCTTGGCGCGGATTATATCGTGCAGAGTTTCATGACCGTTGTTGTTGGCGGTGTTGGCAATATCTGGGGGACCCTTCTGGGCGCGACGATGATCGGCTTCCTGCAAAAAGGTATCGAGTGGTTCAACCCCTCTAATACTTTGGCCGCGCAGACGTATATGATCATCTTCATCATCATCTTCATCCAGTTCCGTCCGCGCGGGATCATCGCCCTCAAGGGCCGTGCGGCGGGGGATTGATCATGGAGTTGCTTATGATCCGCGCCGCCCTGCTTTCCCTTCGCCCCGCCACTGGAGGCCGCAAAAAATGACCAAATCTTTCTTGCTGAAAAATCCATCCGTGGCCGTTTTCATCGCCCTTCTTGGCCTGTTCACGATCTTCATCACCGTCGCCTCCGAGGCTTACGGGCCGGGCCTGATTTCAACCTCTTTCGTCAAGACATTGGGCAAGACGCTTTGCCTGTGCCTTGTCGCCATCGCGATGGATTTGGTCTGGGGATACTGCGGCATTCTAAGCCTTGGGCATTTCGCCTTTTTCGGGCTTGGCGGCTATATGATCGGCATGTGGCTGATGTATGCGCGCACCGAGGCGATTGTTGTTACGTCAATGGCCAACCTGCCCCTGCCGGCCACGGCACAAGAGATTTCCGACGGCATTGGCAGCCAGATATTTGGCGTTGTCGGTGGTTCTGATATTCCGGCGGTCTGGATATTTGCGGGCAGCTTGCCAGCCCAGCTTGCGCTTGTTGTTCTGGTGCCCGGCCTGCTCGCGCTTATCTTTGGCTGGCTCGCGTTTCGCAGCCGGGTTCAGGGGGTCTATCTCTCTATCCTGACCCAAGCGATGACGCTCGCGCTTGCGCTTTACCTCTTTCAAAACGATAGCGGCTTGCGCGGCAATAACGGGCTTTCGGGCCTGCAAAACCTTCCCGGCGCAGATGGTATCCCGCAGGATTATATTTCGATCTGGTTCTTCTGGGCCTCTGCGGGGGCGCTTGCGCTTGTCTATGCGCTCGCGGCTTGGGTTGTTTCTGGCAAGTTTGGCAGCGTCATTCGCGGCATTCGCGATGATGAGGCGCGGGTGCGGTTTCTTGGCTATTCGGTTGAGGGCTACAAGCTGTTTATTTTCGTGATTACGGCCGTGATCGCGGGCATTGCAGGCGCGCTTTATTATCCGCAGGCGGGCATTATCAATCCGGCCGAGATCGCGCCGATTGCCTCGATTTATCTCGCGGTTTGGGTCGCGATTGGCGGGCGCGGGCGGCTTTATGGGGCGGTGATTGGTGCTTCGGTTGTCTCGCTGCTTTCCACTTGGTTCACCGGCGGCCAAGCCCCCAGCATTCCGCTTGGATTCTACACAATTGATTGGGTCGATTGGTGGCAAGTGCTGCTTGGGCTCAGCTTTGTGATGGTCACGCTGTTTGCGCCCAAGGGCATCGGTGGGCTGGTCGATCTTTATACCGGGCGCAAATCCCCCAATCGCCACGGCGTTGATCTTGGCCCCGGCCAAGGCAGCTTGCAAGAACGGGAGGCAGAGCAATGAGCAATCTACTTGAAGTCTCCGGCGTCTCCGTTTCTTTTGATGGGTTTCGCGCGATCAACAATCTGAGCTTTCAGATCGGCAGCGCTGAGATGCGCGCGATTATTGGGCCAAATGGCGCGGGCAAAACCACCTTTATGGATATCGTCACCGGCAAAACCCGCCCTGATGAGGGCCGTGTTATTTGGGGCGAAAAATCCGTCTCTTTGCTCAAAATGTCAGAGGCGAAAATCGCCCAAGCTGGCATTGGCCGCAAGTTTCAGCGCCCGACCGTTTTTGAGGATCAATCGGTCTTTGATAATCTGCTGATGGCGGTGAAAAAGGATCGCTCGCCGCTGGCTGTTTTGTTCTATCGCCGTGCCCCGCAAGATATTGAGCGCGTGCATGAATTGGCCGAGCAGATCGGCCTTCAAGAGCAATTGATGCGCAAATCCGGCGAGTTGAGCCATGGGCAAAAGCAGTGGCTCGAAATCGGTATGTTGCTCGCCCAAGAGCCGCGCCTTTTGCTGGTCGATGAGCCTGCCGCCGGGATGACTTTGGCCGAGCGCGAACACACCACCGATATTCTCGTAGAGGCGGCCAAAACCCGCGCCGTGGTCGTGGTTGAGCATGACATGGAATTCGTGCGCCGCTTGGGCTGCAAAGTGACCGTGCTGCACGAGGGCTCGGTTCTGGCCGAAGGCAGCTTGGATCACGTGACCAAAAATCAAAACGTAATTGATGTATATCTGGGGCGATAGAGATGCTGAAAACTGAAAACCTCACGCTTCACTATGGCGGCAGCCGCATCCTTAATGGGATCACGATGGAGGCCAAGCAAGGCGAAGTGACCTGTGTGATGGGCACCAATGGCGTTGGCAAAACCTCTCTCTTGAAGGCGATTTCCGGCACGCATCCGCGCTCTGATGGTGGGTTGATGCTGGATGGTGAAGATCTGGGCCGCCTGCCCGCCCACGCGCTTGCGCATCGCGGCATTGGCTATGTTCCGCAAGGGCGGATGATCTTTCCGCTTCTGACGGTCAAAGAGAATATGGAAACGGCCTTTGCCTGCCTGCCCCGCGCCGAGCATCATATTCCAGACGAGATTTACGAGCTCTTCCCGATCCTCAAAGAGTTCCTCGGGCGGCGCGGCGGCGATCTTTCCGGCGGGCAACAGCAGCAGCTTGCGATTGCCCGCGCAATGATCACCAAGCCCAAACTTTTGCTGCTGGACGAGCCAACAGAGGGCATTCAGCCCAACATCATTCAGCAAATCGGCCGCGTGATCGAATATCTGCGCGATCAGGGCGATATGGCGATTGTTCTGGTCGAGCAGTATTTCAGCTTTGCCTATAATCTCGCGGATGCGTTTTATGTTTTGCGCCGCGGCGAGGTTTCGCTTTCTGGGCGCAAGGATGAGCTGGAAAAGGCGGCGCTGATGCAGGCGGTTTCTGTTTGATCTAGGCCGCGCGACTGTCTGCCAGCTTGCAATTTAGCCCCGCTTGGCCCCAAATAGCGGCCAATTCGACGCTGGGAACAATTCGCTCATGGCTCTACTCACCTCTGCCATCAAAGGCGCGCCTTCGCGCAACAATCACGCGCATGTGGTGAATGAGCTTGGCCGCGCCATTGTGGCGGGGCGCTATAGTGTTGGCGAAATCCTTCCTGGCGATGCAGAGCTGGTTGAGCAATTTGGCGTTTCGCGCACGGTTCTTCGCGAGGCGATGAAGACCTTGGCCGCCAAGGGGCTGATCATTGCGCGCGCCCGGGTTGGCACGAAAGTAACCAATCGCGCGCAGTGGAACCTCTTTGATAGCGATGTCTTGGGCTGGTTCTTTGCGGGTGGCCCGGATCGCGAATTCTTGCATCATCTTAGTGATATGCGCCTTGGGTTTGAGCCAAATGCCGCGCGCCTTGCCGCTTTGCACGCAAGTAAAGAAACGGTTGGGCTTATGGAAAATCTCGTCGTTGAGATGGCTCAAGCGACAACGAATGAAGCCTTTGCCATGGCGGATTTGAGCTTCCATCTGGCCCTTCTTGATGCCTCTGGCAACCCGTTCATGCATTCGGTTGGAACCTTGATCGAGGCCGCCTTGGCAACCACATTTCAGATCTCATCCCCGGCCAAAGAGCCCCGCGCACGCGCTCTTGTTGCGGATGCGCATGGGGCCATTGTCAAAGCGATTGCCAAGCGCGATCCAGAGGCTGCGGCCAAGGCCACGATCAAAGTGATCACTGCAGGGCGTGACCGCGTCGCAGAACAGCTGGCGCCTTAATCAGCCGCAAAAATCGCGCGCTTTAAGCAAGGCGCAACACTTTTTCCCTATCTTTCGCCTGAATGCTTCGCTGCTTTGCGCAGAGACGCGCCGTTTTTAGTGTGAAAATAGGGAATACAAATATGAAAAAGTTCGCCCTCGCCGCCGCCTTTAGCCTTGCGGCCTCTCTGGCTCATGCCAATGATTTTGCCCCCGCGATGGAGGCTTTTGTCGATAATCAAGCCAGCACCTGGGCAAATGATCCGCAAATTATCGAGGCAATCCGCGCACAAAACACGCAGACCTCTGCCTATGATCAAAGCCGGATTGATGCCCTCGATACAGAATGGCGCGCCGCGGTAAATACCCCAGAGAATGCGGTCATTGCATCGGTTTTGAACTCTAAAACCTCCGATTACCTGCGCTCAATTGTGCAAGATGCGGGCGGGGCTGTCGCTGAAATCATTGTCATGGATGCAAAGGGGCTGAACGTCGCGGTAAGCGCGGTCACGTCTGATTATTGGCAGGGCGATGAAGCCAAACATGCCAAAACATATGGGGTGGGCCCCGGTGCGCGCCTCATTGATGAGGTGGAATTTGACGAGTCCACACAGGCCTATGTCGGCCAGGTTTCGATCGCCGTCACTGATCCTGATACGGGCAATGTTATCGGTGCCATCACCATCGGCCTTGATGCCGAAGCCCTGCTCTAAACACCTCTCCTTTTTGCTCTTGTCGAAAGAAATGCAATGCAAACCACCAGCTCAATGAGTCGTCCGCGCAAGGCCGGCCTCCATTCCATTTTGATCAAAGTCATCGCGGTTGTCTTGACTGTCGGCGTGATCGTTGTCGGCCCGCTGACATGGATGTCCTTCAAAACGGCCAATGATGTCGCGGCGAAGGCCGTTTCGGCACAGGCGCAAATGGTGACAGAGTTGGTGGCGCGCGAAAGCATCGGCGCGCTGCGTTTTGGCAAAGCGGCTGTGGTTGAGCAGTTGTTGGCCGAAGTAAGCGCGGCCGGGCACGAATCTTTTATTGGCGGGGCCGTTTTTGCCGCTGATGGCAGCACTTTGGCAGGCCACGGCGAACAGTCTGAAGCTCTGGCCCTTCTCGCATCCGAAGCCATCGCACAGAACAAACCAGTCTATTCAAGCGACGGGTTCACGATCGCATTGCCGGTCGTACAATCTGCTGAAAGTGCCCCCATCGGTTCTGTTGTAACCTCTTGGACAGATCATGCTCTGCGCACGACAGCCAATAAAGCACAGATAGCTGCCCTTGGCTTCGCCGGCGCTTTGTTTCTCTTTGGTGTGGTTGGGATCGTCCTCTATGTGCGCCAAGATGTCTCCAAGCCACTGAAAAAGCTAAGCAATGCTGTTGGCGCAGTATCCGATGGGGATTATGAGATTGCGATCCCAGGCGTCAAACGCAAAGATGAAATTGGTGGCATCGCAGGTTCGCTTGATGACTTTCGCCGCGCCTTAAGCGAAACGGCCGCGATCACCCGCGAAAGCGCGTTTCGATCGGCTGCGCTTGAATGTTCTTCGGCTTCGCTTTTGATGCTGAATGCCGAGATGAATATCGTCGCGGCCAACCCCTCAATCATTGCCCTGTTTTCTTCTCATTCAAGTGAGTTTGCCAAAGTTTCCTCGGATTTCTCCGCAGAGGCGCTTCTTGGCAAAGGGATTGAGCATTTTCACCCGTCCAAAGACGCGGCGCGTGAAGCAATCCTGAACAACGGCAATGCCACCCTGCGCGAGAATATCGCAATGGGGGACACCCGTTTTGAAGTCGAAACCGCCACTGTTTTGGATGCGGAGGGCAGCGTTATTGGCTTTGTGATGGAGTGGAATGACGTTACCGAAGAATTCCTGCGCCGTGGGGTCTTGGAGGCGATCCGCGCCAGCCAATCTACCGCACAGTTTACGCTGGATGGGCAGATCATCACCTGCAACGAAAATTTTGCCACTCTTATGGGCGTCTCTACAGATGCGCTCAAAGGCTATGGCGAGAGTGAAATCTTCGAATTCGACGATGCTTTGGCGCAAGAAAATGGCAGTGTTTGGGAACAACTCCTTTCAAAAGGCCTGCCTGTAATTGGGCGTTTCCGCCTGCGCCGTATGGATGGCAATACTGCCATTGTTGATGGCGGTTTCTCGGTTGTGCGCGATATGGATGGCAGCCCGCTACGCATCGTCCTTATCTCAAACGACGTGACCCAAAGCCTTGCTGAGATTGAAGCATCCTCCGTTGAGCGCGCGCGTATGGAAGAAGCACTTGCCAATGTGGTTGACGCGTTGCGCATCGGCCTTGATGCCATCTCGCAAGGGGATCTTACTGCGACCATTACCCGCGAATTCTCGCCCGAATACGCCCAGCTGCGCACGGATTTCAACTCTGCAATTGAGCGCCTGCAAACAGCGATGCGCAGTGTGGTCGAAAACGCGGCGATGATCAAAGGCGAGGCCGCGGAAATCTCCAATGCGGCAGACGATCTTTCGCAGCGCACCGAAAAACAAGCCTCGACCTTGGAGGAAACCGCAACCGCGCTGGACGAATTGACCTCATCCGTAAAATCCGCTTCTGAGGGCGCCGAACAGGCCAGCCAGATGGTCTCGAATGCCAAACATGACGCGGAAAGCAGCGGCAAAGTTGTCGATGAGGCCGTGACCGCGATGAGCGAGATCGAAGCATCCTCCGGCCAAATCTCCAAAATCACCAGCGTGATTGATGACATTGCCTTTCAAACCAATCTGCTCGCGCTCAATGCTGGCGTCGAGGCGGCGCGCGCAGGCGATGCAGGGCGTGGTTTCGCCGTTGTCGCTTCAGAGGTGCGCGCCCTTGCGCAGCGTTCTTCAGAAGCGGCTAAAGAGATCAATGATTTGATTTCTGCAAGCGGCGCGCAAGTGAAGCGCGGGGTTGATCTTGTTGGTCAAGCCGGTTCGGCGCTGCGCGGCATTGTGAAATCTGTTTCTGAGATCGCGCTCCATGTCGACGAAATTGCCATGTCGTCTCGTGAGCAATCGGTCGGCTTGGCGGAAATCAACTCTTCGGTCAATCAGCTCGATCAAGTGACCCAGCAAAACGCTGCAATGTTTGAAGAAACAACCGCGGCAAGCCATGCGTTGAACCGCGAGGTTGAAACCTTGAACAGCACAACCGCGATGTTCAAGATCGGCTCTTCAAATACGCCTGCTAAGAATGTCGTGACACCATCCTTTGCAACAGCAAGGCGGGCTCCTCCTCCGGTCGAACACCCGAAAACGCCAATGGTGAAAAGCGGCTCTGCCGCTGTGGCGCCGGCCGTTGATCCGCAAGCGGACGATTGGGAAGATTTCTAACGATCACGTCAAACTTTTGATCGTGTAACATTCTGCGATCTTAAAGCGGCTTCGCACAGTCTCGCGGAGCCGCTTAATCTTTTGCGCGGAGCATCCGCGAGGGCTGTACCGAAAGCGCACGCAGAGTGAAACCAAGCCCGGTGAGGGTCGTTAAGACAAGGCCGCCAATAACGATACTCATCGCAGAGAGGGGTTCAAAAACATAAGCGGCATCCATCACAAACCGCATCACAGCCCAAGCCCCCAAAGCCCCTGCAAAAATCGCAACAAAGCCTGCAAGGCTTCCGACAATCAGCGAACGAAGAGCGAAGCTGGTGAGAATTTGCCGCTTGGAGGCGCCGATCGTCTTTAGGATTGCGGCTTCATACCGGCGGGCGATTTCGCCCGAAGCGGCAGCCCCGATCAAAACGATTGTCCCCGTTATCAAGGTTGCAATCGCGCCAAAGGACGAAGCCGCAGCGATAGAACCCAAAAGCGCCGCGACGCGGGCGATCGCATCGCGCACTCTGATCATGGTTATGTTGGGATAGGTCTTGGAAAGCCCGCGCGCGAGTTGTGCTTCGCTCGCTTCTTCTGAGTAGATCGTTGCGATATGGGTATGCGGCGCGCCAGCCAAAGCGTTTGGGTTCATCGAGAGCACAAACCCCATCCCTGCGCCGGAAAAATCTACTTCTCTAAAGGAGGTGATTTCGCCCAAAATATCGCGCCCGAGCACATTGATCGTAAGGGTATCCCCCAGAACAAGCCCAATCTCGGCCGCTTCTTCTGCGGCAAAGCTGATCTGTGGCGGGCCGGCATAATCTTTGGGCCACCAAGCGCCTTGGGTCAATTTGGCGTTTGCGGGTTTGGCCGCAGAATAGGTGATGCCGCGATCGCCGCGCACGACCCAATGCCCATTTACGACCTCTTGCGCGGGGCGATCATTGATCCGTGTGATGACCCCGCGCAGCATCGGAGCGGATTGCATTTTGCTCACGCCCGGGGTGGATTCAACCTCTTTCTGAAACGCCTCAATTTGATCGTTCTGGATATCAACAACATAGTAGCTTGGCGCGCGCTCAGGCAGATCACGCGCGATTGCATTGCGCAGATTGCTATCAATTTGCCCAACAGCAGCAAGGACCGAAAGCCCCAGCCCGAGCGACAACATAACCGACATGGTCTCCCCGCCCGGCCCGCCGATAGCACCAAGCGCCAAGCGCAAAACCGGGCGGCCCTGCAACGCTTTTCGATGCGCGATCCAAGCGGCCAATTTGCGCATGATAATCGCTGCAAAAACCAGAATGGTGAAGGCGCCGAGAATGCCTCCCGCCGCCCCAAGCGCAAGCTGCGGCACACCGGTTAGGATCACTGCAGCGCCGATCAGTACAGAGAGGAGCCCGAGGATCAGCAGCAGATAGGGCCAGCGCGGCCAGCCTCGCACCCCAAGATCCGCCTCTCGAAACAAAGCAGCCGCACGCAAATCTTGCGCGCGCGACAAAGGCCAAAGCGAAAAAATCGCCGCCGCAAGAATCCCATAAAGCGCAGCTTGCAAAAGCGGGTTGGGATAGATCCCGATGGAGACTGGAACAGGTAAGGAAGCCGCCAATAGCGGCCCAAGCGCGAGCGGCACCAGCGCTCCAAGGGCAAGCCCGAGCACCAAGCCAAAAGCGGTTAGCGCGCCGATTTGCAGCGCGTATATCCAAAAGATCGTGGCGCGGGTTGCGCCCAGGGTTTTTAATGTCGCGATGACTTCGGTTTTGCCTTCTAGAAAAGCACGCACCGCCGCAGAAACACCAACCCCGCCAACCGCAAGGCCCGCGAGCCCGACAAGCACGAGGAAGGCGGCCAAGCGATCCACAAACCGCGCAACGCCGGGCGCCCCATTGCGCGCATCTCGCCAGCGGTGGCCTTCTCCGAGCGCCTCTTTTGCCGCTTGTTTCAGTGCCTCAAGATCGGCGCCTTCGGGCAGCGCGAGCCGATAGGCGCTTTCAAACAATGTTCCCGGTGCAAGCATCCTTGTGCCTTCAAGCGCGTCTTTGGCGATGATGGTTCGCGGGCCAAGGGCAAAGCCTGCGGTTGCGCTATCGGATTCGCGCAGCAAGGCGGCCATAAGGATAAAACGGGTTTCGCCAATGGCAAAAGCATCGCCAACACTCAACGCGAGGCGATCCATTAGCGCCTGCTCCATGACCGCGCCAGGAAGGCCGTCGCGCCCTGCAAGCGCCTGTTGCAATGGCAATTCTGGGGCAAGTTTTGGTGCGCCGTAAAGCGGATATGCGCCATCAACCGCCTTTACTTGGGTCAGCGCGCGATCTTCTTTTTCGCCGCTTCCCACAACCGCCATTGAGCGGAAATCCGCGATCTCAGAGCTGGCCAGGCTATTGGCATCCATCCAGGCGCGCTCATCGGCTGTGGCAAATCGATAGGTCAGCTCGATCTCGGCATCGCCGCCCAAAAGCGAAGCCCCTTCGCGCACCAATCCGGCCTCAATAGAGGCCCGAACCGAGCCAACAGCCGCAATCGCCGCAACCCCCAAAACGAGGCACGCAAGAAAGACCCGAAAGCCCTTTAGCCCGCCGCGCAGCTCACGCCTTGCGATACGCGCCGCGATCAGAATACTCATGCAGCACCCGCGGCCCGGGGCGCAATAACCCCATCTTGCAGCCCAATCACCCGATCACAACGCGCAGCAAGATCAAGCGAATGGGTCACCATTACCAGCGTTGCCCCGTGGCGATCGCGCAGGCCAAAGAGCATATCCATAATCGCGGCGCTGTTGGCGCTGTCGAGGTTTCCAGTTGGCTCATCGGCGAGCAAGATTTCAGGGCGCGGCGCGGCGGCGCGTGCGAGGGCGACGCGTTGTTGCTCCCCCCCGGACATTTGCGAAGGGTAGTGATCAAGACGCGCGCCAAGCCCTACAGCCGCTAATTCTTCGGCCGCGCGCGCGAAAGCATCCGCCTCGCCCGCCAGTTCAAGCGGGGTTGCAACATTTTCTAGGGCTGTCATCGTTGGAATAAGGTGGAAGGATTGAAACACCACCCCCATATGATGCCTACGGAACCGCGCCAAAGCATCCTCGTTCATCGCGGTGAAATCTTGGCCGAGAATTTGCACCTGCCCCGATGTGGCGCTTTCCAGCCCGCCGAGCAGCATAAGGAGAGACGATTTGCCCGAGCCAGACGGCCCAACAAGCCCAAGCGTTTCACCGCGCTTCACCTCCATTGTAATGCCGCGCAAGATATCAACCCGCCCGGCATTACCCTGCAAGCTAAGTGTGGCATCGCGCACGGCAATGATTGGATCGGTTTGGGGCATGATACGGGCCTTTTTGATTTCTCCTCCAAGATATGGGGCCATCGGGGGCCGGAACAAGGCGCGAATGCGGGCTATGGTTACTTTGCTGATTTTGGGGCTGATTTTGATCGCCCCGCCAGATCGGGCCAAAGCCGAAGAGATCACGATTACCGCGTTCGGGGATTCGCTCACCCAAGGCTATGGATTGCCCGCACGCGATGGGTTTGTCCCGCAGCTTGAAGCCTGGCTCGCAGCACAGGGCGGCGCGGCTGTTACGCTCATCAATGCGGGCGTTTCGGGCGATACAACGGCAGGCGGGCGGGCGCGGGTTGCTTGGGCGATGTCTGATCAGCCGGATGCTGTGATCGTAGCCTTTGGCGGGAACGATGTTTTGCGCGGCTTGCCCCCCGAGGCAGCCCGCGAAAACATTGCCGCGATATTGCAAGCGCTTGAAGGGCGGGCTGTTCTTTTGGTTGGGATCACGGCCCCGGGCAATTATGGCGCGCAGTATAAGGCGCAGTTCGATGCGATTTACCCGGCCCTCGCAGAGGAATTTGGCGCGGTGTATTATCCAGATTTTCTTGGCGCTTTATATCGCGATACCCCGCGCGATCAGGCCTTGGCGGATTGGATACAGGGCGATGGGCTTCACCCCAACAAAGCCGGGGTTGCGCGGATTGTTGCGGATATGGGGCCACGCGTTTTGGAACTGATCAAACGGGTAGAGGCCGCGCGTTAGGGGCGCGGTTTCTTATCGTATTCATCCGTTAGAATACGGTGGCTATCGCCATCGGGATCATCGAATTGCTGGCTGCGGATCGCCCAGAAGAAGGCCGCAAGCCCAAGCCCGCCAAGGATCAACGAAACGGGGATAAGATAAACAAGAACGTTCATTTTTGCACCCCGGATTTGCGCGCCGCACGCAGGCGCAACGCATTTAGCGAGACAGTGATAGAGCTAAGCGACATGGCCAAAGCGGCCGCAAGAGGCGTTGCAAATCCTGCAAGCGCCACTGGTATCGCGATCATATTATAGCCCGCGGCGATGGCGAAGTTTTCGCGGATGCGCCGGGTGGCGCTGCGCGAAACTTGCAGTGCTTCGCCCAATGGCGCGAGTGATTGGCCCAGCAGCACAATATCAGAAACAACGCGCGTTGCTTCAAGCGCGCTTGCGGGCGAGATCGACGCATGAGCCGCAGCGAGAGCTGCTGTATCGTTAAGCCCATCACCGACCATAAGCACCTTGCGTTTTGCGAGGCGCATATCTTTGATGTACCGGGCCTTGTCTTCGGGAAGCGCGCCCGCCTGCCAAACATCAATTCCAACGCGCGCGGCGATTTCTGCCACAGGCGCAGGGGCGTCGCCTGAAAGCAGCGTCACATGAAGGCCCAAGGCACGCATGTCTGCCACTGCTTGGGCGGCACCGTCACGTAATTGATCGCTAAAGGTAAAGGCCACGGGCGTTTGATCACCAATCGCCAAATAGGTCGCGGTTTGAGGCTTTGGCGTAGCGCCAACCCAATCCGCACGGCCCATGCGCAGGCGGGTTTTGCCCATTTGGGCCTCGATACCGTGGCCGGGGATTTCGGTGATGTTGTCGAGTTTTGCTGCCGCTATGTTTTGTTCGCGCGCAGCTGTTGTGATGGCTTGGGCGAGCGGGTGTGCGGAGCCTTGGGCAAGGGCGTGAGCGATGGCCATCGTCTCATTCGGGTAGCGGTCCTCAAGGATCGGTTCGCCGATTGTCAGCGTTCCAGTTTTGTCGAAAACGACCGTATCAACCTCGGCCAGCCGCTCCAAAGCTGTTGCCGATTTGATCAAGAGCCCGGCGCGGTACAGCCGCCCGGAGGCCGCCGTGGTAACGGCCGGAACCGCAAGTCCAAGCGCGCAAGGACAGGTGATAATCAGCACGGCCACTGCGATATTGAGCGCAAGGCGCAGATCGCCAGTTGCACTCATCCAGCCGATGAAGGCCGCAAGCGCCAGCAGATGCACGGCAGGCGCATAGATCGCTGCGGCGCGATCCGCGAGAGATGTATAGCGATTGCGCGAAGTCTCGGCCATGGCCACGAGATCGGCCAAATGGTGCAGCGAGCTGTCTTTCCCGGCCGCCGTTACGCGCAGCAAAAGCGGGCCTGTTAGATTAACTTCCCCAGCACTCGCCGCCGCCCCAACGCCAACATAGACCGGCAGGCTTTCGCCGGTAAGATGTGAGCGATCCAGCTCGGATGCGCCCTCTTCGATCACCCCATCAGCAGGGATGCGCGCGCCGGGAACGACGCGGATAACATCGCCGACTTGTAGTTCGGAAATTGCAACGGTCTCACCTGTCGCCAATGTTGCGCGCGGCACTTCAAGCGCGCTGAGCTCTTGTGCAGCAGAGCGGGCAACCGAGCGGGTGCGATGATCAAGGTAACGCCCGGCCAGCAAAAAGAAAGTCAGTGAAAGAGCCGCATCGAAATAGGCATGGTGGCCGCTTTGGATCGTTTCAAAGACCGACATAGCGCCTGCCAAAAGGATCGCCAGCGAGATCGGCACATCCATATTGAGCCGCGCCGCGCGCAGGGCGCTCCAAGCGGAGGCAAAGAAAGGCTGCGCGGAGAAGGCGATAGTTGGCAGGGCAATGGCGGCGGAAATCCAATGGAACATATCGCGGGTGGCTTCGGTTGCCCCCGACCAGACAGCCACCGAAAGCAGCATCACATTCATCATTGCAAAGCCCGCAACCGCAAGGCGCATCAGCAAGGCCCGCCCGCGGATATCGGTGCCGGCGGCCGCGATTGTTGCAGGATCAAGTTCGTAAGCCTCAAAACCTGCGCGGGTTAAGGCCTCGACCAGTGGCGCGGCCAGCAAGCCCTCATCACCCTCAATCGTGGCGCGTTTGAGAGTGAGGTTCACACGCGCGGCTTTCACCCCGGGTTGGCGGCGCAATTCGCGCTCGACCCCAGAGATACAGGCGCCGCAATGGATCGCTGGAAGCGAAAGCAGGATATGCGCCTCTTGGACCTCGCGCGCGCGCGCCAGATCTTCCGCAGAGGGGGCCGCAGCACAGGCCGGACAGGCCGATATTTGCGCCGTGCTTGCCATTGCTAGCCGCGCGCTCCGGGAACATAGAGGATCACCCGTTGCTTGAAGCTGGTGCCATCAGTGGCTTTTGCAACCAAGCGCATGTTCCAATTGCCCGGCGCGAGCTTGCCTGTTTGGGCGATGTAATCTTTCCCATCAAAGCGAAACTCGGGGCTTTGATCTTGGCTTACATTTGTGGCCCGCCCCAGGATGCCGCCGATCTCTGCCGCCTCCACAGGAGCGCCGTTTTCATCGCGGATGGAGAGGCGCAGCATTTCCCCTTCGGTCTTGGCCGTGACGTTCCAGCCAAGCGCCTCTTGGGCTTCGCGTTCTACATCGAAGGTTTGCGAAGCAACGTAGGAGTTTTTCACCTCCAAGCCCGGAAAGGTTTTAACGGCCTTGAACGCAAGGGTGAGATTTACCGCAATGATCACAGCAAAGGCCGAGACCGTTACGATCAGCATTTTTCGGCCCGTAAATTCGCGCGTTGCCATGTTATTGGCCCTTTCCGTTAAAGATCGTATCCGCATGGGCGCGATCTCCGTTTGTAATATCCTCGATCCAAAGGCGAAATGCGGTTCGCTCATTCTGAGCAGGCGCAGAGCCGCGCGGCGCGACAACATAGACCCGCTGGATCACCATAGCATCTGCCGGAACATTTACAGCCTCATAAGGTGTTCCTTCAAGCTGCACCCGCAGGGCCGCATCGCCAACGAGCGAAATCCGAAAGGGGCGATCTTCGCCATGTTTGTTGCGCAGGCGCACATCATACGTGTTGCGCAGGGAGCCATCCGAGAGGGTCACAAACACAGGGTTGCGCACAGGTGCGACGCTCACATCCAGATCAGGACGGATAAACAGCGCAAACAGCAGCCCAAAACCAACCATTCCCCAAAGCGCTGTATAAAGGATCGTGCGTGGGCGCAGGATATGTTTCCAGATTTGGCGCGGCTCTTTGCCGGCGCGCTCAGCGGTTTCATCTGTCAGGGCCATGTAATCAATCAGGCCGCGCGGCTTGCCGATCTTATCCATCACCTCGTCGCAGGCGTCGATACACAGCCCGCAGGTGATGCATTCCATTTGTTGGCCGTTGCGAATATCAATCCCCATCGGGCAAACATTCACGCAGGCCATGCAATCAATGCAATCGCCCTGAGAGGCATCAATCTGGCCTTTTTTCAGCTTGCCGCGCGGCTCTCCGCGCCATTCGCGATAGGCGATTGTAATGGTGTCTTCGTCCATCATGGCAGATTGAATGCGCGGCCATGGGCACATGTAGATACAGACCTGTTCGCGGGCAAACCCGCCAAAGAGCATGGTCGTGATCGTGAGCACGGCGAGTGTTGAATAGGCAATAGGATGCGCAGTTCCATTGAGCAAATTGATCAAAAGCTGCGGCGCATCGGTAAAATAAAAGACCCAAGCGCCCCCTGTCGCCAGCGCAATCATCGCCCATACAATATATTTGGTGATCCGCAGGCGCAGCTTTTTGCGAGTCCATTTCTGCTTCCACAGGCGCAGGCGATTGTTGCGATCGCCCTCAATCCAGCGCTCCACAAGGATGAAAAGATCGGTCCAGACAGTTTGCGGGCAGGTATAGCCGCACCACACCCGGCCCAGCGCCGAGGTAAACAGGAAAAGGCCCAACCCGGCCATGATCAAAAGGCCTGCGATGAAGTAGAATTCATGCGGCCATATTTCGATCCAGAAGAAGAAGAAGCGGCGAGAGGCCAGATCAACCAGCACGGCTTGACTGGGCAGCTCGGGGCCGCGATCCCAACGTATCCAAGGCGTTATGTAATAAATCCCAAGCGTGACGGCCATGATCAGCCATTTGAGATTGCGGAAATTGCCCTGCACGCGGCGTGGGAAAATCGGCTCACGCGGGGCGTAAAGCTTTGGAGGTGTTTGGGTGGAGCTCATGTGAGCGCCTTTCTAATCAACTGTTCGCGTTGAACCCTTATGGCCTGTCCAATTATTTGTCTCTTTGACATGTATCAAACTGCCCCTTGGGCACCCATATTTGTGCTATGGATCGGCAAAGGGCGCGCCGCTTATGGCGCACCCTTTGAATTTTTGCGGCACCGACCCTGTAGAAACGCGCGAACAGGATCAAGGATCGGTGCCTAACCAGCCGCTTTCGCGACCGGATGGGAATTATTCGCCGCCTCCCAATTGGTGCACATAGGCTGCAACCGCATTGACTTCGGCTTGCCCCAAGCGCGCGCCCCAAGCGGGCATCACACCAAAGCGGGCATTGGCCACGGTTTCGGTGAGGTCTGCTTCGGAACCACCAAAGAGCCAGATCGCATCTGTGAGGTTTGGCGCGCCTTGTTCGCGATCCCCAGAGCCGTCTTCCATGTGGCAACCGGCGCAGTTTTCCTCATAGACCAGAGCGCCTTCGGACGCCAAAGCGGCATCGTGATCCGCGCCAGAGATGGCAAGAACATGATGAACGACCTGCGCGATTTGTGTATCGTCCAGCAGCTCATCCGCGCCAAATTTGGGCATTTCAGAGTAGCGGGAATCAGCGTCTTCGTTGCGGATGCCGTGCTGAACTGTCAGCGCGATTTGCTCAATCGAGCCACCCCAGAGCCAATCATCATCCAACAGGTTCGGATAGCCTTTGGCCCCAGCCGCGCCCGAGCCGTGGCACTGCGAGCAATTGATCGCAAAGACGGCTTTACCAGCGTTGCGGGCAAAATCATACACGGGCGTTCCTGGCGTTAGCGTGGTCAAATCGATGCTGGCAAGCTGCGCTTCAATGGCTGCGTTGCTATCGTTGACCGCTTGGATATCAGCGGCGACTTCGGCGCGGGTGGAATAGCCAAGCAACCCGGCTGTCGCCCCTTTGATACCGGGCCAAGCCGGATAGGCAATCGTATAGCCGATGGCCCAGATGATCGTCGCATAAAACGTCCAGAGCCACCAACGCGGCAGAGGGTTGTTAAACTCCTCGATCCCATCCCAGCTATGGCCAGTGGTTTCGACATCGTCTGATTTATCGTTGCGAGTGTTCATAGCCGCGCCTCCTTGGTATCGGCGGGTTTGTCTTCGTGCCTAAAGGGGATGCTGGCTGTTTCTTCATGGGTCGTCTTGCTCGAGGGGCGAAAGGCCCAAAGAATGACCGCGCCAAAGAAGAGAAACATTGCCAGCAAAACCCAGCTGTCGGCGATTTCGCGCAGGATGTGATAATCCATCTGATCTGCTCCTATCGGCTTGCGTCGGGGGTGAAGGTCGAGAAATCGACCAGCGTCCCGAGCATTTGCATATAGGCGATCAGCGCATCCATCTCAGAGATGCCCGGCTTGCCATCAAAGTTGCGCACCTGCGCGTTTGGATAGCGTTCCAGCAGCCCGTCATAATCGCTGTCTGGATCGGCTTGCGCGGTGAAATCCGCTTTCGCCGATGCGATCATCTCGTCTGAATAGGGCACACCAACTGCGCGGTGGGTTTTGAGCAGATCGGTGATATAGGTCGGCTCAACCATTGCCTTGTTGAGGAAGGCGTATTTCGGCATCACCGATTCCGGTACAACCGATTGCGGATCGTTAAGGTGATCCACATGCCACTCATCCGAGTAGCGCCCACCAACGCGCGCAAGGTCTGGCCCTGTGCGTTTTGAGCCCCACTGGAACGGGTGATCATATTTGCTTTCGGCTGCCAGCGAATAGTGGCCATAGCGTTCGACCTCATCACGCATTGGGCGGATCATCTGGCTATGGCAAACATAGCAACCCTCACGAATGTAGATATCGCGCCCGGTGAGCTCGAGCGGGGAGTAAGGGCGCATGCCCTCCACATCCTCAATCGTGTTCTCCAGATAGAAGAGCGGCGCGATTTCGACGATGCCCCCAATAGTGACAACCAGAAGAGAGCCGACCAATAAGGCCGTGGCGTTTGTCTCAATGAACTTGTGTTTGTCTAGAATGCCCATGTTTTCGGCCCCCTATTCTGCCGGAGCCATGGCCGGTGCATCTGCCAAAGCAGGCGCACGGCGCACAGTCATCCAAAGGTTGTAGACCATGATGAGAGCCCCAGTGAGATACATAACCCCACCCAAAGCGCGCACCACATACATCGGGAATTTAGCGCCCACGGTATCGGCGAATGTGTTCACCAAGAAGCCGTTTGCATCCACTTCGCGCCACATCAGGCCTTCCATGATCCCAGTGACCCACATCGAGGCCGCATAGAGAATGATGCCGATGGTCGCGAGCCAGAAGTGCCAGTTCACAAGGCTCAGGCTATAGAGCTGCGCACGGTTCCACAGTTTTGGCGTCAGGAAGTAGAGCGCGCCAAAGGTGATCATCCCGTTCCAGCCAAGCGCACCAGAGTGCACGTGCCCGATGGTCCAATCGGTATAGTGGCTCAGCGCGTTCACCGCCCGGATCGACATCATCGGACCCTCGAATGTGGACATGCCATAAAAGCCAATGGAGATAACCATCATGCGGATCACCGGATCGGTGCGCAGTTTGTCCCATGCGCCAGAAAGCGTCATCAGGCCGTTGATCATACCGCCCCAGCTTGGCATCCAAAGAACGATGGAGAAGACCATGCCCAGCGTCGAAGCCCAATCGGGCAGCGCTGTATAGTGAAGGTGGTGAGGACCCGCCCAGATATAGAGGAAGATCAGCGCCCAGAAGTGAATGATCGAGAGCTTATAAGAGAAGACGGGGCGTTCGGCCTGTTTTGGCACGAAGTAATACATCATCCCCAAGAAACCCGCCGTGAGGAAGAAGCCAACCGCGTTATGGCCGTACCACCACTGGGTCATCGCGTCTTGCACGCCCGAAAAGAGCTGCACCGATTTTGATCCAAAGATCGAGACCGGCAGCGAGAGGTTGTTGACGATATGCAGCATCGCCACGGTGACGATGAACGACAGGAAGAACCAGTTGGCCACATAGATGTGCTTTTCTTTGCGCGTCATCAACGTGCCAAGGAAAACCAACAGATAGGCCACCCAAACAACTGTAAGCCACAGATCGACATACCATTCTGGCTCGGCATATTCTTTGGATTGGGTCGCGCCAAACAAATATCCGGTCGCGGCCAGAACGATAAAGAGGTTGTACCCCCAAAAGACGAACCAGCCCAGATTGCCGCCCCAAAGCCGAACGGCCGAGGTGCGTTGCACGATATAAAAGGACGTTGCAATCAGCGCGTTCCCGCCAAATGCAAAAATCACCGCTGATGTGTGCAGCGGGCGCAGGCGGCCAAAGTTGCCGATCCCTTGCAAGAATTCGAAGTTCAGCGCCGGAAAGGCGAGCTGAAAGGCAATGAACGTTCCGACCAAGAAGCCCACAACGCCCCAAAAGGCAGTCGCGACAACGCCGTATCGCACAACGCCATCCATATAGCCCATTTCCTTAGGCTTGGCTGGCTCATCGGTATTTCGAAGCGTATAGACAAACATCCCGCCTGCAATGGCCACAACGATAATCGCGTGCACCTGATAAGCAAGATCTCGGCCATAGTTGGCAGCAATAGCCGCCAGGAGTGCGACCCCTGCCAGCAATGCCAGTTTAATATAATTCCACATAGCGCGTCCCTTTTTCAGTTCCCACAAGGGGGTATCGCCCCGTGTTGACCCGGTTCGACCTGTCCTGACTTGAAGACATTCTGCAAAGGCTGCTTTGATCTGTGTCAAAAGCCCCGTGAAGAAATGCGAAAAAGCGCGCTTTCGCCCTAGGGCGGCAAAAAATTCACCAACCCAAAAGATATTGATCCTGATCAAAGCGCAAAGACAGCGCGGCTCCTAGCTTGGTGGCAGTCCACAAATCTGTCAGGAGCGAAGCCATGGCCTATAAATCTCTTGTTACGATCGTGACCGATGCAAAAGCTGATGAAAGCGCAATAGAGGCGGCGCGGATCGTTGCCCAAGCCAATAGCGGCCATCTTGATCTTTTCTGCATGGGCCTTGATCGCACGCAGCCGGGTTTTTATTACGCAGGCACCAGCGCGATGATCATTCAAAGCAATATGGATCAAGCCCGCAGCGATGCTGATGCGCTCAAAGTTCAGATTTCTGAACGGTTCCAAGGCGCCGATATCACTTGGTCTGCTGTGCCTATGGCGGCGCAGATGATTGGTTTGACGCCTTTTCTGGCGCATCAAACACGCTTTGCGGATCTGGTTGTTTTGCCGCGCCCCTATGGCCCTGCGCGCGGCCATGAACATGAGCAAATTCTTGAGCTGGCGCTGTTTAATGCGCATGTGCCTGTGCTGGTGATCCCTGATGGCGCGCAGATGAACGCCAAACCAAAGCGCATCGTCGTTGGCTGGAATGAAGGGGTCGAAGCTTTGGCGGCTGTGCGCGCTGCTTTGCCGCTTTTACAGCAGGCGGATGTGGTTGATATTGTTGTGATTGATCCGCCGCAGCACGGGCCTGATCGCTCTGATCCGGGCGGCGGGCTTTCGGCAATGCTGGCGCGCCATGGGGTCAACTGCGAGGTTTCTGTTTTGGCGAAAACCTTGCCGCGCACTTCGGATACATTGCTGCGCCATGCGCGCGATCGCGATGCGGATATGATCGTGATGGGCGCTTATGGCCACTCGCGCTTTCGCGAAAGTATCCTTGGCGGCGCGACCCGCAATATGCTTGAGATGGCCGAGCTGCCAGTTCTCATGGCGCATTGATCGGGCGCCCAATTTTCGAATTCCTGAGCCACAGCACCTTAGGAACGGCCGGGCCAGCTTCCCAGCATTAAGCGCCCGGCCAAATTATTTTCAGATGGCGCCTTAGCTTAGAATTCCGCCATCGACATCATCCCCGGTTTGCGCTTGAAGCCGCTCAAAATCGGGGATCACCACGCGCCGTTTGCCCTCAAGTGAGATAACACCTTCGCGCTTCAGGCTCGAAATCTGGCGGCTCACGGTTTCCAGCGTGATCCCAAGATAATCGGCCATGGCTTCGCGGGTCAAAGGCAGATCAAACGCTGTGCTTGCGCCAACGCTTGTCAGGTGAAGCGAAGCCTCGCGCCGCGCCAAAATGGCGAGCAGACTGGCAATTTTTTCACGCGCGTTTTTGCGCCCAAGGATCAGCATCCATTCGCGCGCCGCATCCAATTCATCCAATGTCATCTCTAGCAGGCGCTGCCCGATATGGGGCGTGTGCTGCATCAAATCCTCAAAGCCTTTGCGCCGAAAACAGCACAGAGTAAGATTGGACACAGCCGTAACATCATAGGCCGCAGCTTCGCGCCCGGGCCGCCCGATAAAATCAGAGGGCAGCAAAAGCCCAACCATCTGTGTGCGGCCATCTTCCATGGTTTGGCTCAGCGAGGCGATACCTGTCACCACCGAGGCGACGAAATCCATGTGATCGCCGCCCCAAATGACCGGCTGCCCGGCCTCATAGGTGCGGTAATATTTGATCGTGTCCAAGAGCTCGAGCTCATCCTGCTCACAGCGCGCACAAACGGCGCGATGGCGAATAGGGCAAGTCCCGCAATCGCGGGCATCAAAGGTGAGATCGTTCATTTGCGCGTTCCTTGCACGGTTTGATCTGCGTCAAAGCGTACATTCCTAATTCGTCCTTAGAGTATGCCCATGAACAAACATATTCAACTCAGCACATATGGCCTTTTTGACGCGCGCGTGCCGCGCTATACCTCCTATCCCACCGCGCCCCATTTCAAGAATGAATTCAGCGCGCAGAACACCCGGGATTGGATGGGCCAAATCGCGCCGGATGCGCAGATTTCGCTTTATATCCACGTGCCTTTTTGTCGTCGGCTTTGTTGGTTTTGCGCCTGCCGCACCCAAGGCACATCGACGCTTGCGCCTGTGGCAGCCTATGTTGAGAGCCTCAAAAAAGAGTTGGATCTGATCGCTGCGGCCCTGCCCGATGGTGTTCGAATTGGCCATTTGCACTGGGGCGGAGGGACGCCGACATTGCTTTCGCCTGAGTTGATTCGCGATCTGAGCGGTTCTGTCTTTTCGCGCATTCCGATGGCCCAAGGCGGCGAATTTTCGGTCGAGATTGATCCAAGCGAGATTGACGGCCCCCGCCTTGATGCGCTTGCCGCCGCCGGAATGAGCCGCGCTTCGATTGGCGTTCAGGATTTTGATCCAGAAATACAGAACACAATCGGGCGGTTGCAAAGCTATGAGATCACAGCCCGCGCCGTTGAAGATTTGCGCGCGCGCGGGATCACTTCGCTGAATGCGGATATTCTTTATGGCCTGCCTCATCAGACGCCGGAAAAGATCGCCGACTCGGTGCAAAAATTGCTTTCGCTTGATCCGGATCGGGTTGCTTTGTTTGGCTATGCGCATGTGCCTTGGATGGCGCGGCGCCAAAATATGATCCCGACGGACGCGCTGCCAACCCCGCAAGAGCGGCTCGCACTTTTTGATGTGGCGCGCGAATTGTTTGTTGTGGATGGCTATGATGAGATCGGCATTGATCACTTCGCCCGCCCAACGGATAGGCTTAGCATCGCCCAAAGAGCCGGCAAGTTGCGCCGGAATTTCCAGGGTTACACAGATGATAAACATGACACGCTGATCGGTGTCGGCGCTTCTGCAATCTCGCGCTATCCTCAGGGCTATGCGCAGAACGCGCCGGCGACTTCGGCCTATCAAGAGCGGGTGCGCGCAGGCATGTTGGCAACGACAAAGGGCCATGCATTTGTTGGCGATGATCTTTTGCGCGGCCGGATTATCGAGGCGCTCATGTCTGATTTTCGCGTGAGCCGCAAAGATCTTGAGACGCGTTTCAATCTGGCGCATGCAGCATTTGATGCTTTCGCCCAAAGCGTGGCGCAAGCCTTTCCCGATATGATCGAAACCTCGTCCGAGGCCATCGCCATTCCAGCGCATGCGCGCCCCCTTACCCGGATGATCGCGCGCCATTTCGATGCTTATGCGATGGATGAAGCGGGCCATTCCAGCGCCGTTTGATCGCCTCCTCGCGCACCGGTTTGCATGGGCAAGCCGCGCGCGCTATCTCTTGCGGGCATAGCTCACGCAAGGACAGGCCTGATGGCAAATATTCTCTATGATGCGCTTTTCGCCCCCCATGAAGGCAGCGAGGCGCCGTTTCTCTTTTTGCCGGATGGCAGCCGTCTCAGCTATGGCGCGTTTCTTGCCCGCTCGTCTGCATTTGCGCATACATTGCGCGCCGCCGGGCTTGGCATTGGTGATCGCCTTGCCGTTCAGATCGAGAAATCCCCCGATGCGCTTGCGATCTATGCGGCTTGCGTTCAGGCGGGGATCATTTTCCTGCCGCTCAATACGGCCTATACCAGTGGCGAAGTTGCTTATTTCGTTGAGAATTCTGGCGCGGGCCTGCTGATTTGTGATCCGGCGCGCGGCGCTGAGATGGCCCCTGTCGCCGCCTCTGCAGGCGCGCGGCTCCATACCCTTGGCGCTGCTAATGACGGTAGTTTTGCGCAAGCCGCCGCCGCTCAGCCGCAGGTTTTCGATCCTGTCGAGCGTAGAGGCGATGATCTGGCCGCCTTCCTTTATACATCCGGGACAACAGGCCGCTCCAAAGGCGCGATGCTGAGCCACGCCAACCTGCTATCCAACGCTGAAACCCTGCGCGATATCTGGCATTTCACCGGCGAAGATGTGCTGCTCCATGCTTTGCCGATCTTTCACACGCATGGGCTTTTTGTTGGCACGAATATTTGCCTGCTGACCGGCGCTTCGATGATCTTCCTGCCCGGCTTTAATACGGATGCTGTGATCGAAGCTTTGCCGCGCGCCAATACGATGATGGGGGTGCCGACCTTCTATACGCGCCTGCTGGATGATCCGCGTTTCACCCCCGATCTGACCCGCCATTTCCGCCTGTTTATCTCTGGCTCGGCCCCTCTTTTGGCCGAAACCCATGAGGCCTTTGAAGCGCGCACGGGCCACCGCATACTTGAGCGCTACGGCATGACCGAAACCAATATGAACACTTCAAACCCTTATGAGGGCGCGCGGCGCGCAGGCACGGTTGGCTTGCCGCTGCCCGGTGTTGAGGTGAAGATTTGCGATCCTGAAACGGGTGCGGAATTGGACCAGGGCGAGATTGGTGTGCTTGAAGTGCGTGGGCCAAATGTTTTTCAGGGCTATTGGCAGATGCCAGAGAAAACGGCGCAAGAGCTGCGCAAGGATGGGTTCTTTATCACTGGCGATCTCGCGCAGATGGATAAGGATGGCTACATCACAATCGTTGGACGGGCCAAAGATCTGATTATTTCGGGCGGCTATAATATCTATCCCAAAGAGGTTGAGCTGGTGCTTGATGAGATGCCCGGCGTTTTGGAAAGCGCTGTTGTTGGTATCCCCCATGCGGATTTCGGCGAGGCGGTTTTGGCCGTGCTTGTGGCGCAAAAAGGCGCGGTGATTGATCTGGAAGCGATCCGGGACGCGCTCGGCGATCAACTGGCCAAGTTCAAGCAACCCAAGCATTTTGAGATCTTGGCCGAGCTGCCACGCAACACGATGGGCAAAGTGCAAAAAGCTGCACTGCGCGATCAGTTCAAAGCGCTTGCCAGCTAGCGGGCCTTGCGCGCCCCCCGACAGCGCGCCATGCTCGCTGATAGTTTCGGGGAGGACCGCAGATGGATTTCGCAGATGAGGCGCGCGCGCTGATTGGGCAGGCGCAGGTTTTGACGGGCGCAGATATGGCGAAATATGCCACCGATGTGACCGGGCGCTATGTGGCCGCGCCGCTGGCCGTTGCCCGCCCCGCCAATACTTCTGAGGTTTCCGGGCTGATGAAACTGGCGCATGCGCGCGATATTCCGGTGGTTCCGATTGGCGGCAACACGGGGCTTTCCGGCGCGACCTATGCGCCCGGCGCTTTGATGATCTCGCTTGAGCGGATGAATGCGATCCGCGAGATCCGCGTTGATGCACGGCTTGCGATTGTTGATGCGGGCGTGATCCAGCAGCAATTGCACGAAGCGGTTGCCGCGCATGGCTTGCGCTATCCGATGGTGTTTGGGGCGCGCGGCTCTTGCCAGATCGGCGGCAATCTGGCGACCAATGCAGGCGGCTCGAATGTCTTGCGTTTTGGCAATACCCGCGCGCTTTGTTTGGGGATTGAGGTTGTCTTGCCCGATGGTGAGGTAATGGATTTGATGTCTGAGTTGCACAAAGATAACTCGGGCTATGATCTGCGCGATCTCTTTATCGGGGCCGAGGGCACGCTTGGGATTATCACCGCGGCGGTGCTCAAGCTTGTGCCTGCGCCGCGCGCCCATGCAACGGCGATGGTGGCGGTGCCCGATCTGCCCTCAGCCTTGCGGCTTTTGAATGCACTCCAAGAACAAACCGGCGGCGCGGTTGAGGCGTTTGAATTCATGCCGCGCAGCTATATGGCGCGCCTTGGGATCGTGCGCCCTGATCTGATCCCGCCGCTTGGTGCGGATCATGATATCAGCATTTTGGTCGAGGTCGGTGCGACGAGCCCGCGCGATGCCGCGCCGCTTGAGGACGGCACAATTGCCGTTGTGGCGCATCTTCAGGATGTGCTTGGCGCACAGCTTGAGGATGGCGCTTTGATTGATGCGGTGGTTGCGCAATCCGAGACGCAGCGGGCCTTGATGTGGGATATTCGCGAAGCCGCGGCCGAGATCATTTTGAGCCGCCAGCCGATTGTTGATAGCGATGTCGCTGTCCCACTCGATCAGATCGCGACCTTTTTGGAGCGCTGCGAGACGCGCCTTCAAGAAATCGATCCGGGCGCTGAATCAATCACCGTTTCGCATCTTGGGGATGGCAATTTGCATTACTCGATTTGGCCAACCTCCGAGGACGAGACCCGCAACGATGCGATCCGCGAAATGGTTGAGGATGTGACCTGTGAACTTCGCGGCTCATTCAGCGCAGAGCATGGGATTGGCATCACCAAGCTGCCCTCAATGACGCGGCGCAAAGACCCGATAGCGATGAAAATCATGCGCCAAGTGAAGGCCGCGATCGATCCTAAGGGGCTGATGAACCCGGGCAAATTGCTGCCCTAGATCATTTCCAATCAAAGAAATTATCGCCCGCGCGCGCCAGCAAATCAGCGGCGAGCTTGCGGCCCATATCAGCGCCGGTTTCAATCGCGCCGCTGATTTCATCGGCCAAAACCTCTGATCCATCGGTGCGCAGGATTTCGCCGCGAAGGCGCAAGGTATCGCCGCTTAGTTCAGCCAGACCCGCAATCGGGGTTTCGCAGGAGCCATCAAGCGCGGCCAAAAAAGCGCGCTCGGCAGCAAGGCGTTGGCCGGTTGGCAGATCATGGATCGCCGCCAGCATTTCGGCTGCACGCGCATCATCAGCATGCCGCTCAATGCCAATCGCGCCTTGGGCCACGGCGGGCAACATCTCATCCGTTTCAATCGCGCTGCGGGGCACTTCTTTCATATCAAGGCGGTTCAGTCCGGCCATGGCAAGGAAGGTTGCGCGGGCAACCCCATCGGCCAATTTGCCAAGGCGTGTTTGAACATTGCCGCGAAATTCGACTATCTTAAGATCAGGGCGGCGGGCCAGCAATTGCGCGCGGCGGCGCAGGCTTGAAGTGCCCACAACGGCGCCTTTGGGCAGATCGGCCAAACGGCCCCCATCAAGCGCGATAAAAGCGTCCCGTGGATCTTCGCGCGGCAGGTATGTATCGAGCAAAAGACCTGCGGGTTGATCAACCGGCATGTCCTTCATCGAGTGCACCGCGATATCAATCTCGCCGCTCAAAAGCTGCTCTTCGATCTCGCGGGTAAAGAGGCCTTTGCCGCCGATTTCCTTCAAGGGGCGATCCAAAACCTTATCGCCTGTGGTCTTGATCACGATGATCTCAAACGCTGCTTCGGGCAGATCAAAGGCCGCCATCAGGCGCGCGCGCGTCTCGTAGGCTTGGGCCAAAGCGAGCGGCGAGCCGCGGGTTCCGATTTTCAGGGGCGCGGCGGGGCTGGGCAAGGTATGTTTCATGAAGATTGGAATAGCGCGGCGCCTCGAAGGTGACAATGCTTTGCACAGCGCGCCCTTAAGACAGATGGTCGCAAAGCCGCCCGCTGAGCCTTGACAATCGCGCCCTCCCAGCGGACCAAAGGCGCCAGAAACGGGAGATATTCGCATGGCTGACAAAACAATCCTTCGCGCGCTTAAAGGCGAGAAACAAGCCGTTCCGCCCGTTTGGATGATGCGCCAGGCCGGGCGCTATTTGCCCGAGTATCGCGCAACCCGCGCCAAAGCCGGGGATTTCCTGAAGCTATGCTACAATCCCGAACTGGCCGCCGAAGTGACGCTTCAGCCGATCCGCCGCTATGGCTTTGATGCGGCGATCCTGTTTGCTGATATTTTGCTGATCCCGCAAGCGCTTGGGGCGGATCTTTGGTTTGTAACCGGCGAAGGCCCGCGTCTTTCGACAATCACGACGGATGCAGATTTCGCCAAGCTCGGCCCTGCATCGGATATCCATGAGACGCTAAACCCGATCTATGAAACGGTGAAAATTCTAGCGGGCGAGCTGCCCAAAGAGACAACGTTGATCGGCTTTGCTGGCGCGCCTTGGACAGTGGCGACCTATATGATTGCCGGGCGTGGCACGCCGGATCAGGGGCCTGCGCATGCGCTCAAAGCCGAGAACCGCGCATTGTTTGAAGCGCTTTTGGCGCGGATCACAGAGGCGACGATCCATTATCTTTCGGCGCAAATTCAAGCGGGTGCTGAGGTTGTGAAACTGTTTGACAGCTGGGCGGGATCGCTTAAGGGCGAAGATTTCAACCGCTATGCTTTGGAGCCTGCCCGCGAGATTATTTCAGCGCTAAAGGCCATGCATCCGGGCATCCCTGTCATCGCTTTTCCGCGTGAAGCGGGGAATGGCTATATCGGATTTGCCAAGGCCACTGGCGCGGATTGTGTGGCGATTGATAACTCGGTTTCGCCGGAGTGGGCCGTTGCCAATGTTCAGGTTGATGGCTGTGTTCAGGGCAATCTGGCCCCCCATCACATGGTCACGGGCGGCGATGATCTGCGCCAAGCCACGCGCGCCATTGTGGATGCATTTTCCGGCGGGCCGCATATCTTTAATCTTGGGCACGGGATCACACCGGACGCAGATCCGGAAAACGTTCACGTGATGCTGGAAGCGATCCGCGGCTAACGCGTTGACCAAGCAAACCAGATCGCAATAGCAAACAAAGCCGCAGCCATAATCCGGCGCACTGTTTGGCGATGCTGCGGGTTGCTTAAAAAGGGCTGCGCGGCCCCGGCAAGGGCAACAATCAGCGCATGGATTGCTGTGGCAATTCCAACAAAAAGCACCGACAAAAAGACCGTCTGTGCAAGGATGGGCCCTGTGGGATTAACAAAGCCGGGCACCATTGCGATGTAGAAAACCCCCGCCTTTGGATTGAGCAGATTGACGATCAAGCCACGGCGAAAATAGCGCGCATCCGAAGCGGCGAATTCGTTTTCCTCTCCGCGCTCGGGGCGCCATGCTTCGATCGCGAGCCAAACAAGATAGGCAACTCCGCTCCAGCGCAAAAGCCCAAACAATATCGGCGAGGAGCTTATCAGCGCAGCGACTCCGAAGGCGGCCAGCAGCCCAATAATGAGCAGCCCAAGCGCTACACCGGCCACCGCAGCAAATCCATGGCGCCGCCCCTCCGTTGCTGCCAAAACAGCGAGATAGGCCATATTTGGCCCCGGGGTGATCTCGATCAGGATCGAAGCGACCGTAAAGGAAATGAGCGTTTCAGGGAGGATACTCAGCATATTTACCCCTGTGAAGTTTGTGTTTTCAAACGTTTGGGTGGCAGCGCAAGTGCGCGTGCAAAGCGCCTGTTTTCGCACGGCCTGCGCAAAAGGCGCGGATTAGATCCATTTGGCCAGGGGCGGCAGGCTCATCAAAACAGCATCGGGATCATGGCCAGTTTCAAGGCCGAATTTCGTGCCGCGATCATAGACAAGATTATATTCAGCATAAAGGCCGCGATGGACAAGTTGCGCATCGCGATCGGCCTCGGTCCAGGTCATATCGCGGCGCTTGTTTGTAACGCCCAGAAACGCCGGCAAAAAGGCGCGGCCGACATCTTGGGTAAAAGCAAAATCCGCCTCCCAATCGCCTGAGTTGTGATCATCATAAAAAATGCCGCCAACGCCGCGCGCCCGGCCCCGGTGCGGGATGAAGAAATACGCGTCCGCCCAGTCTTTGTAGCGCGGATAAAAAGCCGGATCGTGCAGATCGCAGAACTCTTGCAAAATCCCGTGAAAGAAGCGCGTGTCCTCCTCGATCTCAAGGCAAGGGTTAAGATCCGCGCCGCCGCCAAACCACCAGCCATGCGGGGTCCAAAACATCCGGGTGTTCATATGGACGGCAGGGGTATGAGGGTTTTGCATATGGGCCACAAGGCTGATGCCGGCGGCCCAGAAGCGCGGATCCTCGGCCATACCGGGCAGGCCTTTGCGCGCTGCCATCGCGCCAATCGCCCGCTCGCCCAGCGTTCCATAAACGGTCGAGACATTCACGCCGACCTTTTCAAAAACCCGCCCGCCGCGCATCACGCTCATCAAGCCGCCGCCAGCATCCCCGCCATCATCGCCTTGGCGGCTTGTCTCTTTGATCTCAAAACGCCCCGGCGCAGCGCTCGCAAATGGGCCGCTGGCTTGGGTATCTTCAAGCGTTTCGAAGGCGGTCACGATCTCGTCTCGGAGGGAGCGAAACCAAGCAGAGGCGCGGGATTTTTGATCGTCCATCTGATCGCTCATTGTTGCGTCTCTCCTCTTGGCCAGATGCCGAAATATAGGCCAGTTTTGCATCTTGGCGGCTGAGATAACAGCTTTGTGCGCGAACTGCCAAGCCTGTTTGCAAGCGCTGCTTGGCGCGCTATCCTTTATGCAGCGAAACCGCTTTTGGAGAGTTTAGTTATGCGTGCCATTTTTACTCTGCCTGCCCTAATTGTGCTTGCTGCCTGCGCCAGCCCGCAACAGCGCTGCTTGTCCAATGTTTCAAAGGATCAGCGCGTGATTGAAGGGCTGATTGCGGAAACCGAGCTTAACATCTCGCGCGGTTATGCCATTGAAAAGACGCAGACAATTTCAACAAGCCTTGAGATATGCGGCGGTTTTGGCGGGGCGCGCAGCGAGCTGGTTTTCTGCCAAGTGGCAACGCCAACAACCCGCGAAAAGCCCATTGCGATTGATCCCAAAGCCGAGGCAAGCAAGCTTTCCTCTTTGCGCAAAAAGCATACAGAACTGGCGCGCGCCTCGGCTGCGGCCAAGGCGCAATGCGTGCAACTCTACCCTGAAGGCTAATGCGCAGGAGCGCCGACGCGGTCAACCAAGCTGCGCCCGCCGTCCAGTGTCATCACTTGGCCGGTCATAAAACTTGATCCCTCTGAGGCCAGAAACTGCGCCGCATCGGCAAGCTCACCTGCGCTGGCAATTCGCCCTAGCGGGGTCGCGTTGATGATCTCTTCGCGATAGCCGTCGTGTTCATTCAGCGCGTCTTGCAGCGAGCAGCTCATCACCGAACCAAAGGCCAGCGCGTTTACCCGAATGCGATTGGGTGCAAGTGCCACAGCCAAAGAGCGGGTCATTTGTTCTGTGGCGGCTGAGCTAAGGGAAAATGCCAAAAGGGCCGGATGGGTGCGGCGCGCGGCGATTGAGGACAGATTGATGATCGCGCCGATCTGGCCCGAACTGTTGATGTCTGCGCCGCTTTCTTCGGCCTGGGCAATCATCCGTTTGGCGACCGCTTGGCTAAGGCGCAACCCATTGATAACATTCTGCTGAAGCAGGTTTTCAACCGCATCATTATCCGCATCGAGCGGCTCGGATCGCTCTACCTGGCGGCTTGCATTCACCAGAATATCAACGCCTTCAAAGGCATCAATTGTTGCCGACAGCAGATTGGCGATGGTCAATTTTTCGCGCAGATCGCCGGCGAAATAGCGCAGGTTGCTATCATCGCCCTCTTTGCCGAGCGCCTCGATCAGCCCCGCCTCATCCATATCCGCGCACATAACATTGGCGCCTTTTTCGGCAAAGTGGCGTGCAATCGCCAGGCCAACCCCATTGGCTGCCCCTGTCACAATTGCTGTTTTGCCAGCAATGGAAAAGCTCATCTTACCGTCTCCAATATCGGGGCATTGCGCCCTTTAGCCCTTGGCCCGTTGCGGGCGCGCGGCGTGCAGAACCTTAAACGCTTTGTCGCCAGCAACCTCGTTTACATCACGAAACAAGCTAGCGAGAGCCGCCTCATAGGGCAAATGGCGGTTTGCAACCAGCCAAACCGCACCATTTGGCGCCAACATCTGCGCAGCCGATGCAATGAAAGCACGGCCAAGCGCGGGATCGGCATTGCGGGCCGTGTGAAACGGCGGGTTGCAGATCACCGCATCAAAAGGCGCCTCTTTGGGCAGGATCGTTGCATCGGCCCAGTGAAAATGGGCGCGCGGATCGGTGATGTTTTGGCGCGCGCAGTCAAGCGCTGCGGCCTCTGCCTCATAAAGATGGCATTCGGTGATCTTTGGATTTTCAAGCAGCGCGCGGCTCAGATAGCCCCAGCCTGCGCCAAGATCGGCCACGCGGCCCTTTAGTTTATCCGGCAGGGCTTGGGCCAAGGCGATTGAGCCGCGATCAATCTTATCGGCGGAGAAAACCCCAAGCCGGGTCACAAACCCTTCACCAATGTCGCGCGGTCCGGGATCGATCCAATCGGCAAAATCCGCAGGCTTGGCCCCAGTCATTACAAAAATCTTGCCATGCGCTTTGGAGATCACCGCGCCAATATCCGCCCGTTTGCGCAGCTCTTTGAGCAGGCTATCAATGCCATCGGTCTTCTGCCCATCAAGCACAATGGGCCCGCCTTCAACGCGCGCAACCGCATCAGCAATCAGCGCATGCGCCTCGGCTTTGGCGCGGGTTGCGCAGATCACGGCGGCGCTATAGGCCCCTTCGGGCGCTCTCGCTGTGGCATATCCCGCCGCCTCAAAAGCATCATGATCAGGGCGAAATCCTTGGATCACATGCACCCGCTCTTGGGGCAGCGCCGAAAGATCAAAGCCTGCGCGCGGGCGATAGATCGCAATGCGCCCGGCTTCGGGCAGGGCAATATCGCGCGCATCAAGCGCGAGGGTCAGGCGGGAATTACTCATGATTAACAGGCGCTTGGCCTATTCCTTTTCCATGGTGCATTGCAGCGGGTGCTGCTTCTTGCGGGCAAGGTCCATCACTTGGGTTACCTTGGTCTCAGCCACCTCATAGGGAAAGACCCCCACAACCGCGAGCCCCTTTTTATGCACTGTCAGCATGATCTCGATCGCGGCCGCATGGGTGATCCCGAAGAAACGCTCAAGCACCTCGACCACGAATTCCATCGGCGTGTAATCATCATTGAGCAACAAAACCTTATAGAGCGGCGGGCGCTTTGTCTTGGGTTTTGTCTCAACCAGCACATCGGTGTCGTCCGTATTGTTACGGCCGCCATCTTTGTCCGACATACTGTGGGCCAAATGGATCAATTCGCGCTCCTGATGGGTAAAACGGGTTGCTCGGGGGGAATATATAGGCCCTTCTTGCCCACAGAAAAGGGGGCAGCCCCAAATGGGCCGGAAATTCGCGTCAGGCGGGGAAAATAATGCAGCAAATGATTACGACAGTTGGGTTTGATGCCGATGATACGCTTTGGCAGAACGAACATCTGTTCCGAATGACCCAAAAGCGATTCGCGGAATTGCTTGCAGATTTCACCGAAGCCGATCATCTGGCCGAGCGATTGTTGGCGGCCGAGCGGCGCAATCTTGGGCATTATGGCTTTGGGATCAAAGGCTTTGTTCTGTCGATGATTGAGACGGCTATCGAAGTCACCGATCAAAAGGTGCCCGCCTCTGTTATTGCCGATCTGATCGCTGCGGGCCAAGAAATGCTGCATCATCCTATCGAGCTTTTGCCCCATGCGTTTGAGGCGGTCGAGGCGCTCGCGCAATCCCATAAGATCATCCTGATCACCAAGGGCGATCTGCTTGATCAAGAGCGCAAGCTTGCCCAATCCGGGCTTGGCGAGATGTTTCATGGGGTTGAGATTGTCTCGGATAAAAAGCCACAAATATATGCCGAGATTTTTGCCCGCCACGGCACCGGGCCAGAGGCGGCGATGATGGTTGGCAATTCGATGAAATCCGATGTGATCCCCCCGATTGAGGCTGGCGGCTGGGGCGTTTATATCCCCCATGGTCTTACCTGGGAGCTCGAACATGCCGCCGCGCCCCAAGCCAGTGCGCGCTTTCATGAGATTGAAAACCTCGGAAAACTGGCCGCCCTTATCGAAAAAATTGAAGCCGCCTAGTGCGCTTTTCCCTGCCCAAATCGCACATATAGACCGGGCACCAAACACACCCACTAGATATGGCGTTGCATATCGGCAATCCCCGCAAGCCCCTTGAATTTTAGAGGTTTTCTGAAAAGCAGACGCGTGTTAGCGTTGGGGCAATTAATGAGCTGGGCGCTAATGATCCGGCCGTTTGAGGCAGAAAAAAAGGCGAGCGACGTGAACACACGCGTGAAGCAGTATGTCCGTTTCGGGCTACTCTATATTTGTACGATTTTGTTTGGGCTGGCGCTTGCCGGGCCCAGTTTTGCTGCGCCCTATGCGGCAGTTGTGATTGATGCACGATCTGGCGAGGTCTTGCATGCGCGCAACGCGGATAGCCGGCTGCATCCTGCATCGCTCACCAAAATGATGACCCTCTATGTTGTCTTTGAAGCGATCGAGCATGGCGAACTTTCGTTGGATGACGATATCAAAATCACTGCCCGCGCCGCCAATGAGCCGCCCTCAAAGCTTGGCCTGCGCGCCGGGCAAACGATCAAACTGCGCTATCTTGTGCGCGCGGCGGCGGTAAAATCCGCCAATGATGCGGCAACCGCCCTTGGCATCGCAGTTGAAGGATCCGAAGCCGCCTTTGCCCGCCGGATGAACCGGACCGCAAAAGCGCTTGGCATGACCCGGACAACCTTCAAAAACGCCCATGGACTTACCGAAGAGGGCCATCTTTCCACGGCCCGCGATATGACCAATCTTGGCCGCCATTTGTTCTTTGATTACCCCGAGTATTATAACCTCTTCTCGCGCCGCTCGACCGATGCGGGCATTCGCGAAGTTCCCAATACAAACAGTCGCTTCCTTGCCGCCTATAAGGGCGCAGACGGGATCAAAACCGGCTATACCCGCGCCGCTGGCTTCAATCTTGTGGCCTCAGCTGAGCGCGGGAATGAGCGCATTATCGCAACCGTTTTTGGCGGGCGCTCAACGGCTGCGCGCAATGCGCGCGTCGCTGAATTGCTCGATATGGGCTTCTCGCGTGCGCCGAGCCGCGTTGCTGTTCTCAAGCCGCGCAAACCTGCTTATCAAGGGCGCGGATCTGCCGTTGCCATCGCCTCGGCTGGCGATACGGGCAATGAAGGCACTGCGCCAACGGCGGATCAAATGCGCTCTGGGATGATGCCTGCGGGCAAGATCGTGCGCGTTTCGGTCAAAATTTCGCGCTCTCCGCGCCCCTTGGCCCGGCCGCTACGCAATGCGCCGCTTGATCCCGCCGACGAGACCGTTCTGATGGCGATGCAGGCGGATATTTTGAAAGCGGTCGAACAGGCGCAAGCTGCTCCGGTTGCGGCCGCTCCAGCTCAGGCGGCTCCGGTGCAAATCGCGCAAGCCCCCGCGCCAGAGCCCAGACCCGCGCTTGATGCCGCACAGATACTGGCCCAAACGGCTGTTGCTGCCGCAGCCGCCGCCGAGGCCCCTGCCCCGCGCGTAGCAAGCATCACTCCAAGGCCGCGCCCAGAGAGTCTTCACCTCGCATCTATCGCGCCACAAACTGTTGATACACAACCAAAAATGCGCCTTTCCGAGCCCGAGATCGTTACCCGTATGTCAACCTCTGGCGGGCGGCATTGGGGGATCAATGTGGGCACCTATGGATCGCGCTATCAGGCCGAACGGATCCTGCTGAAAACCGCACTCAAAGAGATGGGCACATTGGATGATGCGCTGCGCAAAGTTGTTAAAAATCGGCGTGGATATGCCGCAAATTTCGTTGGGATGAATGAAGGCACAGCAGCGCTTGCCTGTCGTCGCTTGCAGGCGCGCAATCTGGAATGCTCGACATTCGGGCCGTCCTGATCAAGCGCTAAGCATCTGATATTATGCGATTATCTCGCCTTTAACTCAAAGGCGGCGGCCATCAAGGCGCGGGTGTATTCGGTTTGCGGCGCATCGAAAATCTGCGCCGCGGGGCCGGATTCTACGATATCGCCGCGCTTCATCACCATGACCTTATGGCTCATCGCGCGCACCACGCTCAGATCGTGGCTGATAAACAGATAGGCGAGCCCGTATTTCTTTTGCAATTCGCGCAGCAGATCAACGATTTGCACCTGAACCGTCATGTCCAGCGCCGAGGTCGGCTCATCCAGAACCACCAGTTTGGGGCGCAGGATCATCGCGCGGGCAATAGCAATCCGCTGGCGCTGACCGCCGGAAAATTCATGCGGGTAGCGGGCCATAGTTGCCGGATCAAGCCCGACCTCTAGCATGATCTCCGAGACCAATTCATGCTTTGTTTTCAGCTTGTTATATCCGTGCACGCCAAGCCCTTCGGCGATGATTTGCTCGATGGTCATGCGTGGTGAGAGGCTTCCGTAGGGGTCTTGAAACACGATCTGCATATCGCGGCGCAGGGCGCGGATACGCTTGGCATTCCAAGATTTGATATCTTCGCCCAGAAAGACCACCGGCCCATCAGAATGGATCAGCCGCATCACGGCCAAAGCCAGCGTTGTTTTGCCCGATCCGCTTTCGCCAACGATGCCGATCGTTTCTTGCGTGCGGACAGAAAAGCTTGCGGCGTTTACAGCCTTTACATGGCCAACCGTGCGGCGAAACAGGCCCGATTGGATCGGAAACCAAACGCGCAGGTCATTGGTTTCGCAGATGATTTCGGCATCTTCAGGAACGGGAAGCGGCACGCCTTTGGATTCGGCATTCAAAAGCGATTGGGTATAGGGATGCTGAGGATTTTCGAAGATTTCGCGCGTTGGGCCGGTCTCGACAATCTCGCCGCCCTTCATCACGCAAACACGATCCGCGATGCGGCGCACGATGCCAAGATCATGGGTGATGAAAAGCATCGACATGCCTTCATCTCGCTTTAAATCTGCAAGTAAATCAAGGATTTGCGCTTGGATTGTGACATCAAGCGCAGTTGTTGGCTCATCCGCGATCAGCAGCTCGGGGCCATTGGCAAGCGCCATGGCGATCATCACCCGCTGGCGCTGGCCGCCAGAAAGCTGATGCGGATAGGCGCCGAGGCGGCTTTCTGGATCGTGGATTCCAACCTTCACCAGCAGCTCAAGGATGCGATTTCGGGCCGCATCGCCGCGCAAGCCCTGATGCAGCGAGAGGCTTTCTGCGAGCTGTTTTTCTATTGTATGCAAGGGGTTAAGCGATGTCATCGGCTCTTGGAAGATGAAGCTGATATCATTGCCGCGCACCTTGCGCAGAGCCTTTTCATCGGCGCCAACCATCTGAGTGCCGCCATAAGTGATCGAGCCTTTGATACGCGCGGAATCGGGCAGCAGGGACACGGTGCTGAGCGCCGTTACCGATTTTCCCGAGCCACTTTCGCCAACGATGGCCACGGTTTCCCCGCGCGAAACGGTGAAGCTGACGCCGCGCACAGCGAGGGCCTCCTTGCCATCTTGGCGAAAGGAGACTTGCAAATCTTGCACGTCCAAAACGGGCATTTCTTTAAACTCTTTCAAGTTTTCAGACCCCCTTTTTGCAATTCTTTAAAGGCGCTCATTGGAAGGTTTTCCTTGGATCAAACGCATCCCGAACGCCCTCAAAAATGAACACGAGCAGCGAGAGCATGATCGCGTAGGTCAGGAAGGCGGTGAAGGCGAGCCAGGGCGCTTGGAGGTTTTGCTTGGCTTGCAAGGTCAGCTCTCCGAGGCTTGGATAGCTCGCGGGCAGGCCGTAGCCGAGGAAATCGAGCGAGGCGAGGGTTCCGATTGTGCCGGTGATGATGAAGGGCAGGATTGTGAGGGTGGCGACCATCGCATTGGGCAGCATGTGGCGGAACATGATGACCCAATTTGACACCCCAAGCGCGCGGGCGGCGCGGACATATTCAAAATTGCGCGCGCGCAGGAATTCAGCCCGGACCACCCCGACAAGCGCGGGCCAGCCAAACAGGATGGTGATAAACACAAGCAGCCAGAAGCCGCGCCCCAAAATCGCAAAGAGGATGATGATCACATAGAGCGAGGGGGTTGAGCTCCAAATCTCAAGGATGCGCTGAAAGATCAGATCGACCCAGCCGCCGAAATAGCCCTGCACCGCCCCGGCCAAGACCCCGACGAGCGAGGTCGCGATGGTGACGATGAGGGTAAACATAATCGAGAGGCGAAAGCCGTAGATCACGCGAGAGAGCACATCCCGTTTGGTATCGTCCGTGCCGAGCCAGTGCCCCTTTTGCGGCGGGCCGGGGGCGACGCCGGGGACGTTGGAGGAGGTGCGATAGTAATAGCGGATCGGCGGCCAGATCGACCAACCCTTGGCGATTTTCTCGCCCTCAATCATGCCGTCTTGGGCATCCTCAATCAGGTCTTCGGGCGTATCAAAGCAGGCCTCCATCCCGCCCGTTACAATCAGGCATTTCACTTCCGGGTCGCGATAAACGGCCTCGGTTTTGAAATCGCCGCCGAAGGCCGTTTCGGGATAGAATTTGAAGACGGGCATATGGAGTTCGCCGCGATAGCTCACCAGGATCGGTTTATCGTTGGCCAGAAACTCGGCAAAGAGCGACAGGCCAAAGAGCAGCGCAAAGATGATCAGCGACCAGTAGGCGCGGCCATTCGCGCGAAAATTGCGCCAGCGGCGTTGGTTCAGGGGGCTTAGGCGCATCAGCTTGCCCTCTTTTCAAAATCAATCCGCGGATCGACAAAGACATACATCAGATCCGAAAGAATCCCGACGACAAGCCCAACGAGGCCGAAGAAAAACAACGTGCCAAATATGATCGGATAATCGCGCGCAACGGCGGCCTCAAAACCCATGCGCCCAAGCCCATCGAGCGAGAAGATCGTTTCGATAATCAGCGAGGCGCCAAAGAAAACCCCGAGGAAAAGCGAGGGGAAGCCAGCGATCACAATCAGCATAGCGTTGCGGAAAATATGGCCGTAGAGAACGCGAGATTCCGAGAGGCCTTTTGCCTTGGCGGTGATCACATATTGCTTGCGGATTTCGTCCAAGAAGCTGTTCTTGGTGAGCAAGGTGAGGGTCGCGAAACTTGCGATTGTAGTGGCCAGAACCGGCAGCGCGATGTGCCAGAGGTAATCGGTCGCTTTGCCAAACCAGCTGAAGGTTTCAAAGCCGTCCGATGTGAGGCCACGCAGGGGGAAGACTTGCCAATAAGAGCCGCCAGCAAAGAGCACAAGTAACAGAATTGCAAAGAGAAATCCGGGGATTGCATAGGCCACGATGATCAAGGCTGAGGTCCAGGTATCAAAGCTGCTGCCATCTTTCACGGCCTTGCGAATGCCCAGCGGGATCGAGATGATATAGGCGATCAGCGTTGACCACAGGCCAAGTGTGATCGAGACGGGCATTTTTTCCAGCACCAGATCAATCACCGATTTATCGCGAAAGTAACTCTCGCCAAAATCAAAGCGCAAGTAGCGGCCCATCATCAGCACGAAACGCTCGAACGCGGGGATCATTTCTTTGGTGCAGGCGGGGTTTTTGATATCGCGCTTGCCGGTAAACCCCTCTTCGCAATTGATCCGCGCAAAGCCCATATCGACCTCGAGCTTGGCGATATATTCCGGTGAAAGCCCGCGCGCGCCTTCATAGCGGCTCTCATTGGCCAGTTGTTCGCTGGTCTCTGCGCCGCCCCCTGCGATACCCTCAAAGACATCGCCCTCGCCTTCTATCTGGGCGATGATCTGCTCGATCGGGCCGCCGGGAACGAATTGGGTGAGCGTGAAATTCACGATCATGATTCCCAGAAGCGTTGGGATGATCAGCAAAAGCCTGCGAAGGATATAGGCGGCCATCGATGCGCCCTAAAGCTTGCCAACGGCGCGAAGTTCGGCTTCGCGTTCGGCGTTGAACCACCAAAAGGACATAAAGCCGTTGTCATAGGGGGGCAGGTTTTCGGGATGCTCAAAATAGCTGTAATAGGCGATGGTATCGACGTTTTTATACCATTGGGGAATGACAAATCGCTCGGCCCGCAGCACCCGATCCAACACGCGCACGGCCAGATGCAGATCGGGCTTGGTTTGGGCCGCGATCACGCCTTCAATCAGGCGATCCACGGCCGCGCTTTGCAGGGTTGCTGCGTTGAAGGTCGATTCCTTGGCCCCTTTGGAGCCGAAATAGGAGCGCAGCTCATCGCCGGGCTCAAAATTTGCCGGATATTGGGTTGTAATGATGTCAAAATCCTTGCCGCGTTCGCGATCGGTAAACTGGGCCGGATCGACCCGGCTGAGCTTGGCCTCAACGCCCAGCGCGCGCAGGTTTTCCACGAAGGGATTGATCACGCGATCAAAGGTCGGGCTGTCTTCGAGAAACTCGACTTTGAGCGTCTCGCCGGCTGCATTGCGGCGCATCCCATCATTGCCAACGGGCCAGCCCGCCTCATCCAGCAATGCAGAAGCCCCGCGCAGGGCCTTGCGATCCAATTGGCGGCTCTCGGAGAATGTTTGCGGGCTAACGGCTTCATCGGTGAGGATCCTCTTGGGCAAAAGGCCTTCATCAACCAACGGCTGAAGGATCGCGATTTCCTCGGCCGATGGCACCCCATGTGCGGCCATTTCGGAATTTTCCCAAAAGGAGGTTATCCGATCATAGAGCCCGTAAAACAGGCTCGCGTTGGACCACTCATAATTGAACATCATACCGATGGCTTCGCGCACGCGGGGATCTTGGAATTGCGGGCGCTCAAGATTGAAGACGAAGTTTTGCGAGGGCGGGATATTGCCTTTGGGCAGCTCGGCTTTGATCACTGTGCCATCAAGTACGGCCGGGAAATCATAGCCCGTGGCCCAGATGCGGCTCGTGTAATCGGGGCGCATATTATAGATGCCTGCCTTGAAGCCCTCAAAGGCGGCCTGGCGATCGGCGAAATACTCAACGCGGATCGAATCAAAGTTGTTCTGGCCGATGTTGAGCGGATGATCTGCGCCCCAATAATCCGCGCGCCGTTTATAGACAACGCGGGTGTTTATCTCGAAAGTATCAAGCGCATAGGCGCCGGTTCCAATGCCCGGATCCATGCGGCTTTCATCCAAGCGCGCATCATTGGCCGCATACCAAGCCTTTGAAAATATAGGTAAACCGCCGACTTGCTGGATCACTTCGCGCCGCGCGGCCTCGGGTTTGAACGTATATTTGATCGCCAAGGGCGAGAGCACTTCAACGCTTTCCACCTGCCCGCCAAGAATTTGGCGATAAGAGGGCAAGCCTTGCTCAAGGAAGAGCTCGTAAGTGAATAAGACATCCTCGGCCGTGAGCGGGGAGCCATCGGAGAATTTGATATCATCGCGAAGATGGAAGATCGCCCAATCGCGGCTTTCGGGATATTCGATTGAGGTGCACATCAGGCAATAGGCGCTGCCGATCTCATCCACCGTGCCCGCCAGAATGCTTTCAAACATCGAACTGCTCAGCGCGCCGGCGCGGCCTTTCACGGTATAGGGGTTCATCGAATCAAATGTGCCCGGCGCCCAGATAGAGACCTCGCCGCCCTTTGGCGCTTGCGGGTTTACATAATCCAGATGGGCGAAACCGGCGGGATATTTGAGATCACCGAAGGTCGAAATGCCATGGGTTTTGAGGATCGTCTCTTCGGCGAGTGCCGGGGCGGCAAGGGCCAGCAGCGCGATGAGAGCGGCGGTGCGGCGCAGGAATTTGGGGGCGGGCATAGGCATTGCGATCCTCCGGGCAGTGATTTGGGCGGGTTGGCCGCCTGTTCTTATTTTGTGCGCCTTAGCGTATTGATTTTGCGCATTTTCATGCGTTCGGCGCTTTGTTTACGGTAGTTTGGGCGGGGGCTAACAATCAAGTTGATTATCCGTGATCGGGCGGTGATTTGCCCTGTTCGCGGCGATCCGCGCCCGAATAAGCAAAAACCGCCCTGAAAACTCAGAGCGGTTTTTAAATTCAGATCAGCATTTGCGAAAGCGAGGGGCGATTAGCCGCCAAGGCTTTGCAGATAGGCCACCAGATTGGCGCGATCTTGCGGCTTGTTGAGCCCTTTGAACGACATCTTTGTATCGGATGCGAAGCCTTTGGGGCTTTCAAGGAAGGCATCGAGCTGTTCGGGCGTCCAAGCGCCGCCAACTTCTGAAAGCGAGCCAGAGTAGCCAAAGCCATCGACGGAAGCGATTTCGCGGCCAACAACGCCATCAAGATGCGGGCCTGTGCCGGAGCCGCCATCAATTTTGTGGCAACCGGAGCATTTCTTAAAGACCGAAGCGCCTTTGCCAGCATCGGCAACCGCCAGAAGATCGGCAAATGGAACGGCCTCTTCTTCGGGCGCATCACCGCCATCTGCATCGCCCGTGTCGATAACATAGGCTTGGGCGTGATCATCGCCATGGCCGGAGGGCCCAACGTGATAAAGCGTTTCAGCGCCCCAATTGGCAAACAGGAAGAGCAAGAAGGTGCCACAGACACCGCCAAGGATTTTCGTAAAAGTCATTGTGTCGAACATGTCGCGATCCGTTCCGTGCATATTTCGTGGCTATCTATCCCCTTCCCCGCATCAGTTTCAAGGTATAAGACCCGCGACCAAACGCCCTTTTGGGTAAAAACTGCAAAACGGAGCGAAAACATGAGCAAACGCATCGCGTTTCAGGGCGCCCCCGGCGCATATTCGCAACAGGCCTGCGTTGAGGCGCGCCCCGATTACGAGCCCTTGCCTTGTGCAACCTTTGAGGATGCGATCCAAGCGGTGCGTCGCGGGGATGCTGAATTGGGCATGATCGCGGTCGAAAACTCGACTTATGGGCGGGTTGCCGATGTGCATCAATTGTTGCCCGAAAGCGGGCTGCATATTGTTGGCGAAGCCTTTGTGCGTGTGCATGTGAACCTTCTGGCGGTGCCGGGCGCGAAAATCGCGGATGTCAAACGCGTGCGGGCGATGTCTGTTCTTTTGGGGCAGGCCCGTGAATTTATCCGCGAGAATGGTTTCGAAACGCTGAACTGGTCTGATAATTCAGCCGGCGCGCAAGAGGTTGCCAAGCTAGGCGATCCGGCCGAGGCGGCGATGGCCTCTGAGCTGGCGGGCGAGATTTACGGGCTGGATGTGATTGCCCGCCATGTTGAGGATCACGCGCGCAACACCACGCGCTTCATCATCATGGCCCGCGAGCCGGAATTGGCCCGCCGGGGCAGCGGCAAGATGATCACCTCATTTGTGTTTCGCGTGCGCAACATTCCAGCCGCGCTTTACAAGGCCATGGGCGGCTTTGCTACGAATGGAATCAACATGACCAAGCTGGAAAGCTATATGGTGGATGGGGTTTTCACCGCGACGCAGTTTTACGCCGAGATCGAGGGCCACCCGGACGATGCCAATGTGCAGCGCGCCATGGAAGAGCTCGATTATTTCACCGACAAGGTTTCGCTTTTGGGCGTCTTCCCTGCCGATCCTGCGCGCAATAATTAAGATCTACAGGCGCGCTCAAACCCGCGTGTAACGATCGCCGATCTCAACCGCAAAATCCGCAACCCGGCGCGAAAAGCGCTTCTGGAGGTTGGATTTTGCGAATTTCATTGATTGCACAAGCAGGCGCGAAGAAAGCGTATTGGGCCGCACTTCAAGGCCAATAACAACCCGTGTGCGATTGCGCGACAGGGCCACAAGCTCTACCTCAAAATCCATGCCAAGCCCGCCGGACTGGCTCTGAATGCAATAGCCCGTTGGCGCGGCAACATCGCTGATCCGCGCCTTCAACTCGCGCGTTTTGCCGCGAAACGGGACGCGCGCGCTCCAAGCTGTGCCAAGGCCCTGGGCATCGCCCGCCTCAACCCGCTCAAGCGCATAGCCGCGGCGCAACGCCTGCTTTTCCAGCCCGTCAAAATCGGCAACCTGTTGATAGACAAACTCAATCGGAGCTTCGATGTCTTCTCTTGTCGAGAATTTCATGTGTTCTGCCTGCTCTGTTTGTGGTGTTCTTTTTCTATATCAATCAAGCCGATCCGCAAGCCAGTTTAACAATAGAAATTGCGCGATCGCGCCTTCCCTAGGGGCATGCAAGCGCGGATGAGCGCCGGCAAAAACATCCGCCATATCCTCACGAGAGACCCAAAGCGCCTCTTCGATTTCCTTGGGGTCGATCTTGATCTCTTGGCTGGTCGCTTCGCCCTGGCAACCGATCATCAAGGATGAAGGATAGGGCCAAGGCTGGCTGGCCAAATAGCCCACCTGCCCAACCTTAACACCCGCTTCTTCATAAACCTCCCGGCGCACCGCCGCCTCAATCGTCTCGCCCGGCTCGACAAAGCCCGCAAGCAGCGAAAACATCCCCTCAGGCCAGCCGGGTGAGCGACCCACAAGCACCGAATTCCCATGCGTGATCAACATGATAACAACCGGATCGGTGCGCGGAAAATGCGAGGCCTTGCACTTGGGGCAATCGCGCTGCCAGCCGGCCATGGTGGGCGCGCTTTCCGCACCACATTTCGAACAATACCGGTGCGAGCGATGCCAGCTCTGGATCGAGCGCGCGGTTGCGGCCAATTCAGCATCGCGCGGCGAAAGACGGGCCATGCCTGCGCGCAATTCGGCAAAACGCGCCGCCCCGCCCGTATCTGGATGAAGCTGCTCGGTGGGATCAAAAAACGTATCAAGCTGCTCGGGCGTATCATCGGGCTCCCAAGCGGAAATATCCTGCGCAAAAAGCCCATAGCCCTCATCCGCAAGCCCCAAAAAGAGCGGCGCTTCAACCGCCTTATCGAAAACAGGATGCCCGAATTTCAGCCACTCAAGCCGCGCTTTTCCGCCATCAGCAAACAAAGGCTTGCCGCGCCAAACCGCCAAAAATCGCGCCTCCACCTCGCCCAAAAGCTCGCCCTGCATGGCCGTATCGCCGCGCAAATGCGCCGCCCGATCCAAACCCGATCCGCCAAATGTCACTGTCTCTGCAAGCCGCATACGCCCGATCCCTATCCTTTTGCGCTACCAAATATCATCGCGCTCCAAGTTCCAACCCCTGTTGCAACGGCCCACCAACCAAAGCGCGCAGATACAGCGCCCCAAGACCAAACACATCACAACAAACCCAAAGCGCCACCAAAATCGCCCCCCTCTTGCCCTAAACCAAACACTCAAACCTGCCGCCCTTAAGCGCCCCCTTTCACAGTTGTCCAAATATCCGCGCCGCAGGCTCCTGCCCTCGCCGCGCCCCAAACATCGCTAATCCATACGCCCGTCAAACCATTCCCCCCCTTGCTTTAACCCCCATCCTCGCCTAAATGAGCCTTGAGAGGTTGGCGCGGGCGAGCGCCTCGCCAACCCGGCCAGGTCCGGAAGGAAGCAACCGTAACGAGCCCCGCTTGGGTCGTTGTCCAGCCTCTCACCAAATTCCGCGCGCCTGCTCTTGCAGAAATCGCGCCTTGCTGGCCCCGCCAGCCCATCGCGGCCATTTGCCAAGGAGGAAGATCATGATTGTAGCTGTATCCCTCCGGGCAAATCTGGCCTAGCGCGAGGCCCGCGCCATACGCCCCTTTGCCCATGTAATGCGCGCCGCAGAAATCTGCCTGTGCGCTCCCTTCTTTTGCATGAGTAATTCCCAATGAACACTGAAACACCTGAAAGCCACCCAAGCTTGCAAAGCCTTGGCTGGCGCGAAGACCTCGCCCAAGCTCTGACCCCCGAGGATGCCGCTTTCGCGCCGATGCGCCTCTCAGAGGTCAAACGCAACCGGGTCATGGCGCTTGGGCCAAGCGGGCTGGTAGAGCTCGCGCTCCCCGGTGATATCCTGACAACCCGCCTTGCGGTGGGCGATTGGATCCTCGCCGATCTAGACGTGGGCCGCATTGTGCGCAGCCTGCCGCGCCGCTCGCAAATCTCGCGCAAAGGCGTGCATCACCGCGCCCAATCTCAACTGATCGCCTCCAATATCGATACGCTCTTCATCGTCACCTCCTGCAACGATGATTTTAATCCCGCCCGGCTTGAGCGCTACGTCGCCCTCGCGCTTGAGGCCGAAGCGCATCCCGTCATCGCTATCACCAAGATCGACAAGCCCGAGGGCGACACGGCCGAGAATTACCAAGCCCGCGCCGCCGCCATTTCAGACCGTATCACCGCCATCGCGATCAACGCCAAGGATGAGGCCTCGGCAGGCGCGCTCACCCCGTTTTGCGGGCCGGGGCAAACGGTCGCGCTTGTGGGCTCATCGGGGGTTGGCAAATCCACGATTGCCAATGCACTGACCGGCAAGCGGCTGGACACAGGCGAGGCGCGCGAAGATGATGCCAAGGGCCGCCACACGACCACATCGCGATCATTGCACCTTATGCATGCGGGCGGCTGGCTGATTGATACGCCTGGCATGCGCGAGCTTGCGCTGCACGATGTGGGCGCGGGGATTGACGCGGTTTTTGAAGATGTCTCTGATCTCGCGCTGAGCTGCAAATTCAACGACTGCCAGCATCAAAGCGAGCCGGGCTGTGCGATCCGCAAAGCGATGGACGCGGGCGATCTTGATCCGGCGCGCTATGCCCGCTGGCAAAAGCTCAAAGCTGAGGATGCGTTTAACACCGAAACCCTCGCCGAAGGGCGCAGCCGTGGCAAAGCCTTTGCGCGCGAAATCAAGATGGCCAAACGGGCGAAGGGGGCGAAATACCCCTCGCGCAAATCCCGCTAGGCCCAAAGGCGGCGCGCGCCATTCGCCTTGCCGCGCGCCGCCCCTCCCTTTAGGTTCAGAGCTGTAATCGAATCCGGGGGGCCTATGGCTGATACTGATCCAAAAACACAGCCCATTAAGGATGCTGGCTACAAGGTTCTGGCGCGTAAATATCGCCCGGAAACCTTTGCGGATCTGGTTGGCCAAGACGCGATGGTGCGCACGCTGAAAAACGCCTTTGCCGCCGATCGGATTGCCCAAGCTTTCATCATGACTGGCATTCGCGGCACCGGCAAAACCACCACCGCGCGCATCATCGCCAAGGGGATGAATTGCGTCGGCCCGGATGGCACCGGCAAGCCCACGACCGAGCCATGCGGGCAGTGTGAGCATTGCACCGCCATCATGGAGGGGCGCCACGTTGATGTGATGGAAATGGATGCGGCTTCGCGCACTGGTGTTGGCGACATCCGCGAAATCATCGATTCGGTGCATTATCGCGCCGCCTCGGCCCGCTATAAAATCTATATCATCGATGAGGTTCACATGCTCTCAACCAGTGCGTTTAACGCGCTGTTGAAAACGCTTGAAGAGCCGCCTGCGCATGTGAAATTCATCTTTGCGACAACCGAAATCCGCAAAGTCCCGGTGACGGTTCTGTCGCGCTGTCAGCGCTTTGATCTGCGCCGGATTGAGCCCGAGGTAATGCTTGAGCTGCTGCACAAGATCGCCAGTGCCGAGGGCGGCGAAATCAATGAGGATGCGCTTGCGCTGATCACCCGCGCCGCCGAGGGATCGGCCCGCGATGCGACTTCCCTTTTGGACCAAGCCCTAAGCCACGGCGCGGGCGAGACCACCGCCCAACAAGTGCGCGCGATGCTTGGCCTGGCGGATCGCGGCCGGGTGCTTGACCTGTTTGATATGATCATGGCGGGCGATGCGGCGGGCGCGCTGAATGAGCTGTCGAGCCAATATGCCGATGGCGCCGATCCGATGGCCGTTTTGCGCGATCTTGCGGAAATCACCCACTGGGTTTCGGTGATCAAAATCACCCCCGAAGCCGCCGATGATCCCACCGTATCCCCCGATGAGCGCAGCCGCGGGATGGAGATGGCCGGCAAGCTGCCGATGCGCGCGATGACGCGGATGTGGCAGATGCTTCTCAAAGCGCTTGAAGAGGTCGCGGCGGCACCAAATTCAATGATGGCGGCGGAAATGGCTGTGATCCGGCTGACCCATGTCGCCGATCTGCCATCGCCCGAAGATTTGATGCGCAAGCTGCGCGACACGCCCCGCCCCCCTCAAGGCAGCGGGCAATCCGCGCCCTCTGGCTCTGGTGGCGGTGCAACGGCACGCAGCAGCATGCAAGGCAGCAGCACGCAGGCCATCTCTAACGGCGCAGGCCAAGCCACCGCCCAGCAGCTTGCCCCGCAAGATCACCTCGCGCGCTATGGCCGCTTTGAGGATGTGGTCGATCTGATCCGCGCGCACCGCGATGTAAAGCTGTTGATCGAGGTTGAAACGATGGTTCAACTGGCTAATTACGCGCCCGGCCGGATCGAATTTGTCCCCACCGATAGTGCGCCTGCTGATCTGGCAGCGCGCCTCTCAAGCAAGCTGCAAATCTGGACGGGGGTGCGCTGGGGCGTCACGCTTGTGAATGAAGGCGGCGCGCAAACGATTGCGGCTGTGCGCGATGCGGATGCGCTGGCGCTCAAGGCCAAGGCCGAAGCGCACCCTTTGATGCAGGCCGTGCTACACGCTTTTCCCAATGCCAAGATCGCCGAAATCCGCACCCGCGAAGCCCTGGCCGCGCAAGCCGCCATGCAGGCCTTGCCCGAAGTCGATGAGGAATGGGATCCCTTTGAGGAAGAGTAAGCCTGCGCCTTGCGAGCCACGCCAAGCGCGCGTATTTCAGCGCCAAATAGATACAGGAGAAAGACGATGCTAAAAGGTTTGGGCGGGCTTGGCGATATGACCAAGATGATGAAAGCCGCAAAAGATATGCAATCCAAGATGGAAGAGATGCAGGCCGATCTAGCAAACCTCACCGTTGTCGGCGAAAGCGGCGCAGGGCTGGTTAAGGCCACCGCGACAGCCAAAGGCGAGCTTACTGCGCTTGATATTGATCCCTCGATCTTCAACCCGGATGAAAAAGAAGTGGTTGAGGATCTGATTTTGGCGGCGATCAAAGATGCCCAAGCCAAAGCGGCCGAGAAATCCCAATCGGAAATGGCGAAAATGACCGAGGGCCTTGGCCTGCCTGCCGATTTCAAAATGCCGTTCTGATCTGACGTGAGCCAAGCCAGCCGCGAAATAGAAGCCCTCATTGAGATGATGGCAAAGCTGCCCGGCCTTGGGCCGCGCTCTGCGCGCCGGGCTGTGCTGCATATGATCAAGAAGCGCGGGCTGTTGATGCAGCCTCTGGCCGAGGCGCTGCAAACCGTGGCCGCAACCGCGCGCGAATGCGTCACTTGCGGCAATATCGGCACGCGCGATATCTGCGATATCTGCACCTCGGAAAAACGCGCCATTGGCGAGATTTGCGTTGTTGAAGATGTCGCTGATCTTTGGGCGATGGAGCGCGGCGGCTCGTTCAAAGGGCGCTACCATGTGCTTGGCGGAACGCTCTCTGCACTGGATGCGATCGGCCCCGACGATCTGCGCATCCCAAAGCTGATTGCCCGCATTGGCGATGAGCATATCCGCGAGGTGATCCTTGCCCTAAACGCGACCATCGACGGCCAGACCACCGCGCATTACATCGCGGATGAGATCGGCGAGCGTTGCTCTGTCACCAGCCTTGCGCAAGGCGTTCCGATTGGGGGCGAGTTGGATTATCTGGATGATGGCACGATTTCCGCCGCTCTCTCTGCGCGCAAACGGTTCTAAAATCCTCGGCTTCAGAGTTGTCTAAATATCCTCGCCGAAGGCAAAAAACTTTTGGCGCCGCAAAAGAGTTTAATGCCTTCGGCGAGGATATTTGCACAACTGTGAAAGCAAGATCGCAGCCACTTTACTTGGGGGTATGCATGCGTGGAATGTCCTTTAGCCGTTCGAATTGTGAGGCTTGCAAATGGGGGGTGGCGCTCTAGGCTACGCGTTCAACAGAAGGGTTCTTGAATGACCAGTCTTTCAATGCGCGTTGTGAATTTGGTGTTGCGATTGGGCGGAAAGCCGATGGCGGATGCGCCGGCCTATATGGCCGAGAGAATGCAGCGCGATCCTCCGCAACCGGCTGATATTCCTGAGCGATTGCGCAGGGGTTTTGACTTTAGCGAGTCTGAGGTTGGGGGGCATCGTCTGTTTACTGTCACGCCGCGCGAACGGGGCTCTGAGACAGAGGTTTTGTATTTGCACGGCGGGATTTATGTTAATCCGCTGCGCAAAGAGCATTGGAACCTGATCGCGGCGATCTCAAAAGCAACGGGTGCGCGCATCACTGTGCCGATTTATCCGCTGGCGCCCGAGCATGGGCATGCGCCGGCGCATGTTTTTGTAAAAGCGGTTTATGCGCGTTTGCTTGAGGATTATGCGCCTGAGAATATCGTTTTTGCAGGCGATTCTGCGGGGGGCGGTTTGGCGCTTGCTTTGGCGATGGCTTATCGCGATCAGGGCGCGCCTTTGCCTGCGCGTTTGGTGCTGTTTGCGCCGTGGTTGGATATCACATCGAGCAATCCAGACGCGATAGCGATGGAGCCGAAAGATCCAATGATCGGGCTGGATGTGGTTCAGCAATGCGGGGTGATTTGGGCCGATGGATCGGATCTGCGCGCGCCGCATCTTTCGCCGATGTTTGGCGCGCTTGAAGGATTGCCGCCGATCGAAATTCATCAAGGCACGAATGATGTTTGTCTGCCGGATGCGCGGCTATTTGCGGGCAAGCAGGGCGCAGAAATCACCCTGTATGAATATCCCGGGGCGCCGCATGTTTTTGTAGCAGCGCCGTTTACCCGCGAGGCCAAGCTTGCGATGAAGCGCATGGCGGCGGGGATCAGCGCCGGGCGGGCCGGCGTTTAGAACGCAAAACCCCGGCCGCAGGGTGCTGGGCCGGGGTTGTCTTAGGGTGTGTAAAGCGCGCTTATGCCTCGTCTTTGTCTTCGTCGCTGTCTTCTTTGGCATCGGGCGATTTGAACAGGCTTTCCGCTGTCAGACCTTTGCCGAGCACGTCTTCCTCTTCCTCAGCTTCGCCACCAAGGCTGAAAGTCTCAAGCCCGGAGATCGCGGTTGGGATGCGTGGTTCGGCTTCCATGCCAAGGCTCTGCTCGGTTGAGAGCAATTTGCGGCGTTCGTCGTCTGTCATTGCGGCGCCATCAGCGGCCTTTTTGGCAGCGGCTTTTTGCACTGCTGCATCGAGTTCGGATTGTTTACACAGGCCAAGCGCCACCGGATCAATCGGCTGGATGTTATTGATGTTCCAGTGGGTGCGTTCGCGGATCGCTTGGATCGTTGGTTTGGTTGTTCCCACCAGTTTGGAGACTTGGCCGTCTGTCAGCTCTGGGTGAAACTTCACCAGCCAAAGGATCGAAGCAGGGCGATCTTGGCGCTTGGAGAGCGGTGTATAGCGCGGGCCGCGGCGCTTTTCTTCGCCAACGGCGGCGGCGTTGAATTTGAGCGTAAGTTTGGCGCGTGGATCGGCTTCGGCTTTGTCGATCTCTTCTTGGGTCAGCTGATTGTTGGCGATCGGATCAAAGCCCTTAACGCCCGCGGCCACATCGCCATCAGCAATGCCCTGCACCTCAAGCTCGTGCAATTCGCAGAAATCCGCGATCTGCTTGAAGCTTAGCGTTGTGTTATCCACCAGCCATACTGCGGTGGCTTTCGCCATAATCGGTTTGCCCATTGCACTACTCCTTAAGCATGTCTTTAAGCCACAACTTCCTCGGTGCCCGGCTTGGGCTTCCCCAGAGGGGCGGGTTCGCATTGTGGGGGAACTTGAGCGCTATATAGTGGCACAAACCGCAAGAGGGAAGAGAAAATGCGTAAACGACTGGCCCTGCTGGCTGCAATGATGATCGGTGCGGGCCCTGTGTTGGGCGATGGCGAGCCTGCGGGGGCGTTTGATTACTATGTTTTGGCGCTGTCCTGGTCGCCGAGCTGGTGCGCTTTGGAGGGGGATCAGCGCGGATCGCCACAATGCGAGCGCCCGCTTGGTTGGGTCTTGCACGGGCTTTGGCCGCAGAATGAGCGCGGCTGGCCCTCATACTGCCGCACAGGCGCGCGCGATCCCGCCCGATCCCAAACCGCCGCGATGAGCGATATCATGGGAACGCCGGGGGCGGCTTGGTATCAGTGGAAGAAACATGGGCGCTGTGCCGGGCTTTCGGCCCAGGATTATTTCGAGGCGGCGCGTTCGGCCTATGATGCGATCGCCAAACCGCCGGTGTTTGACAAGCTTGATCGGCCTGTGACCTTGCCCGCAAGCCTGATCGAGGAGGCCTTTTTGCAGGCCAACCCTACGCTTGAGGCGGATATGATCACCATCACCTGCAAAGACCGGCGTATTCAAGAAGCGCGTATCTGTTTGACCCGCGATTTTGAGCCACGCAATTGCAGCGCGCAGACCCGGCGCGATTGCACGATGCAGGATGCGTTGCTTGATCCGATTGAGGAGTGAGCTAGGGCCGCGATGCTCGGCGAAACCTGCCTAAATTTGGCGCAGCCCCTGCATAAAACAGCAATAAGAGAAAATTTGCCTCATTTTTGATCGAACGCTTGGCGGAACTCTAAGCGTCACGGGGACCGTCTCGGGAACAGGGTTTAGCGCCAGCAGCTCTGGCACGCTGAGTGCTGTAGAAAGCGGCTTTAAGGGAAGCTCAAATGTCAGCCTATTGCTGGATGGACAGTTTCGCGACAGCGCCGGAACTGCTGATTTGATCACCGGAACGGTCAATGGCTCTGGCAGCGGCGATTTTGATTTCGATGTCACTGACGGCTCATTCTACGCAATCGAGAATTAGAGCTTTCGCACAAGTATTTGTGTCTAACCGCCGCGTTCTGGGCCTGTTTGCCAATGTGAGCGCGGCGGTTTTTGTTGTTTTGACCTAAGCCAAACATCCTATTTCGCTAAAATTTGCATCAAGCAAATCCCGCGCATTTACGAATTCTTTCTCGCTTGCATTTAGCCACTGGCCCCGGGGCCTCGCTAAATGCAGACAAGGAATTCGACATGCACATCTCTCGCTCTTTGGCGCTTTTCTCTGGCCTTTTGGGCCTTGCTGCTTGCTCAACGCCAAGCGCGCCAAGCCTTTCCCTTGCGCAGTTCCAAACAGCGAAATCAGATATGCAGCGCGCGGTAACGGTTGGGCCTTCTGCGCTGAATGAAATCCCTAGCTCGGGATCGGTGCAATATGTGGGCAAGCTCGCGTCTTCGGCCAATGTGAACAACGGGATGATGGGCGACCTTACGATGAATGTGAATTTCAGCTCTTCGAATGTGAATGGCAGCGTCAGGAACCTCAATTACATCTCAGAGGGCGTTCCAGCGCAGACGTTTGGCGGCGCGCTTTCGCTGAATGGGCAGGTGAATGGCCGCTTTGTGAATGCCTATGCCTCCGGGGAGATTTCCGGCGTAGCGAGCGGGCTTACGGGCTATTCGGATGTTGATCTCGCGCTTGTGGGGCGCTTTCGCAATGATCAAGGCACTGCCGATTTGATCGCCGGCACCATGACAGGCACAGGGCGCGGCGATTTTGATTTCGACATCACGCAAGGGACGTTTTTTGCCGAAGCGAATTAGGGTGCCTCGGCGAGGTTGAGAACGATTTTACCGATGTGTTTGCTGCTTTCCATCAAGGCATGGGCGCCTGCGGCATCGGCCATCGGAAATTCGCTATCCATCACAGGCGCGATCCGGCCAGCATCCAACAGCGGCCAAACGTTTTGGGCCAATTCGGCGGCGATCAATGCCTTTGCGCCATCGCTTTGCGGGCGCAGGGTGCTGCCTGAAATGGTTAGCCTGCGGACCATGACTTGGGCAAAATTCAGCTCGACTTTCGGGCCTTGCAGGAAGGCGATCTGCTGAAGCCGCCCATCCATGGCGAGCGCCTTTACATTGCGCGGCAGATAGCTGCCGCCAACCATATCGAGGATCAAATCTGCGCCGCCCTCGCCCTTAAGCACCTCAACGAAATCCTCTTCGCGGTAATTGATCGCCCGCTCGGCCCCAAGCGCGCGGCACTTTTCGCATTTCTCATCCGATCCGGCCGTGGTGAAGACCCGCGCGCCCATTTCATTGGCCAATTGGATCGCCGTTGTGCCAATCCCGGACGAGCCACCGTGCACGAGGAATATCTGCCCGGCTTTGAGCCCGCCGCGCATCACCACATTGGAATAAACGGTGAAAAATGTCTCGGGCAGGCAGGCCGCTTCTTTGAGGCCCATCCTTTTTGGCAAGCGCAGCGCATGATCGGCCTGCGTGACCACATATTGCGCATAGCCTCCGCCGGGCAAAAGCGCGCAAACCGCATCCCCCACAGCCCATTGCGAGACCCCTTCACCGATTGCGGCAACATGGCCTGAGGCCTCAAGCCCGGGCAGATCGGAGGCGCCGGGGGGCGGCGCGTAATTGCCCGCGCGCTGCAATGCATCGGGGCGATTGACGCCCGCATAGGCCACTTTGATCAAGATCTGCCCAGCCCCGGGGCGCGGCACAGAGCGGGTCGCCTCGACAAGAACCTCTGGGCCGCCGGGCGTTGTGATTTCGACGGCGCGCATTGTACTGGGGATCATAGGAGCCTCGTTTTGATGGATGTTTTGCGCAGTTGCGCCTTAGTAGCCGCGCCCGGGAAGATCATCGCGATCCACGCCTGCGGGGGCTTTTACTTGCGAGAGCAGCGCATTGGGCAGGGCAAAGAGCCCGCTCAAAAGCTTATTGTCGCGCATCTTTGCTTTGGTTTTCTCAAACTGCATCACATTGCCGATGCGCCGATCAAGAAATTCCCAAGTGGCGGCATCGCCCTCGGAGTGATCGCCGAGCCAGAACAGCACTGTCGAGCCAAAAACGCCCGAAAGGATCGCCCGTTTGGAATACCAATTGGAATCGCGCGAGGTATCGCCAAGCGCATTCCAGATCGCATCCGCCGTTTCCCACAAAAGCCGCGCGCCCTCTGGGGCCAGATGGGGCAGCGCATAAAGCGCCATGCCGCGGCGCACGATTTCCTTATCAACGGCCTCGATCCGCATCCGAACAAGGACTGTGACCTTCTCAGAGTAGCGCAGCCCCTCAAGCTTGGCCGGATCAATCGCGAGATCGCCACGCTTGTGATAGGCCGCAGCCAGATCCGCAGCGCCGCGCGGGGCCGCGGCCGCGGCCAGCTCGGGCGAGATCCCCGCATCCGCAACGGCCGCCTCAAATGTCACAGGCGACCAGCCATCAAACGCCACATGGGGGATCGCCGCATCAAGCAGTGCCTCGCGGGTCGGATCGCTTGGAATAAATGGCATCGGATAGCCTCCGTTTCATTGCATATCGCCATAGTAGACAACTGCGCGCCGCTTTGCTATACGGCCACTTCCTGCAATTTTGCAAATCTAACTTAGAGAGGTGGTGACAACCACATGCAGGTAAGTGTTCGTGATAACAACGTCGATCAGGCGCTCCGTGCCCTGAAGAAAAAGCTACAGCGCGAAGGCGTTTTCCGCGAAATGAAGCTCAAGCAACATTTCGAGAAACCGTCCGAGAAAAAAGCGCGCGAGAAGGCCGAAGCGATTCGCCGTGCTCGCAAGCTGGCTCGTAAAAAAGCGCAACGCGAAGGTATGATGTAAGTCTACCTGACGTGCGAACGGCGGCTTTGGCTGCCAGAGATAGCCCCCGGCATTGCCCGGGGGTTTGTCGTTTTTAGGGGGGTAGTATTGAGCGAGCTCGTGCCGCCTTAAAACTTCCTTTAGATTTACTAGGGCACTCCGGTAGGAAATTTTTTGCCCGCATCCTTAAGTTCACTCGCCAGCTTCTTGTAAAGGCTGGGGTTTCCTCGCTTACTTTCGGGGCGATTATTAACGCTGGTCAGCTTTTTCCCAACTCGCATCTTGATAACGTCCAAAGCCTCATCGTACCAAATATGGATAGTGACGTCGGTTCCTACAGTCATTTCAAACCTCCTATGCTCTACACATCCCTAACACATTTTCTGGGCGCGCATGCCTTCATGATAAAAATCGCTCATACGGGCAACGCTGTGGTTTTGAATACGGTGCGCAGGGCGAAGGAGCTTTGCATCGTTTGAACACCGGGCAAGCGGGCCAGCAGGCGATGGATTTGGGCAAAATGCTCTGTATCTGCGGCAACGACCTTGATCAGATAATCCGCCTTGCCGGCCATCAGATGGCATTCCAGCACATCCTCGATGCGGGCAACTTCGCGCTCGAATGTCTCGAGCACTTCATCCGCCTGGCCTGTTAGAGTGATCTCGACAAAGGCGGTTGAGGGGCGCGCGACCTTGTGAGGATCGAGCATGGCGACATAGGCGCGGATGATTTTCTCGCTCTCAAGGCGCTGAACCCGGCGATGGCAGGCGCTTGCAGAAAGCGCGACCCGCTCGGCCAAATCAGCATTGGAGATGCGGCCATCCTTTTGCAAAACGGCCAATATGCGGCGATCTGTTGCGTCTAGCTCGCTCATTTCGGGCACTCCTTCGAAAGGCTTGCCCTATCCAACAAGGTTTTGCCGCCCTTGAAAAGCCCGCAACGAAAAAGGCCCGCCGGGTTAGGGCGGGCCTGAGCACTCGTGAATGGGAAAAGCTTACTTTTTCTTGAGCAGCGCGTCGCGGATTTCGGCGAGCAGCTCTTCTTGCGTTGGGCCTGCGGGCGCGGCGGGCGCTTCGACTTCTTCTTTCTTCGCAGCGTCTTTCACTTTGTTCACTTGCTTGACCAGCATGAACACAACAAATGCGATGATCAGGAAGTTGATGATCGCCATGATGAACGAGCCATAAGCAAATACGGCGGCGCCGGATTCACGCGCGGCTTCCAACGTGGCGCCAGCAGCAACTTCGCCGCTCAAAACTGCAAATTTGTTGGTAAAGTCGATCCCGCCCATGAAAAGGCCGATGATCGGATTGATGAGATCGGAAACAAGCGACGCAACGATTGCTGTGAACGCGGCCCCGATGATGATCCCAACAGCCATGTCCATGACATTGCCCTTGGCGATGAAGTCTTTGAATTCTTTTAGCATTTTAAGTCCTCGTGTGCGTTTGTTTATATTACACCCGCATCATTTCGTGCGCGGATGCACATAGGTTAGCAGATCATGTGCAACCCATTGATGTTTTTATTAGCGGCAAATGGCTTATTTAAAAGGGGAATTCTTACGTAACCCTGTCATTTTCAAAGGACGAAACTTATGCCCGTTACCCATCCCATCACAGCGCGCTGGCCCGCCAAAAACCCCGATCTATTGCAGCTTTATTCTTTCCCAACGCCAAATGGCGTAAAGGTCTCTATCGCGCTTGAAGAAATGGGCATCCCTTACGAGGCGCATTTGGTGCCGCTTTCGGATGCGAATGTAAAAAGCCCCGAGTTTTTGGCCCTGAACCCCAACAATAAAATCCCCGCAATCATTGATCCCAATGGGGCAAAAGGGGAGCAAATCGAGCTGTTTGAAAGCGGCGCGATCTTGATTTATCTGGCGGAAAAGTCGGGCAAGTTGCTTCCCGCTTCCGGCCAGGCGCGCGCCACTGTGCTGCAATGGCTGATGTTTCAGATGGGGGGCTTGGGGCCGATGCTTGGCCAGCTTGGCTTCTTCTACAAATTCGCCGGCGCAAAGATGGAAGACCCAACCGCGCGGGATCGCTATATTGGCGAGGCCAAGCGGCTTTTGGCCGTGTTAGAGGCCCGTTTGGAGGGGCGCGATTGGATTGCGGATGACTATTCGATTGCCGATATCGCCATTGCGCCTTGGATCAACTCGCTTGAGTTTTACGGCGCGAAGGATGTTGTTGGATACGGCGATCTCAAGAATGTGCCTGCTTATGTTGAGCGCTTCTTTGCCCGCCCAGCGGCGGCGCGCGGCCGTGCGATCCCGCCGGTTGGCTGATCTTTTTTAAGCTGATGGAAAAGGGGCCGCGCCTGAAATATGGCGCGGCCCTTTTTGCCTTTGGCCGCGCAATGCGCCGCCGCTTTATATTAGCCGCGCAAAGCGCCTCCGGTGGCCTTTGTAACCTTCTCGACGATCTTGGCGCTAACCGCTTCGATATCGGCTTCTTTGAGGTTCTTCTCGGTGGGCTGAAGGCGCACCGAAATCGCGATGGATTTCTTGCCCTCGCCGAGTGATCCGCCGATGAATTCATCAAACACATAGACGGTTTCAATAAGCGCTTTGTCTGCACCAGAGGCCGCATTGACCAGCGCCAGCGCATCGACATCCGCCCCAACAACAAAGGCAAAGTCGCGCTCGACCGCTTGCAGATCATTAAGCGCAAGCGCGCCGCGCGAGGCGGAGGCATTGCGCGGGAAGGGCGGCTCTTCGAGCCAAACGGTAAAGCCAACGGCGGGGCCTTTGACATTCATGTCGCGCAGCACTTTGGGATGGATCTCGCCAAAGACGGCCATCGCCTTTTTCGGCCCCAAACAGATGCGGCCCGAGCGGCCCGGATGCCACCAATCAGCAGCCCCGCGTTGGATTTGAACCTTGGCGGGCGCGCCGATCGCGGCCAGCACCGCTTCGGCATCGGCTTTGGCATCGTAAAGATCAACGCCGCGGCGCGCGCCGTGGGGATCGCGCGGGCCTGTGTGGCCCACAAGGATGCCTGCGGCCAGAAGATGCTGTTCGCCCGGTTCGCCGCCTTTGAACACCGCGCCCACTTCAAACAGCGCCATATCAGCAAAGCCGCGCGCTTGGTTGCGGGCCGCCGCTTGGAGCAGGCCGGGCAGCAGATCGGGGCGCATATGGCTCATTTCTGAGGAGATCGGGTTTTCAAGCTTGGTGGCATCTGTGCCGCCGTCAAAGAGCTTGGCAGAGGCTTCATCAATGAAGGAATAGGTCACGCATTCATTGTAGCCAAGGGCCGCAATTGCGCGCCGGGCCGCGCCTTCGCGCCGCTGCATTGGTGTGAGGATTGGCTCGGGAACGCCGGTGGTTAGGCGGGCCATCGGCTTGCCTTGCAGCTGGGTCAATGAGGCGATCCGCGCGACCTCTTCCACCAGATCAGCAGAGCCCAAAACATCCGGGCGCCAGCTTGGCACATGGGCCATATCGCCCTTTATCTCAAAGCCAAGCGCGGTCAGCGAGGCGCGCTGAGTTTCGGGCGGAATTTCCATCCCGACGAGGCTTTGAACACGGTCTGTATCAAGCTTATAGGCGCGCGAAACGTCGGGGGTTGCGCCGGCGGTCACGGGTTCTGATGCTTCGCCGCCGCATAGCTCGATGATCATCGCGGTCGCGTCATCAAGCGCTTGGGCGTTATAGGCCGGATCGATGCCGCGCTCGTTGCGATAGCGCGCATCCGAGTTGATTTTCAGCGCGCGGCCCGCTTTGGCAATCGCGATATTGTCCCAGAAAGCCGCCTCAAGGAAAACATCCGTCGTGGCCTCGGTGCAGCCGCTTGCAAGGCCGCCCATGATGCCGCCGATGCTTTCAACGCCATTGTCATCCGATATCACGGTTGCGCCTGCGGGCAGGGTATAGGTTTTGTCGTCGAGCGCGAGCAGCTCTTCGCCGCCCTTGGCCAGATGCACCCGCAGATCGCCCGCGACTTTGCCCGCATCAAAGACGTGCAGGGGGCGGTTCATATCGTAGGTGAAGAAGTTGGTGATATCGACGAGGATAGAGATGGGGCGCAGCCCGATGGCCTTGAGGCGGGCTTGCAGCCATTCGGGGCTTGGGCCGTTTTTCACGCCTTTGATCAGGCGGCCCATGAAGACTTTGCAGCTCTCAGCCGCACTTTCCTCGATCACCACATTGATCGGGCTTTTGAAGCTGCCTTTGATCGCGGCTTCCTTGCGGGATTTTAGCGTTCCAAGACCGCGCGCGGCCAGATCACGGGCAACGCCGCGCACGCCAAGCGCATCGGGGCGGTTTGGGGTAATGGCAATCTCGATCACCGGATCAACGCGGGCGGGATCATGGATCGCCAGATAATCGGCAAAGCTTTGGCCGATCTCGCCTGCGGGCAGCTCGATGATGCCGTTGTGCTCGTCCGAGAGCTCAAGTTCTTTTTCCGAGGCCATCATCCCGAAGCTTTCCACACCGCGAATTTTTCCCACAGAAATGGTGATATCGAGGCCGGGGATATAGGTCCCGGGTTTGGCCAGAACGACCGTAATGCCGGCGCGCGCATTGGGCGCGCCGCAAACGATTTGCGTTTCACCCTCGCCGCTTTGCACCGAGCAAACGCGCAGCTTATCGGCATCCGGGTGTTGCTCGGCAGAGATCACTTTGGCGATGGTGAAATCGCGCAGCTTTTCGGCTGGATCTTCAACGCCTTCAACCTCAAGCCCAAGGTCGGTGAGCGCGTAGAGGATTTCATCCAAAGTCGCCTCAGTTTCGAGGTGTTCTTTGAGCCATGAGAGAGTGAATTTCATCCGAGAACCTTTGCGCTATTTGCAGGACCGCAGCTGATCGGGGCTTACCCGGGGCTGGATCGAAGGGTTGGTTGTGACATAGGCCAGCGGCGCGCCATCGCGCACAAGCACGGGCGGGGTGCTGGCGTATTTATTGAAGGCGGAGGCGGCGGAAACGGGCGAGCCGTAGAGGCTGCTTTCGTTCCAGATTGAGGCGACGCCGGTTTTGGTGCCATGGGGGCCGTAGCGATTGAAGAGCGAGTCTTGGTTGAGGCCATCGCTGACTTCGCCAAGGAAGGTGCGATCCGAGGCGATGAGCGATGCGCCCGCGAGCTGATCGCAGAGGGTTTGGGCCTGTGCGCCTGCGCCGCTTGCCGCCAAAAGCCCAGCCAAAAGCGCGCGCGAAAGGGCGCGGCTTGGGGCGGAGCTATGGGGCGCGGATCGGTTCATCTTGTTTTCCTGTGGCGGGGTTAGTAGCGGTCCGACAAATCTTCAAACAACTCAAAATGCTCAAAGACGATGATCATCTCAGGGTCGAATATTCCGGCCTTTTCAAAGGCGGCTTGTTGGCGGGCTTTCCATGCCTCAAGGCTTTCGTCCTCGCCCTCGGCCAGGGCCATCTTGGCGGTGACATCGCAAAAGCGGACCTGCTCCACCCGCTTGGTGCGGATGATCAGCTTGGGTTCGCCATCCCAATCAACAGCAATATCGCGCCGCCCGGCTTGGGGGAGGGCTTCCATATCGCCCTCAAACTCGACCAAAGGGGCAGAGGCGGCGCGCTTTTTGCCTGCGATCACCAGTGCGATGCGATGATTGCAAGATTTTTTCGTTGGCCCAAACTGAAACGTCCCAGCACCGGGATGCGCTTCTTGGAGATCTTCCATTTCATCGTTCATTTTGGCGCCCTATGGTTTAGGTCAAATTAACGGCTGAGGCCGCCGCGAATGGTTGGCACATCGAGCGGAGAGAAGCCGTAATGGCGCAGCCAGCGCAGATCGCTATCAAAGAAGGCGCGCAGATCGGGGATGCCGTATTTCAGCATCGCGAGGCGATCGATACCGATGCCAAAAGCAAAGCCCTGCCATTCATCAGGATCAACGCCCGCCGCGCGCAGCACATTAGGATGCACCATGCCCGAGCCAAGCACCTCGAGCCAATCATCGCCTTCGCCGACCTTCACAGTGCCGCCTTCCCAAGAGCATTGGATATCCACTTCGGCGGATGGCTCGGTAAACGGGAAATGCGAGGCGCGAAAACGGGTTTTGACGGCGCGGCCAAAGAAGGCGGTAAAGAATTCTTCGAGCACCCATTTGAGATTGGCCATAGAGAGATCGCGCCCGATGGCGAGGCCCTCGATCTGGTGAAACATTGGTGTGTGGGTTTGATCGTAATCGCAGCGATAGACCCGGCCCGGCGCGATCACGCGGATCGGGGCGCCCTGCTCTTGCATGGCGCGGATTTGCACGGGGCTTGTATGGGTGCGCAGCACATGCGGCGCGCGCTCATCGCCCTCAGCGCGGTGCATATAAAACGTATCATGCTCTTGGCGGGCGGGATGCTCTGGCGGGATGTTCAGCGCATCAAAGTTGAACCAATCGCTTTCAATTTGAGGCCCTTCGGCCACGGCAAAGCCCATATCAGCAAAGATCGCCGAGACTTCTTCGGTCACTTGGCTGACCGGGTGGATCGAGCCGGTGCGCGCAGGGCGCGAGGGCAGGGTTACATCAAGCCATTCGCCGCGCAGGCGCTCATCAAGGGCGGCGTTTTCAAGGCCCGCTTTCTTGGCGGCGATCGCGGAATTGATCTCATCCTTGAGGGCATTGAGCTTGGGGCCGGCGATCTGGCGCTCCTCGGGGCTCATCTTGCCAAGCTCGCGCATCTTAAGCGCGACCTCGCCTTTTTTGCCCACGGCTTGCAGGCGAATATCCTCAAGCGCGGCCTCATCAACAGCGCCCGCAATGGCGCCAAGGTATTTATCGCGTAGATCGTTCATAGCGACCCCTCATAATGCATCCCCGTTCTGCTATCACACGAGGGCTTAAACGCAAGAAGCCGCAGACCCTTTCGCAAGGTCCGCGGCTTCCAATTTGTACCCCAAATGGGCTTAAGCGAGCGCGGCCTGAGCCTTTTGAACGATCGCTGTAAACGCTTCTGGTTCATTCACGGCAAGATCAGCAAGAACCTTGCGATCCACTTCAACGCCAGCAAGCGCAAGACCATTGATGAAGCGCGAATATGTGAGCGCTTCGTCGTGGCTGCGAACGGCCGCGTTGATCCGTTGGATCCACAGCGCGCGGAAGTTGCGCTTGCGGGCCTTACGGTCGCGTGTTGCGTATTGGTTGGCTTTGTCGACAGCTTGGGTCGCTGTGCGGAAAGTCCGGCTGCGGGCGCCATAGTAACCTTTGGCGGCCTTCAAAACTTTTTTGTGACGGGCGTGGGTAACGGTCCCACCTTTAACGCGTGACATGTGCTGTTCTCCTTAGCGAGCGTATGGCATGTAGGACTTGACGATTTTCGCATCCTGTGGGGATAGCGCTGTCGTGCCTCGTGCATTACGGATGAACTTTTTGTGGCGTTTGATCATGCCGTGGCGTTTGCCGGCCTGACCTGCCAGCACTTTGCCGGACGCTGTCACTTTGAAGCGCTTTTTGGCGCTCGATTTGGTCTTCATCTTGGGCATTTCCGTCTCCTTCGTTCGAGAGGTTTATTGCGCGACTCGGCATGCCTCGTGAGCCGGTCCCGCACCTAGAAAGCGCGCGTATAAGCAGGCTTTTGGAGCTTAGCAAGGAAAAATCGCGCGCAGCGGCGCGTTTGGTCTATGTTTGTTGGGGTTTGCTCTGGGATACGCTCTGGTATTTGCGGCGGATCGGCGGGGTTTGGGCGCAAGGGCCCCGCCAAAGACGCTTAGCGCAGGATATGGCCGACCACGCGCACAAAAACATCCGGCACTTCGTTTAATGTATATCCGCCGGGTTGCTGGGTTACCGCCGTAACAACCAAACCGCCCCCAATCATAATCATAATGGCCGCAGCGCGCGGTGTGCGGCCCTCGGAAAAAGCGCCGATGATCGCCGGGATGGCAAGCGCGGCAATGCCAATCCCGATAATCAATAGAATGTCATTCGTCATAATCGTTCACCCGATAAATTACCCTCAAGGCAACTATTCAGGATCAGAGTTAAAAATCAACCTCTCCTCGCAGGGCGCAACCCGCAAAATATTGGTTGAGCCGGGTTGATTAAACGGAATACCCGCTGTGACGACGATCTGATCTTTCTCGGTTGCAAAGCCTGCGGTGCGCGCCGCACGGGCCGCATTGACCACCGCCATTTTGAAGCGATCCACCTCTGAGGTCACAACGCAGTGCATCCCCCAGCTGAGGCTTAGACGGCGGGCCGTGCCTTTGCGCGAGGTCATTGCGATGATCGGAACATGCGGGCGTTCGCGCGCGGTAAGCAGTGCAGTTGTGCCGCTTTCGGAAAAGCAGACGATGGCTTTGATATCGGTGGTTTCGGCAATCTCGCGCGCCGCCGATACGATGGCATCGGCCACGGTTTCTTTGCGGCCTGTGCGGCTTGCATCAATCACTTCGCGGTAGGTTGGATCACCCTCAACCTCGATCGCAACGTTGTTCATCGTGGTCACGGCTTCGATGGGATATTGCCCGGCCGCGCTTTCGGCTGAGAGCATGATCGCATCCGAGCCTTCGTAAATGGCCGTTGCCACATCGGAAACTTCGGCGCGCGTTGGCATCGGGCTTTCGATCATGCTTTCGAGCATTTGCGTTGCCACAATCACAGGCTTGGCCGCGGCACGGCATTTGCGCACGAGCCGCTTTTGGATGGGCGGGACGTTTTGAACCGGCAGCTCAACGCCAAGATCCCCACGCGCGACCATGATCCCATCAGAAACCGCGAGGATTTCGTCAAAATTGGCAACCGCAGAGGGTTTTTCGATTTTCGAGAGGATCGCGGCGCGGCCAGAGGCCAATTCGCGCGCTTCCAAAACATCCTCGGGGCGCTGCACAAAGGACAGGGCCAGCCAATCAACCCCAAGCTGGCAAACGAATTCCAGATCGCGGCGATCCTTGGCCGACAGCGCCGCCAAGGGCAGCAAAACATCGGGCACATTCACACCCTTGCGGTTGGAAATTGCGCCGCCAAAAACCACGGTGCAATTGGCAAAATCTTTGCCGCAATCATCAACCTTGAGGCGGATTTTGCCATCATTGACCAACAGGCTTGCGCCGGGCTCTAGCGCTGCAAAAATCTCGGGGTGCGGCAGGTGAACGCGGGTCGCATCGCCATCTGCTGAATCCAGATCAAGGCGGAATTTCGCGCCCTCAACCAGCTCTTCCTCTTTCTTGGCAAAGGTCCCAACCCGCAGCTTTGGCCCCTGAAGATCGGCCAGAATGGCAATCGGGCGGCCAAGATCGGCCTCTACTTTGCGAATGATCCCGTGGAGCTCCCGAATTTGTTCGTGCTCGCCATGGCTCATATTGAGCCGAAACACATCCGCGCCGGCTTCGCTCAGCGCTCGGATGGATTTATAGGTGTTGGATGCTGGCCCCAATGTCGCAACAATCTTCACGTGCCGCAGGCGTCTCATATGCCATGCTCCTTCATAGTGCTTCAAATTTAACGGTGGGCCGCCCTTGTTATGGCTGAAATACCGCCCGCTGACAACTGGCGCTTTGCGCGCGCGCCCTCTATCACTGTCTGGCGCAATTGAGTGACTGTATTATGAACACAGATGCCCCATTTACGATCATTGGTGAGACCCGGCCAAGCGCTTGGCTGATCACCTGCGACCATGCAACCAACCGGGTGCCGCCCTGCATCGGCGGCGGCTCGCTTGGGCTTTCGGCGCAGGATATGGCGCGCCATATCGCCTTTGACCCGGGCACAGCCGGGCTTGGGGCCGCGCTTTCTGAGGCATTGGATGCGCCGGCGATCCTCTCAAATTTTTCGCGCCTTGTGATTGATCCCAACCGGGGCGAAGAAGATCCGACCCTTTTGATGCGCCTTTATGATGGAACGATCATTCCGGCCAATCGCCATGCAGATGCCGCCGAAAAAGAGCGCCGCCTGCAAGCGTTTCACCGCCCCTACCACGCGGCGCTTGAAGCCCTCGCCGCCCAGCGCGTGGATCGCGCCATCTGTGCGCTGCACTCCTTTACCCCCCAGCTCAAAGGCCGCCCCAAGCGCCCCTGGCAGATTGGCATTCTTTCGGCCTATGACAAACGCCTTACTGATCCGCTGCTTGACGCATTGCGCGAGGACCGAGCGCTTGCCGCCGAGGTCGAGGCGGAAACTGGCGAGCCGTGGTGCATTGGCGATAACGAGCCTTATATCGGCCATTTGCCCGGCGACTCGATTGATCATCACGCGCTTCAGCATGGGCGGCCCAATGTGCTTATCGAGCTGCGCCAAGATTTGATCGCAACCCGCGCGGATCAGGCGAAATGGGCCGCCCGCCTTGCCCCGCATTTGATGGCCGTTTTGGCCAATACCGCCCTGTAATCGCCCTTAATCCCCAATAATCCCGATACCCCAGAGTTGGAGCCCCAAATGGATGACCAAACCCGCCTAGAGATCGAAGCCGCCGCCTTTCGCACCCTGCGCGATCATTTGATGAACAAGCGCCCGGATGTTCAGAATATTGACCTGATGAATATGGCCGGGTTTTGCCGCAACTGCCTTAGCCGCTGGTATCAAGAGGCCGCAAATGCGCGCGGCATCGAGATGGACAAAGCCCAAGCCCGTGAGATTTATTATGGCATGCCCTATGAGCAATGGCGCGCTGCTCAGCCCGAAGCCGACGCCGCCAAACAGGCCGATTTCGAGGTCGCTTTTGCGCAGAATGTCACGGAGTCCTCAAACTGACCGAGGCGCCGACGACTCAGCCCAAGCGTTCCAAATCTGTGCAAAATGCGAAACGCGAAACAATCCGGCCACTGGCTGCGTATTGAATACAATTTTAGCCATAATAGGCTGAAATTTGGGCAAATATATTCAGCGATCCCCTTGAATCAGACCGCATTGGGATTGCGTGCGCTGCGTCTTGGCCACAATATGCTAACGTAATGTTAACTTTGTTTTTACACGTGGGGGCGTGAACAAATGATTGCACTATTGATGATACCGGCTCTTTTGAGCTTGGCCTTTGTTTTTGATTTCTTTGGTGACGATGAAGCCACGGCCACTGAAGACGCACGAAATGATCCAGAAACCGAAGAGCTCACCGATGAAAACGACATCTTCATCGGCAACAACTTAGGCGAATCGATCGTCGCTGGGCCTGGTGATGATTACGTCGATTCCAAAGGCGGCGATGATCGCATCTTTGCTGGTTCTGGCGATGACACCGTAAACGCAGGCGATGGCAATGACCGGATGCTTGGCGGCACGGGCGATGATGTTATCTATGGCGGCGCGGGCCAAGATCTTGTGCGCCCTGGCGATGGCGATGATCGGGTCTTCCTTGGCTCTGGCAACGATTTCGTGCAGAAAAGTGATGAAGGCGATGATTTCATTCGCGGCGGCAAAGGCGCGGATTTCATCGATGATCGCGCGGGCGCCAATACGATCTTTGGCGAAGAAGGCGCAGATCTCCTTATTGCCGTTGACGAAGACGGCGCGGCCAATGCCGGCGCCGACACTGTTCATGGCGGCTATGGCAACGATATTATTATTGCCGATGAAGGCGATGTTGTTACTGGCGGCGCGAATGAAGATCAGTTCTTTGTCGAGATCGGCACAGCAAATGATAACGACCCAACACTGATCACCGATATGAACCCAGCCGAAGATCGCGTGACCCTTCTGTTTAACGAAAACGCTGTGAACGCCGAAGTTGAATTGCTTCAAGCGGACAATGGCGAAGACGTGAACGTGCTGGTGGATGGCAATCTGCAAACGGTTCTTCAAGGCGTTAAACTGGCGGATCTGGATGGCTCCAACTTCGCCATGGCCTCAAGCGAAACAGGCGCGCCGGATGCCGATGCACAGATTTCCACCAAACTCACCGCAGGTGATGATACGTTCGAAGTGCTCCTGCCGGTCATCAATGTGGTGCATGGGCTTGAGGGCAACGATGTGATCACAACTGCGGATCACGGCGATGATCTCTTCCCCGGCGAGCACACAACGCTCAATGGCAATGCCGGCGATGATCTGCTTAGCGTACTTTCCGGCACAGCCGTTCTTGTTGGTGGCGAAGGCAACGATACGCTTTCTGCTTCGGGCGATGCGAGTTTTGATGGCGGCGCGGGTGATGATGTGATCAACACAAGCGGCGCAGCCATGGTTGCCCTTGGCGAAGGCGCAGATGTGGTCAATATCTCCGGCAAGGATGATGCAGAGGTCTATGAGACCACAGTCATCTCCGATATGAACCCGGCCGAGGATGTGATCGTTATCAATATCAACAGCGGCTTTGGCATCACACCGGGCGACGATTTCTCAGTCTCAACCGCTCTTGCGGCCAATGGCAATGATGTTGAAATCAAGCTGGATGGCCAATTGATCAGCCTGCTGCAAAACGTGAAAATTGATGACATCACCATCGATGAAAACGTTCAAGTGCTATACGCCCTGCCATAGGCGCATCACACACTAAAAAATCGGGGGCGGCACATCTCAGTGCACGCCCCCTTTTCTTTGCCTATCGCCCCAATCGCCCCGCCCAAATTTCGGCCCTTTTTCTTGGCCTCAAATACTCTCGGGGGAGCGCGCAGCGCGGGGGCAGACAGCCCCCAACCCGCCCTAAATCAAAGCGCGGCCTTGCGGGTCTCATCGATGTAAATCTCGCGCAGCCGAAGCGCCACGGCCCCCGGCTTGCCCGTACCAATCGCCGCCCCATCAATCGAGACAACGGGCTGAACGAATGTCGTCGCCGAAGTGATAAAGGCCTCGTCAGCGCCTTGGGCCTCTTCAATGGTAAAGTTGCGCTCTTCAACGACCATCTGCGCTTCGGCGGCAAAGCGCAAAATCGCCGCGCGGGTGATTCCCGAAAGGATATCATGAGAGGTCTCGCGCGTGATGATCTTGCCGCCTTTGACGATATAGGCGTTGTTGGATGTCCCCTCGGTCACAAAGCCCTCCTGAACCATCCAAGCATCATCCGCGCCCGCCGCTTTGGCCATCATTTTGCCCATAGAGGGGTAAAGCAATTGCACGGTCTTAATATCGCGCCGTTCCCAACGCAGATCAGGGATCGAAATCACCGAGATGCCTTTGCCAACTGAGGGCGCATGCTCAAGGTTCTTCTCTTGAGTAAACATCACAACCGTTGATGGGGTCACTTCGGGATCGGGAAAGGCAAAATCGCGGTCTTTAGGCGCGCCACGGGTGATCTGAAGATAAACCCCACCCTCGTTAAGCGCGTTGCGGGCGATCAATTCGCGGTGCACCTCAAGGATCTCATCCGCCGTCAAAGGCGAGGCCATATCAAGCTCATTGAGCGAGCGCGCGAGCCGTTCAACATGGCCCTCAAAGGCGATCACTTTGCCATCCAAAACGGATGTCACCTCATAAACCCCATCCGCCATCAGAAAGCCGCGATCAAAGACCGAGATTTTGGCCTCTTCTTCGGGCAGGTATTCTCCGTTGACGTAAACGATGCGGCTCATGGTCTTCTCCTCAAACGGCCCGGCGCGCAGATGGGCCTAGCCCCAAAGCGCCGCCTCGGGCGGATACACTCCTGCGCCATCATAGCGCAAAGGATTTGCTCGGTCATCGGCCAGAAGCAGCGGCCCGTCAAGGTCTGTTACATCTGCGCCTTGGGCGATAATCGTCGCGGGCGCCATGGCCAAAGAGCTGCCAACCATACAGCCCACCATGATCTTAAACCCGGCTGCGCGGGCCGCATCGCGCAACAAAAGCGCCTCTGTGAGCCCGCCGGTTTTATCGAGCTTGATATTGACCATATCGTATTTGCCCATCAGCCCGTTGAGCGAGCCGCGATCATGGCAGCTTTCATCCGCACAGACAGGCACAGGGCGCGCCATACCGCGCAGGGCGTCATCCTCTCCGGCGGGCAAGGGCTGTTCAACCAGCGCCACGCCAAGGCGGGAAAGATGCGGGGCAAGATCGGCGTAAACTGCGGCGCTCCAGCCCTCATTGGCATCAATAATAATGGTGGATTTGGGCGCGCCGCGGCGCACGGCCTCAAGACGGGGCATATCATCGGGCGTGCCGAGTTTGATCTTGAGGATCGGGCGGGCGGCGTGTTTGCGGGCCTGGGCTTCCATCGCTTCGGGTGTGTCGAGCGAAAGCGTATAGGCGGTGATCACCGGGCCGGGCGCGGGCAATCCGGCCAGTTCCCAAACGCGCTTGCCGGCCCGCTTGGCCTCTAGATCCCAAAGCGCGCAATCAAGCGCGTTGCGCGCCGCCCCTGCGGGCAGCGCTTCTTGCAAGGCGTGGCGATCCGGCACCATGCCTAGCCCCTCGATCTGCGCTGCAACGCTCTCCATCGTCTCGCCGTAGCGCGCATAAGGAACGCATTCGCCCTGCCCGATATGGCCGCCCTCTTGCAATGAGACGCGCAGCACATGGGCATGCGTTCGCGAGCCGCGCGAAATGGTAAAGACCTGTGCGAGGCGAAAAGTATCTTGGCTGATTTTGAGTTTCATGCGCGCAGCATCTCAGATCGCAGCGAGCGCATCAACCAGCCGCCCCGCGCCTTGGCGGAACGGGTCAACCGTGGGCAGGCCTGTGCGCTGCTCGGTTTCCGAGAGATATTTTGCCGCCTCTTCATCGCTCATCCCCTTGGTGTTGATCGAAATCCCAACAACCTTGCAGCCCGCATTGGCAAAACGCGCCAGTGGCAAGGCGACATCGCGCAGCGCTTCCAACGTCGGCACCGCATAGCCCGGCAGGCCGCGCATATGGGTGCGGGTTGGCTCGTGGCACAGGATCAGCGCATCGGGCTGGCCGCCGTGGATCAGCGCGAGCGTGACACCGGAATATGAGATATGGAACAGGCTGCCTTGCCCCTCGATAATATCCCAGTGATCGGGCGCGGCATTAGGGGTTAACCATTCTATTGATCCGGCCATGAAATCAGCCACAACCGCATCCAAAGGCACGCCTTCACCTGTAATCAGAATGCCGGTTTGGCCGGTTGCGCGAAAGTCGCTATTCATCCCGCGGGCGCGCATTTCGGTATCAATCGCAAGGGATGTATACATTTTGCCGACCGAGCAATCCGTGCCAACGGTCAAGCAGCGCTTGCCTGTGCGCGGGGTGCCATCGGCAATGGGATAGGCAACGCTTGGCACGCGCACATCGTGCAATTCGCGCCCAAAGCGGCCGGCATTGACCGAAAGCTCAAGATCATCGCGCAGCAGATTGTGCAGGCCCGAAGCCAGATCAAAGCCCGCCTCAAGCGCTGCATTAAGCACTGCGCGCCATTCCGGCGAGATTACCCCGCCGCGATTGGCCACACCGATTACCATGGTGCGTGCGCCCGCTGCATAGGCTTCTTCAAGGGTCATATCGGGCAGGCCCATATCGGCTTTGCAGCCCTCAAGGCGCAGCTGGCCAAGCGCAAATTCGGGGCGCCAATCGCGGATGCCTTGCGCCACTTTGGCGGCCAGAGGATCGGCAGCATCGCCGAGAAAGAGGAGGTATGGGGTTTTGATCATGATCGCTCTCCGGGTTCTGATTTGGCAGGAGTTTGCACCGGATTGAGCGGGATTATTTCGTTCCTTTTCGAAAGCACGGCGGCATTTTAGAAGATTCTTGCGTCTTATGGCAGGTTTTCGGGATATTATGCGCAGGCCAAGAAATGCAGCGGAGCTATCCTGCGCGCCGCGCCGTTTTTGCGCAGCGACATGGCTCCGCCGCAGTGCAGAATCGCCTTGCGTGGCAGGGCGCAATTTAATAACTCTGCGAGAAAGCTAAACGCAATTTCCTTACCGAAAGGTCTGCCGATGTCGTTCCGTCTTCAGCCAACGCCCCCTGCCCGCCCCAACCGCTGCCAGCTCTTTGGACCCGGCTCCAACACCAAGCTGTTCCCCAAGATGGCGGCCTCTGCGGCGGATGTGATCAACCTTGATCTTGAGGATGCTGTTGCGCCGAATGACAAGCCACAAGCGCGCAAAAATATCATTGAAGCGATCAGTGATGTGGATTGGGGCAACAAGACGCTGGCCGTTCGGATCAACGGGCTGGACACGCCTTATTGGTACCGCGATGTGGTTGATTTGCTCGAACAGGCAGGCGACCGGCTTGATCAGATTATGATCCCCAAAGTGGGCTGTGCTGCGGATATCTATGCGGTTGATGCGCTTGTGACGGCGATTGAAGCGGCCAAGGGGCGCAAGAAGCGGATCGGGTTTGAGGTGATTATCGAGAGCGCTGCGGGGCTTTCGCATGTTGAAGAGATTGCCGCCGCCTCGCCGCGCATGCAAGCGATGAGCCTTGGCGCGGCGGATTTCGCCGCCTCCATGGGGATGCAGACCACCGGGATCGGCGGCACGCAGGAAAACTATTACATGCTGCGCGAGGGCGAAAAGTTTTGGTCTGATCCTTGGCATTGGGCGCAGACGGCCATCGTTGCCGCCTGCCGCACGCATGGGCTTTTGCCGGTTGATGGGCCGTTTGGCGATTTTTCGGATGATGAGGGCTATCGCGCGCAGGCTTATCGCTCGGCGACTTTGGGCATGGTTGGCAAATGGGCGATCCACCCCAAGCAGATCGCTTTGGCCAATGAAGTTTTCACACCCTCAGAGGCGGCCGTTGCCGAGGCGCGCGAGATTTTGGCGGCGATGGAAGCGGCCAAGGCCAATGGCGAGGGCGCGACTGTTTATAAGGGGCGTTTGGTTGATATTGCCTCCATCAAGCAGGCCGAAGTTATTGTAAGCCAGTCGGAATTGCTTGCTGGATAAGCGCTGTTTTTGGCGCGATGGAATTGAGAAAGGGCCGGAGCATTGCGCTGCGGCCCTTTTGATTTGAGTATTTGGGCCAAGAAAAAGCCCATGGGTTTTTAATAATCGCGCAGGCCGATGAGGCCGTAATCGCACAGGCGGCGGCAATCATTTGCGTCTTTGTTTTTATCATCGGCGCTTAGGATTTCGGCGGCGGCCCAGCCTTCAAAGCGGGGATCATCGCAGACGCCATCATCGGAGTATTCCGAAGCGTTGGAGCCAAAATCAATCGCGCTGCATTGGGTTGCTTTGAGCGCATCGGCTTCGATCCAGAGCGAGATTTTTCCGGCCTTCAGGAGTGATTGGCAATCGGTTGCGTCATGGGTTGCATCGGCCCAATCCATTTCTTCCGTAACGCCTGGGCCGCGAAAACGGCGATCATCGCATTCGCCATCGTTGGCGTATTCGCTGGAGTCGTCGCCCAAGCGAATATCGGCGGAATGGGCGGTGAGCGGCAAGAGGGCAAGCGCGGCGGCGGCGAGAATGAGGCGGTTCATTTTGGGTATCCTTATGGATTTGGATTTGCGCCAGCTTAGCGATCTGGGCTTGGGGGGCCAGTGCTTTGGCGGGGATGGCGCGCTGGTTTGTTAGGCGGGTTTGACCGGCTGGCGCAGGATGGTTTTGAGCTTTTCGGGCGCGGTTTTGCGCGGATCGGAGAGGTAAATCTCATGGTGGGGGCCGGCGAAGGTCAGGCCTTGTTTGGGCATGATTTCGTCGTGCAATGCTGCGAGAACGGGGGCCTCATCGGCGTAGGAGCCAATATGAAGCGTTTGCAGGCAGGGGCCTTCTTTGATCGGCGTCAGGGCGACTTGATCAAGCGGCGGAAGCGCAGATGCACCGAGCTTTTTGGTGAGTTTGGCGGTTGTTGCTTTGCGGATGTCGTTTAGCATTTCTTTGGTGATGAAATCGGGCATCCGCAGCAGGGCTTGCCATTGCCATTCGTCGCGCCGCCCTTGGGTATAGGCATCCAGCTTTTGTGACCACCAGAGCGCCTCTAGGGGCGGGACGACAAAATCTTTGCCTTGGTCTTTGGCCGCGAATTTCAGCCCATAGGCCAGCGGATAGAGCGCGGCGAGGGCAGCGGCGTAGACCGGGCCTTCTGGGGCGCCTTTGCCTTCAATTGCAAGGAAAGAAAGCTCGGGTAGGGTGATATGATCCCAGCGGGTTTGTTTGCCGGAATAGAAGGCTTTGTCGGCCTTTTTGAAATCGAGTTTATCCATCGGACATCCCCCTTCACGCAAAGTTTCAACAAAGATACAATGCGCCATGCCATTTCGCAAATCATGCTGAGTTGCAATGCGCTGCGTGTCCGGCCATATAAAGGGCAGAGAGTTTGCTGGAGCGTGTGATGAACAACTATCTCGAATTTGAAAAACCATTGGCCGAGATTGAGGGCAAGGCAGAAGAGCTGCGTGCCATGGCGCGGGCCAATGAAGAGATGGATGTTGAGAAAGAAGCGGCCGCTTTGGATAAGAAGGCCGCGGACATGCTGCGCGATCTTTACAAGGATCTAACCCCTTGGCGCAAATGCCAGGTGGCGCGCCATCCGGATCGCCCCCATTGCAAAGATTATATCGAGGCGTTGTTTACCGAATACACCCCGCTTGCGGGTGATCGCAACTTTGCTGATGATCATGCGGTTATGGGCGGGCTCGCGCGGCTTGGCGATACGCCTGTGATGGTCATTGGCCATGAGAAGGGCAGCGATACCAAGAGCCGGATTGAGCGCAATTTCGGCATGGCGCGCCCTGAGGGCTATCGCAAGGCGATCCGTTTGATGGATCTGGCCGGGCGCTTTGGCATTCCGGTGATTACGATTGTCGATACACCAGGCGCATACCCGGGCAAGGGCGCAGAAGAGCGCGGCCAATCCGAGGCGATTGCGCGTTCGACCGAGAAATGTTTGCAGATCAAAGTGCCGCTGATTTCGGTGATTGTTGGCGAAGGCGGATCGGGCGGGGCTGTGGCTTTTGCAACGGCCAATAAGGTCGCCATGTTGGAGCATTCGATCTATTCGGTGATCACGCCAGAGGGCTGCGCATCGATCCTATGGAAAGACGCGGGCAAGATGCGCGAAGCGGCCGAGGCGATGCGCCTGACGGCCCAGGATTTGCATAAGCTTGGCGTGATTGATCAGATTATCAAAGAGCCAATGGGCGGCGCACAGCGGGATCGCGATGCGGCGATTGCCTCTGTTGGCAAGGCGCTTGAGGCGATGGTCAAAGACCTCTCCAAGAAGAAGCCGGAGGCGCTTTTGGCGGAGCGGCGCAGCAAATTCCTTGATATCGGCTCAAAGGGGCTGGCGGCTTAGGCGCCTCTGGCTACCACATGCTCTCGCGGGCGCGCGCGGGCCATTCTTGATCAAAGGATGCGCCGTCGATCTCGCCTTGGGTGATTTCATCAATGATATCGCCAAAGCTCGGCAGGCCCTCAGGCACAGTGCTTTCCCAAAGAGCCGAGCGCATAATAGCGCGTGCGCATTGGATATAGATCTCTTCGATTTCAATCACGATCACGGTACTCGGCTGCGCATCCCCGCGCGCAAAGCTTTTGCATAGGTCCGCGTCCGCCGTGAGTTTGGCGCGCCCATTTACCCGCACAGTGCCGCGCGATCCGGGCACGAGAAACAGCAGCGCAATTCGCCCGTCGCGCACGATATTGCGCAGGGTATCGACCCGATTATTGCCCCGCCAATCGGGCATGGCCAAAGTGCCTGGATCAAGGGCACGCACAACAGGGCCTTCATCGCCACGCGGCGAACCATCAGCGCCCTCGGGCCCAACCGTTGAGACAACACAAAAGCGCGAAGCCTCGATCCATTTGGCGTATTGCGGCGTGAGGCGGCGGGCGACTTTGCGCATCGCTGCATCGCTTGGTGGGCGAGAGTAAATTACCTCTAGCGCGTTGATATCTTGAATGAAATCCATTGCTCTTTCCTATTTTTCAATCGCCTTTGCGGGCAAATCAAAGCCCGCTTCATGCATCAAGGCATCCGACGCTGTCTCGATATCTGCCTCCAAACGGGTCATGAAATCTTCTTTCGAGAGGCCCGGTTCGATCACGGGCAAAAACTCAAGGATGGCCAATCCGCGCTTGCGATAAAAGCCGTGGCGCGGCCAGAAAACCCCAACGTTCGTCGCTGCCGGAACACAGGCTTGGCCAGTTTGTTCATAGAGCACAGCCGTGCCGATTTTGTAGGGCAGATGGGCGCCGGCGGCGACGCGGGTTCCTTGCGGAAAGATGATCAGTTGGGCAGGGTCAGCGTTGTTGTTTTTGACATCCTCAACCATCTGTTTAATCGCCACGCCGCGCTTGCCACGATCCACCGCAACGCAGCGCATCCGCTTGGCAAAGAAGCCAACGATCGGGGTCCAGAGGATTTGCTTTTTCATGATGAATTTGGGGCGCGGCGCGACCGAAACGATCAGGATAATATCAAGAAAGCTCTGATGCTTTGAGGCAATAAGAACCTCGCCCTGAGGGGTTTCTCCGCGGATTTCAGTGCGCAGCCCGATCAGCCAGCGCGCCGAAAAACGCACATAGCGGCAATAGGTCCGAACCGCGTGAAAGGCATAGCGCGCATCAAACAGCGCCAGCGGATAATAGGCCGCCGCCATCACGATCATCACCAGATACATCTGAAGAATAAAGACAATCGAGAGCAACCATTGGATCGGGTTTTTCATTACATCAAGCCTCGTAAAGTGCGCCTTGCGGCCATGCGGGTTGCGCCGAAAGCAACGCTTGCAGCAAGCAGCGGGATCAGCAGCGGGGCAAGCCATTGCGCCCCCTTAAAGCCAAGCCCAGTCAGGAAGCTGCCCTGCCCGCCCGCGCTTGGCAAAAAGGTGATGGCAATCATCGCAACAGCTGTGCCGATAATCGCCCCGAGCAGCGCGCGCAGGGTAAAGCGGCGCACGAATGCGCCCGCGATATAAGCATCCTCCGCCCCGACAAGGCGCATCACCCGGATCACTTGGGCGTTGGCCGCAAGGGCTGCATTGGCGGCCAGCGTGATCATCGCGCCGGTGGCTGCGCCGATCAGCAGAATGGAGAGAAACCCAAGCCCGCGCAGGCGCGTAGCCGCCCGCACCAGCGGTTTGCGCCAGCGGGTATGATCATCCAAAACCGCGCCGGGCGCTTCGGCAGAAAGGCGCAGGCGCAGCCCTTGCGCATCATAGCCATCTGGGGTTTCAACCACTTCGATCAATTGCGGGATGGGCAGAGTATCAAGCGGCAGATCCGGCCCAAACCAGGGGGCCAGAAGCGCGCGTTCTTCGGCCGTATCCAAGGCCCGCGCCGAGGCCACGCCGGGCGTTGTTTCAAGCACTTTGAGGGCGGCGGCGGTTTGGGCTGTCATCTGGCCAACGGGGGCGGCGATGCGCACGGTGGCCGTCATGGCCAGCTCGGATGCCCAGCGATCGGCAAGCCGCCCTGTGGCCAGCGAAAGCGCCAGCGCAAAGACCGCCAAAAAGGCCATGGCGCCTGCGGTAAAGAGGGTCAGTTGCGCGGTAAAGCCGGTTGGCGGCACGATGCGATCCGCCGAGCTTTCAAAGCCCAGCATCCGCGCGATATGTCTCAGCGCCGCACTCATAGATCAGCTCCTGCGGCTTGCAATGTTTTGTTGGAAATGCGCAAAACGCGTGCTGCGACTTGGGCCTTGGCGGCGCGGATAAGATTGAGATCATGGGTCGCGATCAGGATGGTTTTGCCCATGCGATTGAGTTCAACCAGCAGGCTGAGTAGGCGCAGCGACATCTCCCAATCGACGTTTCCGGTCGGTTCATCCGCGATCACAACATCGGGCGACATGATCACCGCGCGCGCCAAAGCAACCCTCTGGCGCTCGCCGCCGGAAAGCTCGGGCGGGCGGGCATTTGCATGGTCTGAAAGGCCAACCCAAGAGAGCAATTCCCCAAGGTTTTCCGCCTCTTCTGCCCGGCCAGAGACCGTTAGCGGGAGGCCGACGTTTTCAGCGACAGAAAGGTGATCCAAAAACTGGCAATCCTGATGCACAACGCCAATGCGCCGGCGCAACAGGGCAACATCATCGCGCTCCATCAAGCGCGCATCTTGGCCAAGGATCGTCACCCGCCCCGAACTGGCCAATAAATCGCGGTAGCACAGCTTGAGAAACGTGGTTTTGCCGCTGCCCGAAGGCCCTGTCAGAAAGTAAAACGATCCCGGCGCAAGCGTCAGCGACACATTCGTAAGAAGATCACTTCCACCGTAGCCATAGGCCACATCCTGTAACTCGATCACGCCTATTTCCCCATATACTGCCGCGACAGTTTTGCCTCAGCTTGCGGATTGTTTCAATCTTTGTAACGCAAAACCTTGGACAATCCGATTGCCATTGTTAACAATTGGCGAAAATGGGCAGAAAAACCGGCGCGAAGCGTCACGGTAATGAGGAATATATGCGGCTGATTTGTCCCAATTGTGGTGCGCAATACGAAGTTGATGCGCAAGTTATCCCCGATGGCGGGCGTGATGTGCAGTGCTCCAACTGTGGCCATACCTGGTTTCAGCGCCCCGCCAATCAGGATGCGGATTTGGCAGACGAGCTTGGGATGAAGCTTGATGAGCAGGCCGAGGCCCAAGCCAATGCGCCTGATCAAGAGCCTGAGCAGCAGTATGAACCTGCGCAAGACGAAGCCGACGACGATTCAGAGGAAAGCGATGGCGATGATTCCGCGCCGCGCGGCGAATTTATCCGGCGCGAGCTTGATGATGGCGTTTTGGATATTCTGCGCGATGAGGCAACGCGCGAAAGCGAAGCCCGGCGCGCCGAGAATGATATGCTCGAAACCCAGCCCGACCTTGGCATTGACGAGAGCAACACATCCGAAGGCAGCACCAAGCGCGGTCTGCGCGAGCGGATGGCCCGTTTGCGCGGCGTGGATGAAAGCGATCTGGGCGCCGGTGCTGGCGCGGCGCGCTCGGGCAAGCGGCGCGATTTGCTGCCCGATATTGAAGAGATCAACTCAACCTTGCGCGCCAGTTCGGATCGCGAAGAGGCCGAAGCTTTTGAGGAAGAAGAGGCCATCAGCAATGGTGCGCGGCGCAATGGGTTTGGCCGCGGCTTTGGGCTGATCATATTGATCGCTGTGTTGGCTGTTGCGCTTTATGCATTTGCGCCCAAAATCGCTGCTGCTGTCCCTGCGCTTGAAGGGGTGTTGAGCGGGTATGTTAGCTTTATCAATGGGTTGCGCGCTTGGCTCGATGGGGCCATGCAGGGCTCTGCGGCCAAGCTGACAGAGCTGCTCTCCTCTCTCACCAAGAGCGAATAGCCCCGTTTAGAACCGGTCCAGCAGGCGCTTGAGATACTCCAGCTCGACATCTGGGCGCTCTTGATCGCTTGAACGGCGGCGGATTTCATCGAGCAATTCGCGCGCGCGCCGATAGACATCTTCCCCCTGAAGCATTTGATCCTGCGTGCCGGCTTGGCCCGCGCTGCCGGCGTTGCGGCCTAGGGGATCTTGGCGATCAGATTGGCCGGCGCGCCCCATCGCTTCGCCCTGTTGGCCGCCCTGCTCAGAGCGTTCTTGTGCCATTTGCTCGGCCAGATTGCGCATCCCATCGCGCAGGGCTTCCATCGCTTCGGATTGGCTATCAAGCGCCCCGGCAAAATCATCCTCGCGCAGGGCGTTTTCTGCGTCTTTCATCGCGCGCCCGGCCCGATCAATCGCCTCGCGTGCAGCTTCGCCCTCTTCGCCGCCGCCGCCGGGCAGCGCGCCTTTTTGGCGGTTCAGCTCATCTTGGAGCGCTTTCTGGCGATCCGCGAGGCTGCCGTTCTCTGCACCACCAACGCCGGATCCGCCTTTGCCGCGCTCATCGCCTTGGCGCGATCCGCCTTGCTGGCCGCCTTCGCCCTCAGAGCCTTCTCCATCGCCGCGCGGGCCTTCTGATCCCTCTTCCGGGCTCTCGCCGCCGCCCTCATCGCCGCTATCACCCTCAGCGCCATCATCGGCGCCGGGGTCTTGGTTGAACTGGTCTTGGAGATCGCTGAAGGTTTCGTCATTTAGGCCTTGTTGTTCGCGCAGCGTGTCGCTTAGCCCGTTCATCGCTTGTTCGCTTTGGCTTTGCTGGCCTTGGCCGCCCTGACCTTGGGCAACTTGGATATTCTCCATCAATTGGCGCAGCTGTTCGAGAAGCTCTTGGGCCTCGGCGGTGCGGCCTTGTTCCATCAGCTCTTGCAAACGATCCATCATTTGCTGAATTTGATCGCCGGTGATTTGCTGCATATTCTGGGCGTCGGCCTGTTGCTGTGCATCGCCGTTTTCGCTTTGTTGCTGGGCAAGCTGGCGGACGTAATTATCCATCGCTTCGCGCAGCTCATCCATCAGCCCTGCGATTTCATCGTCTGAGGCGCCGCGTTTGATCGCCTCGGAAAGCTTGTCTTGGGCTTGGCGAAGGCGTTCGGCCGCATCCGCCCGCAAGCCATCCTCGATCTGGACAGCGATATCCCAAAGCACTTGGGCGATCTCATCACGCGCCTCTTTGCTTAGGCCTTCTTCCTCAAGCCGGCGCATAACAATCCGCAGTTTGAGATAGGCTGTGGCAGAGTTAAACAGATCATCCGGCCTATAGCTGATCGCGCGCAAAACTTGGGCCACACGCGGCGCATTGGAGATATTCCAAAGCAGTTCGCGCCGTTCCTCAATCACCGCCGCAGCGACCGGATCAAAGAAGCGCTTGGCCGGAAGATCAATCACCAGCGGATCGGTTTGGCCGGTTTGCCCGGCGGCATCATCGACATAAAGCGCGATCTCAACCGGCAGATCGGCCCATGGATGCTCGGATAGGTTTTCGATCAAGACCTCAGCAAAGCTGCGCCGATCGCCGGAGATCGTCATCGGGAGATCAAGCACGATATCAGGGCGAGCTTCGGGCGCGCCTATATAGCCATAGCGGCGCGGGACCGTTGCCAGATCGAGGCGGATAATCGCGCGCCCGGCAGTGATCCCGTAATCATCAAGGACCGCAAAGGGCAGCTGCATTTCGCCGTTTGCGGCGCGTTCAACCATCCCATCAAGGCGGATCACCGGGGCCACATCGGGAATCGCGGTGATTTGCCAGGCCGCGCCGTTTTGGCCCTCAATTGCGAGCGTGCCGCTTTGGCGGATCGTCAGGGATTGTTCGGGCAGGGAGGCATCGGGCAGCGCGCCCATCTGGCCCGTAATATCCTGCGCCACGCTGAGCGCACCAACCTCGCCGTAGAGGCGCAGGGTTACTTCGCTTCCCTTGGGGGCATTGATTGGGCCGGGGGCGATATCATTGAGATAAAGCGCAGGCTTGCCGGTATAGGCGGGCGGCTCGATCCAGCCCTCCCATGAAGGGCCGCTGGCCAGCGCGCCATTGCCGCTTCCCGGCGCCATTTGCCCAACAGAGCCAACCCGCAGGAAAGAGCCAAAGAGCAGCGCCATCACCAGCGCAAGAAGGGCCGCATAGCGCAACGCATAGGGATCAAAGCGCGAGATTTGCAGATTGGGCGCAGGGGCGCGGGCGCTGGCGGCGCTTGCCTCCATCCGTTTGCGATGCGCAGCCCAGACGGCGGCGGAGGCCGCATCATTGGCCCCGATCACTTGGGTATCCATTAGTGCCGCAATCGGGCGGCCCGGGGTGCTTTCATCCAGCCGGGCGAGGGCCTCTGAGCGGCGGGGGAAATGGAACTGGCGGATGCCGTAGATCAGCGCGGCTAAGCTTGCGAGGATCACCAAAACAGTGATGCCCCAAACCGCTTCAAGCGGCAGCACATCCTGCGCGCCAAACATCAAGGCCGCAAGCGCCGCCATCAAGACCGTTGCAAGCGGCCAAAACGCGCGCAATCCGCGCTCGCCAATCATCCCGGCCCGGGTCAACCGGATCGGCCAGGTCAGATGCTTGGGCACCTTAGGGGATGATTTTGCGTCGCTCATACATCCTTTGCCTTTTTGCGCCTATATGCGCGGGCTTTGCCTTTGCGCTTACCGGCGCGGGTTTGGCCTTTGGGCCCTTTTGCGCGGCGCTATTCGAGAAGCCATTGAGGAACCGTATCGCGGTTTATCATTTCTTCATAGCTGGGACGCGCACGGATGACAGCGAATTGATCGCCATGCACAAGCACCTCTGGGATAAGCGGGCGTGAGTTATATTCGCTCGCCATCACCGCGCCATAAGCCCCTGCGGAGCGAAAGGCGACAATATCCCCTTCGGCCAGCGCAGGCATATCGCGCTGCTTGGCAAAGGTATCGCCCGATTCGCAAACGGGGCCGACGATATCGTATTTGGCTTGCTCGGCGCCGGCTTCTGGCTCGTTCAGCGGGATGATATCGTGGTGCGCTTCATACATGGCCGGGCGGATCAGATCGTTCATCGCCGCATCAAGGATCAGGAAATCGCGGCCCTCGCCCTCTTTTACATAGATCACAGAAGAAACCATGATCCCCGCATTGCCCGAGATCAGACGGCCCGGTTCGATCTCAATTTCACAGCCCAAATGGCCCACGGTGCGCCGGATCACATCGCCATATTCCATCGGCAAAGGCGGCGCAGTATTTGAGCGCTCGTAAGGGATGCCAAGGCCACCGCCAAGATCAAGGCGGCGGATGTTGTGGCCATCAGCCCGCAGTTGCTCTGTCAGCTCGGCAACTTTGGTATAAGCGGCCTCGAATGGCGCAAGATCGGTAAGCTGCGAGCCGATGTGAACATCAATCCCAACCACTTCAAGCCCGGGCAAAGCGGCGGCTTCGGCATAAACAGCGCGGGCCTTTGCAATCGGGATGCCGAATTTGTTTTCTGATTTGCCGGTCGCGATTTTGGCATGGGTTTTGGCGTCAACATCCGGATTTACCCGGATCGTGATGGGGGCAACCTTGCCCAAACCCGTGGCCACTTCGGAGAGCGCGCGCATCTCTGGTTCGCTCTCGATATTGAACTGGCGGATGCCGCCTTCAAGGGCGATGCGCATTTCTTCGCGGGTCTTGCCAACGCCGGAAAAAACGATGCGATCGCCGGGAAACCCAGCCGCTTTGGCCCGCAGATATTCCCCTTGAGAGACAACATCAACGCCCGCTCCAAGCCCTGCAATCAGGCGCAGAACCGCTTGGTTGGAATTGCTTTTCATCGCAAAGCAAACGAGGTGTTCCATGCCATGCAGCGCCTCATTGAAGACCTCGATATGGCGTGTCAGCGTGGCGGTAGAATAGCAGTAAAACGGCGTGCCGACCTGCGCGGCGATCTGCGCAAGCGAAACATCTTCGGCGTAAAGCGCGCCGTTGCGATAGAGAAAGTGATCCATCAGGTTTTGGCCCTTGTGCGCAAAAAGAGATAAAGTGGCAGCCCGCAGCTGACGCCGATAAACAGGGTGGCAGGCAATGCCCAAAGCGCCACCCAATTGCGCCGCACCCGCGTTTCGGCGATCACCCAGATTGAGAGCGCAATGGCCGCGATCAGCAGATCCCAAGCGAGGGCAGAGGTGGCCGCATTGGCTTGCCACGCTTCAACAATTCCCGTGATGCTTGGGCCGTTTTCACGAATCCACGGGACCAAATAGATCATCGGGTGAATGGCGCCCCAAAGCGCGAGCCCAAGATAGATCATCCGCAAAGCTGACATGGCTCTAGCTGCCAAAATGAAGGTTGATTTTGGTGCCTTGGACCATGCCATAGCGGCTGTCATAGCCGAAATAGCTTTCGCCGCTGATCTTTGGTTTGCGCGCCTGATCAACGGGGCGGCTTGGCGCACCGTTCACCCCACAGCTTGCCAGCAGGGCCAAAATAGAGATCAAAGCGGCAGCACGTTTCATCCAAGCACCTCTTTCCAACGAGCGATCTGCGCGCGCACTTGGATCGGCGCAGTTCCCCCGTAGCTTGTGCGCGAAGCGACGGAATTATCAACCCCCAGCACATCAAACACCGCCTCTGTAATGCCATCGTGAACCGATTTCATATCCTCAAGGCTGAGCTCAGGCAGATCGCAGCCCTTGCTTTCGGCCATGGCGACAAGCGCGCCGGTGATATGGTGGGCATCGCGAAACGGCAGGCCCAGCGCGCGCACGAGCCAATCAGCAAGGTCAGTGGCGGTTGAAAACCCAGTGGCCGCAGCAATGCGCAATTCATCCACATTGGCGGACATATCGGAAACCATGCCCTCCATCGCCGCGAGCGCCAGCATCAGGCTATCGGCAGCATCAAAGACTTGCTCTTTGTCTTCCTGCATGTCCTTGGAATAGGTCAGCGGCAGGCCCTTCATCACGGTGAAAAGCCCAACCATCGCGCCCATGATCCGGCCGATCTTGGCGCGGATCAGCTCGGCTGCATCCGGGTTTTTCTTTTGCGGCATGATGGAAGAGCCGGTCGAAAAACGATCCGACAGGGCCACAAAGCGGAACTGTGCTGAGGACCAGATCACCAACTCTTCCGCAAGGCGGCTCAGGTGCATCGCGGCAATGGTCGCTGAGCTGAGGAATTCGAGCGCAAAATCGCGATCAGCAACGGCATCAAGGCTGTTGGCGGCTGGCGCATCAAAGCCCAGCGCTTTGGCTGTCATCTCGCGATCAATCGGGAAGGAGGTTCCTGCCAGTGCAGCAGCACCCAGCGGCGAGACATTCATCCGCGCACGGCCATCCCTGAAACGCGAAACATCGCGGCCAAGCATTTCGACGTAAGCCATCATATGGTGGCCCCAAGTGACGGGTTGGGCGACTTGCAGATGGGTAAAGCCGGGCATAACCCAATCTGCGCCCGCCTCAGCCTGAGCCAAAAGTGCGCGTTGAAGCGCCTCAAGCCCGGCAATCGCGGCGTCATATTGATCACGGGTCCAGAGCTTGAAATCGGTGGCGACCTGATCATTGCGCGAACGGGCCGTATGCAGGCGCCCGGCTGGCGCACCGATGATTTCCTTCAGGCGCGCCTCTACATTCATGTGAATATCTTCAAGCGCGGTGGAAAATTCAAAGGTTCCGCCCTCAATCTCTGACAAGATCGTGAGAAGCCCTTCCCCAATCGCGGCGGCATCGTTATCGGTGATGATGCCTGTGGCGGCCAACATAGCGGCATGGGCGCGCGATCCTGCGATGTCTTGTGCATACATGCGCTTGTCAAAGCCGATAGAGGCGTTGATCGCTTCCATGATGGCGTCTGGTCCGGCGGCGAAACGTCCGCCCCACATGGCGTTGGAGGATTTGTCTGTCATTTGGCCCATCCGGGAGTTTGGATATGAAGAAAATTTGGTTTGTTGCTCTCTATACGGCCCTTGCGCTCTTCGCAAACACTGCGATGGCGGCGGATCAAGCCACTTTAGAGGCCTTGCGCGAAGACACGCTGAAAAAGCTCGTCTTTGTCAGCGCGCCGGAAATGGTTCCTTCAACGGAGTTCAGCGCGCTTAAAGGCGGCACGCATAGCTTTGAGGATTTCAAAGGGCGTTGGGTTCTGGCGAATTTCTGGGCGACGTGGTGCGCGCCTTGCCGCAAAGAGATGCCCCAGCTTGATGCGCTTCAGGGCGAATTTGGCGGCGATGATTTTGAGGTGATCACCATCGCGACCGGGCGCAATCCGCCTGCTGCGATCAATCGCTTTTTTACGGAAGTCTCGATTGAACACCTGCCCGTTTACCTTGATCCCAAGCAACAGCTGGCTCGCGAAATGGGGGTTCTTGCGCTTCCTGTCACCGTGCTGATTGATCCTGAGGGGCGCGAGGTTGCGCGCCTTCGCGGCGATGCGGATTGGTATTCTGATAGCGCGCGCGCGATTGTCGCTGCCCTTATTGCAAAGCCCGCGACTGAGTGATTAGCGCTTGGCCAGGGCCTTGGTTGGCGCGCAACTTGGGCAGGTGATCAGATGATCGTTCACCATGCCCACGGCCTGCATGAAGGCATAGACAATCGTGGGCCCGCAGAATTTGAACCCCTCGCGCTTGAGGTCTTTTGAGAGCTGCTCGGAAAGGGGAGTCTTGCCCGGAACATCAGCAAGCGTTTTGGGCGCGTTTTGCAGCGGCGCGCCATCGACATAGGCCCAGAGCCAGGTATCAAAGCCTTCGCGCGCCTCGATCTTTTGCCATGCTTTTGCGTTGCCGATCGTCGCTTCGATCTTGCCGCGATGGCGAATGATGCCGGGGTTATCGAGCAGGCGCAAAACATCCGCTTCGCCCCACTCGGCGACCACATTGGGATCAAAGCCGGCAAAGGCCTCGCGAAAGCTCTCGCGCTTCTTGAGGATCGTGATCCAGCTTAGCCCGGCCTGAAACCCATCAAGAATCAGTTTCTCCCATAAAGCACGGCTATCCCATTCAGGAACGCCCCACTCATGATCATGATAATCCCTATAAATCTCTTCATTTCCAACCCAACCGCAACGCTCAGCCATCAAAATCCCCTGAAATCAAATACTTCTATACCAGCGCCCAAATTTAGCACGAAAAAGCTTCAAATGCAGCACTTTACCCGCTGTTAGCCAATCAAGCCCATTCTGAGCTGAACTTGCTGTGGAGTGGAAAAAATGCGTGGCACTGGAATAGACTCATCTGATGCATATGAAGCCGAAATGGGGAGCCCCCTTTCGACGGCCATATCGCAACGGGACCGCGATACGATGGTGATGGTGCGCCAGGCTTTGGCGCGCAAACAGGTCACGCTGGCCTATCAGCCCGTCGTTTCGGCGCAACAGCCGGATCGGGTTGCTTTTCATGAAGGGTTGCTGCGGGTTTTGGATGAAACCGGGCGGGTGATCCCAGCCAAGGATTTCATCGAAGTGGTGGAGACCCATGAGATGGGGCGGATGCTTGATTGCCTCTCGATTGAGATGGGGCTGCGCACGCTTTCTGAAGTGCCCGGTTTGCGGCTCTCGATCAATATGTCCGCACGTTCAATCGGTTATCCCCGGTGGCGCGCGGCTTTGGATGAGGGGCTGGCGCGCGCGCCTGATATTGCCGAACGGCTGATCCTTGAGATCACGGAAAGCTCGGCGATGGTGATGCCGGATATGGTCACTGTGTTTATGCGCGAGCTTCAGGCAAAGGGCGTTTCTTTTGCGCTGGATGATTTTGGCGCGGGCTATACGGCCTTTCGCTATCTCAAAGAGTTCTACTTCGACATTATCAAAATTGACGGGCAGTTCATCCGCGGCATCGCCAATTCGCCAGACAATCAGGTTCTGACCAATGCTTTGATCTCGATCGCGCAGCATTTCGAGATGTTTACCGTTGCCGAATTCGTTGAAAACCCCGCTGATGCGCAGGTTTTGATTGATGCTGGGATCGACTGTTTGCAGGGGCATTATTTTGGCGTCCCGACATTGCGCCCAAGCTGGCTATTGGATGAAAACGAACGCATGGCGGGTTAGCAAACGCGCGCCATTTATGCGCCTGCGGCATCGTCGGCGTTGATTATGCTGCGTCCGCAGCGTAGCTAAAGGGCAATTGGGGAGGAATCTGCCAGTTGCCTAATGAGCAGCGCTGCGCCAGTCTTCCCCTGTAACCCGGGAGAGGACATCACATGACCCAAGTCGTAATCGCATCCGCCGCACGTACAGCCGTTGGCAGCTTTGGCGGAGCATTCGCAAATACACCAGCCCATGATTTGGGCGCTGCCGTTCTTGAAGAAGTCGTCGCGCGCGCCGGGATTGAAAAGGGCGAAGTGTCCGAAACAATTCTTGGCCAGGTGCTGACCGCTGGCCAAGGCCAAAACCCAGCCCGCCAAGCCCATATCAATGCTGGCCTTCCCCAAGAAAGCAGCGCCTGGAGCATCAACCAAGTCTGCGGCTCGGGCCTTCGCGCCGTTGCGCTTGGCGCGCAGCACATCCTGCTTGGTGATTCCGATATTGTTGCGGCTGGCGGCCAGGAAAATATGTCGATGAGCCCCCATGTTGCCAATCTGCGCAATGGCCACAAAATGGGCGATATGAAATTCATCGATTCGATGATCAAAGACGGCCTATGGGATGCGTTCAACGGCTATCACATGGGCAACACGGCCGAAAACGTTGCTGCGAAATTCCAAATCACCCGCGACCAACAAGACGCATTCGCCGTCGCCTCACAGAACAAAGCCGAAGCTGCGCAAAAGGCGGGCAAGTTCGCCGACGAGATCACCGCCTTTACGATCAAGACCCGCAAGGGCGATATCACAGTCGATTCGGATGAATATATCCGCCACGGCGCAACAATCGAGGCAATGCAAAAGCTGCGCCCTGCCTTTGATAAAGAAGGTTCGGTTACTGCGGCGAATGCTTCTGGCCTCAATGATGGCGCTGCGGCCACTTTGCTGATGTCGGCTGCCAATGCTGAAAAGCGCGGCATTGAGCCACTCGCGCGGATCGTTTCTTATGCAACGGCTGGTCTTGATCCATCTATCATGGGCGTTGGCCCGATCTATGCATCGCGCAAAGCCTTGGCCAAAGCTGGCTGGAAGCCCGAGGATCTTGACCTTGTGGAAGCCAACGAAGCCTTTGCCGCGCAGGCCTGTGCTGTGAACAAAGAAATGGGCTGGGATCCAGAAATCGTCAACGTAAACGGCGGCGCGATTGCCATTGGTCACCCGATCGGCGCGTCTGGCTGCCGCGTGCTCAACACGCTGCTCTTTGAGATGAAGCGCCGCGACGCCAAAAAAGGCCTTGCGACACTGTGTATCGGGGGCGGCATGGGGGTTGCGCTCTGTGTAGAACGCGATTAAACAAAAAATCGGGCGCGCAAGAAAATTGCGTGCCCGAGCAATATTGCGAAACAAGATTACAATCCTTGGGAGGATATCATGGCCAGAGTAGCCCTCGTCACCGGCGGATCACGCGGTATCGGCGCATCCATCAGCAAGGCTTTGCAAGCTGCGGGATATTCCGTTGCAGCGACATATGCAGGCAATGATGATGCCGCCGCCGCTTTCACCAAAGAAACCGGCATCAAGACCTTTAAGTGGTCGGTTGCTGATTATGATGAATGCGCTGCTGGCATTGCCAAGGTTGAGGCGGAGCTCGGCCCCATTGATGTTTTGGTCAATAACGCTGGCATCACCCGCGATGCGCCGTTTCACAAAATGACCCGCGAACAATGGCAAGAAGTGATGGATACGAACCTTTCCGGCGTGTTCAACATGACCCATCCGATTTGGCCCGGCATGCGCGAGCGCAAATTCGGCCGCGTGATCAATATCTCGTCAATCAACGGGCAAAAGGGCCAGTTTGCCCAAGCCAACTACTCTGCCGCCAAAGCCGGCGATATCGGCTTTACCAAAGCGCTGGCCCAAGAAGGCGCGCGCGCAGGCGTGACTGTGAATGTGATCTGCCCCGGCTATATCGGCACGGATATGGTGATGGCGGTTCCGGAAAAGGTGCGTGAAAGCATCATCGGGCAGATCCCAGTTGGGCGCCTTGGCGAGCCAGAAGAGATCGCGCGCTGTGTGGTTTTCCTCGCCTCCGACGATGCCGGTTTCATCACCGGTTCGACGATCACTGCAAATGGCGGCCAGTACTTCACCTGATCCGATCAGGGCTGCGAATTTCAAAGGGCTGGCCTTCGGGCTGGCCCTTTTTCTTTGCGCGCGCTAAGGCAGATGGATGACCCGTTCCAGCGCAACATTTATCGGCTTCATCGCCATTCTCCTGTGGGCGCTTTTGGCGCTTTTTACGGTAGGTGCCGCCCCGATGCCGCCTTTGCAGCTCAATGCCATGTGCTTTGGGATTGGTGGGGTTATCGGGTTGATCTGGGTGATGTCTACGGGTGAATCGCGCGCGTTGCGGCGGATCAGTTGGAAGGTCTATGCCTTTGGAACCGTGGGTCTGTTTGGCTATCACTTCCTTTATTTCTCTGCCCTGCGCGCCGCGCCTGCTGTTGAGGCTGGACTGATCGCTTATCTTTGGCCGCTCTTGATCGTGCTGTTTTCGGGGCTTTTGCCGGGCGAGCAACTTAAGCGCGGCCATGTGATTGGCGGGGTGATTGCGCTGATTGGCGCGGCGCTTGTTATTGGCGCGGCGGGGGGCGATGCAGCGCGGCCAGAGACGGCGATCTTGGGCTATATCTTGGCGGCGGGCTGTGCGGTTGTTTGGTCGGGCTATTCGGTTCTTTCGCGCCGTTTGGCCGATGTGCCAACCGCCAGCGTTGCGATTTTCTGCCTTGCAACAGCGGCCCTCTCGACCCTCGCGCATCTAACCTTTGAGCAAACCGTTTGGCCGCAAGCCGCGCTTGGCTGGATCAGCGTGATCGGGCTTGGGCTTGGGCCTGTTGGGCTAGCGTTTTATGTTTGGGATATTGGGGTAAAGCGCGGCGATATACAGATGCTTGGCGTGGCAAGCTATGCCGCGCCTTTGCTCTCAACACTCGCTTTGATTGCCGCAGGGGTTGCTGCCCCAAGCTGGCGCTTGTTGCTTGCGGCTCTATTGATTTCAGGTGGGGCGCGGCTCGCCTCGCTGGCCAGCCGCGCTTGATTTAGGCGTGCTGAAGCCGCGCGATTTCTTCTTTGAGGCGCATCTTTTGCTTTTTCATCGCTGCCACTTGGATCGAATTCATCCCGGGCTGGCGTTGTGCTTCATCAACTTGAAGCGAGAGAGATTGGTGTTTTTTCTTCAGTTCCTGCAGATGCGAACTCAAGGTCATATAGATGTCTCCTCTCGATGTGTGGGTTGTGCACTCTCAGTGCACCACAAAATTTGAGTCGTGTCACGCGCGCGATGTAACGGGCGTGTAACAAGCAGCATGGCGCGCAAATTATTGCCAAAAAGTTAAGCGCCCCAGGGCAAAGGCGCCCCATCGCGCAGAACGGCGCTTATTTGGGCGGTGTAGCTCTCGCCATCGCGCATATGCTTTGCCCCTTCATGCATCAACACGGCTGGATGAAGGCGAAAGGCTGCGCGCCCGCCTTTGCGCGCGCGGGCGAGGATCAATTGCGCAGGGCGGCCCATGCGCGGCTGAAGCGGCATCAGCTCAACCGAGCCAAGATATGCGGCCATTGCGGCCAAGGTTTCCGGCATGCGCGCAGCGTTTTGGATCATCGTAAACCTACCTTTGGGGGCAAGGCGGCGCGCCGCGATCGCGACCCATTGATCAAGCGAAAGGCCTTCACCCATTGCTGTTTCGCGCCGTTCTATGGGGGAAGCCGTTCCGCTATCGCGCAAGAAATACGGCGGGTTGGCGATGATATGATCAAAGCTTTGGTTGCGCAGATCGGCCGGAAGGGCGGCGATATCGGCCTGGGTGATTTGGGCCTTAATATCATTGGACGCTGCATTGCTGCGGGCAAGCTGCGCATAGTCGTTTTGCAACTCAACCCCATGCAGCGAAAGCCCCGCGACCCGCGCGCCCAAGCAAAGCAGCGCCGCCCCCGCCCCGCAACCAAGCTCAAGCACCGATTGCCCGGCGCGCGCCTCAACGGATGCCGCCAGCAGCACCGGATCAACCCCAGCGCGGTAGCCCGCAATCGGCTGGGCGAGCGTGATCCGCCCATTCAAAAACGCGTCATGGCTCAGCTGATCCAGCGGCAAAGTCATGCGCTTTACCCCTCAAGCTCGATGTCATTATCGCGCATAGCGGCACGCGCCAGAAACATATCCTGATCGCGCACCATCAGGCGGCGCGGCAAAATGCCTACGCTGCCTTCAAGAACGCTCATATGGACGTCCATTTCAAACCAGTCTATACCCTCGCCTTGAAGGATCGACGTTGCATAGGCGATGATTGTTGGATCGTTGCTGCGCAAAAGTTCTTTCATTCTTTAGGACTTAATGGCAAGCGCCTGCGTTTGTCGAGCCATGTGACGAGGGTGTGATGGGGCTGGATACCGCAGAGATTAAACCACACGAGAAATTGGCCGCTTATCTGGCCGATGATCTTAAGGGTGTGGATGCTATGATCCGTGATCGCATGGCCTCTGAGCATGCGCCGCGTATCCCGCAAGTGACCGCGCATTTGGTTGAGGCAGGCGGCAAACGCTTGCGCCCGATGCTGACGCTGGCTGCGGCGCGGCTATGTGGCTACGGGGGCCCCTATCATATCCATCTCGCGGCCACGGTTGAATTTATTCACACAGCAACTTTGCTGCATGATGATGTGGTGGATGAAAGCGCGCAGCGGCGCGGGCGGCCCACGGCCAATCTGATGTGGGACAATAAATCCAGCGTGCTTGTCGGCGATTATCTTTTTGCGCGCGCGTTTCAATTGATGGTTGAGCCGGGGAGTCTTCGGGTTTTGGAGATCCTCTCAAACGCTGCGGCGACGATTGCTGAGGGCGAAGTTTTGCAGCTTACAGCGGCGCAAGATTTGGCCACGGGCGAGGATATTTATCTTCAGGTTGTGCGCGGCAAAACGGCGGCGCTGTTTTCTGCCGCCACGGAAGCCGGCGGCGAGATTGCCGGCGCAGATGCGGCGACCAAACAAGCGCTGTTTGATTATGGTGATGCGCTTGGGATCAGCTTTCAGATCGTTGATGATCTGCTCGATTATTGGGGCTCTGCGGCCACGGGCAAGAACATTGGCGACGATTTTCGCGAGCGAAAGCTAACGCTGCCCCTGATCAAAGCGGTTGCTCGCGGCGATGCGGACGAGCGCGCCTTTTGGAAGCGGGTGATTGAAAAGGGCGATCAGAAGGACGGCGATCTTGAGCATGCGATCAAGTTGCTCAATGATCACGACGCGCTGGAAGATACACGCACCGAGGCCTTGCTTTGGGCACAAAAGGCGAAGGATGCGCTTGCCGGTCTGCCCGATGAACCGATCCGCGAAATGCTCAGTGATATTGCCGATTACGTGGTTGCGCGGATCAACTAAGCGCTTGCGACTGCGCCTGCACGGACCCACCAATCGGGATGATCTGCGGCGAGTGTGCGCGCGGCCGATTGGGCCTCTTGCGCGTTGAAATAAAGCCCCCAGCATGTGCTCCCAGAGCCTGACATTTGCGAGGCCGCATTGCCTTTGGTGGCGCGCAACGCGGCCAAAACATCTGTCACAATGGGGGCGAGGCTTGGGTCTACTGCGACTTTGACCAAATCGTTGCGCTGCGCGAGAAGCCAGGCGCTGAAATCTTGCGGCGCAGCGCCCCAATGCATCGGGGCCATCCCTTGGGCGCTGAAATCATAGCGGCTGTCGTAAAGCGCAAAGGCCTTTGCCGTTGGCACTTCGACGCCGGGATTGGCAAGCACGAGCCAGCATTCGGGGAGGTTCGGCGCGGGCGAAAGCGCCTCGCCAATGCCGCACATTTTCATCGGCTGAGGCGCATGGAGGCAGACGGGAATATCCGCGCCAAGGAGCAACGCTTCGCTTTCGTTGAGCGGCGCCACGCCCCATAAATCCGCCAGAAGCCCGATCGCACAGGCCGCATCAGAAGAGCCGCCGCCGATCCCGCCGCCATGGGGGAGGTGCTTTTCGAGATGGATTGATGCGCCGGCTTTTACCCCGCGCAGATCGCGCAAATGTTCGCCAGCTTGGAGAACGAGATTGCGGCCATCGGCCGGGACACCTTTCGCAAAGGGGCCTGCGACTGTCAGCGAAAGCTGATCGCTTGGCGCCACCTCAAGCAGATCGCCAAACTCAGCAAAGACCACCAGCGATTCGAGCAGATGATAGCCATCGGCGCGCAGGCCGGTAAGGTGCAGGCAAAGATTGATCTTGGCCCGCGCGATCGCCTTAGTCTTCATTCGCAACCTTGAGGGGATTGGCGCCTTCTTCTGCGAGAACCGCATCAAGCCCGATATCGAGTTTGCGGCGAATGCGCTCTGCGTCTTTTTCTTCGGGGTCAAAGCTCATCGCGCGGCTCCATTGGAATTCGGCCTCGCGTTTGCGGCCAACGGCCCAATACACATCCCCCAAGTGATCATTCACAATCGGATCGACAGCCATCAATTCAACCGCCCGTTCCATTTGAATGACCGCCTCATCATAGCGCCCAACCCGGTAATACCCCCAGCCAAGACTATCGGTGATGAACGCATCATTTGGCCGTGCCACAACCGCGCGCTCAATCATATCAAGCGCTTCGTCATAGTTGGTTTTCATCTCGAGATAGGAATAACCGAGGTAGTTGAGGACCTGCGGCTGATCCGGCTGAAGCGCGAGCGCTTTGCGGAAATCCGCTTCGGCATTGTCCCAATCATCTTCGCGTTCATAGGCGATGCCACGCGCAAAATAGACGATCCATTGGCCTGGGTCTTCGCCTTTATAAAGCGCGAGCGCGTTGGAATAGCTCTTAATGGCTTCGGCGTATTTCTCTTGGGCGCGCATCATATCGCCGAGGGTGATATGCACCGCGGGAAGATCACCATGGCTGCGGGTCAGTTGTTCCATCACCTCGATCGCGGCATCTTCGCGCCCGGCCCGGCGCAGCGCATCCGCCCGCCCCTGTTCGGCAGCGTAATAGGCAGGATCTTCGCGCGGGACGGCGCGGTAGGCTTGAGTTGCCAGATCGTATTGGCCGAGGCGCTCAAGCAAGACAGCGGCCAAAAGATGCGCATCGGAATGATCAGGGCGCAGGTATTCAGCGATGCGCGCATAGAGCAGCGCATAAGAATCGTCGCTCTCGCCATCAAGGGCAGAGGCGACCGAGAAAAACACCTCTGCCATTCCATCTTGAACCGAGCGCACCGAACTTCGCTCAAGCGGGGTTCCGGCGATCAGATTGGCGCGGATGGCGGAAATGCCGGGATCAAGCTGTGTGCCAAAAACATCGTCAATGATCGCAACGGCCTCGGCCCCGCGCTCAAGCTGGCTTAGAACTTCGGCATGCGCAATCACACCGCGCCGGGTTGGCGGCAATTTGCCCCCGACCTTGCCAGAAAAAATCGCATCAGCCCCTTCAAAATCACCCACCGAGATCAGCGCCAAAGCCTTGTGATAAAAGCCAAAACTTTCCAACCCTTTGCTTTTGGCAACCTCATCAAACCGATCAAGCGCATCGCTCATCTGGCCCATACCTGCGGCGGCCCATGCGCCCAAAAGCCCATCCACGAGCGGGCCAACGCCATGTTCTGCGTCGATGCTTTTAAGCACCGCTTCAAATTCATCGCCCTTAGAGGCGGCGGCCAGAACGACCATATTTGCGATCTGATTGTCGGGCGATTGTGCGACCAAAAGCTTGGCAACGGCCAGTGCATTCGCCGTATTGCCCTGCGCGATTTGAGAGATGATCTGCCCCTCCATCAGGCTCAGATTGCCCGGATCATTGGAGAGCGCTTCGGCATAGGTGCGCGAGGCTTGCTCAAAATCATTCACGTTGCTTGCGTGGCGCGCGCTCAGATATGCGCCTGCGCCGGAAAACACCCCGCTTGAGGTCGTTTGCGCCGCGCTTGGCAGCGGCAGCCCCCCGAGAGGAAGCGCGAGAGCGGCGATGAAAGCGATTGATCTGGCAAAGGGAAATACGGGCACTTGAGGGTTCCTCATGAAAGCATTGGCCCGAAACTAGCCCTGCTTGGGGCCAGAGGCAATGCGGGGCGCCCAATTGAGCGCCCCGCTAACAGAAGTGTTACAAAATGCGAGGGTGCCGCATTACATGTTTGGATAGTTCGGCCCGTCGCCGCCCTGCGGGACCGTCCAGTTGATATTCTGGCTTGGGTCTTTGATATCGCAGGTTTTGCAATGGACGCAGTTCTGGAAATTCACCACAAAGCGCGGATCTTTGCCCTCTTCCTCAACCACCTCATAAACGCCAGCCGGGCAGTAGCGCTGCGCGGGTTCGGCGAATTCGGGAAGGTTGATCGAGATCGGGATCGTTGGATCGGCAAGCTGTAGGTGGCTTGGCTGGCTTTCCTCGTGATTGGTCGCAGCAAAGCTCACATTGGTGAGGCGATCAAAGGACAGGGTGCCATCGGGCTTGGGGTAATCAATCGGCGTGAAATCGGCCGCTTTGCCCGTGCTTTGCGCATCGGTTTTGCCATGTTTCAACGTGCCAAACAGGCTGATCCCAAAGAGCGTTTGGAACCACATATCAAAGCCGCCAACCAGCATGCCGCCAAGCGGGCCAAACCGGCCATTCAGCGGCGCGACATTGCGCACTTTTTTGAGGTCTTTGCCAACAGGGCCGCTGCGCAGCTCTGCATCATAGGCTTCCAGAACATCGCCGCTGCGGCCCGCTTTGATCGCAGCAAAGGCGGCATCGGCGGCCTGGCGGCCAGAGTGCATCGCGTTGTGGTTGCCCTTGATCCGCGGCAAGTTCACAAGCCCCGCAGAACAGCCAAGCAAGGCGCCGCCCGGGAAGGCCGCCGTTGGGATGGATTGAATGCCGCCTTTGGTTACTGCGCGCGCGCCATAAGCGATCCGTTTGCCGCCCTTGAGAACCTTGGAAATCCGCGCGTGATGTTTGAAGCGCTGGAATTCCATATAGGGATAGAAGAACGGGTTTTTATAATTAAGATCAACGATATAGCCCACATATACCTGATTGTTATCCAGGTGATACATGAACGAGCCGCCGCCCTGTTTGAAGCCAAGCGGCCAACCAAGCGAGTGGGTAACTTCGCCCTCATTGTGGTTCTCTGGCTTTACTTCCCAGATCTCTTTCATGCCGAGGCCGAATTTGGGAACGTCATGCCCATTTGCAAGATCATATTTGGCGATCACTTCCTTGGAGAGCGAGCCGCGCACGCCCTCAGACAGCATCACATATTTGCCGTGTAATTCCATGCCCGGCTCATAGCTATCGCCCTGCGTGCCGTCTGGGTTCTTGCCAAACTCGCCCGCAACAACGCCTTTAACTTCGCCCTTATCGCCATAAACGATCTCAGAACAGGCCATGCCGGGGAAAATTTCAACGCCCATTCCTTCGGCTTGCTCGGCCATCCAGCGGCACACATTGCCCATAGAGACGATATAATTGCCGTGGTTGTTCATCAGCGGCGGCATGATGAAATTGGGCAGGCGGATTTGGCCTGCTTCGCCCAAGATATACATGTTGTCTTCTTTGACCTTCACCGTGATTGGCGCGCCTTTTTCTTTCCAATCAGGGATAAGCGCATCAAGGCCCGCCGGATCAAGCACAGCGCCCGAAAGGATATGCGCGCCAACTTCGGAGCCCTTCTCCAGAACCACAACGTTGAGATCAGCATCAAGCTGTTTGAGCCGGATCGCCGCAGAAAGCCCCGCAGGCCCCGCCCCAACGATCACCACATCATATTCCATTGCTTCGCGTTCGATCTCGGCCATTTGGCACCTCACATTCGATTGCGCCTTTCGGCACGTAAGTACATTCTATCGCGCCTAGCAGCGCATAAGTAATAATCTTTCGCGCCTGACTATCGCAGCCAAAGGTGCGGGGTCAATTGCAACGATACGTTAAACCCGTGTTTTGGGCCAGCTTTTGCAGTTTTCCGGCGCGCGGTTCATCGCTTGGGATGATACGTTTTCCTTGCAATCGGGGGCTTGGTCGGGTCAGGTATCTCGATGAATGAAGAATGCCGCGCCAGCTTAGGGCTGGAAATGCTGGCCAAAGACCAATGAGTGTTATGGAAAAGATATTGATGACCCGCGCGGGATTTGACGCGCTGAACGTAGAATTGAAGCAGCTCAAATCCGTAGAGCGCCCCGCGATCATTCGCGCCGTGGCCGAAGCGCGCGAGCATGGCGATCTTTCGGAGAATGCTGAATATCATTCGGCGCGCGAAAAACACAGCTTCATTGAGGGGCGGATCAAGGAGCTTGAGGGCGTTGTTTCCTTGGCTTCTGTGATTGATCCCAAATCGCTTTCCGGCGCGATCAAATTTGGCGCGACGGTTAGAATCGTTGATGAAGATACGGATGAAGAAAAGACCTATCAGATCGTTGGCGAACATGAGGCCGACATCGAGAACGGGCTTTTGAACATAAAATCGCCTATCGCACGCGCCCTTATCGGCAAAGAAGAGGGCGACAGTGTTGAAGTTCGCACGCCGGGCGGCCAAAAGGGCTATGAGGTGCTGAGCATTCAGTATATCTGAGCAGCGAATGGCATGGGGCTTTAGTTTAGATGAGTGATGAGACCAATCCGCAGGCACAAGAGCCGCGCCAAGAGCCTGCGCCCGCGGGCCAGCCAAGCGCGGATCGCGCCGGCAAAAAGCAGCCCGTTGCCCGAAACGAAAAGCAGGCGATGGATCTTGGTGTCTATGGGCGCAAGGCCGAAGAGGCCGGTCTGAAAATCACTGCGACCGAAATTATTGCACTGTCGCTTACTGTGCTTTGGCTGCTTGCGGCGGCGCTCTTTTATATGTTGCTTGGGCGCGGGTCTGAGGGCGCTCCGGCTGTTGGCTTGCGCTTTGTTATGGTGCTTTTGTCGATCGTTTTGCCGGTTGCTTTGATCTGGGTTGCAGCGGCGGCAGCGCGTTCGGCCCGGGTGATGCGCGAGGAAAGCGAGAAGCTGCATTCGGCCATCACCGGCATGCGCCAGAGCTATCTGCAAATGCAGCAAAGCGTGGCCACTGGCACCAACAAAAGCGTTGAGAAGAAGCTCGAAGAGATCGCCATTGCCCAGCGCAAAACCGAAGATGCCATCGCGACCTTTACCTCCATTCGCCCTGCCGCCCGCACGCCCGAAACAAAGGCCGCGATTGCCGTGATGCCCAGCGCCGATGAGCAAGGCCTGCTTGCCCTTGGCACCCCTGCAGAGGCGCTTAACCCGCCGCTTTCGGTCAATGATTTTATCCGTGCGCTGAACTTCCCCGAAACAGCCGAAGACAAAGACGGATTTCGCGCGCTGCGTCTGGCGCTTGCGGATCGCAAGGTTTCGCAGCTGGTGCAATCAAGCCAGGATGTGCTGACCCTGCTCAGCCAAGACGGCATCTATATGGATGATCTGCGCCCTGATCGCGCCCGCCCCGAAGTTTGGCGCAAATTCGCAGCAGGCGAGCGCGGCGGGGCGGTTGCGCCTTTGGGCGGGGTGCGGGATCGCTCCTCATTGGCATTGGCTGCGGGCCGGATGCGCCAGGATGGGATTTTCCGCGATGCGGTTCATCACTTCTTGCGCAAGTTTGATCATACATTGGCCGAGTTCGAAAAAACCGCCTCGGATCAGGAATTGGCCGAGCTTTCAGACACCCGCACCGCACGCGCTTTCATGCTATTGGGCCGGGTCGCCGGCACATTTGATTAAGCGCGCAGCATGGCTTCGGCTTGCTCTAAATCCTGCGGCGTATTCACATTAAAAAAGGCAGCTTCATTGCTGAATTGAACAGTTGCGCCGCCGTGATCGCAAGCAAAGCTGCGCAGCTTTCGCGCGCCCTCTTTAAGCGCGGTCTCAAGCGGGGCGCGCAGAGCAACGGGCCAAAGCGCGCAGGTCGGGTGCATATGCTCAGGGGTTTGGGCCATGGTCGGGTGGCGCGGATCTCCGGCCAGATGAGCCAGCAGATCGTGGGGCAAAAATGGCGTGTCATTTGGCAGCGTATAAACGGCGCGCTCGCCCCGCGTCTCGGCCCAGATCAGCGCCGCCAGAACCCCCGCCAAAGGGCCAAGCCGCCCCTCAACCGGATCGCTCAAAATCTCAAGGCCAAAGGCGCGATAAGCCGCGGTATCGCCATGGACGCTGAGCGCGAGATCGGTGCATTGCGGGGCGATGCGCGCAATCACATGCGCTAGCAGCGGCCGCTCGCCCAGCAGCATCAGGCCTTTATCCACATGCCCCATGCGCTGCCCCTGCCCGCCTGCAAGGATCACCGCCGGAAAAGGCGCGCGCATTATATCAGTGTTCATGATGGGCCTTTCGCGAGATTATCATTTGCACCACCTCAAAAGAGCGGGCAGTAAGGGCGCACCCTAATGAGTAAAACCATGCCCAGCTCAACCGAAAAATCAAGCTATCTGCGCGGATTTCGCGATGGGCTGCCGTTTATTCTTGTGGTGGTCCCATTCTCGCTTTTGTTTGGCGTCACGGGCGCTGAAGCCGGGCTAAGCATTGCGCAGGTGATGGGGTTTTCGGTTTTGGTTATTGCCGGCGCTTCGCAATTTGCCGCCGTTCAGTTGCTTGTCGATGAAGCGCCGACCTTGATCATTTTGGGCACGGCTTTGGCGGTTAATCTGCGCATGGCGATGTATTCGGCTGCTTTATCGCCGCATTTTCAGGGCTTGCCGCTTTGGAAACGCGCGCTGAGTGCCTATTTGCTGGTCGATCAAAGCTATGCGATGGCGGCTGCCGAATTTGAAAAGCGGCCCGATCAAAGCGCTGCTGCGAAGTTTATGTATTTCGTTGGGGTCGTCTCGCCGATTTTTGTGCTTTGGTATGTGGCAAGCTATGTTGGCGCCTATGCGGGCGCGCGCATCCCGGCGGAATATGCGCTTGATTTTGCTGTCCCCATTACCTTTTTGGCAATGGTTGCGCCGATGCTTAAAACGCTTGCGCATCTGGCTTCGGCAATCACCTCGATCGCGCTGACATTGGCCTTTACCGCCATGCCCTTTGGCACCGGGCTTTTGCTTGCTGCGGTGATCGCGCTTTTGGTCGGGGCGCAGGTCGAGATTTGGATGGCACGGCGCAGCGCAAGAGGCATGTCATGACGATGAGCACTGGCCAGATTTGGCTGATCATTGTTGGGCTTGGGATCGGGACCTATCTCATCCGGTTTTCATTTTTGGGCCTTGTTGGGGAGCGAGAGCTGCCTGAATGGCTGCTTAGGATGCTGCGGTATACGCCTGTTGCTGTGATGCCCGGGCTTGTTGCGCCGCTGGTGCTTTGGCCCCAAGCGACAGGGGGCGAGCCGGATTTGGCCCGCGCTTTGGCAGCAGCGGCGGCGGTTTTTATCGGGCTGATTACCCGCAATACATTGGCGGCGATTTTTGCAGGCGGTGCGGTTTTATATACGGCGCTTTGGCTGCTTGGTTAGGCTTAGCGGCGCCAGAGAACCGGCCCGGTGATCATCCCTGAATTATCGTCTGGGCTGTCGTCGCGCACAGTGCGTTCGGAAATATTTGGCAGGGCTGTAAAGGCGGCCAAAAGCTGCTTTGGGAACATCGTATTTGGGATGGTTTCAAAGCCGGGCAAATCATTGAGAATATCGGTGATCGCATTGGCGCATTGGGCCTTTGGAACCGCACCGTAGCTTTGGACCTTTTGCATCGCGAGCGCTGCAACTTGGCGCGAAACGGGGATCGTTTGTTCGATCACGCGGTAGGTTTCGCGCGCGTGGTAATCAATGTAAAATTCAACAGCCGGGGGCGACATGCCAAAGATAACATCATTGCGCTCGGGCAAATGGGGATGCTGAAACGTCCCGGCTGGATCAAAGATAACCCGTTGATCCGCGTTGACCATCAAAGCGGAATGCGCCCCGGATCCGTTGTAATTGTTGATCACGGTAAAGAGGGTCAGTGTTGGGCCGCCGGGCGCGATATAGGTGGCACGGGCCACATCAGCATCAGGGGCCCATTTCGGCTCGGCCGCGCCGCAGGCCGCAAGGGCGAGCGGGATCATAAGCCAAAGAAAGCGAACAGAGCGGCGCAAATTTATCATTCGAATTCCTTTGCGCCGCGCTGCGGATTAGCCGTTAAACAGGCCAAACAGGATGAGCACCAGGATCGAAACGATCGCGCCCCATGTGACCCATTTGATGAAGCCTGCGAAGGTTTTTTCTTGAACGCTTGTGTCCATTGAGCCGTGTTTATGTTCTGCCATTGGGCTGTCCTCTTACATAGTGTTGGCACCGAATTAGACGATTCCGCCGCCCATGTCACGCAAGGGATGCGTGCAATTGCGCCGCAGGGGCGAGATCGGCCCCTTAGCCTTCTTCGAGATCAGCCACGAGGCGAAAGCCAATGCGCTGAGGTTCTTTATGTTCGTCCTCTTTAGGCAGGGCGCGCAGCATCACGTTGAGCTGGCTGACATGCTGGATCAATTGGGTTTTGGTTCCCGCGCCATCCGAGCCATAAAAGGTAATGATATCGGGATCGAAATAGCCCATTCCTTCGATCCGCAGCACGCCAGAGTTTGAGCCAGCAAAACCCATCGCGACCTCTTGTTCATTGTCGAGCTGTTCCTCGAAATTCTGGATGTAAAGCACGAGGCGTTCATAGGCCCATTCGGCGGGGGATTTCTTTTCAACCGGCTTACGAGTGACCGCCTCGGGCAGCGGCTTTTGCTCGGCTGAAGCGGGCGCTTTGGGATCAGAATGCACCACGCGCGCGCAGGGCATTGCGCTTGCCTCATGGGCTTCGGCGGTTGTTGAGATCGTATCGGGGGTTCTTTCGCCGGGCATCAATGGCTCCTTTTGAGCGTCCTTTGCGCCGCGGTGTTTGGGCTTTGGCGCGTTAGATCGCCTGCCAGAGCCACGCATCATCGCTGGCGCGTCTTGTTCGCGATACTTTGCCCTCAGCCAGCAAGTGATTGCAATGCGCAACCGCCTCAACCAGCGCCAGCCCATATTCGCCATCGCCAATTTTGCGCTTGAAGAGAACCGAAAAGCATTCAACGGCGGTCGCTGGTTCGGCAAGAAACGCATGGAGGCGTTTGAGCGCGCTATGGTGGTTTTCGATCAACTGGCGCATGCGGGTTGGCAGGCCAGTAAAGGGCAGCTTATGGCCCGGCAGGATCAATTGGCCCTCCTGCGCGAAAGTCTCTAGGCGCAGGCAAGCTTCAAGCCATTCGCCAAGGGGATCAGCGCCCGGCTCGGTCGTATGCACCCCGATATTGGGCGAGATGGAGGCAAGCAATTGATCGCCACCCAGAACGATACTGCCATCCTCAGACCAAAGCGTTGCATGTTCTGGTGCATGGCCATTGCCCATGCGCACGGTCCAGTTGCGCCCCGCAAGATGCATCGTTTCGCCCTCTTGGATGCGCCGGTAGCCCAGGGGCAGCGGCGTTATGGCATCGGCAAAATTGAAGGGGCGCTCGGCTGCGCGTTTGGTATAAACATCTGCATCCATCCCCGCCCCGCGCCAAAAGGCGAGCGTCTCAACGGCGGGCCGCTCTTGGACATCGAATTGCAACATGCGCGCCATCAGATAGCTTGTGCGCGTTGTGATCAGCTCGGCGCCATGTTCAGCGACAAACCAACCAGCAAGGCCGATATGATCGGGGTGATGATGGGTGACCAATACGCGCGCTATGGGGGCGCCTTGCATTGGGCCTGCCATCGCGGCCAGCCAAACATCGCGCTGGCTTTGTGTGTCAAACCCTGTGTCGATAACCGTCCAACCATCCGCATCGCGCAGCGCATAGCAATTGACGTGATCCAGCCGCATCGGCATGGGCATCCGGATCCAAAGGATCCCATCAGCAACTTCGGTAACGCTGCCCGGCGCAGGGGCATCGCCGAAAGGATAGCGAATGGGATCGCCCATCAGGAGGCCAGATCTTCAACGCTCAGCGCATAAAGCCCAGCTGCGCCTTCGCGGGTATGCTCAAGCAGGGCGGCATGTTCGGGCAGGAGCCGCTCGATATAAAAACTCGCAAGGCGGCTGCGCGGGCCAGCAGCACCGCTGGCTTGTTCAGCAAGGGCCGATTTCAGATGGTAATGCGCGCCAAGCACCCGGGCAAAGGCCCGCAGGAAGGGCACAGCGCCAGCAAAGCGATCGTTGAAATCGCTCTGGCCAACCAACCATTCCGTTGTTTCGCGCAGCGTTTCGGCGGCGTTCCAAACGCTTTGTGCCAATGCGGGCAAAATGCCGCGCGCAGCTTCGGCGCCTGCCTCGATCTCATCGAGAAGGCGATATGCGGCCTCGCCCCCATCCATCATTTTGCGCGCAACAAGGTCCATCGCTTGGATACCATTGGTGCCTTCATAAATCTGCGTTACCCGCACATCGCGGGCAAATTGCGAAGCGCCTGTTTCCTCGATAAAGCCCATGCCGCCATGAACTTGGACGCCCTCTTGGGCAACCGCATGGCCAACATCTGTGCCAAAAGCCTTGGCAATCGGGGTTAGGAAGGCGGCGCGGGCAGACCATTCGGCATCATTTGTGGCGCGGGTCATATCAATGGCAACGCCGCAAGCCATCGCAATCGCACGGGCGGCATATGTATCGGCTTTCATTGAGGCCAGCATGCGGCGCACATCCGCGTGATCAATGATCGCGCCGGTCGCGCCCTCTTTGATCATCGAGGCGCCCTGTTTGCGATCAAGCGCATATTCATAGGCCTTTTGATAAGCCGCTTCGGCGATCCCGATGCCCTGCATACCCACATTCAGGCGGGCGTTGTTCATCATCGTAAACATCGCCTTCATACCGCCGTTCTCGCCGCCAACCATCCAGCCCGTGGCGCCATCAAACTGCATCACAGCAGTGGGCGATCCGTGCAGGCCGGTTTTATGCTCGAGGCTGACAACTTTCAGCGCGTTGGCCACGCCGGGATTGCCATTTTCATCGGGAATATTGCGCGGCACCATGAAGAGGCTGATGCCCTTTGTGCCCGGCGCGCCATCGGGGAGACGGGCAAGCACAAGGTGGCAGATATTGCCCATGAAATCTGCATCGCCCCAGCTGATGAAAATCTTCTGGCCGCTGATCGCATAGGTGCCATCGCCATTGGGTTCCGCCTTGGAGCGCAGCGCGCCCACATCCGATCCGGCGCCCGGCTCGGTGAGGTTCATCGTGCCCGACCATTCGCCGGAAATCAGCTTGGGCAGGTAAAGCTCTTTGATCTCGTCGCTGGCATGATGCTCAAGCGCTTCGATCTGGCCTTGGGTCAGCAGCGGGTTGAGCCCAAGCGACAGGCAAGCCCCCGACATCATATCATTCACCGCCGTTGAGATCACAACTGGCAGCCCCATCCCGCCATACTCTGGCGAGGCCGCGATACCAACCCAGCCGCCCTCTGCGATCTGCCCAAAGGCCTCGGCAAAGCCGGGAGAGGTGCGCACTTTGCCGTTTTCCAGCCGCGCGCCTTCAAGATCACCATTGCGGTTGAGCGGGGCGAGAACCTCATCGCAAAGCCGCCCGGCCTCGCTTAGAATTGCTGATGTCATATCTGGCGTGGCCTCGGCAAACATGTCCGTCGCGGCCACTTGATCAAGGCCGACGATATGATCAAACAGGAACTGAATGTCTTTGACTGGGGCGCGATACGGCATCAGGGGCTCCTCATTCGCGGCTTGGCATCAGGCCTGCGCGCGATTATGCGTATGATTGTTTTGCCAAGACCCTAGTCAAACCCGCAACAAGCACCAACCAGGACGCAGCGTCACAGATATGGCCCTAAAAACCGCGCTTTTGAAGGACAGCCCCGAGGGCATTGCGAAGGCCGCGGCGGTGCTGGCCTCGGGCGGGCTTTGCGCCATCCCCACAGAGACGGTTTATGGGCTTGGCGCAGACGCGCGCAATGATCAGGCCGTGGCGCGGATATTTGAGGCCAAGGCGCGGCCGCATTTCAACCCTTTGATCGTGCATTTGCCCTCTTTGGAGGCGGCCGAGCAGTTTGCCGTTTTCAACGATGCGGCGCGCGCCTTGGCGAATGCGTTTTGGCCCGGCCCGCTAACGCTGGTTTTGCCACTGCGGGAGGGATCAGGGCTTTCGCCTTTGGTTACTGCGGGGCTTGAAAGCGTTGCAATCCGTATGCCGGCGCATCCTTTAGCCGTGTCGGTTTTGCGCGCTTTTGGCGGGCCGGTGGCGGCCCCTTCGGCCAATCCATCCGGCAAGATAAGCCCAACGCGGGCCGAACATGTGCTTGGCGGGTTGAGCGGGCGGATCGAGGCGATTTTGGATGGCGGGGCTTGTGGTGTTGGGGTTGAGAGCACGATCATCGGGCTAACTGGCGCGCCTGTTTTGCTGCGCCCCGGCGGGCTTCCAGCCGAGGCGATTGAGGCTTGTCTGGCGGCGCCACTGGCCGCGCAGGATGCCCATGCGGCGATCAATGCGCCGGGGCAATTGGCCTCGCATTATGCGCCGGATGCACTGATGCGGCTGAATGCGGATGCGGCTCAATCGGGCGAGGTTTTGCTTGGGTTTGGCGCGGTTGAGGATGCAGCGATCAACCTTTCGCCATCAGGGGATTTGGTTGAAGCAGCGGCGGCGCTTTTTCATGCCTTGCGCGAATTGGATGCGCAGGGCGTGCGCAAAATTGCCGTCTCTCCCATTCCGATGCATGGGCTTGGCGCAGCCATCAACGATCGCCTTTCGCGCGCCGCGGCTGAGCGCCCCTAAGCGTGGCCCGCATCGCCGGAAAGCATGATCGGCTCAACCCCCATTGAGCGCAGCGCCGCTTCCCATTTGCCCGCATCTGCCCGGCCAAACACTACGTTTGGATCAGCCGCGCAAGACAGCCAACCGTTTTGGCTTATTTCATCCTCGATTTGCCCGGGGCCCCAGCCCGCATAGCCCAGCATCAAGATGCGCTGCTCGGGGCCGCCCCCGCCGGCAATATCGGCCAGAATATCGCGCGTCGCTGTCATCGAAAAATCATCGTTGATCCGCATGGTGGATTCGTCGGAATTGTAATCGCCCGAGTGCAGAACAAAGCCGCGCCCATGCTCAACTGGCCCGCCAAAATGAACCCCAAGCCCATGGCCCCCATCCCCGCGCGCGATCTTGAGCTGCTCTAACAAATCATCAAAAGCGATCTCGGTTGCTGGCTTGTTCACGATCAGCCCCATGGCCCCTTCAGGAGAATGGGCGCAGATATAGACAACACTGGTTTCAAAGCGCGGATCGCCCATGCCGGGCATCGCAATGAGCAACATTCCTGTCAGATCAATTTCGCTTTGGGGCATTTCCATGGGGTTATATTTGGCCAAAGCGCGCCGGGGTTTCAAGCGAAAGCCGCGCAGGTTTTGCCGGCGCGGCGCATTGTAACAGCGCCGTCTCTGATTTGTGATTTCCCATATGCGCATTCGTCCATATGTTCGGCGCATGAGAATTCGTTTTGCATTTGCCGCTCTTGTGGCCCTCGGCTTGCCCGCCGCCCCCGTACAGGCGGGAGATGATGATTTGGCAAGCAAAGCCATTGTCGATGTGTTGCCGGGCTGGCGCCAATCGGGCGGGGCGCATATGGCCGCGCTGCGGGTGCGCCTTGCGCCGGGTTGGAAAACCTATTGGCGCGCGCCCGGATCTGCGGGCATTCCGCCGCGCTTTGGCTGGAACGGATCGCGCAATCTTCAAGGGGTAACCTTCCATTGGCCAGTGCCGCAGGTCTTTGAGCAAAACGGCATGCGCTCGATCGGCTATGCGGATGAATTGATCCTGCCGATGGAGCTTACTGCGCGCGACCCATCAGCCCCGATCAGCTTGCGCGCCGAGGTCGAGCTTGGGGTATGCCTTGAAATATGCATGCCGCTGACGGTTCGGATTTCGGCGGAATTGCCGCAAGTCAAAGGCCGGGCGGCCCATCCTGCCATCACTTCTGCGCTGCGCAATCGCCCTGCAACTGCGGCAGAGGCGGGCGTCTCTGAGATCACCTGCTCAGCCACACCCATCGCGGACGGGATGCGCCTCACGGCTTCGTTCCTGATGCCCTCATTGGGCGCGCGCGAGATCGCGATTGTTGAGCTCAGCGATCAAACCATCTGGATCGCCGAAGCCCAGACCGCGCGGGCGGGCGGCAAGATCACCACGCATGCGGATATGGTGCCGCCCCAAGCCGCGCCGTTTTTGCTGGATCGCTCCGATGTTCGGATCACTATGCTTGGCAGCAAAGGCGCGGTAGATATTCTGGGCTGCGGGGTGCGCTAAGCCCGGCGGCGGCGCGCCTGTGATTGCAGCGTCGCGGCGATTGCAAATGTCAGTGCGCTGATCCCGGCCGCGCCCAGCGCAAAGAGCCCGAAAGCCCGGCGCATCGGCGCATCCCCTGATCCTATCAACGCCTCTGGCAAATCGCCCGTCGCCATCACAGAGCCCATTGTAAGCCCGAACAAAAGGATGATCGCAAGCCCGGCCAATGCTGTTGGCAGCATCGCCAATTGCCCCTTGCCCGCAAGGCGCAAGGCGCGGCGAAGTGAGGCGATTTGACGGGCAATATCGAGCTGCATCGCCACCATCGCCGGAACGACCAGCAGCACCAGCACCATGCCAAAGCCAAGCCCGTAAACCAGCGTGATCACGGTTGGCTTCAAAAATTGCGCATCGGCGGATTTTTCATAGAGCAACGGGGCGAGGCCAAGCACGGTTGTCAGCGTTGTGAGCATCACCGGGCGCAGGCGATCCACCGCCCCATCAACAATCGCCGCAAACAGCCCGCGCTCTTTGGCATATTCGTCAATCGTTGTGACTAAGACGATGGAATCATTGATGATAATCCCTGTCATCCCGATCAGTCCAACGACAGAGAACATCGACAGCGGCACCTCCCAAAGCACATGCCCATAGATCGCGCCCACCAGCCCAAAGGGGATAATCGCCATAACAACAACAGGCCGCGTCCAGCTTGAGAATATCCACGCGAGGGTGAGATAAATCCCGACAAGACAAAGCGCAAAGCCAAAGCCCGCATCCGACAAAAAGGCATCCTCTTGCTCAGACAGGCCAGCCAATTGATAAGCAACACCATGTTCCTCGGCGATCCGCGGCAGGATGTCTTCTTCGAGCTGGCGCATGATTTCGCTGGCTTGTGCGGGATCATCTTCTGACAGATCGCCCGTAACATTGACCAGCCGCACGCCGTTTTCGCGCCGCACCGTCGAGAAGCCACTTTGCGAGCGGATCGAGACCACATCCGCAAGCGGAACATAGGCGCCAGTTGGCGTGCGCAGCTGGGTGCGTTCAAGGAAATCTGCGCTCAGCTCATTATCAGGAAGCTCAACCCGGATCGTCGCAGAGCGGACGCCATCGGGAAAGCTCGCGGCCTCGATCCCGGCCAGACGGTTGCGCAGAACCCGGCCCAACGCATCAATGGAAAAGCCCAAAGCGCGGCCCTGCGGCGTTAGCTCTAGCACCAGTTCTTCTTTGTCATAGGCCAGAGAATCCTCAAGCGCGGAGACCTCTGCAAATTGCGAGAGGGCCGTTTTGAGCGCCTCTGCGGCCTCTTTCAAAACAACCGCTTCAGCGCCGGAAAGCTCAATATCCAAAGCATCCCCACCAGGCCCAGAGCGCCAGCCGCGAAAGCTGACCTCTTCTGCGAGGGGATGGTTTTTCACCTCATCTTGCAGGGCGGCGATAAAGGCATAGCTCGAATAGGGGCGCAGATCGGCCTCGATCAATTCAATGGAGATCGCGCCGAGCTGATCGGCATCTTTGGTATCTGCACTGGCCAGCCCGCGCCCGGAATTCCCGCCGATCTGCGCAACGACATAATCAAGCGGGTTGCGGCCATGTTCGGCCTCGTATTGCGCGCCTATTGCATCGGTTGCGCGCTGCAATTCACGCATCATTGCAAGCGTATCGGCCCGCGTTGCCCCCGGCGCCATCGAGAAATTGCCCGAGATCGAGGGGCGTTCGGGCGAGTTAAAGAACCGCCATTGCAGATCGCCACGCACAAAGATCGCCGCTTGGCTGATCAGGATTGCAATGGCCCCGGCAAGCACCGGATAGCGCGCCAAAATCACCAGTTTCATCAGCGGGCGGAAGGCCTTTTCGCGCAGCCAGCCAAAGCCGCGGTTCACCGCGCGGCTTGGGGCATCATACCAATGGGTCTGGGCGTTGTGGCCGATGGAATGGGCCATGTGATTGGGCAGGATGAGAAAACATTCAACCAAAGAGGCCATGAGAACGACAATCACCGTAAAGGGAATATCAGAGATCAGATTGCCAAAGCGCCCGCCGATGGCCGTAAGCCCGAAAAAGGCAATAACGGTTGTGATGGTTGCAGAAAAAACCGGCGAGAACATCCGCGTTGCGGCGTTTTCGGCGGCCTGCATCGGGGATTCGCCCAAACGGCGCAGGCGAAAATCGGCGTGTTCCCCAACAACAATCGCATCATCCACCACGATCCCGAGCGTGATGATCAGCGCAAAGAGCGAGATCATATTGATCGTCAGCCCGAAGGCATACATCAAAGCAATCGCCGTGAGCATCGAGGCCGGAATGCCCATGGCAACCCAAAACGCCGTCCGGGCATTCAGAAACAAAAAGAGCAACAGCATCACAAGCCCAAGTCCCATCAGCCCATTGTCGAGCAGGATATTGAGCCGGCCTGTGATGGCTTCGGTGCGGGTGCGGATCAAATCCATTTTAACCCCGCCGGGAAGGGTCAGCTCCATCTGCGCGACGACTTCTTCGACTTTGCTTTGCAGCTTGATCGCATCCCCTGCATCCGAGCGCTCAACCGTTACGCTGATGGCAGGGTTTTCGCCGACATAGAAAGCGACATCGCGATCGGTCCCTTCAACGCGGATTTGCGCCACATCGCCGATGGTTAGATTTGAGCCGTCGTTGTTTGAGCGCAGGGTGATGGCCGCGATCTGATCGGCGCTGCGTTTGGCAAGCCCGGTGCGCACCCGCGCGCCCGCTGCGCCCATATCGCCTGCGGGATCGGCCTCGGCTTCTTCGGCGATGGCGCTGGCGATTTCGGCCATGGTGACATTGTTGCGGATCAAAGAAAGCGCGGGCACCTCAACAATGGTGGAGGGCGCCGCGACCCCTGCGATTGTTGTCCGGGTAACCCCTTCTGCAAAGAGGCGCGCGACCAATTCATCGGCCAAGCGCCCCAGCTGATCAACTCCAACAGGCCCGGTGATCACAACATCTGTCACCCGGTCGCGCCAAGCGCCCCGCCGCAGCACCGGATCTTCGGCATCTTGGGGCAGATCGCCCGCAGCGCTAAGCGCCGTTTCGACCTCATCAACCGCGCGCGACATATCCCAGCCCGGTTCAAACTCAAGCGAGATCGTCGCGCGGCCCTCGTTGGAAACTGAGGTTGCATCCTCAACGCCTTCTACGGCCAGCAAAGTTGGCTCTAGCACCTGAACAATGGCGCGATCGACATCTTCTGCGCCGGCCCCGCTCCAGGCAACGCTGACGCGGACAGTTTCAATAATAACATCGGGGAAGAACTGGGCGCGCATGCGCGGGGCGGCCGTAGCGCCTGCGATCAAAAGGATCACCAAAAGCAAATTGGCCGCCGTGCGATGACGGGCAAAATAGCTCAGAATACCGCCGGCTTTAGATGCGCTGCGCCCCGCCATTTCTAGCCCCCCATCCGCTCTTCAAGGCGGGCAATCATGCGCGCCGAGACAAGCGGCTTGGCGAGTTCGGCAAGGATGCGCTCTTTCATTTCCGCAGGCATACGTTTGTTTTCGCTCACAAATGCGATCAGGGCTGCGCGCCGCTCCTCTGTGAGCTCAAGCCCCTCTGGCGCGGCCTGCGGTGCCTCTGCCCCTGTGGCGCGAAGGGCGCGCACCTTGATGCCTGCGCCCAAAAGCGGGGTGCGCTCGCTCACAACTTCGCGCCCTGAAAGCGGGCCGGAAACCTGTATCAAAACCTCATCGCCAAGGCGGCGCAAGACCTGCACGGGAAGCTCTTCAAGCCGCTCTTGGGCACCAATCACAAGGATCGTTGAGGCCGCATCAACCGCCGTTGCAGGCAGGCGGGCGACATTCTCAAGCGCTGGTTCCTTAATCTGAACGGTTACGAAATCGCCGGGGCGAAAGCCGCCTGCATCTTCAAGGCGCGCAAACAAGAGCCGCCCGGTTTGGCCCGAAACCACAGAAGCGCTTTCCCGGCTGATCTGCCCCTTGGCCTCTAAATCCACGCCCGCGATATCCATGGCGACCGTGACCGGGCCAAGCAGCAAGGCCCCTTGCGCATCAAGCAGGCGCGCGTAAGCCTGGGTCGAGACCCGAAAAGAAACCTCAAGCGCGTTTGGGTCGATCAGGCTGGCGAGATGTTCATTGGCCGTCACGATGCCGCCTTCAACCGCTTTTATATCGGCCAGACTGCCGGAAAAACGCGCCTCTATTTCGGTCTCTTTGAGGGCTCTTTGTGCGTTTTGCAAAGCGATCCGGCGGCGCAACAGGGCGGTTTGGGCTTGATCGCTGGCGGCTTGTGCATTGGCAAGGGCCTGGCGTTTGGAAAGGACGGATTGCCCAGCGGTCGCGGCGGCCAATTCGGCGGTTTCGACGGTCGCATCCGTGGCCACACCGCGGGATTTGAGATTGCGTTGGCGCGCAAGGGCGGAGTCGCGCAGCGCCGCTTGGGCTTGAGCGCTTGTGAGATCATCCGCGGCGATTTCCTGAGTGCGGGCGGTGTCTTGGACATTGGCCTCGGCCTCGGCCAGATCAGCGCGGGCCAGATCAAGCGCGGCTTGAGCATCGGTTGGGTCAATCCGCACCAAAAGCGCCCCCTCTTCGACCGCGCCCCCTTCCTCAAAATCAGCCGCGAGTTCAACGATTGTGCCGCTCGACGAGGCGCGCAATTCCAGCGTGCGCATTGAGCGGACCTCACCAAAGCTTTCCAGCACCGGCACTTGCGTGCTCGCAACAATCGGCAGAACATTCACTGCAAAAGCGCGTTCTCGGGCAACGCCGGGGCGGGCCTCTTCGGCCATGCGGGCGCGCAGAGCTGACTGCATCGAATAGGCGGCCCAGCCAAGCAAAGCCACCGTCAGAGAGGTCAAAAACAGGCCCATAAGCGAGCGGCGCAGAAATCGCATAAGCATTTGCCCTTTATGCAAAGATAGCCCGTCACGCCACGGCGCGCGGGGCTTAAATGTAATCTAGCTGTGGCGGCGAAAAAGCCAAGCCACAAGCGTGTTACGTGTGGCCGCTCTATTTCCGTCGCTTATGTTCTTCGAGACGGGGCAGAATTTCGACAAAATTGCAGGGGCGATGGCGATAATCGAGCTGATATTTGAGGATCTCATCCCAAGCATCTTTGCAGGCGCCCGTGCTGCCGGGCAGCGCAAACAGATATGTACCCATCGCAACCCCGCCGGTCGCGCGGCTTTGAACGGCGCTTGTGCCGATCTTATTCATGCTCACAATGGTGAAAATCGTCCCAAAGGCCTCGATCTCTTTTTCATACACATCGCGGTGCGCCTCGACCGTGACATCGCGCCCGGTAAGCCCAGTGCCGCCCGTTGAGATCACCACATCAATGCTGGGATTTTCGCACCATTTGCGCAGGCGGGCGGCGATTTTTTCGCGATCATCGGTGCAGATGGCGCGATCCGAGATAATATGCCCGGCGTCTTGGATGCGCGCGATCAGGGTCGCGCCGGAGGTATCATCCTCAAGCGTGCGGCTGTCGGAAACAGTCAGGACCGCGATGCGCACGGGGATGAATTCAAGGCTCTCGTCGATGCGGCTCATTTAGCTGGTTCCTTGACCGGCGAGGCGCGCTTGCAAGGCCTGCAGATCGGCCCAAGCTTCGCGCTTGGCGGCAGGGTTGCGCAGCAGATGCGCAGGGGATTGCATGGCGATGGCGGGGATGCCATCAACCGCGCTCCAAGTCCCGCGCAAACGGGTGATCCCGCGTTTGCCAAGCATCGCCTGACAGGCCGCATTGCCCATGAGCACAATCGCTTTGGGTTTGGCCAGCGCGATATGGCGGGCCAAAAACGGAGCCAATATGGCAAGCTCTTCATCGCTTGGTTCGCGATCATTGGGCGGGCGCCATGGAATCACCGGAGTGATATAGATTGCCGCCTCTGGCGCATCATTTGATCGGGCGCGGTTGATGGCGCCAAACATCTTATCCAGAAGCGCGCCGCTTGGGCCTTGGGCTGGCTTGCCTTTAAGATCATCCTCACGGCCCGGGGCATCGGTGATGATCATCACATCCGCGCCAATCAGCCCATCGGCAAAGACAAGATTGCGCGCGCCGCGTTTGAGATCGCAATGTTCAAAGGCGGCCATGGCTGAATGCAAGGCTTTGATATCTTGAGCAGATTTTGCAAGGCCTGCCGCTTCGGCCGCGGCATCAATCTGTTGAGTTTGCGGGATATCGGGAATGGCGGGGCGATCGGGCGCGGCGTCTTGATGTGGCGCAGGCGCGCCATCGGGCAAGGCTTGGGGCGCCTCAGCCGGGGCCTCGTAGCGGTTGATCGGATCGTCGCAAATGGCTTCATCCGCGCCAAGCTCGATCTGCCAATCAAGCGCGGCCCGGGCGGCGTAGAAATCCATCTGATCAAGCGGTGTGCTCATGGCCTCAAACTACGGCGCGCGCTGCAAAAGGTAAACCGCGCCATTGGTGCTGATCGGTGCAATTTTGAATGCGATCTTGCCGCAAGGGCCAACGCTTTCTATAAGCCTAGAAAATCGGGAGCGGCTGCGATGGCATTTGCGCAAAAACATCTTCTGGGGATTGAGCATCTTTCGCCCAGCGATATTACCAGCCTTCTTGATTTGGCGGATGAATATGTGGCCCTAAACCGGCGCGATGTGAAGCGCTCGGATGCGCTGGCGGGCCTTACCCAGATCAACATGTTTTTCGAGAATTCGACCCGCACGCAGGCAAGTTTTGAGCTGGCTGGAAAGCGGCTTGGGGCGGATGTGATGAATATGGCGATGCAGGCCAGTTCGATCAAAAAGGGCGAGACCCTGATTGATACAGCAATGACGCTGAATGCGATGCACCCCGATCTTTTGGTCGTGCGTCATCCCCATTCCGGCGCCGTTGACCTGCTCGCGCAGAAGGTCAATTGCGCGGTTTTGAATGCGGGCGATGGCCGCCATGAACACCCGACCCAAGCGCTTTTGGATGCGCTGACGATCCGGCGCGCCAAGGGGCGGCTGCATCGCCTTTCCATCGCGATTTGCGGCGATATTGCCCATAGCCGCGTTGCCCGCTCCAACATCATGTTGCTTGGCAAAATGGAGAACCGTATCCGCCTGATCGCGCCGCCAACATTGATGCCCTCGGGGATCGAAGAATTTGGCTGCGAGGTATTTGACGACATGCGCGAAGGGCTTGAGGATGTGGATGTTGTGATGATGCTTCGCCTGCAAAAAGAGCGGATGGACGGCGCGTTTATCCCGTCTGAGCGCGAGTATTATCATCGCTACGGGCTCGATGCGGAAAAGCTGAGCTATGCCAAAGAAGACGCCATCGTGATGCACCCGGGCCCGATGAATCGCGGCGTCGAGATTGATGGCGATCTGGCCGATGATATCAACCGCTCTGTGATCCAAGAGCAGGTCGAGATGGGCGTTGCTGTGCGCATGGCGGCGATGGATTTGCTGGCGCGCAATCTGCGCAGCTTGAGAGCCGATAAGGGGGCCGTGTGATGAGCTATTTCACCAATGCGCTGCTGGTTGATCCTCAAGCGGGGCGCGAATATCATGGCTGGCTGCGGGTTGAAGGCGGGCTGATTGCCGAGATCGGCGAAGGGGATGCGTCAAAGCAAGGCATTGATTGTGAAGGGAAATACCTCGCGCCGGGAATCGTTGATCTTGGGGTCAAAGTCTCTGAGCCCGGCGAGCGGCACAAGGAAAGCTTTGCCTCGGCGGGGCGCGCAGCGGCGGCGGGGGGCGTTACCACGATGATCACCCGCCCCGATACTTTGGCCGCAATTGATACGCCCGAAGTGCTTGAATTTGTGACCCGGCGCGCGGCGGAAGATGCGCTCGTAAATGTGCGCCATATGGCGGCGCTGACCCGGGCGCGCGAAGGCCGCGAGATGGTTGAGATCGGCTTTATGCTTGATGCGGGGGCCATTGCTTTTACCGATTGCGATCATGTGGTGAGCGACAACAAAGTTCTTTCGCGCTGCTATACTTATGCGCGCTCACTTGGTGCTTTGGTGATTGGGCATCCCCAAGATCCCGGCCTTTCCAAAGGGGCAGCGGTGAGCAGCGGCAAGTTTGCCTCCTTGCGCGGCTTGCCATCGGTTTCGCCAATGGCCGAACGCATGGCGCTTGATCGCGATATGGCGCTGGTTGAGATGACGGGTGTGAAATATCACGCCGATCAGATCACCACCGCGCGCGCCCTACCTGCGCTTGAGCGGGCCAAGGCCAATGGGCTTGATGTGACGGCTGGGGTTTCGATCCATCACCTGACGCTCAACGAATTGGACGTGGGCGATTATCGCACTTTCTTTAAGGTCAAACCGCCGCTGCGATCAGAGGATGATCGTATGGCCATGGTTGAGGCGGTGCGTGACGGGCTGATTGATATCATCTCTTCGATGCACACGCCGCAAGATGAAGAAAGCAAGCGCCTGCCTTTCGAGGAGGCCGCCAGCGGCGCGGTTGCGCTTGAGACATTGCTGCCCGCGGCGATGCGGCTATTCCATTCAAATGATCTAAGCATGGCGCAGCTTTGGCGGGCGCTTTCCTTTAACCCCGCTCAGAGATTAGGCTTAGATTCCGGGCGTTTAGAAACAGGTGCGCCGGCGGATTTGGTTTTGTTTGATGCCAACGCACCCTTTGTTATGGATCGCTTTAAGCTTTACTCAAAATCCAAAAACACCCCCTTTGACGGCACGCGAATGCAGGGCAAAGTGATCGGGACATGGATCGGCGGCGCGCGGGTTTTTGGAGGAGAGACTGATGCCTGAATTTACCACGGCGCCGATGATGCTTGGGCTTGCCGCTTTGCTTGGCTATCTGCTTGGGTCGGTCTCTTTTGGGATCGTGATGGCGCGGATTTTCGGGCTTGGCGATCTGCGCAGCGTTGGATCGGGCAATATCGGCGCGACGAATGTTTTGCGCACGGGCAATAAGCTTGCCGCCTTTCTGACACTGATTTTGGATGCAGGTAAGGGCGCGATTGCTGTGCTTACGGCGCGCGCGCTGCTTGGCGAGGATGCGGCGCAAGTCGCTGGTCTTGCTGCCTTTTTGGGGCATTGCTTCCCGGTATTCTTGGGCTTTCGCGGCGGAAAAGGCGTAGCCACTTTCCTTGGAACGATGATCGCGGCGGCTTGGCCGATCGGGCTTGCGGCTTGCGCAGTTTGGCTGCTTGCCGTGGCGCTGACACGGATTTCTTCGATTGGTGCGCTCTTTGCTTCGGCTTGCGGGCCAGCGCTTGCGATCCTCTTTGCGCGCGGCGATCTGTTGATCCTGAGTACGCTTTTGGCGCTGTTGGTATATATCCGCCACTGGCCAAATATTCAGCGCATCAAAGCGGGCACAGAGCCGCGTATTGGGCGCAAAAAAGACGCCTGAAAATTCTGGCTGTTTGGCATGTTAAAATTGGTTAAGATGTCTTTGCGTAAGGTAAAGACGCGCTAAAACGGCCCATTTCTTTAAAGACTTCAAAGGTTTTGGACCGCCCTTTTGCAAGATTTACAACAAGGTTTAGCGCCCAACCCGAGAGGAAACCCGATGGATTTCGGCACAGCAATCAATACCGTCTTTTCAAAATACGTGACCTTCACAGGCCGCGCGCGACCGGCCGAGTTTTGGTATTGGGTTTTGTTCACAATGGGTGCGAGCATCGCGCTGAGCATTATTGATGCGGTCATTATTGGGGGCGGCAATCAATTGTTTTCGCCGCTCTTCTCGATCGCGGTCTTCCTGCCATCGCTTGCGGTCGCCGTGCGCCGCTTGCACGATACGGATCATTCGGGCTGGTTTTACCTGCTGGTTTTCATCCCGATCATCGGCTGGATCATCTTGATCGTGTTCTATGCAACTGAGGGCACACGCGGCGACAATCGCTTTGGGCCGAACCCGATTGACGAACCCGGCGACAGCGGCCCGATGCACAAAAGCAGCATCCCGCCCGTGAACGGCGATTTGGACGCTTAGTTAGTAGCTATACTCGGCGTAAATCCGGCTTAGATCGCCGCCCCAATCGCCATTGTAATGGGCGAGCAGCTCATCTGCTGGGGTCTGGCCGGACTCGACGCTTTCTTTGAGCGCATTGAGGAAGTGGGTCTCGTCTGGAACGAGGCCGCCAGCGCCTTGCATGGCGCGCGCTTTGAGGCCGGTTTCGGCAATCGCCACGCATTCGCGCGCCAGATCATGCAGCTTGATCCCATTCGCCTCGCCTTGCAGCCCATCAACAGAAGCCGCAACGCGCAGGCCTTCGCGGGTCGCTTTATCAAAGCCTTTGGCCAGATCCCAAGCCGCATCAAGCGCGCTTTGATCATACATCAAGCCAACCCAAAACGCAGGCAGCGCGCAAAGACGGCGCCAAGGCCCGCCATCGGCCCCGCGCATTTCCATATATTTCTTGATCCGCGCCTCAGGGAAGGCGGTTGTTAAGTGATCGGCCCAATCGCTTAGGGTTGGTTTTTCGCCGGGCAATGCGGAGAGCTCGCCGCGCAAAAAGTCGCGAAACGACAGGCCCAGCGCATCAATATATTTCCCGTCGCGATAGACAAAATACATCGGCACGTTGAGCGCATAGTCCACATAACGTTCAAACCCCATGCCCTGTTCAAAGACGAAGGGCAGCATGCCGGTGCGCGCAGGATCAAGATCGCGCCAGATGCGCGAGCGCCATGATTTATGGCCGTTTGGCTTGCCCTCAAAGAAGGGGGAATTGGCAAAAAGCGCGGTTGCCACGGGCTGAAGCGCCAGAGCCACGCGGAATTTCTGGACCATATCCGCCTCGGAGGCAAAGTCGAGATTGACCTGAACCGTGCAAGTCCGGCGCATCATTTGCGTGCCATGGGTGCCGACTTTTTGCATATAGCCGTCCATCAGCTTGTAGCGGCCCTTGGGCATGAGCGGCATTTGCGCATGGGTCCAAACTGGCGCCGCGCCGAGCCCGATAAAGCGCGCGCCGATCTTATCAGCAACGCTTTGCACATCCCGCAGGTGATGGTTCACCTCGTCGCAGGTTTGGTGGATGCTCTCAAGCGGTGCGCCCGATAGTTCGAGCTGGCCGCCCGGCTCTAGGCTGACATTCGCACCGTCTTTTTCCAGCCCGATGATATTGCCGCCTTCAACGACTGGTGCCCAGCCAAAGCCGTGCTGAAGCCCTTCAAGGATCGCTTTGATCGAGCGCGGCCCTTCATAGGGCAGCGGCAGGAGTGTATCTTTGCAATAGCCGAATTTTTCATGCTCTGTGCCGATGCGCCAATCGGCTTTGGGCTTGCAACCTGAGGAGAGATATTCCGCCAGTTGATCGTGGTGTTCGATAGGGCCGCCGCCAGATTGGGGAATAGACATGTGCGCGCTCCGATTGGCTGCGTTATGGGGGGCAAGGATTGGCTGTGGTTTGGAGCGATGTCAATGCAGCGCGCGCGGCTTATCTTGGGTGAAGGCGTTGGGGCGTTCGCGCCAGACGGTAAAGATTGCGTTATCTGTGCTGAGGTTGGCGGCAAGCACTTGGCCGTAGTCCGCGCCATCAAAGCTTGCCAGCGCATCAATCAGCGCCTCTGAGCCCGCCGCAGAGGCCCCGATGCGGATCTGCCCTTGGCCGCGCAGCGTGATGATCCAAAAGCGATCCTCGAGAAAGGGGCCGAGATCATTGGTTTCGATCTGGATGGCGGCGACATCATCAAGCGAAAAGCTCTGCCCGCCTTGGGAGGTTAGATAGCGCAATTCGCGCTCGACCAGCTCAACCATGCCAGCGGCATCTTCGCGCGGGAAACCATCGGGATAGAGCCGCCCTTTGCGCAGCCCGGTAAAGACCACCGCTCCGCCAAGCAGCGCGATCACATAGCCAAGCAGCGCAATGCCCGGCAGCGCGATCAGCGCCATCCAGAGGCCAAGCGCCACAAGGCCCGCACCAAACAATGCCTCGCGCCAGCGGTTAAGAAAATGGCGCAACTCGGGGCGGATCATGCCCAATCGCCCAGCTGATCCTGCCAAAGCGCAAGGGCGGCAACGGCAGCTGTATCGGCGCGCAGGATACGCGGGCCAAGGCTGATGGGATGGCTAAAGGGCGCGGCGGATAGGCGGGCGCGCTCGGCCGGTGAAAAGCCCCCCTCTGGGCCGATCAGGATTGCCCATTTGCCGGGCTTGGCATTCGCGAGGCTCTGCGCCTCTCCGGCCAGGGCCTCATCGCAAAACATCAACTGGCGATCCGCTGGCCAGCGCTCCAGCAGCGCGGAAAGCTTTTGCAGATCAGCCACTTCGGGCACATATGTTCCGCCGCACTGCTCGGCGGCCTCAACCGCATGGGCCTGAAGGCGATCTTGGCGGATGCGATCGGCATTGGTGTAATCGGTTGAGACCGGCAGGATACGCGCCGCACCCATTTCGGCCGCCTTCTCAACGATGAAATCGGTGCGCGCCTTTTTGATCGGCGCAAAGAGCAGCCATAGATCGGGCGGCATTTGCAGCGGCTTGGTTTTATCGCGGCAGATCAGCGCGCCCGCCTTTTTGGAAAGCGTTTCAATCTGCGCCAGATATTCGCCATCGGCCCCGTTAAACAAGGCAACAAACCCGCCAACGCGCATCCGCATCACGCTGAAAAGGTAATGCGCCTGATCGGCGTTCAAAGGAACCGTTTGCCCCGGTGCCAATGGGTGCTCTACAAACACCCTAACTTTTGCTGCATTCGCATTATCCATAGGCTGATCATATGACCGAGACAGACCAGACACCAGAGCCGACAGCCGCCCAGACCGAAGGGCAAGTGGCCGATGCGGTGCGCGGGAATTGGGTTGATCGGCTGGCCCCGGCAGCGACGCGCCCCTACCTGCGGCTTTCGCGCGCGGATCGCCCGATTGGGACATGGCTTTTGCTGCTGCCTTGTTGGTGGGGCGCGCTTCTGGCGGCGCTTAATAGCGGCGGGTTTGATGCAACGGTGGCTTGGGTGATGATTGGCTGCGGGGTGGGCGCTTGGCTGATGCGCGGCGCGGGCTGTACTTGGAACGACATCACGGATCGCAATATTGACGGTGCGGTTGAGCGGACGCGATCACGGCCGATCCCTTCGGGGCAAGTGACGGTGCGCCAAGCGCTTGTCTGGATGGGGGTGCAGGCGTTGATCGCCTTTGGCATCTTGCTCACATTCGCGCCGATTGCGATCTGGCTTGGCATCGGCTCGCTTGCTTTGGTTGCGATCTATCCTTTCGCCAAACGATTCACTTGGTGGCCGCAGGTCTTCCTTGGGCTTGCCTTTAACTGGGGCGCGCTGCTGGCGTATGCGGCTGTGGCGGGCAAAGTCGATGCCAACACGATGATGCTTTATCTCGCGGGCATCGCTTGGACGCTGTTTTACGATACGATCTATGCCCATCAGGACAAAGAGGATGACGCGCTGATCGGGGTGAAATCCACCGCCCGCCTGTTTGGCACAAAGACGCATCAATGGCTGCGCCGCTTTATGGTGATCTCTGTTGTGCTGATGGCGGGGGCGATTATCGGCGTTGTTTCAGAACAGGAAAACCTGCTGCTGCTGGTTGTCGCGATTGGCGCGCCTTGGGCTTTTGGCTGGCATCTCACCTGGCAATTACGAACACTTGATACCGAAAAGCCGGAAAATTGCCTTATGCTTTTTCGATCAAACCGCAATGCGGGGCTGATTCCTGCGCTGATTCTCGCCGCTTGCCAATTCCTTTGATTGCAGCGCAGCCCCCCCTCGCCTAAACCTCTGATCAAGCAAACAAAGACCGGACCACCAAACATATGCGATTCCCCAATTTCCTGCCCTATGCCGCCGCTCTCGCGCTTGCCGCCGGTGCTGCGCTTGGGGCCGCTTTCTTTTCGGTGCGCACGATTGAAAGCAGCACGTTTAAAGCGGTGGATTTCGCGCTTGAGGAAAACGGACATAGCTGGGCGGGGGTTGAGGTTGATGGGCTGCAAGTGCGCCTGTTTGGCACGGCCCCCTCGGAAGCGACCCGGTTTCGCGCGCTTTCGGTTGCGGGCGGGATTGTCGATGCGGCGCGGGTTATTGATAACATGGCCGTTGAGGATCCAAAGGCGATCCAGCCGCCGAAATTCTCGGTTGAGATGCTGCGCAATGATGATGGCATTTCGCTGATCGGGCTTTTGCCAGCCGCCGCGGATCGGGCCAATATCATCGAGCGGGCCAAAAAGGCGGCCGGAGCGCTGCCAGTTACGGACCTTTTGGAAAGCGCCGATTACCCTATTCCTGAGGGCTGGGATGCCGCGCTTGAATTTGGCATTGAGGCGCTAACAACACTGCCGCGCTCAAAGATTTCTGTTGCCGCAGAGCGGGTCGAGGTTACGGCGATCTCTGACAGTGCAGCGCAAAAACGCCAGCTCGAGACCGCCCTTGCCCGCAAACGCCCGCGCGATCTGACAACCTCAATTACGATCTCGGCGCCGCGCCCGGTGATCACGCCCTTTACCCTGCGCTTTTTGATTGATCCGGTCGATGGCGCGCGTTTTGATGCTTGCTCGGCGGGCTCGAATGAGGGGCGCACGGCGATCCTGGCTGCCGCCTCTGCGGCCGGTTTGCAGGGCAAGGCCAATTGCACCGTTGGCCTTGGGATGCCTTCCAAGAAATGGCCCGAAGCGGTTGCCGAGGGGATCAAAGCGCTGGCCGATCTTGGCGGCGGTTCGATCACCTTTTCGGATGCCGATGTGACTTTGATCGCGCTTGATACGACCGAACAAGCAACGTTTGACCGGGTTGTTGGCGAGCTTGAGGCCGCTTTGCCCGAGGTCTTTTCGCTTCATTCTGTCCTGCCTGAACCGGTTGCGATTGATGGCACTGGCCAGGGCGATGGCCCGCCCGAATTTGTGATCACCCGCTCGCCTGAGGGGCAAATTCAGCTGCGCGGGCGGGTTGTTGATGAGCGCGCACGCGTGGCGGCTGAAAGCTTTGCCCGTTCGCGCTTTGGCTCAACGGCCGTATATGGCGCAATGCGGTTGGATGAAGATTTGCCGAATGGCTGGGCGGTGCGGGTTTTGGCCTCGATTGAGGTTTTGAGCTTTCTCAACAATGGCTCGGTCGTGGCGCAGCCCGAGTTTGTTTCGGTGCGGGGCACAACGGGCGAGGTTGATGCCAAGGCCGAAATCGCGCGCATCCTTTCAGAAAAGCTTGGCGAGGCGGAGAATTTCGAGATCAACGTCACTTATGAGCGCAAGCTTGATCCGTTGCTCAATATCCCGACGCCCAAAGAATGCGTGGCCGATATCAACGGGATCCTGAGCGCGACCAAGATCAATTTTGCCCCCGGCAAGGCCGAGATCAATGCAGAGGCTTCGGATATTTTGGATCGGGTCGCCGCGCAGATGAAGAAATGCGAAGATACGCAGATGGAGATCGGCGGCCATACCGATAGCCAAGGGCGCACCGAGATGAATGCGCAGCTGAGCCAAGCGCGCGCGGACGCGGTTCTCAATGCGCTGCTGGCGCGGCGGGTTTTGACCAAAGGCCTGACAGCGCGCGGCTATGGCGAGAGCCAACCGATTGCCGATAATGGCTCGGAAGAGGGCCGCGAGCTGAACCGGCGTATTGAGTTTAAACTGATTTCAAGCGAAGAAGATGAAGCCGAGGCGGCGCTGCATGAACATGGCAGCGATGATCCGGCAGAGCAAACAAGCGAGACCGACACAGCCAATGAATAGATCCGAATTTATCATCGCCACCGCGATCATCCTTTTCGTGGCCTTCCTTTTGGGCTGGTTTGCACATTGGATGCTGGGCCGATTTGCGCGGGTTGGTGCGGGCGAGATGGGGGATCTGGATCGCATGGCGCAATCGCTTCACGATGCAGAAGAGCAGCGCGATCAGGCCGTTGCCTATTACCAGCAGCGCGAGAGCGAAATTGCCAATCAGCTTTCACAAACAGAAGCGGAGTTGCGCGCCGCCATGGAAGGCCTGCGCGAGGCGCGCCATGAGGCCGAAGAGCTGCGCGCCTATGTTGAGCGGGGCAATAAGGGCGAATAGGCCACTACCAGCGTTTGAGCGCGGCTTCGTCCTCATCCTTGGCCGCGACCCAAGATTGCCCGGCCTCGCCAAATTCTTTCTTCCAAAACGGCGCGCGGGATTTGAGATAATCCATCAAGAAATCCGCCGCCTCAAAGGCTTGCTGGCGATGGCGCGCCGCCGTGGCGACCATCATGATCACCTCGCCCGCTCGCAGCGCCCCGAAGCGATGGATCACCAGCGCATCCACAAGGCTCCAGCGTTCAACCGCCTCGCGGGCAATCGCCTCAAGGGCGCGTTCTGTCATGCCGGGGTAATGCTCGATCTCCATCCGGCTCAGGGTTCCGCCTTCATCGCGCACCAGCCCCGTGAAGCTAACGATTGCGCCTGCGCCATTGGCGGCCTTCGTAAAAGCGCTGAGCTTCTCGCCGGGATCAAAACGCGCCTCGGAAACGATGATCTGCATCGCTTAGCCGCCTGTCATCGGGGGGAAAAACGCAACCTCGCGCACGCCTTTGAGCGGGGCATCAAACTCTGAAAGCTCCTGATCAAGCGCCACCCGAAGCGCGCTGAGATCGGCAAAGGCCGCCTCATAACGCGGCTCGCGGGCGCGCAGCTCATTCACCAGATCATTGACCGTTTCGGCCGATGTCTCAACTTGATCGCGCGGCTCGCCAATGCGTTCGCGCAGCCATGCAAAATAGAGCACATCAATCATTGCTCCGGCTCCTCGCGCAGGAAGGGCATGGCCTTGCGCATGTAATCCGCGCCGGTGATCACGGTTAGTGCCGAGGCGATCCAGAGCAGGATGATGCCGCCGTAATAGCTTGCCTCCATTGCCCGCGCTTTCCAGACCAAGCCGTTCACATCTTCAATCTCGCCGCTGATAATCCCATCAAAGGTTACGCCGTCCATGCCAAATGTTCCCATGCCAACATAGTGCGAGAATATCCCGTAACCAAACAGCACGACAATCGAGACCATTTGCGCGGTCGTCTTCCATTTGGCGAGTTTGGTGACCTTCAGAAGGCCGGCGGTGCTGCCCAGAAATTCGCGCAGGCCCGAGACGAAAACCTCGCGAAAGAGGATCAGGGTCGCAGGCAAAATGATCGAAAACTGCATCCCGAAAAGTACGCAAACCACCATCAGCGCGATGATCACCATGGCTTTATCGGCAATCGGATCAAGCATCGCGCCAAAGCGGCTTTCCTGGCCCCAGCGGCGCGCAAGAAACCCATCGACCCAATCGGTCGCCGCCGCACCGGCAAAGAGGATCAGCGCGATCCAATCGGCGAAAGGGCGCGGGAAAAAGATAAAGGCGAGCGCCATGCCGGGGGCTGCGCAAAGGCGCAGGACGGTCAGGATATTTGGGATGTTCCATATCATGTGATCAGTGCTACCCGAATTGCTGCGCGGCGAAAAGTATTGAGATGGGGCTTAGCCCTTTTCATGGAAGAACGCATAGATGGTTTCGGCGATGGCGCTTGAAATTCCGTCAACGGCCTTGAGATCATCGAGCCCTGCGCGGCTGACGGCTTTAGCCGAGCCGAAATGAGTTAGCAATGCGCGTTTGCGGGTCGCGCCGACGCCGGGGACATCATCAAGGGGCGTCGCCGAGATCGATTTGGCGCGTTTGGCGCGGTGGGTTCCGATGGCAAAACGGTGCGCCTCATCGCGCAGACGTTGGATAAAATAAAGCACGGGATCGTTGCGCTGAAGGGCAAAGGGGCGCTTGCCGGTGCGGTGAAATTCCTCTTTGCCGTGATCGCGATCAACGCCTTTGGCGACCCCAACCATGGCAATATCGCCAACGCCAAGCGCCTCCATGATCTCGCGCACCGCCGAGACTTGGCCCGCGCCGCCATCAATCAGCAAAAGATCGGGCCATGTCTCGCCTTTGCGCTCCGGGTCTTCCTTGAGAAGGCGGGTAAAGCGGCGGGTGAGCACCTCTTTCATCATGCCAAAATCATCGCCAGGGGTCAGATCTTCGCCGCGAATATTATATTTGCGATACTGGCTTTTGAGATAGCCCTCGGCGCCCGCAACGATCATCGCGCCAACGGCAAAAGCGCCCTGAATATGGCTGTTATCATAGACCTCAATCCGCGCAGGCGGGGCGGGCAGATTGAAGGCTTCGGCAATGCCGGTGAGCAGCTTACTTTGGGCGGCACTTTCGCTCATCTTGCGGCCAAGGCTTTCGCGAGCATTGCGGGCAGCAAAGCCAACCAGATCGGCCTTTTCGCCGCGCAAGGGCACCAAGAGCTCGACCTTATGCCCGGCTTTTTGCGCCAAAGCATCGGCCATCAAATCGGGGTCTTCGAGCGGATGGCTCAGAATGATCTGGCGGGGCGGCTCTTTGCCATCGTAGAACTGCGCCACAAAGGCTTGCAATGTCTCGGCCTCTTCGGCCCCAGCGCCTGTGCGCGGATAGAAATCGCGATTGCCCCAGTTTTGATTGGCGCGAATGAACACGACCTGAACGCAGGCCTGTCCGCCTTCGAGGTGCAGCGCAATCACATCGGCCTCTTTGACGCCTTGGGGATTGATCCCTTGGACTTGCTGAACTTGGGTCAGCGCGCGGATGCGATCGCGCAGGGCGGCGGCGCGCTCAAACTCCATCGCCTCAGAGGCTTGGGCCATCTGCGCGGCGAGATCGGATTGCACATTGGTGCTTTTGCCCTGCAAGAAACGCTCGGCATCCGAAACAAGCTGCGCGTAATCCTCGGCCGAAATTTTGCCAACGCAGGGCGCAGAGCAGCGCTTGATTTGATATTGCAGACAGGCCCGCGTGCGCCCCTCAAACATCGCGTCCGAGCAATTGCGCAGCAGGAAAACTTTCTCAAGCTGGCTGAGCGTGCGGTTAACGGAGGTCGCGCTGGCAAAGGGGCCGAAATACGCGCCTTTGCGTTTCTTCGCGCCGCGATGTTTGGTGATTTGGGAAAACTCATGATCCTTGGTCAAAAGGATATTCGGAAAGCTCTTATCATCGCGCAGCAGCACATTGTAGCGCGGCTTGAGCTGTTTGATCAGGTTTTGCTCAAGCAGGAGCGCTTCGGTTTCGGTCTTGGTGGTGAGAAACATCATCGATGTCGTCTCGGAAATCATCCGCGCGATGCGGGCGGAATGGCCGGTTGGCTTGGCATAGTTTGAGACGCGTTTTTTCAGCGCGCGCGCTTTGCCGACATAAAGCACCGCGCCCATATCATCGAGCATCCGGTACACGCCGGGCGAGTTATCAATCATCGGCAAATAGGCCGCGATCCGGGCATAACCCTGAAGCGGTTTTGCATCTGAGGCGTTTTCGATCTGCTCGTTCATGGCCTTGCGCCTGATTCCTTTGATTGCCTGCCATCCTAACGCGCCCGCGACAAGAGGAAAGCTGTCCCCGTTTTCTGTGGATAAGTCTGGGTGTAACCCTTTTGGAGCAGTGATTTTTCGTTAATTTCCGGCGAATTCAACCATTTGCCTATTTTTTAGGCGCATAGCTAAGTTATTGATATTGCTACATATTAAAAATGTCGCAGGCCAAACACTTGAAAACATTACCACTTTCTTAACAGATTCGTGACAAAAAGCCGCCCGGTGCACAAGTCAAGCGGTGGGCTTGGAAATTTTCGACAAATTTCAACTATTCTTGGCCAAGGATATCCGGCGTTTGCCAGCCAAGATGCTGCCCGCCATCGGTGCAAAGCATCTGCCCTGTGACCCCATCCGCACTAAGGAAATACCCCAAAGCGGCGGTGATGTCTTCGGGGTTTGAGCCGCGCTCAAGCACTGTCGCGGCGCGTTGGCGGGCGAAATGCGCATCGCTTTGGCGCGCGCCTTGCAAGGTTGGCCCCGGGCCGATCCCATTGATGCGAATATCTGGGGCCATGGCGCGCGCAGCGGTTTGGGTCAGCGCCCAGAGGCCCATTTTGGCGATCGTATAGCTCATGAAAGCCGGGGTTAGCTTGTGGATGCGCTGATCGAGCATATTGATCACCAGCGCGCGGGCGAGCGGCTCGCCGCGCTTATCGGTGCCGGCTTTGGGCGCTTGGGCGGCGAAATTCTGGATCAAGACGAAAGGCGCGCGCAGGTTGCTCTCAAGATGGCGATCCCAGCTTGCTCGGGTCGCGCTTTGCAGGCTGTCATTCTCAAAAATCGAGGCGTTGTTGATCAGCAGGGTCAGCGGGCCGCCAAGCGCCTCGGCGGCTTGTGGAACAAGAGCTTGGGCGGCGTCTTCCTCTAACAGATCAGCTTGCAGCGCGCAGGCCGCAGGGCCCATGGCGCGGATTTCGCCAACAAGCGCTTGGGCTGCCTCTTTGGAACTGGCGTAATGGACCGCGATATCCCAGCCCTGCGCAGCCAGATAGAGCGCCATTTCGCGCCCGAGCCGCTTGCTCGCCCCTGTGATTAATGCGCGTCCCGGCTGCATCGCTTGCCCTCCGCTAGATAAAGACTGATCCGATATAAACAACATATAGCCCAACAAGCCCGATGCCCCAAACCCGCGTCAGATCGCAGCGGCGCAGGACGAAATAACCAAGCATCAGGCTGGAGCCTGCCATAACCCAAATATCCACATGCAGCATTTTAGGATCAACCGGGATTGGCCCGATGAAGCTTGCCAGCCCGATAATCGCCAGCAGGTTAAACATGTTGGAGCCGATGACATTGCCAAGGGCGACATCCGCTTGGCGGCGGATCGCGGCCATCACTGTTGTTGCGAGTTCTGGCAGAGAGGTGCCAAGAGCAACAAGCGTTAGCCCGATGACTTCTTCGCTGACACCAAATTCGCGCGCAACATTGGTTGAGGCAGAGACCAGAAGCTCGGCCCCAAGCGGCAAGCCAACCAGACCAATCACCAAAAAGAGCGCAATTTTCCAGCCCGCCATATCTGGATCGGCGCCCTCAACGGCCTCTTCAGGCTCTGCCAGAGCGGCGGCTTTGGCGGCTTTCTTTTGTCTGTTGGCTTTGGCCAAAGTCTGCGCCAACATCGCCCCAAGCGCGATCAGAAGGATCAGCCCTTTGGCCCATGTAAACGGCCCCGTATAGGCCAGCAGCACAAACAGAGCTGTCGCGCCGATCATCTGAAAGTAGCTCGTGCGGGTATCATGGGCGGAGGTATGCAAGCCCGCGATGATCGCAGGCAGGCCCAAAACCAGCAATATATTGGCCGTATTGGAGCCAACGACATTGCCCATTGCAAGCCCCGGCACCCCATCCAGGATCGCAGAAACCGCAATCAAAAGCTCTGGTGCTGAAGTGCCAAAAGCCACGATCGTAAGGCTGACAACAAGTGCCGGCACACCAAGGCGCAGGCTTAGGTTTACCGCCCCACGGACAAGCGCATCCCCCGCCAAAAGCAGGATCACAAGCCCCACAGCAATCAACAGAAAATCCATCCGCTACCCCTTAGAGCCACAATCGCAGCCGCCCGTTCCAATACGAGGCCGCCCGCAAGCACTGCATTTCTTCGCCCCGGGCCGCCCAGGCCAGCGCAACCGGCCAAACAGGGCCAGCACCAACATGGCGATCAAAAAGAGCGTGATAATTTTAACCATCAAGGCAGATCACAAGCCAAAGCGCGCATAGGCCGCGCGATCCTCGATCTCGCCAAGCGCGCCGCCGATCAGCTTGGCGCCAAAACGCTGCCATATGCTGCGCTTGGCCCCATGCACAGAGAAGCGCAGCTTATCGCCATACATCTCTTTCATCACCGGAACGACATGGCCGATATGATCCGCAATGCCAACATCAATCGCAGCTTGTCCAACCCAGATATCGCCGGTGAAGAGATCCTTGGACGGGTCCAAACGATCCGCGCGCCGCATCGTCACATAGTCTTTGAAAACGGTGTGAATACCATCAAGCATCTGGCGCAGGCGTTTTACATCAGCGGGCTTTTCGGCCTGAAACGGATCCAGCATGCTTTTGGATTTCCCGGCCGTATACACCCGGCGATCAACCCCGTGGCGCTCGATCAATCCCTGAAACCCAAAGCCCGAGGAAATCACCCCAATAGAGCCTGTGACCGAGCTTGGATCGACCCAAATCTCATCGGCCGCACAAGCCAGCCAATACCCGCCCGAGGCCGCGACATCCTCAACAAAGGCAAAAACCGGGATCTCTTTTTCTTCGGCCAGGCGGCGAATGCGCGCGGCAATCAGCGCGCTTTGAACAGGCGAGCCGCCGGGCGAATTGATCACAAGCGCAACAGCATCCGGCTTGCCCTTGCGAAAGGCGCGCTCGATCACAGGGGCAAGAGCAGCATCGCTTAGGCTGCCTTGACGGCCCGCAGCAGCAATCACACCTGAAAGGCGCAGAACCGCGACATGCGGCGGCGATTTAACAAAGGGGATAAGATGTTTCATGCCTCTGATGTAAAGCCCCGCCATGGCAGTAACAAGGGAGGTCGCGATTTTCGCACTGTTTGATTTGGGATTTTGGCAGGCGCGCTTGGGGCGCAAGGCCACAAGGGGCAATATCCATGCGTTTTGGGGCAGTTTCACCTTGAATTTTGCCGGCGGGTCCGATCACTTATGTTCAGGATTTTGGGAGCGCGCTTATGGACGGCACTTTGGCGATGATCTTTCTGGCGGCGAGCCTGAGCGATATGTCTTTGAGCTATTGCAAGGACGGCTGCCTGCGCCAAGAAGATACGCAGGCCCATCTGAATTTCTCGCTCGCGCGCGTTCAATATCAAGACAGCTTCACCTCAAACGAGATCTATGTCAGCTACGAGCTTGGCACCAAATTTGGCCCCTTTCAGCCAACACTTGCCGCCTCAGCGACCGATCTTGGCAGTGTTTGGATTGGTGCTGGCGCAACATGGGAGCGCTCTTTGGGCGACTTTTTCGTCACCTCTTCTTTGATGCCGGGCATTTATACAGCCGGGGCGGGGCATGATCTTGGCAGCGTTCTTGAATTTCGCTCGATCCTTGGGGCGGGATATGAATTCAAGAATGGCGGGCGGATCGCGGTCACCTATGATCATCGCTCGAATGGAGATATTGCCAATTGGAATCCCGGGCTTGAAACCGTTGCCATTCGCTATTCCATTGCGTTCCGATAAAGCGCGCGCCAGAGGATAGCGCCTGAATAGCGCCGCCAATTTGACCTGCGTTTAGGCGCGTTTTGCTTCACGTTCGATCCTATGTTCAATGCGCCCAGAGACATAAGGGCGCTTACGGGATTTGCTCTCATACATTTGCGCATCGGCCTGTTTGATCAGCTCTTCGACGCCCAAATATTTTTGCGGCCCCGTGCACGAAAGACCAAAGCTAAGGCCGACTTTGCCATTGTGGCGCTGTGCCACTTCTTTGCAAAGCGCATCGCAAAGCTCTCTTGCTGATTGCTCATTTGTATCGGGGAAGAGGATGCAGAATTCATCCCCGCCAACACGAAACGCCATGTCTTGCCTGCGCACCATTTCGACGATTGCCGTAGCGACACGCTGAAGAATATAATCGCCCTCTGGATGCCCTTGGGTATCGTTGATCTGTTTGAACCCATCGAGATCAATAAAGGCCAAAGACACGCTGCTCTTTCGCCGCTCGGCAGATTCCAACATCTTATTGGCCAGCGCATAAAGGCTTCTTCGATTTCTCAGGCCGGTAAGATCATCCGTTTGTGCGAGGCGCTGAATTTGTTCGGTACGTTCCGCGACCTTATTTTCAAGCGATTCAGAATATGTGATCAGCTCATCGCGGGCCAATTCGACCTCGGAAACAAGCCCTTGAATATAGGTATCAAAAACAAACTGAAGATCGAAAAGAAAGACTTTGCGCAGAGAAGGCGGAGGCGCCTTTAGATGCGCTTTCACCATGAGGTGCTGACCTAGAATGCTTTCTAACTGATGCAGCGAAGAGACGTATAATTTGGGCGGCACGCCAATGCGCGCATGCACTTTGCCGATCCTGAGCCGCGAATTTACGTAGTCAGAACCGAAATCCCCATCAAAGAGACGCAGGATATAGGCGCGCATCGCTGAGCGAAGGCGGCCAAGCGTATCTGCATCGCCAATGATATTATGGATCCGCGGGATGGCCATTTGATGCACATAGAATTCATCCACCACATCGTCGACGATATCATGCGAGATGCTCCTTAGGCCAAAGAGTTCTGCCTCGTCAGCATCCGAGAACCCCAAAAGTTCTTTTCGCTCGCGTATATCCACATCCGAAATATGCAGATGCTCGGCGAGTGTTCTGACGAGTCCCTCATTCACAATGGTATTCCCCATAGTCGCCTTTCGTTCAGTGGCTTTATGCGCCCTTTTGGGCATTCATTTGAGCTCTGACTTCAAAGCTTGTGTGCAATCATTGGGGGTAATTGCTAAGACAATATGCCTAATGGATGTTTAATGGCCGCGCGCGGTTAGGTTTATCTGCGAATTTGTTAAATTATACTGTGAAAATAATGGCTTGTAGGCTTTTTAACTTATCAGAATTTGAAAAATTTGTTGCGGAAAAATGTTTAGAAACGCACCTATTCGCTCAAAATTTGTCGAGATTTTTATTGGATTTCTTTGGCATTTGTGAAGACAGGGCAGCACGCGCCGGGTTTGCCAGCCGATAGCGGCCAGCCCCTCTCTCACACGCGCATCAGATTATTGAGGTTTGGATTGGAGCTACGGCTTGAGGTTATGCGCCTGCTGGGGATTAGACGTTGAGCAATTGATTTGTTGGATCAATTGTCGTCTGAGAGCGCTTTTGTGATCTTATTTGTTTTGGTTGCGGGAGTAGGATTTGAACCTACGACCTTCAGGTTATGAGCCTGACGAGCTACC
>JBOEGE010000010.1:0-83359 GCA_050633265.1 Paracoccaceae bacterium | reverse complement strand
ACGCCGGCATCCTGCGCGACGGCTTCTTTCATAAGATGACCTATGAGGATTTTGACGCGGTGATCAAAGTTCATCTCTACGGCGCGTTCAATGTTTCGCGCGCAGCGGCCGATCAATTCCGCGCCCAAGAAAGCGGCGCTATCATCAATATGACCTCGACCTCGGGCCTGATTGGAAACCTTGCACAGGCGAATTACTCCGCTGCCAAGATGGGCATCACGGCCCTGTCAAAATCTATGGCGCTGGACCTTCAGCGCTGGAATATCACCTCCAATTGCATCGCGCCTTTTGCCTGGAGCCGGATGACATCGGCGATCAAAGTCGACAGTCCCGAACAGGCTGAGCGGGTCAAAAAGCTTCAGGAAATGAGCCCGGCCAAAATCGCCCCCCTGGCGGTTTATCTCGCCTCTGATGAGGGCCGCGATGTCACCGGGCAAATCTTTACCTGCCGCAACAATGAGATCTTCGTGATGAGCCAATCACGCCCCCTGCGCTCCATTCATCGCAGCGAAGGTTGGACCCCTGAAACAGTCGCCAATCATGCCATGCCCGCGCTGAAAGCGGGTTTCGTGCCGCTGGATGTTTCGGCCGATGTTTTCCACTGGGATCCGGTTTAAGGAGAGAAAAATGCCAAAACGAATAGATAAGATCAGCTCGGCCATTGGCTGGAGCACGCCGGATAAAATTCAAGTGCATGGGCTCGATCTGCCCTCTGAAATCCTGGGCCATATCAACCTTGGCGATATGGCCTTTATGCAGGTTGCTGGACGCAAGCCAACGCTGCAAGAATCCAATGTTTTTAATGCAATAGCGGTGACATTGGTCGAGCATGGGATCACCCCTTCGGCGATGGTTGCGCGCCTTACATATATGGGCGCACCGGAATCGCTTCAGGCGGCCGTCGCGGCGGGGCTTTGTGGCCTTGGAACGGTGTTTGTTGGCTCGATGGAGGGGGCCTCTAAAATGCTTTACGCGGCTCTTCCGCCTGAGCAAGCGGGCAAAGGCGCAGATCTGGCCGCCATCGCCAAAAAGACAGTGGCCGAGCACCGCGCGGCGCGCAAAATTGTCTCGGGGTTGGGGCATCCGGTTCATAAACCTGTTGATCCAAGGACTCCGCGCCTGTTTGAAATCGCTGCCGAGAATGGCATGTCGGGCGAGTATATCGCGCTTATTCAGCTGATCCAAAAAGAGGCAGAAGAAGCTTCCGGGAAAATGCTGCCGATCAATGCGACCGGGGCGATTGGGGCGATTTGTTGCGAGTTTGGATTTCCCGAAGAGATCATTCGCGGCTTTGGCGTTATGTCGCGCGCCATCGGGCTTGTTGGGCATATCTTGGAGGAAACACGCAATCCGATGGCCTTTGAGCTTTGGCAGCGCGCGGAAGAGGAAATCCTTGAGTCTAGCGGCCCAAATACCGCTTGTTAGCGCCCAACATAGGTAAATCAGATACCTCGGCTCACTTTCTCCTATTACACCTGCGCACCAAACCTATGCCAAACTCAGCGGCAACGCGCCCCTTTCGGAGGACCCAATGACACGCGATTTAGAAGGCCTTTTGGTCGTTTCGATTGAGCAGGCCGTGGCCGCGCCATACCTTACGGGGCGGCTCGCGGAGGCGGGCGCACGGATCATCAAGATCGAGCGCGAAGAGGGCGATTTTGCGCGTGATTATGACAATTTGGTGCATGGGGAAAGCGCGTATTTTGTCTGGCTCAACCGGGGCAAAGAATCCGTTTGCCTTGATCTGCGCAGCGCCTCTGACAAAGCGGTTCTTTCTTCAATGCTGGAACAAGCCGATGTGTTTGTGCAAAATCTGGCCCCTGGCGCGATCGAGCGGCTTGGCTTTGATCCTGAGCAATTGCGGCAACAAAATCCAAAGCTCATCACTGTCTCAATTTCGGGCTATGGCGATACCGGCCCATTCGCCAAACGCAAGGCCTATGATCTGTTGGTACAGGCCGAAAGCGGGCTTTCAGCGATCACTGGAAATATGGCAGGCTCTGCGCGGGTTGGGGTCTCGGTTTGCGATATTGCCTGCGGGATGACGGCGCATCAGGCGGTGCTTCAGGCATTGATCGGGCGCGGGATCAGCGGCAAGGGGCGGCATATTGCAGTCAGCCTTTTTCATGCGCTGACGGATTGGATGAACGTCCCCTATTTGCAATATGCTTATGGGGGCAAACCGCCCGAACGCAGCGGGCTGACTCACCCAACTATCGCGCCTTATGGGGCCTTTGCCGGGCGAGACGGCAAAGAAGTTTTGCTCTCGATCCAGAACGAGCGCGAGTGGGTCAAATTCTGCACCGATGTGCTGCGCCAAGATGCTCTTGCGCAGGATCCACGCTTTGAGACCAATTCAAAACGGGTTCAGAACCGCGCTGCGCTGGATGCGCTGATCACCGCCCATTTCGCCCGTTTTCTGCGCGATGATATGGCTGATATGTTGCAAATGGCCGGGATCGCGAATGGCCGCGTCAGCACGATGGAGGACTTGGCGAACCATCCGCAAAACAGGTTTGTAGAGGCACAAACCCCATCCGGCCCTGTTCGACTTCTTGCACCGGGCGCGCTGATGGATGGGGAAATGCCCGCCTTTGGGCCTGTGCCGGCCTTGGGCGAACATACCAAATCCGCCCGCGTAGAATTTGTAGCGCGCTAAGATCTCGCCATGACAAAAACCGAAGATATCTGGGCGCTTCCGCCTTTCCCCTCTGATCTTGGCATTGAGCTGATTGAGTGCACGCCCATGTTGGTGCGCGGGGCTGTGACCGTTACCGCCGGTATGGCAAATCGCAACGGGGTGATGCATGGCGGCGCGTTGATGAGCTTTGCCGATACTTTGGGCGGCGTGGCCAGCACATTGAATCTAAAAGGAAAAGATAGAACCACCACGCTTGAAAGCAACACCAACTTCCTCCGGCCAATCGCGATCGGCGCGCGGATCACCGGGCGCTGCCTGCCGCTGCATCTGGGCCGCAAAACGATGGTTTGGCAGATCACAATCTTTCGCGAAGACGAGAAGCCCGCCGCGATTACAACGCAAACCCAGCTCACCCTTGAATGGAGCGCCCCGACCCAAGCCACAGATTAAAAGGCGCGCCAACAAAAGAAACCCTCCCAACACGCCCCGACTTCGCCATCACTTCGAACCGCTTCCCAGCCAAACAACCAGGAAATGCCTATGTCTTTGCCCACAAGCGCCTCTGCTGACCACAATGAACTTCGCGAAGCTCTGCGCGCCCTTTGCGCCCAGTTCCCCGCCGAGTATCATCGCGCCCAAGCCGCAAACGGCAGCTATCCGGCTGAGTTTGTTGATGCTTTAACGCGCGATGGCTGGCTGGCCGCGATGATCCCCGAGGAATTCGGCGGCTCTGGTTTGGGGCTGACGGAGGCCTCGATTGTCATGGAAGAGATCAATCGCAGCGGCGGCAACGCGGGCCATTGCCACGGCCAGATGTATAATATGGGCACGCTGCTGCGCCATGGATCAAAAGCCCAAAAACAGCAATATCTGCCAAAAATTGCGAGCGGAGAAACGCGCCTGCAATCCATGGCAGTGACAGAGCCAACGACCGGCACAGATACCACCAAGCTGAAAACGATCGCCAAGAAACAGGGCGACAAATACATCATCAATGGCCAGAAAGTCTGGATCAGCCGGATTGAACATTCTGATCTGATGATCCTGCTTGCGCGCACCACGCCGCTTGCTGAGGTGAAACGAAAATCCCACGGCATGTCGATTTTTATCGTTGATCTCAAACAGGCGCTCGGCAATGGGATGGAAATCCAACCGATCAAAAATATGGTTGGCCATGAGACTTATGAAGTCTTTTTCGACAATCTTGAGATCCCGGCCGAAAACATGATTGGAGAAGAGGGCAAAGGCTTTCGCTACATCCTTGATGGGCTGAATGCAGAGCGCACATTGATTGCGGCCGAATGTATTGGCGATGGCTATTGGTTCTTGGAAAAGGCGCGCGATTACGCCAATGAGCGGGTCGTTTTTGATCGCCCGATTGGCCAGAATCAGGGCGTTCAATTCCCCCTTGCGCGCGCTTACGTGAATATCGAGGCGGCCAATCTGATGCGCTTTGAAGCGGCGCGGCGTTTTGATGCGCAGCAGGACTGCGGCGCGCAGGCGAATATGGCCAAATTGCTGGCCGCGGATGCGTCTTGGGAGGCCGGGAATGCCTGTTTGCAAACGCATGGCGGCTTTGGATTTGCCGAGGAATATGATGTCGAGCGCAAGTTCAAAGAAACCCGGCTTTATCAAGTCGCGCCTATTTCGACCAATCTGATCCTGTCTTATGTTGGCGAGCATTTGCTTGGCTTGCCGAGGTCTTTTTGATGGGGGCAATGGCCGATCCGCAGGGGCTATCTTTTCCGCTTTTTGCGCCGGCGAACCGCCCGGATCGTGTGGCCAAGGCGCGGGCGAGCAGGGCGACTTGCATCATCGCGGATTTGGAAGATGCGGTCGCGCCTGATCTCAAAGAGGCTGCGCGAAGTGCCTTGGCCGAGCAACTGAATGACCACAGCGGACTGCCGCTCTATGTGCGGATCAATGCTTTTGATACGCCGTGGTTTGAGGATGATTTGGCGATGGTGCTTGGCTGCGGGGCCACTGGGATCGTCTTGCCTAAGGCCGAAGATGCAAAGCGCGCAACCGCACTCAAACAAAGGCTCGCCCCCAATACGCAACTGATCGGGTTGATTGAAACCGTGAGCGGGATTGCCCAAGCGCGCGCTCTGGCGCATGTGTTTGATCGCCTGCATTTTGGCTCGCTTGATTATGCGGTTAGCGTTGATTGCGCCCATACCGAGAAAGCCTTGGCGCATGCGCGAGCTGAGCTGATTTTGGCGGCAAGACTGGCGGGCAAACCTGGCCCGGTCGATGGTGTTACGCCGGATGCAAAGAACAGCGCACTGGTTTGCGAGCAAGCGCGCTATAGCTCTGAGATGGGGTTCAAAGGCAAATTGCTGATCCACCCGGCGCAGATTGAACCCGTAAAACAAGGCTTTCGCCCAAGTTCGGACGAGATTTCCTGGGCCAATGGAATTATCGCAGCAGGCGCTTCAAACAGCAGCGGTGTTGCGATGTATCAAGGGGCCATGGTTGATGCGCCGGTGATTGCGCGCGCCCATCGTTTGCTTGAACGCGTGGCCCAAACGCAGGCCGCTTAGCGCATTTTGAAAGCGCCCCGCGTGATATGCAGGGCGCTTTTCGCTTGCCTATTCAGCCGGCTATTTCGCCATCATCCAGTTCAATCACCGCATCAAGTGCGAAAGCGCCTTTGGGCATCGCGACGACAGGATTGAGATCAACAGAAACAAGCCGCGGCCCCGCTGCGGCCGCAAAAACCGACAATTTCGACAGCATCAAAGCCAATGCATCAATATCCACCGGTTCCCGCCCACGCGCGCCTGTTAGGATCGAGGCCGCTTTGATTGAGAGGATCATCTCGCGCGCTGTGGCCGCATCAAAGGGGCAGCGCCGGATCACCACATCATCAAGAATCTCGACAAAAATCCCCCCAAGTCCAAAGGCCGCAACAGGCCCAAAACTTGGATCAACGTTGATCCCCATCAGACATTCCACCCCGCCAGAGAGCTGCTTGGCGACCAAAACGCCCGTGATCTGAGCTTCTGGGGCATGGGTTGCAGCAGCGGTCATAATCGCACCATATGCTTCTTTTGCACCTTGCGCGTCCGCGATGTTGAGCTTCACGCCGCCGATGTCTGATTTATGCAAAATATCGGGCGAGAGGATTTTCATCACGACCGGGAATCCGATCTCACTTGCGGCCGCTGCTGCCGCATCGGCAGAGGTGACTGCGCGCTCGGGGGCGGCCTGAAACCCGGCCTGTTCGAGGATTTTCTTTGCCTCAAATTCATCGGGCGTCTTTGGAGGTAGGGTAACCATTGGGGCGCTCATCGGCAGGGCCATTTGCGGGGCAGGGCTGTCCAATATCTCGCGCACTTTGCCCATTGCATTGAGCGCACGGACGGCGCGGCTGAGATCTGCAAACACAAGGAATCCTGCATCCTCATAGGTTTTCAAAACCGCGCGCGGGCCAATGGCGCAAAAGACGATCAAACGATCAGGATATTCAGCGCGCAGCGGTTTGAGCGCCTCCAATATCACCGGTGCAAGCTCTTTGGCGCCCGCCACATAGGTCATAAAACACAAGACCGATGCATAGCCGCCTTTTTCCAGTGCCGCGCGGGTAAACTTTTCAAGCAGAGCCGGATCATTGATCGCTTGGGCGGTGCAATCAAGCGGGTTGAGGGGCGAGCAAATCGGCAGCATTTCTTTAAGCGCGGCCTGCGCCGCTTGGGGCATTGGGGGCATGGCCAAGCCAAGGTCTTCGGCTTCGTCACTGGCAACAATTCCCGCCCCGCCGCTGACAGTAATAAAGCCAAGGGAATTGGCCGAAGGGTAGATTTTCTGATGCGCCATATAGGCAAAATCAAGCATCTGTTCGCTGTCTTGAACGCGGATAACCCCGTGATCGCGTAGCACCGCATCTGCGACAACCGTATCGCCCGTGAGCGAAGCCGTATGGGAGGCCGCCGCGCTTGAGCCAAGCTTGCTGCGCCCCCCTTTGAGCATGAACACAGGCTTGCCATTGGCGCGCGCAAGATCAAGCGCCGCGAGCAGGTTTTCGGGCCGATTGATCCCCTCGTGATAGGTGCAGATCACATCAACAGTATCGCTTTGCGCCATCCAGCCGATGGCCTCGCCCACGGTGATATCCGCTTCGTTGCCGGTGGTCACAAGCACGGATGCACCAAGCCCTTGATCGCGTGCAAGCGCCGCGAGATGGGCACCAAACGCGCCGGATTGGCTGGCGATGCCGATGTTACCGGCAAGGGGCATGCCTGTGTCGAGTGAGGAAGAAAATGTCCCGTAATAATTGAGGCCAACATTATAGACGCCCAGAGTATTGGGGCCAAGCAAACGCATCCCGTATTTACGCGCAATTTCAATAAGTTGCCCCTGCATGGCGAGGCCCTTTTCGCCCAGTTCGGCAAAGCCTGCGGAAAACAGGGTCGCGACCTTACAGCCGCGGATACCAAGCGCTTCAACAACGCCTGCCGCATGCACCGCAGGCACTGCGATCAAAGCGGCCTCTGGAGTCTCGGGGAGATCGGCAACCGAAGGATAACAGGCAAGCCCTTGCACCATATCGCGCTTGGGATTTACTGGCATGATCCGCCCTTTATACCCAGCCCGCAGCATCGCCGCGATCGGGCGCCCACCAATGCGCGTTGGCTCAGCGGAGGCGCCAATAACAGCAACGGATTTGGGCTCTAATAGGCCGGAAAGCGAAGCAAATTTTTGCTCCATGGTCATCTCATTCATTGTCTTGCCTCTGCGTCTTTGAAATCTTGGTTCGTTGTTGCGCGCACGCCTTTCGCGAGGCTGGCGCGGATGATTTATGCGGCTTGTGTCACCAATTTGGTTACGAGATAGGCCTCGATCGCTTCTGGGCCGCCCTCTGATCCGTAGCCAGAATCCTTAACCCCGCCGACATGCAGCTCGGGCAGGCCAAGCAATGTATGGTTGATCGCCAGCATTCCGGTTTCCATCTCATTTTGCAATGTTTGTGATGTGCGGATTGAGGCTGTGAACGCGTAAGATGCGAGGCCGTAATTAAGCCGGTTGGATTCTTTGATCGCCTCCTCAATCGTATCAAAAGCTGCCAATGTAGCCACAGGGCCGAAGGGTTCTTCATGCAAGATGCGCGAGGCGGGATTGACTTGGGCAAGGATCGTCGGGGCGTAGAAAAAGCCGGAGCCTTCAATCGGGGCGCCGCCAATCAGAACCTGTGCGCCCTCCGAAATGGCCTCTGCAATCAATGCGCTCACAGCCTCAAGCCGGCGTTTGCTTACCAGCGGGCCCATTGTGCTGCTTGGCTCCATCCCATCGCCGCAGATCAGGCTCTCAACTTGGCGGCGCAAGGCTTGGGCAAATTCATCGTATACATCGCGCTCAACCATGATGCGCATCGGCGAGATACAGACCTGCCCGGCGTTGCGAAATTTGAATCCGGCAATGGCTTTGGCCGCCGCCTCAATATCTGCGTCCTTAAAGACCAAAACCGGGCTGTGCCCGCCCAATTCCATCGTGGTGCGCTTCATATGCTGGCCGGCCAGAGCGGCGATATGCTTGCCAACGGGCACAGAGCCGGTGAAAGAGATTTTGCGGATTGCAGGATGGGGGATCAGAAATTCTGAGATCTCATGGGGGACGCCGTAAACGATATTCAAAACGCCTGCGGGCAGGCCAGCATCGGCCAAAGCTTGGGCCAATGCGACCGGAGCGGCGGGGGTATCTTCTGCGGGTTTGGCCACAATGCTACAACCAGCGGCAAGCGCCGGGCCGACCTTGCGCACCAGCTGCGAAAGCGGGAAATTCCACGGCGTGAAAGCCGCGACGGGGCCGACAGGTTGTTTGAGCGCGAGTTGGGTGACATTGGGTGTTCGGGCGGGGATCACGCGGCCATAAACGCGGCGCGCTTCCTCGGCAAACCAATCGAGCAGATCAGCCGCAGACATCACCTCGCCCAAAGCCTCGCTCAGCGGTTTGCCCATCTCAGCGGTAAGGATCGGGGCGATCAAAGGGGCACGCTCACGCAGCAAAGTCGCGGCGCGGCGCAGCAGGGCAGAGCGCTCAAACGCTGAAGTTTCTCGCCAAAGCGCAAAGGCCCGTTCAGCGGATCTTACCGCCGCTTCGAGATCGGATTTCTCGGCCATCGCACATTGCCCGATCACCGCGCCAGTGGCCGGGTTATGCACCTCCAAAGTCAAGCCATTCGCGCCATCGCACCAGGTTCCATCAATGAAAAGTTGGGTATTTGGATACATGAAATCGCTTTCTATTGAGGGTGAAAGAGAGGCGCTCATTGGAGAAGCCCCGGCAGGAACAGCACGAAACTTGGAAAGGCAACCATCAGCGCGAGGATCAGAATATCAGCAAAGATAAACCACATAACGCCGCGGAAAATTGTGCCGATGGCGATCTGTTCACCCATGACCCCTTTGAGCACAAAAACGTTGAGCCCGATGGGCGGAGTGATCATGCCGATCTCAAGAAGTTTCGCGACCAGAACCCCGAACCAAAGCAGATTGATATCGGCGGTTTCGACCAAGGGCAGCAGGATTGGCAGCGTTAGCAACATCGCGCCAATCGGCTCAAGAAACATCCCCAACAAGATATAAAGCAGTGCAACCGCGAGGATCAGAAACAGCGGGCTCACCCCCATGCTTTGAACCATTTGCGCGATCTCATCCCCGGCGCCAGAATAGGCAAAAAAGCGGGTTAGCATGCTCGCGCCGATCGCGATGATGAAGATCGAGGCAGAGATTGTTAGGGTCTCCATCAGGGATGTCCAAATGCCGCGCAGGCTGATCGAGCGCTTGATGGCCGCTATCCCCAAAGACAAAGACGCGCCGATGCCGCCGGCTTCTGTTGGGGTGAAAACGCCGGCGAAAAGCCCGCCAAAGGCGCCCGCGATCAAGACCATGACGGGCCAAACACCCGCCAGCGCGACAAAACGCATTTTCCAGCTGATCTCTTCTTCGAGTTTTGGCGCAAGCTCTGGATTGCGCAGCACGCGCAGCATGATAACGGCGCTATAGGCTGCCGCTGTCAGCAGCCCAACAGCAAGCCCGCCAAGGAAAAGTTGGCCCACGGGCACTTTGGCGATGATGCCAAACAGGATAAAAAGGATCGAAGGCGGGATAAGCGCGCCAATGGTTCCAGCCGCGGCGATCGAGCCTGTTGCAAGGCCCGGATCATAGCGATGATGCAGCATCTCAGGAACGGCGATCCGCCCCATCGCGGCCGCACAAGCCACCGAAGAACCTGTGACCGCCGCAAAGCCCGCACAGCCCAAAACGCCCGCGATCGCCAGCCCTCCAGGAAGTGCCGAAAGCCACAGACGTGCAGCGCCAAACAAGCCCTTCGTCAGGCCTGCGTGAAAGCAAAAGAACCCCATCAGTACAAACATCGGAATGGAGGACAGATGCCAGGTTGCCGAGAAGGCATAGGGGAAAACACCAAGCGCTCCAAAGGCAGCCCGCTCGCCGACAAGTACCCAAATGCCGCCAAAAGAAACCGAAATCAGCGCAAGCCCAATCGGAGTGCGAAAGGCGATCAGCGCCAAAAGAAGGGCAACACCGGCGTAACCGATTTGAACATCAGTCATGGCAAATCTCGATTTGTTTTGGGGCAAAGGGCAGAATAGAAGAAAGCATTATGCGGCTCCCTTTGTGGCGTGGTCATCGCTTGAATTGGCCTCGTCTATATGGCCGGTAAAATAGCAGGCGAGTTTGTAAAACAGCACAAGCGTAAGCAGGGCAGTCCCGATGGGGACGATGTAATAGGTAGGCCAAGTGAGGATTTTGTGGCCGTTTTCATAGCTGAAGGTCCCGACCGAATATTTCCGCCCGGCCTCAATCAGTGCGCGCCAAGTGAGCAGGCCAAAGATAATCGTGCCAAGAGCCGAAGCCAACATCGCGATAAAATCCTGAAGACGATCCGGGAAATTGGTAACGATAATCTCGACCGAGATATGCCCGTTGGCGCGCTCGACCATAGCCAAGGGAAGGAAGGTCGCGATCACCATATAGAATTGTGAAACGATCGGGATTGTGCCCGGCAGGGGGCGATTAAAGACGAATTTACCAATCACATCGGCGGTGATGTGAAGCATCATCAGCGCGATGGCAACAGCGCCGATCACAGCATAAGCCGTGGCCACTGCGGCCAGCATATTCCCCAATTTTTTCATCGCAGTTCCCCTGTAAAGCAAAAGAGGCAGACCTGCGCCTGCCTCTTCGTTTCGTTTAGTCCATGTTGTAGCTGTCGGCCGAAATCTTGGCGAAGATCTCATCGTGATAGACTTTGGCCAAAGCATCTTTGTCGTTGTAAACGCCGTTGGTCAGGCCTTTCCATTTTTCAATCAATGCGATGATTGTGGCGACTTTTTCTTCAACATTTTCAAGGCCATAATCATTGGCGAAATTGGATTTAATCAATTCAATATCCTGCTTCACAAAGGCTTCTGTTGCATCCCGAAGCTCTTGGGGCGCTTGGATAACTTCGATCCCCATGCCTTTGGCCTTTTCGATATCTGAAGTCGCTGCATCGGAATAATTTACCGTCGTTGCCGCAGAATTATACGAGGCCATCGAGATCAGCCGAGCGCGGTTTTCTGGCGAGAGATCGTGCCATGTATCAAGGTTCACATTGAGCGCGCCAACGCCCGCAAACGAGCCCCCGGGAACATTGAGTGTGATGTATTTGGTCACATCAAACAGTTGCAAATTGCCAAGTTCAGGCGCCGAAATCATCGTGCAATCGACAACGCCTTGCGACATGGCTTCGTAGATGTCATTTGCGGGTAGCGATACTTTTGTTGCCCCAAAGCTTTCCGCCCAACGGCCCATTGCCGAAAGCGCCGAACGCATCTTTTTGCCCTGAAGATCCTCGACCGAGCGGATCGGCGTTGTGCATAGATTGACATATTCCGAAGTCCCGATTGCGCCAAGGAACACTTGGTTTTCGCGCTTGAACTGAACCTGACAGTCATCGCAATGCAGCATCACATATTCCGAGATGACGCCTGCCATTACCGCTCCAGAAGAGGCGGCCGGCGTCCCGACTGTTGCGAGCATCGACATCTCAACCGGCAGGTTGGTTTCGGAGAATTCAGCCGGATAATAAGCCGTGATGATATAGCCCGCATCGGCCAAACCATCGCGCACACCGGGAGGCGTTTCTTTGAGGTTGAGCAGGGACAGCTCAAAAACCTTCAGTGAAATATCGCCCTCGGCAGAGAGCTTTTCATTGAATTCCATAACGCCATCGGTTGCCGCGCCGCCGGGCGGGAAGCCAATCGCATATTTAAGCGTTTCGGCTGATGCACCGCTCGCACTAAGCGCGGCAACAAGGCCAAGCCCGGCGATTTTGGATGTAACTTTGGTAGAATAAGACATGTTTTCCTCCTGTTGATCGTTGGTTTTCGGGGCGTCTATCTTGGCGTGCGACACCGCAAATTTATGGGGCGGGCGCGAAAATGGGCGCACCCGGTCGATCGCGCAAACGAGCTGCGCGTTGGGTATCTGTTTGAAGAGCTCGGAGTGAGAAGCGGGGCGCTGGTTTTTGGCCTGCTCCGCTTTTAGCTGGCCTGCGCTTTAGAGCGCTGGATCAAGCAAGGCACGGCCGACGATCTTTCCTTCTTCTAGCATGTTCATGACTTCCTCGGCCTGTGAGAGCGGCCAGGTTTTGGATGGGATTGCGGTGAGGGCACCGGTGTGAACAAGCGCCATCAACTCTGCGAAATTCGAAAGCGATCCGGTGTAACTGCCGCAAACGGTTATGCTTTTTGCCGGGATCAAAGGAAGTGCCCAAGGCGCAGCGCCGCCAAACAGCCCAACCATGACAAGCGTGCCGCCTTTGCCCAAAACATCAAAGCCAAGCTCTGCGGTTTGCGGGGCGCCAACAAAATCAATGGCTCCCATTGGCGCACCGTCGCAGGCTTTGTGTATCTGGGCGATCGCATCTTTGTCACGCGGATCAACAGCCAATGCCGCGCCTGCATCCACCGCTGCGGCGCGTTTAGACGGATCAATATCAACAACAACAGGCGCTTTGGCCCCGAGCGCTTTGATGATCTGCAAGCACATCAATCCAAGCCCGCCACCGCCAATCAGCACCAAGCGGTGATCGCCAAGTGTATGCTCTACCTTTTTGAGTGCGGAATAGGTTGTAAGGCCAGAACAGGCGAGGGGCGCTGCAAATGCGGGATCAAGATCACCGATATCGAACAGATATTTCGGATGGGGAACGCGAATATGCGAGGCATAGCCGCCATCAACCTGAATGCCCAAAAAGGCCGGTGTAGCGCAGAGTTGTTCGTTGCCGCCTTTGCAGGCCGGGCATGTGCCGCAGCCGCACCAAGGATAAACAACATAATGGGCATTTGGATCAATCTCGCCCGCATCGGGGCCTGCTGCGATCACTTTGCCAGTCGTTTCATGGCCCGGGATCAAAGGCAGGAAAACGCCCCGCTCAGCGTAAGACATCCGTTTGCCATGGCCAAGATCAAAGCCGCCTTCGCGCAGGTGAAGATCGGAATGGCAAACACCCGCGGCCGTTACCTTTAAAATAACTTCTGTGCCTTGCGGCTCCATATCTGGCCGGTCTTGCGCCTGTAGCGGCTTTCCGAATTCGTGAACGCATTGGCAATGCATCTTGCTCTCCCTATCGACTGTGGCAATAAATTCAGCGGGTGGTGCTGAGTGATATCAACCGCGCCTTGAGCTTGGGCCCATGTTGGCACGTGGCCCATTCAACCATGAAAGCGCAGTGGCGCACAGCGAATAGCGGCCCATTTCCCCTTGCTCAAAGAACACACCCTCCCAAGTTTCTTTGCCTCCAATCGCGCCCCTTTGTTTGTGTTGTTCGACTTTATGTAACATGAACGAATCACGGGAACGCTTGCAGTGCATGTGTTTTCCTATACTGAAAGCCTTTCTGCAAGGAAAATATGATGTCAGCCACGCCCGCCTCAAAATCTGTCCCGGCCGTTGAAAACGCGGTGAAACTTCTGCGCCGGATGGCTTTGACCAGCACGCCAGAAGGGGTAGCCCCAATGGCGCGGGCCACTGGGATGAGTGTTTCGACCACCTTCAACATATTGAAAACTCTGACAAAAGAGGGGTTTGTAACCTTTGATTCAAAGGACAAAACCTACCGGATTGGCATGGGTATTCTTGAAATCGTGGCCCCGATTTTGGGCGCAAACCCCAATGATCTTATCCGCCCTTTGCTGCATAATCTCGCCAGTGAACACAGCGTTATGATTGCGCTTTGGCATGTGACGGAAAGCCAGCGGATCGTTTTGATCGACAGCGTAACCCCTTCCAAGATCGTGCATGCGCGGATGGAAACCGGTTCTCGATTGCCGGCAATGATTGGTGCGGTTGGCCGGGTTTTTGCCGCGCAATTGAATGTCAGCAAAGCCGAAGCAAAGGCAGAATACGCCAAGTTGCAATGGCAGGCCGCCCCGGGTTTTGACAGCTACTGGAACGATATCCAAGAGGCGCGCGAAACCGGATATGCCTTTGATTTTGGCAATCTTTTCATCGGCCTCAATATTGCCGCTGCGATTATCAGCGATGCCGATGGCCATCCGCGCCTTGGCCTCAGCGCGATCACAATCGCCGGGCAAACCGATGTTGAAACCCTAAAAGACGCGGCTATCGGGCTAAAGGATGCCGCCTGTCTGATTGAAACCAATGTTTTCGCGCGCGCGCAGGGGGCGATCAAAGGGGCGTAGATCTTTCCTCTTTGAAAGCAGCTTTCCGGATCGCCATGATACCTGATGCGTGATGATGGCGATTTTTCCTAAAATTCGTCGGCCAATTTGCCCAATGCTATGGCTGCATTGGCGCATCTTTGGGCTGGGCTGAGGGCATTGTTTTCAAGCCACTTGGAGAAAGGCACCCGAAACTCCCAGAGCCAACAGGAAAATCTAAGCGCGCTTCCCTTGTGAAACGGCCCTTTAAGGGCGCATATCAAAGTATCTTTACAAAAGTAATAAAGTAATACTTAATGAGTCGCACATAAAGTTTTGGGAGGAACACATGTCTATCAAATCAGCTTTACTCGCGAGCGTTGTCGCTCTGTCGCCCTTTGCGGCAAGCGCTGCCGACTTGACCATTGGCTTTTCGCAGATCGGATCAGAATCCGGCTGGCGCGCCGCCGAGACCACGGTCACGAAACAGCAAGCCCAAGAGCGGGGCATCAATCTAAAATTTGCCGACGCACAGCAAAAACAAGAAAACCAGATCGCCGCCCTGCGCTCTTTCGTGGCGCAAGGGGTTGATGCTATTTTGGTCGCGCCGGTAGTTGCAACAGGTTGGGATGAGGTGCTTGAAGAGGCCAAGGACGCAAACATTCCAGTCATCCTTTTGGACCGGACAGTTGATGCGCCCGATGATCTTTATCTGACCGCCGTCACATCGGATCTGGTGCATGAGGGCAAGGTCGCGGGGCAATGGCTGGTTGATGATCTGGCCGGCGCAGATTGCCGGATTGTTGAACTCCAAGGCACAACCGGATCGTCGCCCGCCATTGATCGCAAGAACGGGTTTGAAATGGCAATTGCAGGCCATGACAACCTGAAAATTGTTCGCTCACAGACGGGGGATTTCACCCGCTCGCAGGGCAAGGTTGTTATGGAAAGCTTTCTAAAAGCCGAGGGCGGCGAAAATATCTGTGCGCTTTATGCCCATAATGATGACATGGCCGTTGGCGCTATTCAGGCGATCAAAGAAGCCGGTTTGAAGCCGGGCCAAGACATCAAAATCGTTGCGATTGATGCGGTTCCGGATGCGCATCTGGCCATTGCGAATGGCGAAATGAACGCAACAATTGAGCTAACGCCCAACATGGCCGGCCCGGCCCTTGATGCACTGGCTGCATATATGGACAACAACAAAATGCCGCCAAAGTGGATTCAAACGGAATCGCGCCTCTTTACCTCGGCAGATGACAATCAGGCGATCTATGAGGTCAAAAAAGGACTTGGGTACTAGTCAGTTAGGGCCTTAACAATTCTAACATGACTCCATCGGATGGCGGTGTGCAAATCCGCATGCTGCCATCCTCTGCCTCTCTGCCCAAGGACATTTTCATGAGCGAAAACCGCACTCCAATGCTACACGCAAAGGGTATTTCCAAATTTTTCCCCGGCACAGTTGCCCTGGACAATGTGGAGTTGACTGTCGAGCGCGGCGAAATTCATGCTCTGTTGGGGGAAAACGGCGCGGGCAAATCGACCTTGATCAAATGCCTTACCGGCGTTTATCGGCGCGACGGCGGCGAGATGATGCTTGACGGCGCGCCCATTGATCCCCAATCGACCCATCACAGCCAGACGCTTGGCATCGGAACGGTTTATCAAGAGGTCAACCTTCTGCCCAATCTAACGGTCGCTGAGAATCTCTATCTTGGCCGCCAACCGATGCGCGGGCCCTTTGTTGATCGTCGCCGGATGAATGCAAATGCGCGCGAAACCTTGCGCGAATTTGGCATCACAATTGATCCCGGTCAGCCGCTCTCGACCTATTCTTTGGCCATTCAGCAAGTCGTTGCGATTGCGCGCGCGGTTGAGCTTTCGGGCAAAGTTCTGATCTTGGACGAGCCAACCGCCAGCCTTGATCACGACGAGGTTCAGCTGCTGTTTTCTGTGATCCGCCAGCTTAAGGCGCGCGGGCTTTCTGTCATCTTCATCACCCATTTTCTTGATCAGGTTTTTGATATTTGCGATTGCGCCACCGTGCTGCGCAATGGGCAGGTTGTTGGCCGGCTTGATCTTACAACCGCCAGCCGTGGTGATGTTATTGCTCTGATGCTTGGCCGCCAATTGGCGGCACAGGTCCATGCGCCCAAACCAGCTGCGGGCGGCGAGATTTTGCTGCATATCGAGGGGTTGCAAAAAGCCGGCATGTTAGAGCCATTCAACCTTGTGCTGCGCGAAGGCGAAGTTGTTGGATTGGCAGGGCTTTTGGGCTCTGGCAGGACGGAAGCGGCCAATTTGATTTTTGGCGCTGTGAAGGCCGATCAAGGGAAATTGCAGCTGCGCGGGCAAGAGATTGTTGTGCGAAACCCGCGCGGTGCGGTGGCGCATGGCTTTGCGCTTTGCCCGGAAGATCGCAAGACAGAAGGGATCGTTGGCGATCTGAGTGTGCGCGATAATATTGCCCTTGCCCTGCAAGCGCGGCTTGGCTGGATGCGCCCACTTGCGCGGCACAAAATAGAAGCCATCGCAAAGCATTATGTGCGCACGCTTGATATTCGGCTTGCAAATCTTGATATGCCGATCCGGCTTTTATCGGGCGGCAATCAGCAAAAGGCGATCCTTGCGCGCTGGCTCGCAACAGAGCCGGATTTTCTGATCCTGGATGAGCCAACGCGCGGCATTGATATTGGCGCACATGCGGAAATCATCGCGCTGATCGGGCGGCTTCAGCAAAGCGGTATGGCGCTGCTTGTTGCCTCTTCTGAAATGGAAGAGCTCGTGGCCTATGCCAACCGGGTCGTTATTCTGCGCGATCGCCACCAGGTCGGCGAATTGACGGGGGATGAGATCACCTCAGACAATATCATCCGCGCCATCGCCGCAGAGCCAGCACTGGAGGCGGCGCAATGAACCGCAACGTATTCTTTCGCCGCATCACCCCACAGCTGATCATCCTCGCAGTTGTTTTGGGGCTCAACCTCTTGATTTTCCCAGATTTTTTCAAGATCGAGCTGCAAAACGGCCGCCTCTTTGGCTATTTGATTGATGTGCTCAACCGGGGCGCTCCAACGGCGCTTTTATGCCTTGGGATGACACTGGTGATTGCCACCAAGGGGATTGATCTATCGGTTGGTGCGGTGATGGCCATCGCGGGCGCCACGGCCGCATCGCTTGTTGTTGAGGGGCATCATTGGAGTGGGGCAGTTGCCGGCGCGCTTGCTGTTGGGGCGCTTTGCGGGCTTTGGAACGGGTTTTTGGTCGCTGTTTTGCGCATTCAGCCCATTGTGGCCACGCTTGTTTTGATGGTCGCGGGGCGGGGCATTGCGCAGCTGATCACCGAAGGCACGATCCTAACCTTTCTTGATCCCGGTCTGATCCATTTGGGCGCAGGAACGATCTTGGGGGTGCCGACCCCGATTGTGATTTGGCTAACGCTCGGGGCCTTTGTTGCCCTTTTTGTGCGGCGCACGGCGCTTGGGATGTTGATCGAAGCGATTGGGGTAAATGAGGCGTCATCGCGCCTTGCGGGGATAAACAGCCGCGTGCTTTTGCTCTGTGTCTATATTGTTTCGGGGATCGGCGCGGCCATTGCGGGCGTTATCGTGGCCGCCGATATTCAAGGGGCAGATGCCAATAACGCCGGGCTTTGGCTTGAACTGGATGCGATCCTCGCGGTTGTTATTGGGGGCAACAGCCTGCTTGGGGGGCGCTTCTCGATTGTTGGCTCCTTGCTCGGGGCTATGATCATCCAATCGGTCAATTCTGTGATCCTGCTTTCGGGCATGCCGCCGGAATTCAACCTGATCATTAAGGCGCTGCTGATCCTCGCAATTCTCGTGATCCAATCGCCCAAAGTCGCCCATTTGCTGTATATTCTGCGCGCCTCATCCCTGCCGCCATCAAGCGCCAAACTGACCAGCCCCCTTAAGGAGGACCAACAATGATCCGCGCCGCCCATCTTCCGCTGATCGTCACGCTGGCAACTTTTGTTGTGGCCTATGCGCTTTGTGCCTCGCAATATCCCTCGATGCTTTCTCTTCGGGTCGTGGCCAATCTGCTCACAGACAACGCCTTTCTTGGGATCGTCGCAGTGGGCATGACATTTGTTATTCTCTCGGGCGGAATTGATCTTTCGGTTGGGTCGGTCATCGCCTTTAGCGGCGTCTTTTTGGCGGTGATCCTGCGGGATACATCGATACATCCGCTCATGGCCTTTGCGCTTGTTTTAGGGATCACAACGCTCTTTGGGGCGGCCATGGGCGCGATCATTCATTACCTCGAAATGCCCTCCTTTATCGTCACACTTGCGGGGATGTTTCTGGCCCGCGGCGCGGCTTATCTGCTTTCAACGGATTCCGTCCCCATAACCCATGAGTTTTATGAAACACTGCAATCGCTTTACTGGAAAACGGCGGGCGGGGCGCGGTTTCGCCTTATCGGCGGCGTGATGATTTTGACCTTTATCGCAGGCGCGCTGATCGCCCACAGAACCCGCTTTGGCCAAAACGTTTATGCTTTGGGCGGCGGCATCACGACCTCGCGTTTGATGGGGGTGCCGGTTGGCGCAACGACCATCGGCGTCTATGCTATTTCGGGCGGGCTTGCAGGCCTGTCGGGCATCATCTTTTCACTCTATACTTCGGCCGGGTATTCCTTGGCGACCGTCGGGGTAGAGCTTGATGCCATCGCAGCCGTGGTCATTGGCGGAACATTGCTAACCGGAGGCTATGGTTTTGTCGGTGGGACCTTCTTTGGCATCTTGATCATGGGTCTGATACAGACTTACATCGTCTTTGATGGCTCGCTTTCGAGTTGGTGGACAAAAATCGTTATTGGGGGTTTGCTGTTTGCATTCATCCTGATGCAAAAGGGACTGACTTGGGCATCAATAGCACGCAGAAAAGCAGCAGCTGGCTTCATCACGCGATCATGAGTTTTGTGCAGTCTGGAGGGCGGGCTGATCGGGCCTCAAACCACACAACTTTTGTCGTTGATCAATTGGGCGCCGCCATTGTTGCAGGAGAGTATCCCCAAGGGACGATGATCCCATTGGATCCGGATCTTTGCGAAATGTATGGGGTCTCGCGCACCGTTGTTCGCGAAGCCAAAAAGACATTGATCGCCAAAGGCCTGATCCAATCCAAGGCCAAGGTAGGAACCCATGTGCGCCGCTCAGACGATTGGAACATGTTTGATGAGGATGTCTTGATGTGGCACGCCGCGCAGAAGAATCCGGCCCAATTCTATGAAGAGCTTTTTGAAATCCGGATGATTTTTGAGCCTGCCGCCGCCGCAAAAGCCGCAACTATGGTCAATTCGGTTGATAGCGCACGGCTGACCCAGCTTTGCGACGATATGGAAAACGCAACAGATCGCGCCGCCTTTGCTGTTGCTGATTACGAGTTCCACAAACAGATTCTCAAGCTCTCGGGCAATCGTTTCCTGCATTCATTGGGTGATATGGTCCAAACGGCGCTTTATTCGCTGTTTATGACCGAGGCAAACGATGCGTTTCCGCAAAGTAAGGTCGATGTGGCCCGCAAACACCGCGCCATTGCCATTGCCATCGCCCATGGAGAAGCGACAGCTGCGCGCGCGGCAATGACGGGCGTTATCAGCGACAGTTATATGCGCACGCAATTGCGGTATTAGGGCCAGGTTTTTGGCTATTGGGGGCCGTTTCGCTTTGAATCGCGTGCAAAACGCTTCATTTTCAAAGAGAGCGCAGTGATCGCAATCGCGCGCAGCGGCGGCCCATTTTCCTGGCCGCGCGGGGGGGGTGCCGTGTCAATCTAACAACAACTTTGCGCCGTAAAGCGCCGTTGGCCTATTTGGGCGGTGGCACAGATTGAGAAACACGGTTAATGTTGGTTCCTATCCTGTGGCCGAAGTTGGAATCCTAGATGTTGCTTATTCGTATGAGTGTTGCCGCCTGTGTTGCGCTCACACTGAGTGCTTGTGGCGTGACCTATACAAGCCCAACAGTTTCCACAGAAAACACCGCTCTTGATGTAACGGTTATCCCTGTAACGCCGGACTCCCTGAGCACGGCCAATCGCTCTGCCTATACGCCGCGAAGCTTGCCGGCGGCGTTTTTTCAAACAGCCGGGGCGGGCGGTGCTGTGCGCGGGTTTGGGGCTTTGCCGCAAGAGCCCGACGTTCCTGATCTTACACCGCCTGCGCAGATGATCCTGCGCGCGCCGCCGGAAATCCCCGCCGCGCCTTATGAGATCGGCATTGGTGATGTGATCCTTCTGGCAACCCGCGCGGGCGGAAATACAGTTGAGCAGCTAAGCGGATTGCTTGCAGCCCAGAGTCAGCGCCAGGGCTATACGGTGCGCGATGATGGCGCGATTGCGATCCCCGAAGTGGGCGCGGTTCCGATTGCAGGGTTAACGGTTGAAGAGGCCGAAGAGCGGGTGTTTCGCCGCCTTGTTCAAAATCAGCTCGACCCGGAGTTTAGCCTTGAGATCGCTGAGTTTAAATCCAAACGCGTGAGCATTGGCGGGGCCGTTGGGCAATCCATTCTCGTTCCGATCAGCCTTTCGCCGCTGCGTCTGGATGAAGCTTTGACGGCCGCGGGCGGCATCACGATCAAGCAGCAGCAATATGCCACGATCCGCATTTACCGCGATGGCACGCTTTATCAGATCCCGCTTGAGAATTATTTCAAAGACCAAAACCTGCAAAAAACGACCCTTGCAGATGGGGATAGTGTTTATGTGGATGATGCCTATGACCTGACACAGGCGCAGGCGTTTTATGAAAGTAAAATCAACGTGCTTGATCTGCGCCAACGGGCGCGCAATGCAGCGCTTGATGAATTGCAGGCCGAGATTTTGATGCGCCGCAATGAATTGCAAGAGCGGCGCAGCACGTTTAATGCGCGCCTTGAGGCGGGTGCTGTTGATCGCGATTATGTTTTCTTGATGGGCGAAGTTGGCACGCAAGCGCGGATGCCGCTGCCGTTTGAGAATGATATCACGCTTGCAGAAGTGCTGCTCGATGCGGGCGGGGTTGCCACAGCGACGGGCAATCCTTCACAGATTTATGTGCTGCGTTCAGATGAAAGCGCCCGGGTTTTGGCCTATCATCTTGATGCGCGCAATGTCGTTAATATGACCATGGCAACGCGTTTTGAAATGCGTCCAAACGATATTGTTTTCATCAAAGCCCAGCCGATTACAACTTGGGGCCGCGCGCTTCAGCAAGCTTTGCCATCGCTGTTTAATGCAGGGCTCGCAGGCGTTACAGGGTAGGGGGCTTTGGCGCTGCAATTCAATACGGCAGAGGGCAGATGAGAAATTTTTTGAGCCGCCTCTTTGGAAAGGTGCCGCCCCCCGCGCCTGAGATCGACATTCAGCCTCTTTTGGTGAATGGGCCGCTTGCGGCGATTGGCGATATTCATGGCTGCGCCAAATTGGCAGAAGGGCTTGTTGGCAAGCTTCAATCTGCGCATCCAGAGGCCCATATTCTTTTCGTTGGTGATCTGATTGATCGCGGTGAACAAAGCGCGCGTGTGATCGAGATGGTGATGGATATGCCCGAGGCCACCTGCCTGCTCGGCAATCACGAGCGCATGTGCCTCGATTTTCTTGATAACCCAGAGGAACGCGGGGCGCGGTGGTTGCGCAATGGTGGGCTTCAAACGGTGGCAAGTTATGGTGTTTCGGGCGCACAAAGCGAGCTCACCAAAATGCGCGATGCTTTGGCGCTGGCCATGGGCGACAAGCAAATCAACTGGCTGATGCAGCGCCCGCTTTATGCAAAATACGGCAATCTCTATGCGATCCATGCAGGCGCCAATCCAGAGGTGCCGATAGAAGAGCAGGGGGAAAAGCCGCTGATCTGGGGCCATCCGCAATTTCGCAAGCAAGCCCGCGTAGATGGGCATTGGGTTGTGCACGGCCATACAATTGTTGATCAGCCGTCGATCGCGCAGGGGCGCGTCAGCATTGATACAGGCGCCTATGCCACAGGTGCCCTGACGGCCGCGATCTTTGCCGGGGCGGATGTATCGTTTTTGCAAGAAACCCTATGAGGCAATTTGCTGTTATCGGCCCCGCCACCGATTGATGTTTTCGACCGTGCTGCTACAAGCAAGACAAAGATAAGGCCGCTCTGCGCGCCTGTGACAGGACAGAAGGGCCATATCTCGTGAGTGATACCGTTAAAGATTTTGAGGACGAGATTGATCTTGCCGCCCTGCTTGGCACCCTATGGCGCGGGAAGGCCTGGATCGCTCTGGCAGCCATCACCGCCGCGGTTCTGGGCATTCTCTATGCGCTGTTTGTCGCCGTTCCGACCTATACATCCTCCACAACCCTTGCGGTGAAGGAAAGAGGACCATCGGTCATTGATATTCAGGCCGTGGCGACAGGCGTTTCTTCAGAAAGTGAATCCCTTAACACTGAGTTAGAGGTGATGCGCTCGCGCGATCTGATGGAGAGATTGGCGGCCAAGCTTGATCTGGTCAATGATCCTGAATTTAACCCGGCCATTCGCGACAAGCCGCTTTTTTCGCTTGGCGCTTTGCTTGGCCGCAGCAATGAAGAGATGAGCGAGCAACAGGTCCTGAACAAGATCGTTGCCAATCTTCAGGCCGCCATTTCAACCTCTGTGCGCCGCCAGACTTTTATCATCTCCATCAGCGTAACGACGCAAAGCGCAGAGAAATCGCGGATCATCGCCAATACTTTGGCCAAGCTCTACCTTGAGGATCAAATTCGCGTAAAGTTTGAGACCCTTGAAGATGCTGTGACATGGCTTTCGGCCCGTGTGGTCGAGCTCGAGGAAGAGCTGAAAAACCGCGATGATGAGCTCAAAAATCAAACGGCCGCTGCGGATTATATCAATGCAGAAGGCTTGCAACTGCTGAACCAACAGGTGCGCGATCTGCGCGAACGTTTGATTGGTGAGCGCAATGATGCCGCGCAGGCCGCCGCGAATTTGACTCAGCTCACAACGGTTGTCGCAACCAATGATATCACCGCCATTCTCGAACTCACCCAAGATCCAACCCTCACACGCCTTGCCCGGCTGGGAACACCGCGCGCGCTGCTGGCAGAGGATAACGCATTTCAAAAGCGCCTCACCTCTTTGATCGAACGCTCCAAAAGCGCGGTCGAGCGGGCGCAAACACAGGTCGATGCGCTGGAAGAAACAATCATAGCGATCGAAGCGCGGGTTGATGAGCAGGCGACGAAACTCGCACAATTGCAGCAGCTTCAGCGCGAAGCCGATACGACCTCTGTGCTCTATGAGACCTTCCTGACCCGTCTCAAAGAAACAACCATCCAGCAAGGCATCCAACAGCCCGATGCACGGGTTTTGTCGACTGCGATTGATGGGCAAAAAGTCTCGCCGCGCACAAGCATGGTTGCTGCGCTGTCGCTTATCCTTGGGCTCATGGCGGGCGCGGGTTTTGTTTTGCTGCGTGAGATGCGCGCCAATGGGTTTCGCAACGCAGAAGATCTGCAAGCATCGACCGGCTTGCAGGTTATTGGGCAGATCCCGCTCTTTCCAACAGTCGCGCGCGGCGATCTTATCCAATATCTCAAAGACAAGCCGACATCACCCGCGGTTGAAGCCGTTCGCAACATGCGCACGTCTATTCTGTTGTCTGATGTTGATCACCCGCCGCAAATCATCATGTCGACCTCAACAATCCCCGGAGAAGGCAAAACAACTCAGGCGATTTCGCTTGTTCAAAACCTTTCCGGGATGGGCAAAAAAGTCTTGTTGATTGAGGGCGATATTCGCCGCCGCACGCTTGACGAATATTTCAAGGTTGAAGCGGGCGAGCATGGGATTCTCTCCGTGGTTTCTGGCGAGGTTGCTTTGGATGATGCTGTGATCAAAAGCGAGCGGATGGGTGCGGATATTTTGATGGGGCAGGTCTCGCATATCAATGCCGCCGATGTTTTTGCCTCGGATAAATTCGCCGCCTTCCTCAAAGAAGCCCGCGCCATTTACGACTATATCATCATTGATACGCCGCCTGTTCTCGTCGTGCCCGATGCCCGCGTTATCGGGCAGCTCTGCGATGCGATTATGTTTACGGTGAAATGGGATAGCACGACCAAAACCCAACTGCGCGCCGCTCTGAATGAACTGGCCGCGGTGAACCTCAAACCAACCGGGCTGGTGCTCTCGCAAGTCGATCCAAAAGGGATGAAGAAATATGGCTACGGCGAGGCCTACGGAGCTTATTCAAGCTATGGGGGCGGGTATTACGATGCGTAAATGCGCAGCCAACCACCAGCAGCCGCCGGTGCGAATTCCGCTTGTGTGTGCCATATCGGAAACCGTGCCAGCGGGTGTTGGTAAGTAAGCGGAAATGATCGGCAACTTTGGCCGTGCTGGGGGATGGAATACCTATAGCGCGCGCCATTATTTGACTTGCTCAATCACACCTTGGCAAACCGTCCCGGCGCCGTTCTGCCCTCATCTACTGCGCGGCGCCGGCGGCCTTACGATCATGTTTTGCGCCCGCAGCAGCTGGCCTTTAATGCGGATAATCTATCTTATGTTAAATTACAGTTGATACACAGCGCGCGCCTTTAGAGATTGCTCAACTTATGTCAGACAGCCAAAGCGCCATGAATTAAATTTGAAAATCTTGAATATCTCTATAAAGAAGTGCTGTTTCAGCGCGGGGCTGAATGGCTTCGATCAAGGGCGGAATGGGCCTGAAATCTTGGCAGCAAGCGTAAAGAACTAATGGGACCGCCGCTTATGCCAGATGAATTTTCTCCGCCTTCTTGCCCAGAGGCCCAGCTTCACAGCGCCTTCCTTGGGCAATACGCGCTATGAACCCGCACGGCTTCCAAAAGAAAAGACCGTTTGGATGTGGCAAATGACCTCGGATCGCAGATTCTCTCGCAATCGCTACAGCGTCATTCTGACGCCAAACGCGCCGGGTGTTGTTGCGCTTGTTCAGGGGGTGGAGAGCGAAGCGAGCATCCGCGCCTCTCAACGAGGGTCCAACCCGATCGAGATCCGCAACGGCGCGGCGCAATGGCTCGAATGCGAGACATCGGGCAGCACCGGGCGCCCCAAAACAATTCGCCGTCGCCCCAGTTCGTGGATCCGCAGCTTTGAAATCACACAACAGCATTTTAAGGCTGGCCCATCCGATGTTTATGCTGTGTTAGGATCGTTGGGCCATTCGTTAAGCCTGTTTGCGGCCTTGGAGGCGCTTCATATCGGCGCCGATCTTTGTGTCTTGTCTGGGCACCCGCCCAAGCGGCAACTTCAAGCCTTGGCCGACCTCTGCGCCACTGTGCTTTACGCAACTCCGACCCAGCTTGAGAGCCTCAACACCGCCGCGCAACATGCGGTGAGCCCTGCCCTCCTGAATGGGATGCGCATTGTCTTTGTTGGGGGCGGAATGTTGACTGAGCCCGCCAAAAATCGCCTTGCGCATCTCTTTCCGAAGGCCGAAATCATCCAATTCTACGGCACAAGCGAAACAAGTTTTGTGACCATTGCAGATGCCAGCACCCCGCCTGGCTCTGTTGGGCGACCCTACCCCAAGGTGCAGCTGCGATTGGCTGGGCAGCGGCAGGAGCAGAGCGCGGATGCGGGCGAAATCTTTGTGAAAAGCCCCTATCTGTTTGAGGGATATACCGATCAGAAAACCCCAATGCCCATCGATTCTGATGGGTTTGTGTGCAGCGGCGAGATTGGCTATCAAGATGCCGCAGGTTACCTGTTCTTGAAAGGGCGCGCCGATCGGATGGTTACCATTTCGGATGTGAATGTTCATCCCGAGGCGATTGAAGCCGCTGTTTTATCGCTGCCCAATGTAGAAGACTGCGCGGTTGTGACCATCCCGGATGAAAAGCGAGGGCATCGCGCGATTTGCTTCATCGTGGCCCCTTCGTTAGAGGTAAGCCCTGCGACCCTGCGCCAACATTGCCGAAATATGCTGGGTGCGCCCTATGTTCCCAAGGAGGTTTGGGCCATTTCAAAGCTTCCTCTGCTCCCTTCCGGTAAACCAGACCTGCCCGCTCTCAAAGAACGGATTGCCAAGCGATGACGGGGCCTTCTCTTATACTCTCGGCAAGGCGCAGCCCAATTGCACCGCGCAACGGAGCCTTGTCGCAACTGTCGATCGAAGAGCTCGCGGCCCCGGTCTTGATCGCGGCGATGGCGGATGCTGGCGTCTCTCATGCGGATATTGATGAGCTCATCGTTGCCAATTCGCTGGGTGGTGGCGGCAACCCTGCGCGCATCATCGCGCTGAAAGCCAATCTGCCAAATCGGGTGGCGGGGCTGTCGTTTGATCGCCAATGTGTCGGCGGGCTCGATGCTCTTTTGATTGGCGATGCTCTCATTCGCTCGGGCCGCTGCAACCTTGTTATCGCAGGCGGGGCCGAAAGCTATTCCAGGCAACCGCTGCGGTTCAAAACCTTTGCCGATGGCCGCGCGCCCGTTCAGTATTTTCAGGCTCGGTTTACGCCTTGGGAAGACCGCGATCCTGACATGGCGCAAGCCGCAGATCTTCTCGCCAAGCGCCTCAATATCTCGCGCGCGGACCAAGACGCATGGGCCATCCAAAGCCATGCCAATGCAGCGCGCGCCCCCCGCCCTCATATCGTTGAAATGCAGGGCCAGAGTATCGACAGTTTTACCCGCCAACTGTCTGACAAACATTGCAAAAAAGCGGGCGTTGTCTGCGGCGATATAACGGCTGCAAATATGGCAGTGGCGGCAGACGGCGCGGCATTTGTGGTTATGGCCTCTGCGCAATGGGCGGCAAAGCGCGGGCTTGATGGGCCCCGTTTGCGCGCGGGCTGCACATTGGGCGATGATCCCGAAATGCCGGGATTGGCGCCGGTTCTGGCCATTCAACAGGCGCTTGCAGCCGCGCAGCTTCAGCCAAAAGACATCACAACAGCGGAAATAATGGAGGCTTTCGCGGTTCAGGCGATTGCTTGCCAAGAGGGCGCAGAAATTGATCCCTCTGTCGTCAATCTTTGGGGCGGAGCGCTTGCCCGCGGCCATCCAATTGGGGCCTCTGGGGCAGTTCTTGCGGCCCAGCTTTTTCATCAGATGAATTCAAGAGGCGGATATGGCCTTATGGCGATTGCGGCGGCTGGCGGGTTAGGCACCGCCGTTGTGCTTGAGCCTTAAGGGCCGATTGATCAGGATGCGGCCGGGTCTTCATCATCAAACCCGGCAAATGTTGTGAAGTCTGCAAGCTCTTGGCGCTCTGTGCGAAATTGGTTCACCCGCGCCTTGTGATCTGGCACCCCTAGGGCAATTCCGCAAACAACCATTTCCCCCGCGGGCAGGCCAAGATGCGCGTGAACAATCGCACCATAATTCGCAAGGGCCCCGATCCCCGTTGCCCCAAGATCCTCTGCCTCAACACTTAGCAAAAGCGCCATAATGGACATGCCCAAATCCATAAAACAGCCCTTGCCCATATCGCGATCAATGGTGGCTATGATCCCAACTGGCGCGTCAAAAAAGGCGTAGTTTTTGGCAAACTGGGCGCGCCTTCCTTCAACATCTCGCCGCTGAATTCCCAGAGCCTCATAAAGCGCAAACCCGGCCCGGCGCTGGCGTTCTTTTAGCTCAGCGGACATCTTATCCGGGAAATAAGAATACTCGCTACCCATTGGTTCATCCCGCTCCATAGCAAGCGTAAGCCGCGCTTTGAGACGGTTCAGCGCCGGCCCTGTCAGGACATGGAATTTGCCCGGTTGCAGGTTTGCACCGCTTGGCGCTTGGCGCGCGGCCATAAGGATGCGCTCTAATGTGGCGCGATCAACCCGATCACCGGTGAAGGCCCGGATCGATCTGCGCCTTGCCAAGAGGTCTTTGAACTCAGACCGCATCGCTCTTTCCAGCGCGCGATAAAATGCTCGCGGGGCGCGCCTTGGCAAGGGCCGCGGTGAGCAATCCGGCGATGACCGCCTTGATAATATCCCCGGGAATGAAAGCCGTTACAAGCAGTGCAGCTTGGCTCAACGATTTCTCAAGCGCCAAAGACAGCCCAACAATCCCAAAGATATACATCACAACAATACAGCCAACGACCGAGGCAAGACCGGCAACAAGCGCAAGGGGCGCGCCCCGCCAATTCTCAACAATCCACCCCGTGACAAAGGCCGCAACCGGCCAGCCAAACAGAAAGCCTGCCGTGGGGGATACAAACAGGCCAAGCCCCCCTCTTCCGCCCGAAAGCAGCGGCAAACCGATCGCCACGAGCAACAGGAACAACAAAACCGCCAAACCGCCGCGTTTTGCGCCCAGAACACTCCCGCAGAGCATGACCCCTAAGCTTTGGGCGGTGATCGGCACCCCAAACCCAAGTGTGATTTTCGGGATCAGCCCAAGCGCTGCGATCAAAGCCGCAAAGAGCGCGATCATGGCGACGTTTTTTTCCATTTATATGTTCTCCAATGAGTCAAATCCACCGCGTGCGCGCAGAGCTTCTGCAACGTGATCCGCGTCATCCAGCGCGAGCACGGTGAAAGGTAAGATGATATGCCAAGCCGCTTTTCTTGGAGAGCGCGCCCTCCAAGCTTCGGAAAGCAAGGCTCCTTTTTGGACAAGAACAGGTGTGAGCCTTATGACCAATGCAATCGCCAATTCCAAGACATTTGCCCTTAATCCCAGCCGGGAAAGCGGGCCTGTAAGAACGCGCAGCACATCAATCATATCTGACAGTCGGGTCGTCATCGTTATGAGATTGGCAAAAGCAACCGCAGACAAAAGCCGCAGAATAACAATCCCTCCGACCCCATAATCACCCGTCCAAACATGCCATATCCCAACGATCACAACGAAGGGCCAAAGAAGCCTGAGCTGGCGCATCCCCGCAATGAAAAACCTGCGCCCGGCCAGCCCATAGAGGATCAGAACAAACGCGAAGAAAGCGCCTTGCAGGGCCAGGTTCTCAACGAAAAATAGGATCATGGTCACGGCGCAAAGCCCAAACAATTTCGCCCCGGCAGGCCAGCTATGCGCCTTGGTTTTAACCGGTGAGGTCAGAGATATCATCCAAACCTCCCAATGCATTCATCTCAGCGGTATAGGCTGCCAAAACATCGCCCGGTTCACCAGCGCGCGCGATCCCGCCGCGCTCCATCCAAAGGATATGATCATAGCGCTGCAAATCCTCAGGATCATGGCTAATATGGATCAAAGTCCCGTCATACTGCGCAAGATACCGGTTCAACTGAGCTTTTGTCGGGATGTCGAGCCCGGTAAATGGCTCGTCCAGAATGATGGCCTTGGGCTTCATCGCGACAACCGACATCAGGCAAACAAGATGTTTCTGGCCGTGCGAAAGCCTGCTGATATGCGCATCCGCCCAGTGAGATTTTGAAAAGACCGCAAGCGTTTCAAGCGCTTTGGTTTTCGCTTTGGCTTTGGAATTGCCCAGTTGGCGCAGCCCAAAGGATATTTCTTCTTCAACCGTTGGGAAGATAATCTGATAATCTGGATTCTGGAAAAGAATGCCAATTTCGCCCAATGCCGCTTTGCGATCTTTTGCAAGGTTTCGCCCATTCACTTCGATGCGGCCTTCTGTCGGCGCAATCAACCCGGCCAAAAGGCGCGCGAGCGTCGATTTTCCCGAACCATTGCGCCCAACGATCCCTACCCTATGCGATGCGGTCTGAAACGATAGCTCGCTTAGAATTTTAAACCCATCAACACTGTAGCCCACATTGGCCAGTGAGAGCGTCGAGGCAACGGCGGCGCTGGAGGAATATTTGCGGCGGTCCATATTCATCTTGTCTTCAGTGTAACTTCAATCGTGGTCTGACACGCCGCATTGCCGTGGCAAGGACCGTATGGAGCAATGCTCTGAAATGCCCCTGAATGGAAGCTTCATGCTGATAGTGAAGATATTTATAGGCGCGCCGGGCAAGCCATCCTTTTATCGTCATGGTGCCAAGAGCCCGCCCCATCAATGATCCGATCGCGGCATTCGAGCTAAGCGCAACCAAAGAGCCGCGATCCGTATAGCGAAACGCGGTGAGAGGGTGCCCGCTCACGGCTCTTTTGATCTGGCCTTCTAAAAACACCGCCTGTTGGGAAGCGACTTGCGCGCGCGGCGGCAATGGGCTGTCTTTTTCGGGCCAAAAACAATCGGCCGCATCCCCCAGAACAAAGATATTATCATCGCGCGTCGTTTGCAGCGTTGGCTTAACTTTCAATCGCCCAAGACTGCCAACTTCTAGATCCGCAGCGGATGCCAAAGCTTCATTGCTGCGGATGCCAGCGGCCCAAACAACGATCTCTGCATCCAAGAAGCCATCTTCGCCCAATGCAATGGATTTTTCCGAAACCCCTGTTACGCGGGTATTCAATCGCACATCTATATCCAAGGCCGACAGCTCTTTGCGCACCTTTTCGGAAATATCCACTGGCAGCGCCGCAACCAATCTATCCGCGCCTTCAATAACCGTGATGGAAACCGTATCAGGAAGGCGCAGCTTTTCGATGCCGTTGCGGCCCAATTGCTCGGTCGCCTCGCGCAACTCAGCCGCCAATTCGACCCCGGTCGCACCCCCGCCAACAATCGCGATGCGCACCGCTTTGCCTTTGCCTTCAAGCGCGCCCGTTTCCAGGCGCAGGCATAGGTTCAAAATCTCTGTTTGAAGGCGTTTGGCCTGGGTTGGGGTATCAAGAAACAAACAGTGTTCTGCAACGCCCGGCGTGCCAAAATCATTCGAGCGGCTGCCAATCGCAAGCACCAAAAAATCATATGCAACCGCCCGCGCAGGCGAAAGCGCGACTTGGTTTTCGCTTACAACCGGATCAAGCATGACCTTGCGGCCTTGGTAATCGATGCCTGCAAAGCGCCCGAGACGGAATTTGTAACCATTGCGGTTTGAGTGCTCAAGAAAACTGATTTCCGCTTCGGGGCCCTTCGTGCCTGCTGCAAATTCATGAAGCGATGGCTTCCAGATATGCGAGAGGTTTTCATCAACAAGCACGATATCCGCAAGCTTTTTGCGGCCCATGGAACGGCTTAATCTTGTGGCAAGGTTCAGCCCCCCTGCCCCGCCGCCGACGATAACAATTCTTGGGATTGGTTGATCATTCATCTGTAAATCCTAACGCCCCCTAAATACCAGCAATACAGCCAACGGCAATGCTGTAAGCACCAAGGCGCGGGTTCGAAATGGCTTTTAGGGATCACTTACGGCTGGGGGCGAAATAGACGGCCAAGGATTTCCGGGCGCTTGGTGCGTGTTGTCGTCCACGGCGCTTTTGATGAGCTTATTGACCTGATCGGCGTTTGTGATCGCAAGATAGTGTCTGGCAGACGGCTGGCCCAGAGCCTGAGACCACCTTGGCCAGATCGCTGATGGCGTGTTCTTTGGTCGCGTGCGTCCGGGTCAGCTCACCTTGCTGTTTTTCTGACAGTTTTGGCGGCTTACCGCGCTTACCATTCGTATTTCTCGATTGAGCTCGCTGTTATTTCATAGCCAATATCGCCAAGGGAGGTTGATTGCATATTGGCCGTCAAAAGCCCGGTCACCCAGATCGCATCCCAGAGCTGATCACTGGGCCATGGCTCGGTTGTTGTGACGAAAACAAGCTGGTTGGGTGGTGGCGGCGGGACGTGAATGCAAGCGCCCATATATGGCACAAGAACGAATTCCGTAACCCCTTCCGAACCGCTTATCAAAGGGATGATATAGCCCGGCATCTTGATCCTCTGGCCATCCAGCTCAAGGTTCAACTTGGCGCCGTTTTCATCAAAGATTGGCGCCCATTTATCGTTTTCTTCATCCAGATCGCCCTGGCCGATGACCTCGGAATAAGGAACGCCCGCAGGGATCAAATCATCCCATGTGATTTCACGAGGGCTTTGCGCCATGCCCGGCTTGGGAAGGAGCAGGCCTGCGCCCAGAAGGCCGCCAAATTGCCGCCGTGTATATGCCTGTCTTTGCTTCATAATCTCACCATCATGCCATCTGCCAATGAAAGCCGGTAGGCCCGAATTGCAGGAAGGAGGCTTGCAAAGGCCCCTGCAAGGACCACAATCAAAAGACCCCATACATCTTGCATCGTCGGTGGGGCAATCGGCAACCAAAGTCCAAAAGCGGCGTCGATCCAAGGCTGTGCGCCCAGAAGCCCCAAATACAGCAGCCCAAATCCAAGGAGCGCGCCCAAACCCGCCATAAGCATCGCCTCAAGAACCAAAAGCCCCAGAATTGTGCTTGGTCGGGCGCCCATAGCGCGCCAAATTGCCATTTCCCGCCGCCGTTCATTCAGGCTCGAAAAAATCATCGCCATCATACCAATCAGCGCAGTCACAACAACCATCACAGACACAGCAATCAGCGCCGTTTCAGCAACGCCAACAATCTGCCAAAGCTCCTGAAGCGCCACCCCAGGAAGCACCGCAAGCAAGGGCTCTTCTGGATATTCGTTGATCCAGCGCTGGAGCCCAAAAATCTCAAGCCGCGATTTTACCCCAACCAAGGCCGAGGTGATTGCTGTCGGGGTAAGATCCATGGCGCGAATGGCCTCAACGGATGTGCTCTGGCCGCTCTTGGCCCCGCTTTGCCAATCGATATGGATCGCTTCAATCGCCTTGAGGCTCACGATCACGGTTCGATCCACAGGCGTGCCGGTTTTGGCAACGATACCTGCTACACGAAAGGGCTGATCTTCATGCGCGGTGAAAGAGGCAATCCCATGCGACACAACAATCGGATCGCCCACCGAATACCCCAGGTCTTTGGCCACATCGGCGCCGATAACCGCATCATAAAGATCGCGCAGCCCCTGCCCTTGCGACATCTCCAAGGCTCTGTCGCCGCGATATTTGTAATGGGTGAAAAAGGCGGGCGTGGTGCCCATAACACGAAATTGGCGATGGCTGTCGCCAAGCGAAATAGGCACGATCCAATCGACCTCGTCACGGGCCGCGATGTCTTGATAGCTTTGCCAGGTGAGGTTGTTTGTGGCATTGCCGATGCGAAAGACCGAATACAACAAAAGCTGCACCGAGCCAGAACGCGCCCCAACGATCAGATCGGTGCCCGAAATCGTATCCGCAAAGCTTGCCCGCGCCCCGGTTCGAACTTTTTCAACCCCAAGAAACAGCGCAACCGACAGCGCGATCGACAAAACGGTCATGCTGATGGTCAGCGCCCGGGCGAACAGCGATTGAGTGGCCAAACGCAGGATCATGGCAGCGCCCTTTGCGTTTGAACAATATCTTCGAGATGGATCACATGATCGAACCGTGCGCCAAGGCGCTCATCGTGGCTAACCATCAAAAGCGATGATCCTGCGGCCGCGCTTTGGGCAAAAAGGAGGCTTAGGAATCTGTCCTGAGACGCGGCATCAAGCGCCGAAGTCGGTTCATCCGCGACAATCAAAGGCGGCGCCCCAATCAATGCGCGCGCAACCGCAACGCGCTGCTGCTGCCCAACACTTAGCCGCGCGGCCTGTTTTGGCAAAATATCATCGGGCAATTGCAGCGCCGAACAAAGACGTTGGGCCTCTTGCTGTAGATCATTTGCGCGGGCGCGCCGCTTTGGCGCAAAACGCAAAGGCAACAAAATATTATCCACAACACGCGCATAGGGCAGCAGGTTAAACTGCTGAAAAATAATGCCTATTTGCTCGGCGCGAAAGCGATCTCGCGCGCCTGTGCTCAGTTTGCCCAGCTCAGTTCCGGCAATGCAAACGCTGCCCCGTTTCGCCGCGATGATCCCGCATATCAGCGACAAAAAGGTGGATTTCCCCGATCCGCTGGCCCCCAGCAAAAGAACGCTTTGTGCACGCGCCAATTGGAAGCTTGGGCAGGTCAGAGAAAACCCGCCCCGGCCAGGCCAGGCAAAAGAGACGTCTTTAAGATCGAGAGCGGCTTTGGTCATGGTTGCGTCAAAAGGAGCGCGGGGCTCTCTCGCCTGATCTCGGCCGCCCCTGCCCCGCTGGATGTTACAAATTGGGCCTCTATCTCTTGGGCCTTCTCGAAATGCTGGAAGAAGGGCAAGCTCAGTTTTGTCAGCGCCTCTGGATGTGTGCAATCAAAGGCATAACGCACATGGAATTCGCTATGCGCCCCGCTGGTTTGATCTGTCTGCGCCTCTTCTTCGGCATGATCCTTTGCATGCGCGTCTTCGCTGTGATCCGCATGATCTTCGGCGCCGTTTTCATCGGCGTGGTCATGGTCCTCGTCCTCCTCATGATCATGCGCCCCCGCATGAAGATGCGCCAGAACTTCGGCCAAACGGCATTGCGCCGCAGCAGGCAGAGCAACGATATTCTCAGGCGTCAACAAGACACGCAGAGCGGCCTCAACGGCATCTTTATCAGCATCCGTGCTGGCCTCATATTCAAAGCCAACAAGATCCATCCCCGGCGACACAAGATTTATCAAGACATTCCCATCTTCTATGGCCATTTCAAGCGTGCTGACGCCATGAACATGCGCATCTGCTTCGCGGGGGTCTTGCGCCAGAAGCGGTGTCGCTGTCACGCAGGCAAGAAGGGCAAGGTTGAGACGTTTCATCACAGGTCCTTTTCGATTTCAGTTGTGCTTGGTTTGGAGGTAAGTGCAACGCAAATAGGCTGTGGTGCTTTGGGCGCGCGCGGCGCTTTGGCATGGCGCAAGAGGGTCTTCTCTTGCGCGCGGGCAAGCCGTTCTAGGATATCATCAAGGCATTCCCCGCGCGCTTTGGCCCGCCAGATGATCCTGCGACATGATGCGGGCGACCAAGGTAATACAGCTTTAGACAGCCAAATACGGACAGGCGCGGGCAATGTATCAAAGATCTGCATCGGGTCTTGGGGTCTTTGTTTGAGGGTGAGGCCCGTCTCCCCCCGGTTTGTCGCTTTCATCATTCGCCCCATGCAATGTCACTCCTCAAATGGGCCTCTTCATTGGGGGCGCCTGCGTTTGACAGGGTGACATCACAGCAAGAGTCCTGCATATTTCAGCTCCAACAATGGGCAACGGGTTTCGATTCATGGAACTACAAGAGTTACTAGAAACACGCAACAACTATTGTTGCTTGATGGCGCCTTTCAGGAGAGCCGCGCGATGAAACGTAACTCCCGCCTGTCGCTCGCCTTGCACACGCTAGGGCATATGGCCGGCAATCCAGCACAAGCCCGCACCTCGGCCGATATTGCAAAACACGCTGGCACCAATCCTGTCGTTGTCAGGCGCGTCTTGGGGCGTCTGCGCGAGGCAGGCCTGCTGTCCTCGGAAAAAGGGCATGCTGGCGGCTGGCGATTGGCGCGCAGCCCGCAACAGATCACGCTTGCGGATGTCTATATTGCACTTGATGAACGTTTGGTCGCGAGCGAAGCAGAAACGGATGCGCCCGATTGTTCCATCGAACAGGCATTGCACCAACGGGTTGCCCAAGTGATGCAAGATGTCGAACGCAGCCTGATCGACAGATTGTCCCAAACCACCATCGCCGAAGTGCGCAAAGCAGGACAATAAAGAACGCCCACCCCTTACGCGCAAATCCCTGCTTTGTCTGGCATCTTGTTGCAGCGGCACTTCGGCGATGGGTTTCAGATAAATCCGCAAAGTGGCGATGCATTGATCGGCGGGCAGGACAGCGGTGAATGGGGTCTGGTGCATTAACTCGGCGCAGGCCGCAGGCTTTGCTTGTTTATGATGGTGGAGGGGTCGATGGCATAGCGCCGCTTCGAGGGAGTCGTTGAACCTCCCGCACTTTGTTGCTGGTCCTGGCTCTTTGGATAGGCTGGTGGACACTGCCAACGGCTATGCCCGCCATGCCACCGCCCAGAACACCAACATAGCGTACAAGCACGGTTGGGCGCATTTTGCGCGCTGGTGCCGCGGGCGTGGCGCAGAGCCCCTACCCCCAAACCCGCAGCTCATCGGGCTCTACATCACGGATTGCGCCGCACCAGACACTAAAACACCTTCACAGCTGGCGCTCCGCCCTCTTTCAGCGTCCACAATAGAGCGCCGTCTGTCTGGTCTTGCCTGGCATTACCAACAGCGCGGCTTTGCCCTCGATCGCCAGGACCGGCATATCGCCACTGTCCTTGCCGGCCTCCAGTGCAAACACGCGCGCCCGCCCATTCAAAAAGAAGCGGTGATGGCGGATGATATCGTCGCCATGGTCAATACCCTGCCCTTTGATCTGCACGGATTGCGAGACCGGGCCATTCTATTGATCGGATTTGCAGGCGGATTGCAGCGTTCCGAATTCGTCGGCCTCGACCTGCATAGAGACGATACGCTTGATGCCGACGGGGGGGCAGACATTCAAAAACAGGGTCTAATACTGCGGTTTCGGGGTAAAACTGGCTATGGCTCCCTCCTTCGCCCTACCTCCCGAGATAAGAAACGCGCCCTTGATGAGCGCCATATTCAAAAGCATCTCGGGCATGCGTCAGCCGATATCAGCGCCGCAGAGATCGGTTCCGCGTTAATCTGACCAAGGCGGCCGCCTTATAGCCTAAGATTGCACGGCCACGACTTGAACATCGCTGATCTCTGGGTTCTCGCTGGCCAATACTGCCAAAATGCGCGCGTGATAATGGGTTTTGATGTAATCCGCGATAAACCGCGATGGCGCGGCAAGGGTAAGCATCCCGGCCTCCAATTCTAGCGGCTCCAATTGCGCGAGCCAGGCGCGATAAATTGCTGGATCCTGCGCCTGAAGCTGACGTGCGGCTCTGCCCCATCCTGTGCTCTCATCTTGGGGCAATGCGGCGGGCCCTGCGTGAAGCGGGACAACGTTGGTCTCGGTTTGAGCCTCTGGTTCTGGTGCGCCGTGCATCCGGGCGGCAAAATCTGGGCCGACACGTTCCCAGTGAGGCATCGTCGCGCGCAAAACGACCGGCAAAACAATGCTGTGTTGCGCCACCCTGCCCCGCGCCGATGGGATCGATACAGTGATCCAGCCCCGCGCGCGCATTTCGGCCATTTCTCTTTTTGCGGTGCGCACGGTTACGCCCCACATGCGGGCCATTTCGATCTGCCCAACAGAGAACGTGCCGCGCCGCCAATTGAACCGCGCTGTGATCAGCAGAGAAAGTCGCAAGGCCAATCGGGCCTCAACGGCGCTGCCGCAAGAGGCCGTTGCCAAGAGAGCGGTGAGAATATCATATTTGATGGCTTGCGCGCCGGGTCCAGCCGCTTTTGCACTGGGGCCGATGCGCCCGGTCTGCTCACGTTGCATGACGATCCCTCGATTGGCCGTGCCTGTTTCTGCCTCATTGGGGGCGCGCTCCTCATTCTGTGATGAGGTGTTTTAGACGCTATTCCCGATCCTGCAGCGATTAGCGTTTGTTGCGCGGGCTTTGTCAAGGATTCGCGTTGCCAGTCTTGCTTTCAAAATCTCATTTCAAAAGAAAATGGGTATAGATTGGTATTAGGGGACGCTCAAGATGTCCCCCTAAATGCGGGATATGTCCCCTCAATATGCTGGGGCTGGTTTTTGGCGACCCCCTAAATGCGCCGGATTAGACCCTGATATCGGGGCACATTCGAATCACATCCGATTCGGGCGCCCGCGCCTTCTCGCGCCCTGTAGGAGTGTGATGATCTTTGGCCGTGAGCGCATGTTTTCTCTTGCTGTTAGATAATAAGGTTCTCGACATAAATAGCAAGTTAGGCGTAAATAACTGAAATGAAGCATTCTACGTCCGAGGCAAAATGTTTACGCACACAGATCTAAGAGACCTTCAGGCCAAATCGCTCAAGATGCAGGGCTGGATCCGCCAGCAAACATTCTCTCCGCAGAACGAGAAGCAGCTGCGCCGCTTCTCTTCTTGGGAGGTCTCCGAGCTGATCCTTGGGCTGAACCAATCGACCTTCCGGGGCAAGATGGCCGCCGATCCGACCTTACCCGCGGGGAAGGTCGAGCCGGAGGGGCGGCAGCGCTGGTTCTCGTTGGAGGAGGTCAACACGCTGCGCCGCAAGCTCAAGCCGCGCGGCAAATCTTTGATGCCGCCGCGCCCTAAGGGCCGCGCGTTTCGCACTGCGATCGCCAACTTTAAGGGGGGTGCGGGCAAGTCTACCGTAGCGCTGCACTTTGCCCATGCGGCCGCGCTTGATGGCTACCGGGTGCTCTGTGTGGATTTCGATCCTCAGGCAACGCTTTCGCACTCGATGGGCCTTAATAATGTGAGCGAAGAGCACACCGTTTGGGGCATCATGGCGCGCGATTTGATCCGCGAAACAGAGGCCCAGAACAACGCGCCGCGCGGCGCTGCATCAGGAACCGCCCTGCCCCGCCGCGCGATCCCTTCGAGCATCTCTGATCTCGGCCTGCAAGACCTGCGCGTTGGCGATTTCATCCAGCCCACCAACTGGCCCACGATTGATCTCATCCCGTCTTGCGCCAACGCGGCCTTCGTTGAATTTGCCTCTGCGCAGTACCGGCATCTCAATCCGGAATGGTCCTTCTTTGCTGCCGTCAATCGCTTCCTCGATCAGCTGCCCGAAGACCAATGGGACCTTATCTTTTTCGATTGCCCGCCGGCCATTGGCTATCAATCGATGAACGCGGTCTTTGCCGCCGATATGCTCTATGTGCCTTCGGGGCCAGGCTATTGGGAGTATGACAGCACGACCTCTTTCATCGGCCAGCTCAGCGAAGCGCTTGAGGATCTGGCCTTTGGGTTTGAAGGCAGCTTATCCGCGGATAAGGTCACGCTGCCCAAGGTCTTCCAAGACATCCGCTTCCTGCTGACCCGCTATGAACCGGGCAATGAGCTGCACCGCGCGATGTTTGATGCCTTTGGCAAGGTCTTTGGCGATAAGCTGGCCAAGCACCCCGTTGAGATGACCCGCGCAGTTGAGCAATCCGGCCGCTTCCTCAGCTCGATCTATGAGATGGATTACCGCGATATGACCCGCGAAACATGGCGCCGCGCACGGGCCAGTTTTGATCAAGCTTACGACGAATTCCGAGAGGTGATGCTGCCTCGCTGGGAGGCGATGAACAATGAGACCTTACCCGCGGATAAGGCCCTTGGTGAAGGAGAGCAGACATGACCCGCAAGAAACGTATGTTCGATGTCGAGATGCCGGATGAGGCCGTAGAGACCCCGACAGCACAGGGTGATGGCGGCGCCGGATCTGGCCGCCGAGGCCCAATGGCAAGCGCTATTGTTGAGAACGCCGAGGCGCTCAAGGCCCGCAAAAGCGCTGCTGAATCCATCCGCGACGAGAACGATGCGCTTGCACATGAGTTTGTCGCGCTGCGCGAGGCTGGGCATGTGGTGCAGGCGGTTCCGCTGGAGGATGTGCACAGCTTTATGCTGGTCCGGGATCGCTTGCCCGGCGAGGACGAAGAGCTTGATGGGCTTGTGACTTCGATCAAGGAGCTTGGCCTGTCCAACCCGATCCGCGTTCTGCCGCGCCCCGATGGCACGGGCTTTGAGCTGGTTCAGGGATACCGCCGCCTGAGCGCCTATAAGCGGCTGCTGGAGGAGACGGGCGAGGGGGCTTGGGCCTCTATCCCGGCGCTTGTTATGGCGGGCGAGGCGGATATCTCTGGGCTCTATCGGCGCATGGTCGATGAGAACGTGATCCGCAAGGATCTGTCCTTTGCTGAGATGGCCTTTGCCGCGCAGAACTATGCGGCCGATCCAGCGACAGGTGCGAGCAACCTCTCTGATGCGGTGGCCGCGCTGTTCCAATCCGCGCCCTATTCCAAGCGCAGCTACATCCGCTCTTTTGCGCTGCTGCTGGAGCGGCTCGGGGATGCGCTGGATTATCCAACGCAGATCCCGCGCGCGCTTGGGGTGAGCTTGGCGCGGGTCTTGAAGGAACAGCCAGAGGCCGCCAAGCGGATCAAGGCTGAGCTGGCGGACTGGGACAATCGCAGCATCATGGACGAGCTGGAAGTGCTCCGCCGCTTTGCCGGGCTAAGCGATCAGGACGGTACGGCGGCACCAGCCGAGACGCGGGCCAAGCGGGCAGGGGGGGCGTCTAAAACCAAGACGACCTTCCATATCCGAAGCTCTGTTGGGCAGGTCAAATGCACGGCCAGCGTCGGGCGTTTGGAGATCAAGGTTGATCGCGATTTCTCCTCGATCGACCGGGCCAAACTGGAGCGGGCGATTGCCTCTCTGGTCGATGGGCTTGGCTAACCTTATCCGCGGGTAAGGTTGCCGCAGGTAAGGTTGGATATGCGCATGTCTTCAAAGCGGTGCTTTTAGTATTTATCCTTTATTTTCAATGAGTTAGAGGATTTTTTGAGGCCCGTCTGGCTGAGTTTCCCGCCGGGCCGGGCTTTGCATCTGCTCCAAAACGCGCGCTTTTGGAGCAGCGCAAATGCGGGCCTTTAGCCGGGGTTAAACGGCAGCACCAATTTCGAAGGATACTGCCCGCCAGTATGAATTGTATGGGTCTTGCCGGGCTGCAGGGCGGGCTCTGGTAGATCGGGCAAGAGGCCGGGCAACAGATGTTTGCCCGAGATTTTTAGCCGCAATTGTTCGCCTTTATGCCAGCGCATGGCGACAGGCCAGAAGGGGATTTCCGCCTCAACGATTTCGCCTTCAGCAATGGGGCGCTCTTTATCCAGCAACAGATCGGGCTGATGGGCGGGGGCATCGGGATCAAGCCCGCGCCGCGAGAGGCGGAGCAGCCCATCCGGCCCGCCAAAGAAGGCCGGCGCCATAGCCTTGACCCCAAGGGCAAACAATTTGGGCATCCACAGGCGCCCAAGTGGCAGGCCAAGATCAACCGTCTGATGCCAGAGCTGTTTGCCAGAGGCGCTGAGCTTTTGAATATAGACGAACAGATCGAGATCATTGTGCCCTTGAGCGCTAACCCAAAGCGTCAGCAGGGGCGTTCCGGCGATCTCAACATCCGCGTCAAACCGGTGCAGGAAATCGACTTCGGGATGTTTGTCTTGGAGCGCATAGCCGGTTTGGGCCTCGGTTGATGGGAGGGTAGGGGAGAGCTGTTTGCTGCCTGCATCAAGGAACAGGGTGCGCGAGGATACCCCTTGCGGCGGGAAGCTTGCCTCCGGGCGATCGATGATATCTTTGTGGCCCGGATCAAGCACAGACATGCGCACTTTTGGGGTCTCCTCCCAGCCGTTTTCGATCCCGCGCAGGGTCGCGTCAAAGAAGCGGCGCAGATCGTCAGTATAGGCGGGGTTATAGAAATCAGGCCACTCTTGGGTGTTGTGAATGCGTAGCCATTTGGGGCTGGTCAATCGATCCCACGCGCTAAAGGTTCCGCCGGTATGGGCCTGATTTGTATAGCAAGCGACGACATAGGCGGGGATGTCGATCCGGGCAATGGGCGGGGTTTTATCGGCCCAATATGCGTTGTAAAGCGGCTCGCGTTCGGCCATCGCTGTGATGTCTTCGACCTTGCCTGCGCCATACATTTTGCTGCGGATAAAGCTTGGGAAAGCCAATGCGGGAATGCCGCCGCGCAGGGTGTTATGGCGGTGCGGATCGCAGAGCCCTTCCCAAGGCGCGATGGCCGCGAGATGGGGCGGGCGCTCGGATGCAATGCGCCATTGCGACATCGCCAGCCACGAATTTCCCGCCATGCCGATCTTGCCCGAACACCAATCAAGCGCGGCAAGCTCTTCAATGGCGTCCGCCCCGTCGCGGCCCTCGCCTTGGCTCAGAAACCAAACATCGCCTTCAGAGTTGAACGCGCCGCGTGCGTCGATCTGGACGATGGCATAACCGTGCGCGCACCAAAAGGCGGGGTCGCATCCTTCCCAAGATTGCAGGCCCGAAACAGCGCTTCGTTTGATCCCGAAACGATTGGGAAAAACTTCGCTCTCATCAAGGGTCCAATAGCCGGTGTCGCCTTTGCCATAGGGGGCCCAATTGATGATCGCGGGCAGGGGCGCATCGCTGGCGGGACGAAACACATCGGCATAGAGCCGCACCCCATCGCGCATGGTCAGCGCCACGTCGCGATCAACGAGTATGTCGCAGGTTAATCGGCGACCGCCCTTAGCGTATTGCGATCCGGCAAGAAGCCGTTCTGTGCGCGGATTTGGCGGGCCTTTATAGCGCGAATATTTGTCTGAAAGAGGCGTGAGCGGCGTAAAAATGATGTCTTGCATGTGGTTCCCTCCCCGGTCCCATCGCTGGGTGCTCAAAATAGAGTGAGCACTCTAGTCTTGATTGTTAAGCGCAAGCATGATGAAAAGCAAACATGAAAGCACCGGTTCAGTCTCGAAGCGAAGATTCTACGGATAAGATGGTCGATGCCACGCTCGCGCTGGCAGAGACGGATGGGTTGCGCGCGGTTACTATTGCGCGGATCGCAGCGCTTTCGGGCTGTTCAAACGGCGCGCTTTACCACCGCTTTGCCAATCGTGAAGGCTTACTGGCGGCGGCTTCCGCGCGGATGCTGGCGCAGATCGAGGCACAGATGCAGGCGGCCATGGCCTGCATCGGCCCGGAGCTTAGCGACCTAGCCGCTTTGCGCGCGCTTGTGGCGGCAAACCGGGCGGTTTTTGAGCAACACGCAGGGGTTCTGCGCGCCTTTATGATTGAGGGCAGGAGCATCGACGCGCTTGCCAAACAGGGCTTTGGCGCGAGTCAAAATGTCGGGCGGGATGTGATTGCTTGGCTAACGGCGCGCTTTGATTGCCCGCCTGCGCGCGCCAATGCCGCGTTTCGGTTGCTGTTTTCTGCGGGGGCTTTGATGCTTGTTGTCGCGGATGATCGCCACCTGACGCATGTTGAGGTCGGCCCGGAAGAGGCGATAAATGATCTTGCTGAAATACTGCTGCGGCAGCTTCGTTAAAGGTTATTTCACAGCGTCTCTTAGCCGTGAATACACCCGATGCGCTTTAAAGTTCGGTCGCTCGGCGGCATAATCCGCAGCAGTGCGGCCTTGTTTGTCTTTAATGCGCGCATCCACACCGGCGTCAAAGATAAGTTCAAGATGTTCCGGTGAGATAGCTTGTCGTGCTGCCCAATGTAGAAAGGTTGAGCCGTCTTTCAGTATCAAACCCATGTCAGTGCCTGACTCTATCAACAGCGCAGTGGCCTTCGTATTTGGATTGCGCGACAACGCCATATGAAGTGGGGAATATCCCCATTTGTCCTGGCTTGATGCATCTGCACCGTTTTTCAAAAGAAGGGGGATAACCTTTACATCAAAGTCTACCTCAACCGCATGATGAAGGGCGGTTTTCTGATCACCATCAGCGGCGTTCACATCGGCTCCGGCCTTCAGCAAGGCGCGGACAGACCGCACCGAACCAGAAATAGACGCCGCATGAAGTGCTGTAAAATCATAAGCGCCAGGCGCGTTTACGTTCGCCCCTGAAGAAAGCAAAACGTTAATGATGTCTGGCCGGCCTGCGAAGGCTGCTGATATCAACGGCGTTCGGCCAAAATAATTTAATGCACCTGGATTTTGCGCAGACCTCAGGCAGCTTTGCACATCAGAAACGGAGGCTTCTGCAAGGAAGGTTTCACTGTTCCAGTCACCACAGTCTAGAGCCAGCGTCGGGCCTGCCCAAAGCGTGTAAATAACGGCTGCAAGAACTATGAGCTTTGATATCATTTTCATGTGTCACGTCTCTCTTCTGCGTGTCTTCTGGTCAAAAATCACCCAACAGCTCTGACAACGCGCGGTGGCCGCGCGAGGTAGTCTACCAGTTGAAATTGCTGGAGCTGAGCCAGAAACAGGAAATGTTCAAGGGCCGGGACGATCTTGAGGTTTTCCAATTTGGGAGCGCCCCCCATAGCAAGGGCAGGGACAAAACCAAACGCTTCCCCGGGAGCGGGACGCCCCAGTTTTTTGACGGCGCGGGAGAAGAGTTTTTTGTCCTCTTCGTCATAGACGTCAAGGCTATCGACGTGAACGGTCAGACTCGTTGACATGTGAATATCGGGATTTATCGCCTTTTTAGGGTCAATCAAAACCGGGCAAGTGATGCGACCGTTGAGCAGGTCAATCTGAACGACCCAATGCCGTTCGCTCCAAACCAAGAGATGGCCAAAAGATGAGTATCCATAGATGTAGCAATCCGCATGGGATAAGTCGCTATCAGCGTGAAAAATCTGACTCAGAAGCCCATCGAATGATGCAGGGTGGCACAAAGTAAAAAGCCCACCCTTCCAAAAACCTAGCCCTTGCTGCTTCCAAAATGTTGTCAGTAGTTTTGGCAACTTGTTGCGATATTGGACAATCACTTCGTCCGCGACAGGTTCTAACGTGCCAAATGGGCCGTTTTCTTCCATAATATCATCGATGTCTTCTTGAATATTCATTTGATCCTCAGCAGGGTTTTAATCGAACATGCGCTTTCACTGCGCCCTGTCTTGCTTGGCTAGCGAAAGCATCATCAAGAACGCTCACCTTGTTTCTCCATTGGCTTCCAAGCGAACGATTGACGCTTCGGTTTTGTAAACCAGAAACGTCTGATGGATCACCACCGGCTACGATATCTAAAACATGGGTGGCATCTAATCCGGCAGCTTCCTGCAAGGCAACAGCGTTAGCCGCAGATCTTGAAAGACCTTGGCTTTGTCGAATTTCAATAACCCTGTTTGACAACCACTGTGATCGTGCGGTGCTCTGCGCCGCGGCATCACGGAGCGGCCCCGTTCCATTCGCTCGGACCAGCGCGCGCCGCCGCATGAGTTCGGACAGGTCGCTGTTGTTGATTGCCGCTTCCTGCTCGGCCAATTGATCCAGAAACTCTTGCCGCGTCGAATTGGGCGGGCGGTTGAAGCATGGCATGTCAGCAGGGTCTTTCACCCGTTTGCCAGAACGCCGCGTGATCCTTGTGATCCCGTTGGTGACACCTTCTGCCAACTCATCAATCTTGCCCTTCAGCGCCTTGATAAGGTCGATCATCTTGCCGCTGATGGACTTCAACAATGCGAATACACGCAATAATGCTTGTCCGGCCCGACCAGCCTTGGACAGCGCAGCTGTAACCTTTGCAGTGTAAGTCGCGATCCGCGCGGCGGGGCAGGGCTCAGTCGGCGCGTAAATAGAGCGGGCTGATTTACCCGCTCTATTCGATGATAGAATCAGTTGATTGGTGACAGCAATTCGGGATTGATGACCAGGTTTCTCACGCCGTGAGCGTGGTCTTCCTCGAATGGGTTATCCTTTAGCCAGGCATCTACCGAGGCAATGTTTAGCTTTACGACTTGTGGGCGCACGCTCCAGGTAACCTGGAAGGGTGATCCTTTCTCGTTATAACCAGGGCCAGTGGTTGAGCCTTCATAGACAACCGGCTCTCCAAGATCGGCGGGCAGGTTCGGCACCTGGTTCATGCCGTTGATCTCTTCAATCCGGGCGATCTCGGTCAGGTCTTCGCCGCCTTCAGACACCAACACGCCGACAACCGCCTCGACTCGCAGTTGGGGATTGCCGATTGCGTCGCTCAGACAGGTGCCAAGGCTGTTGCCAATGGTCGCCTGTGCCGTCGAATGCACGAAGTGAATCTCGATTGTATCGCCGGGAACGAGGTCACCATGTTCGCTCTCGCCAACCTTCGTGTCGATAGGTGCCAGTTCGGCTTCTGTCAGTTCGCCGTTGTATTTGAAACCCGTACCATATCCGTGCCCATTGCCGTTGCCCGCAAAAACAGTGAACTCACCGCCCTTGTGCTCGGCGTTTTCGTGGAAATGGATATCACACAGCGCCATTTCAGTGGCAGGCGGCGCCACGCTGAACGCGCGGATGTTGATACCCGCGGGGGCATCAATATCACGGGGCGATTGCGGGCCATATCCCATGCCGTCTGTTGCGCCAGCAAGTGCCGCGCGCTGTTCGGAAATGACCTCGTCAGAAACGGCATGCGTTTCAGTTTCCGCGACAGCGATCGAAGTAAACAATACTGCTGGTGCAGCAATAAAAAGCGACATTTTCATCTTCTCGTCTCCTGAAGAACATCAGCCAACCAACACGGCTGCATTACTCACTAAAACGGCGTGTTTTGAGCCGTGTCAATAACGGAAATGCCAAGGGCAACAACAAGATGGAAAAAGATAATTCGACAAAGCAGAGCCGCGCGGATCTATGACAATGACGAAAGCGGCAAGGTGCTAATCGAACGCTTTGTATTGTCACATTCAGCCCGTGAAAATTGCGGGCAATGGCCCTTTGCCGCGCTTCCTGTAGCCGGAAATTAGCTGTCCATTACGGCCTTCATCTGCTGCTTAAGCTCGACCTCCCATGTAGCCATATTCTCACGTAAAGTGGTGGAATAGAGACTGTTTTGCGAATGCGGATCGTTGATGTCATAGACTTCGGCCAATTCAAGCATTGTCTTGCGATCAAAGGCCTCAAACGCCCCTGTCAGCCGTTCGGCCTTCTCGCGCGGATAGCCAAGCGCTTCGAAGGTTGAGCGGGTGGCGCGAATGGAGCTGTCATAGGTTTCGCGGATAATATCACGGCAACCAACAGCCCAAAGATCATAGACATGCCAGCGATCAATCGCGCGGGCCACGACATGCACATGGGGGTGATGCTCATGGAGGTGGCGGGCGAGTTCGGTGATGGCGGCTTTATTGTCGATCGCGATCACAATCACTTTGGCCTCATCAATCCCGGCCGCATGCAGCAGATCGGGGCGGGTCGCATCACCGTAATGAACGCTTAAGCCAAAGTTGCGCAGCATCTCTAACTGCTCGCTGCTGTAATCAACCACAGTGGTTTCAATGTCAGCGGCCTGAAGCGCGCGGTTCACGATGCCGCCAAAGCGCCCATGGCCAGCGATGATGATCTTTGCATTGGAGGCGATCTCATCTGCGTCGCGTTCTTGTTGGCGGGAATAGTGGGGCGCGATGAGCTTGTCATAGAGTATGAACAGCGCAGGCGTAGCCAGCATAGAAAGAGCCACAATCAGCAGTAATAGAGCCGCAATTGGCCCCGGGATCACAGCATTCGCCACCGTGAAGGACACCAGAACAAAGCCAAATTCCCCGGCTTGCGCCAACCCAAGCGCAAAGAGCCATTTATCGCCACCAGCCAGTTTGAACACACGCCCAATCACCAGCATGACGAGGCATTTCAGCAGGATCAAACCAAGCGTCAGCCCAAAGACGAGCCAAAGGTTCTGGGATAGGAGCGCAAAGTCGATGCTCGCCCCGACTGTGATGAAAAACACGCCCAGAAAGATGCCCTTAAAGGGCGCAATATCACTTTCCAGCTCGTGGCGGTATTCGCTATTGGCCATCACGACCCCGGCCAAAAACGTCCCTAATGCGGGGGATAGACCCACCATTGTCATCAATAGCGCGATGCCAACGACCATCATCAGTGCAGTGCTCACAAACAGTTCGCGCAGACGTGCCCCCGCGACATAGCGAAAGATCGGGCCGGTCAAATAACGCCCTGCAACGATGACAAACGCAATGGCGCCGAGTGTGACCAGCGCGATTTGCCAGCCGGGGAGGCCCTCGACCATATTCAGGCTTAGCCCGGCCTCGCCGTGGCCTGCGCCGTGATCGGCACCGCCGTGGGAAAGCGCCTCTGTGAGTTCTGGCAGCGCAAGCAAGGGGATCAGCGCGAGCATCGGGATCACGGCAATGTCTTGGAACAGAAGAACCGAGAAGCTTGCTTGCCCGCCATCGCTGCGCATAAGCCCTTTTTCGTTCAATGTTTGGGTCACAATTGCCGTGGAAGAGAGCGCAAAGATCAGGCCAATCGCAAGCGCAATCGTCCAGCCTTGCCCAAACAGGATCGCAACGCCCATCACTGCGAGCGTTGTCAGCCCGACCTGCAATCCGCCCATCACAAAGATCCGCGCGCGCATCGCCCAAAGAACCTTTGGCTGCATCTCGAGCCCGATCAAGAACAGCATCATCACAACGCCAAATTCGGTGAAATGCTGCAAAGCGACGACATCAACTCCTGCCCATTGCATGACAGGGCCAATCGCGATCCCAGCGATCAAATAGCCCAAAACAGATCCCAATCCAAAGCGCGAGGCCAGCGGCACAGCGATCATCCCGGCGAGAAAAAGGGTGAAGGTGATGAACATGAATTCTGCGGTCATAGGGTGTCCTTTGTCGGGTGGGGCAGGCGAGGGGCCCGGTAGCGCGGGGATATTTGGTTAACTATCTGGTATTTGGGCTTTCGTCGCTAGGGAAATGGGCGCGGGGCGGGCGCTTGGGCGCGGGGCCGCAGGATTGGGAAGAGGCGCGGGCAGAGGAAACCGTATGTTGAATGGCCCAGAATTCATTCACAATTTAAGGAAAAATGAACTGTTTTGCGGGGTTATCATTTGTCGCCATGGGTTATGGGCGATAGACTTGGGGGCGTGTCTGGCCCAAGGATCAAGCCGCCTGCGGCAAAGCCGGAACGCCGTTTTCGAGGGGCAGGACCCCGCGCGAAAGACAGGCTGGAAAGTGGCTGTGTCAGTTTTTTGTTGACATGCCAAGTAATGGTAAGTCAATAAATAGGCGCACAGATAATTCATGCTGCTTTTGGGAGGATACTATGACACCATTTACATTCACCGGCGTTGCACGCGCTTTGAAACCGCTAACACTTGCCACGGCATTTGGGGCGGCCATGATCGCTGCACCAAGCGTTGCGCAAGAGGCCGTGACCCTGCGGGTTGCGAGCTTCATCCCTGCGCAAGGGTTCCTTAACGTGGCGGTCGTTCAGCCTTATTTGGCAAAGGTCGAGGCCGATTCCAAAGGCACGCTGAAATTCGATTTCTTCCCCGGCGGAACATTGGGCCGCGCCCCGGCGCAACAGCTCAGCTTGGTGCAATCCGGCGCGACGGATATCGCCGTTGTCCTGCCCGCGTATACGCCCGGCGCGTTTGAAGAATATAACGTCACCCAGCTGCCAAACATCGCCAAGACAACGGCGGCCGCTTCGGTTGGGGCTTGGGAAGCCTTCGATCAAGGGCTGTTGCCTGCGCCTGAAGGGGTGAAAATCTTGGGTGTTGTGACCACAGCGCAAAACATCATGCACACCAAAACACCGGTCACGACTTTGGATGATCTTGCCGGCCTCAAAATCCGCGCGGCGGGCTCGATCCAATCCAGCGCAGTTGAAAAGCTTGGCGGCGCTGTGATCGGCAATATCTCGGGGCCGGAAATTGCAGAAGGGCTCAGCCGCAACTTGCTCGATGGCACGCTGATGGATTGGGTTGGCATTCGCGAATTCCGCGTTGATCGCTTGGCAGAAAATCACCTCGAGGTCGATTTCGGCCGCCTCGCGCTGATCCTGCCGATCAACCAAAAGAGCTTTGACAAACTGCCCCAAGCCGCCAAGGACGCGCTGATCAACAATGGCGGGCGTGTTTATGCCCAGGCTGGCGGCCAAGCCTTTGACGATGCGATCGACAGCTATCGCAGCGAGTATCTGGCCGATGGGCATACGGCTGTAAGCTTCTCGGCACAGGACACAGCAACGGTTGATGCAGCACTTAAGGATGTTGTTGCGGAATGGGTCGGCGAAGGCGAAAATCGCCAAGCCGTTCTGGATGCCTTTGCTGCCGGTGCCATGAGCGCCAAGTGATCTAAGACAGCGCGAGATATTCGGCCCCGGCATGCGCGCTGGGGCCGTTTTGCGCATCAAGCTGGGGCCGCAAAAAGGCGTGCCCGGGGCCGAATAGAACGAAACATGCGCCCGCTTGAAGGCGGCCCATGAAGGAGAGACCCATGACAACAATTCCTGATCAAAGCCCGGGCGAAATGCCGCCCCATGCAGGCAATGCCTTTGGCGGTGCGCTTGCGCTTTTGGGGATTGCCATTCTGCTTGGTAATGTTGGCCTAACGGTTATTGACGTGTTGATGCGCTGGCTGCTTTCGCAACCGCAATCATGGGTTTCTGACGTGGCCGAGCTTAGCTATCCTGTTGCAATTGCGTGTTGTTTTCCTGTGGCGTTGCAAAGCGGTTCGATGATTGTTGTGCGGTTTTTATCCGGGCTTGTTGGGCCTCGGATCGCTTTTGTGCTTGATCTGATCGGGCAGATTTTGCTTGCCGCCTTGTTGATCCTTTTCGCTTGGAAAGTTGGCCTGCGGGCCCAAACCGATTGGGCTGCGGGCTATGCCACTTTGACATTAAAATGGCCCGTAGCACCCGCTTGGGCGGCTGTCTCGGCGCTGATGACCATCTCTGCGGTGATCCAGATCGCCCGTTGTTGGCACCTCTCGCAGAAAGGAACAGCGGATGCTTGATGCACCAGTTCTGATGCTGCTTCTTGGGGTGGCTGTGATGATCGGTTTGATCGTTTTGCATGTGCCTGTAGGCGTCTCTATGGCCGCGACGGGGATTTTGATGTTCTCGCTTCAGGTCAGCTTGCCGGCGGCACTTGGCACGGTCGCGCCAGAGGTTCTGGCCGCTTTCACCAGCCGCGATTTGGTCACCATTCCGCTGTTTCTCTTGATGGGGTCGCTCGCCGCAAGGGCGGGTATATCGGGCGATATTTACAATCTTGCGAGCTCTTGGATCGGCCATATGCGCGGCGGGCTTGCGATGGGAACAGTGCTTGGCTGCGGCGGCTTTGGCGCGCTGTGCGGATCCTCTGTCGCAACGGCTGCAACGATGGGGCGGGTGGCATTGCCTGAGATGCGGGCGCGCGGATATGCGCCGGAATTGGCCGTTGGGGCGATTGCCAGCGGCGGCACATTGGGCATTCTGATCCCGCCTTCGATCGTGATGGTGATCTATGCCGTTTTGACCGAGCAGTTCGTGCTTGATCTCTTCCTTGCGGGCATCCTTCCTGGCCTTCTGGCCATTGTGCTTTATTGCGCGGCCATCCTTGTTACCACTTGGATCAATCCCAAATCCGCGCCCTCGGCCAAAGCGCAAAGCTGGAACCAGCGGCTGCGTGCAATGATCAACGCCTGGCGTGCAATTGTTGTTATCGCGCTCGTGGTTGGCGGGCTTTATGCGGGCTTGTTTACAGTGATCGAGGCGGCCTCTGTTGGGGTGGCGCTGACGCTGCTGTTTTTCTTGGCACGCCACCCGCGCGCGATGTGGCGCAAGGCGCTTGAGGTTGTCGCGGTTGAGACTGCGCAAAGCACGGCGATGATCTTTTTGATGGTGGTTGGCGCCTCACTGTTTAGTTATTTCCTTACCCTGACCCAAGCGCCGCAAGCCATCGTGGCGCAGGTCGAAGCGGCCAATTTCAGCCCCTATGTTGTGATTGGCTTGCTGATGCTGATGTATCTCTTTCTGGGGGCGGTGTTTGATGCGATCGCAGCGATGATCCTGACAACACCGTTCGTTTTTCCGCTGATCATCGGGCTCGGATTTGATCCGATCTGGTGGGGCATTGTTCTGGTGATGGTGATCGAGATTGGGATGATCACGCCGCCCATCGGGATGAATGTTTTTGTGATCAATGGGGTCGCGCCGGACATATCGCTGCGCACGATCTATCGCGGCATCGTGCCGTTCTTGATCGCGGATATTGTGCGGTTGGCGCTGGTGATTGCGTTTCCAGTGATTGCTCTGGCGCTTCTGCCTTAGGGCCGCGGCGGGCAGGCGGCGCAGGCTAGGGTTTTTGCCCGGCCTGCGTTTGATCCTGAATAAGCGCATCGGCATTTTTCTTGATCCGGCCAAGCAGCGCATAGAGCTGGGTCAGCTCTTCGGGCGCCAAGCCTTCGGTTATTTTGGCGGCGCGAATGGCCCCGGCCGCAGCAAGCTTTTTATGCAGCGCGCGCCCCTCAGCTGTGAGGCGCGCAAGGGTCGCGCGGCCCCGGCTTGTTGTCATCTCAAGGGTGACAAATCCGGTGTCTTTCAGGGATTTGAGCGCCCGGCTGGCCGAAGCTGTATCAAGATCCGCGGCCATCGCCGCATCCCCAACGGTCAGCTCCGGATTCTTGCCAAGCACCAAAACCATCCGCCATTCCTGAACGCCAATGCCAAAGCTGCTGCGATAAAAGGCCGAAGCCGAACGGTTGAGCCGATTGGCCACCCCTGTCATGCGGAAGGTCACGCCGTGATCAATCAGCAAGCTGATCTCCTGTGCCTGCGCGGCGCTTATTGTTTTTTCTTTCACGGCCGTTAGCCTCCGTCTTTTGATCGCATCAGCCCGCGGGCCTAATCGAGGTTTGGTCTATCATGCGCAAACTGCGCGCCCATGCAATGGCTGCTGCAGAAGGATCGAATGCGCCCCGGCTATCGCAATTGAATCCATGGCCCGCCGGATAGACATAAATCGGCAGATCGGGCTGTTTGGCGCGCACAGTGGCAACGTTTTGAGCGCTGATGGATTTGTCTTGCGCGCCGTAGTGCAGCACCACAGGGCAGAGCGGCGCCTGATCGGCAAAGCCTTCAATCAGCCCACCATAATAACAGGCCGCAGAGGCCACCCGATCATCAATCGTGGCCATCCGGTAGGCAAGCGAGCCACCAAGGCAAAACCCCATGATCGACACCGGCCCATGCGCCATCAAAACATCAATCGTTGCGCGAAGATCGGCCTCGGCGGCGCGCATATCAAAGGCTTTCATAATTGCCAGCCCGGCCTGAATCTCTTCGGGGGAATAGCCCGTATCGTAATCGCGTTCAATGCGATCAAACAGGGCAGGGGCGGCGGCAACATAGCCAAGCTGCGCAAGCCGATCACAGACAGATCGGATATGGCTGTTGACCCCGAAAATTTCTTGCAAAACGATAATGGCGCCGCGCGGCGCCACTTCGGGCATGGCGCAATAAAGCGAGAATTTATGCCCATCCGGGGCGGTGATCTTTTGAGTGGTCATTGGCTGGTCCTTTTATGGTCAGGCGGGGTGATCAGGGCCAAGCATGGTCCCGCCGTCGATGATGATTTCCGCGCCAGTCACATGCGCAGAGGCCGGAGAGGCAAAGAAAAGTGCCGCCCCATAAAGATCCTCGGTGCGGGCGATTTTGCCCAAAGGGGCGGCGCGTTCGAATGGGGCGCGGGTCTCGGCCTCTTTTAGCCGCCCGCCGCCGATATTGGTTACAACCGGGCCGGGCGAGATCGCATTGACGAGAATATGATGCGCCGCCAATTCGCGCGCGGCCTGTTTCACCAGCATCCCAACGCCGCCCTTTGAGGCCACATAGGGCGCCCCAACCAAAAGCTCGGTCATGCTCGCTGAGATGGAACTTGTTACGATAATCCGCCCGCCGCCGCGCCTTTTCAGATGAGGGACCGCAGCTTGGATTGTGCGAAAGGTCGCGCCGATATTGACCGAAAGCACCCGATCAAGCAGAGCCGGATCAAGCGCTTCAATCTCGCGCCCCTCTGGGCGGCTGCCATCCGGCGCGGCAAAGCCCGGCCCGCCGCTGATCCCCGCATTGGCAAAGACAACATCAAGCCCGCCGCGCGCCGCAACGACCTCGGCAAAACCCGCCTTCAAACTATCGGCATCTGTTGCATCAACGCAAAGCGCCAGCACATCGTCGCCAAGCGCCTTTTGCGCCGCGCTTAGCGCATCCGCATCCAGATCAAACAGCGCGACCAATGCGCCATTCTCAACCATCGCGCGGGCAAACCCGAGCCCAATGCCACTGGCCCCGCCTGTGATAACAACCGAAAGACCAGCGACATTGAACAAGCTTTCAAGCCGCGCGGAGGGGGATGTTTCGCTCATGGGGATTCCCTATTGTTGACATGTCATAAATTGTATAGTCAAATTTTATAGCAAGTGAATTCATCCGGCAAGGTCAAAGGGGAGAGACCATGACAGAAAACCGAAAGAGCAACGCAATCAAATTGCGCAGCAACTTTGACATTGGCACATCATTTTGGGCTGTGCGCCGGGCGCAGTGGCGCGCGATGGGCCTTACGGATGAGGATATGGAGAAGCCGAAAATCGCGGTGATCAATACCTCCTCTGAACTGGCGATCTGCTTTAATCATCTTGATGCCGTGGCCGCGGTCGTCAAGGATGCTGTGCGCGAAGCGGGGGGCTTGCCCTTTGAAGTGCGCACCGCGGCACCAAGCGATTTCATCCATAGCGCGGGCAATGCGGGCAAATATATCCTGCCGGCGCGCGATCTGATTACCAATGATATTGAGGTCCAGGTTGAGGGCGCACAGCTTGATGGGATGATCTGCCTTGTCTCCTGTGATAAAACCGGGCCGGGCCAGTTGATGGCGGCAGCGCGGCTCAATATTCCGACGATCTTTGTGATTTGCGGCTATCAGAGCAGCGGCCATATCGGCGACGAACATGTTGATATTGAAGAAGTATTCCTTGGCGCCGGGCATCATGCTATGGGCGCGATCACTTTGGAACGCCTGCGTGAGATGAGCGAAAACGCCATCGGCTCTTCGGGCGTTTGCTCGGGCATGGGCACGGCAAATTCGATGCATACAGTCTGCGAAGCCTTGGGGATGACCTTGCCGGGCCATGCGCCTGTGCGCGCCTCTGGGCCTAAAATGCTGGTCCAGGCAGCGGATGCGGGCAAGCGGATCGTTGATATGGTTTGGGAAGATTTGCGCCCGCGCGATATTCTCACGGAGGCGGCCTTTGAAAACGCGGTGCGCTCGATTTTCGCGGTCTCTGGCTCGATCAACACGGTCAAACACCTGCAAGCGATCGCCACGGAAGCCGACACAGATATCGACGTTTACGGCATGTATGAAAAGCTGATGGAGAGTTCGCCCGTGCTGGTTGCTGTGCGGCCCAATGGCGAGACAAGCATCGAAGAATTCGAAGATGGCGGCGGCGCGCGCGCGATTCTCAAACAGCTCGGGGATCGAACGCGGCTTGATGCGCGCAGCGTCGCGGGCGGCACTTTGGGCGATCTTCTGGCCGATTACACCCCGCCCAATGATACGGTGAAATCCGCCGCAGCGCCTCTGTCGGACAAGCCCGCCATTGTGATCGTGCGCGGCAATCTTGCGCCTGAAACGGCGATCATCAAACTGGGCCTGCGCTATGATCGCAAGCTCAAGGTCAGCGGGCCGGCGATCTGTTTTGACAATCCGATCTCGGCGATTGACGGGCTGAAAGAGGGCAAGATCAAAGCCGGAGATGTGCTGGTTCTGCGCGGTCTTGGCGTTAAGGGCGGGCCCGGCATGGGCATGGCCTCGCGGGTTGTTTTTGCTGTTGAAGGTGCAGGCCTTGGCGAGGATGTGGCGGTTGTGACCGATGGGCAGCTCTCTGGGTTGGTCAACAAGGGGCTGGTCGTTGGCGAGGTCACGCCCGAGGCCCATGGCGGCGGCCCGCTTGGGCTGATTGAGGATGGCGATATGATCACGATTGATGTGCTCGCCCGCAGGATTGATGCAGAGCTTTCGGAGGCAGAATTTGCCGCGCGCCGCGCCGCGCTTCCAGAGGCGAAGCTTTCAAATCAGCGTGGCTATTTGGCCAGCTATGAAGAGACCGTTCAGCCGCTTTCGCGTGGTGCGATCCTGGTCCGGCCCAAGTAAACAGTTTTTCCGCCCCGGCGCGCAGTCGGGGCGGTCACCTTTTCCAAATCGCGAAGGCATCTATCCAACAAACGATCTGTTTTGATCTGGAATAGCGCCGCTAGGATTTAAAGGCAGCCGCGACTTCATGCGCTGGCTGCTTGGAGGAGGACACATGAAACATTCACTTTACGGGGCGGCTTTTGCGGCCGCTATCGCCCTTTGCGCCGCACCATTGGCGGCGAAAGAATTGGTCTATGGCTCTTGGATGGGGGCCAATGCCTCGACCAATGCCATCACCCTGCCGAACTTTTTTGACAATGTGCGCGCGGCCACTGGCGGCAGCATTGATTGGACGTTGGTCCCCGGCGGCCAGCTTGCCAGCGGGCCGGGCACTGTTGATGCGGTCAAAGGCAATCTGATCGACGGGGGCACAACAATGGCGCCTTATACCCCGCGCGAATTGCCCACCACAAATGCGATCTTTACCCGCACGGTTGCGGGCAATGATGTGATCGGGACAGCAGGCGCGATGAACGAGCTGATGCTGCTCAATTGCCCCGGTTGCCAGGCCGAATATAAGCGCAACAATGCGGTCGCTTTTGGCGGCTATAACACAACGCCTTACCTGCTGATGTGCAAGCCCGAGATCGCAACTGTTGCGGATCTGAACGGCACCAAAGTGCGCGCCTCTGGCGGCGGGGTTGAGATCATGAAAATCGCCGGCGCGACCCCGGTTGCGATGAGCCCGGCAGAGGCCACTTCGGCGCTTGAACGCGGCGTTGTCGATTGCGTTATGGGTTCGCTCGCCTGGCTGCGCAACTATGGCTATATGGACATCACCAAACATGTGGTCGAGTTCCCGCTTGGCATGGCTGGCCCGCCCATTCTGATGTATCTCAACCGCGATGTTTGGGAGGGTATGACCTCGGGAGAACGCAAAGCGCATATTGATAATGCGGCAGAATTGGTCGCTGTTGGAACGATCACAGCGCAGCTTGATATTGATGCCGAAGTAAAAGCCAAAGCGCTTGAAGAGGGCATCACCTTCCATCAAGGCGGCGCTGATTTTGCCGCCATCATGGATCAACGCCTGCAAGAGCAAGAGGCCAAAATCATCGAAGTGGCCAATGCTGTTGGCGTCGAAGATATCGAAGGGCTGCTTGCTAAATACACGGAATTGCTGGCGAAATGGAGTGAACTTTCAAAAGACATCGGCATGGATGTTGGTAAATTTACCGATGTTCTGAACGCCGAAGTCTATTCCAAGATCGACCCAGACACACTGTAACCCTTGCAAGCGCGCGGAGGGTTTGAGCGATCTTTCCTTCGCGCGTTTCACTTCCAATAAGAGGGCTATGGCTCATGAAATACCTTGACCGGGTGGCGCAAGCGACGACGGGCATTGCCAGCATAATTGTTGCGATGATGATGCTCCATGTTAGTGCCGATGTCTTTGCGCGCACCGTTTTCAATCATCCGCTGATCGGCACAACAGAGATCGTTTCGGCTTATTATATGGTCGGGCTGGCCTTCCTGCCGATTGCCTGGATTTCGCGCCAACGCGGGCATATTATTGTTGAGCTGTTTACCGCGCATTTGCCGCGCCGCAAGCTTAAGGCGCTGGATGCATTTGCGGGTATTTTGACGCTGATTTATGTTTCGCTCTTCGTTTGGAAATTGCTCGAAACGGCGATCGAAAAAACCCATATCCGCGAGGCTTGGGAAGCGGCAACCGGCTTTGTCGAAGTCTGGCCTTCGCGCTGGATTGTACCTGCGGGTTTTGCCTTTATGGCGATCTACGTTTTGATCCAAACGCTTGGTGATGCGCGCGCGGCTTTGGCCCCGGATGCGCCGGATGATACCCCAACAGATAGCGATGAAGGAGCGGCCCCATGAGCGGCCCGATGATTGGGGCTTTGGGCCTCGCTGGTGTGTTGATCCTGATCGGCATTCGCATTCCGATTGGTGTGGCTTTGGGCGTTGCGGCTGTGATTGGCTTGGCGGTTCTGCGCAACACGAATGTCGCCATGAACGTGATGGAGCAGACGCCCTTTGAGGTTGCCGCGAGTTGGAGCCTCTCGGCCATTCCGATGTTTATCCTGATGGGTGCGATTGCGCATAACTCGGGGATTTCGGTGGCGCTGTTTCGCGCCGCGCGCCTCTGGGCCTCGCGCTTGCCCGGTGGTCTGGCGGTGGCGACAAACCTTGCATCGGCCGGGTTTGCGGCGGCCTCTGGTTCTTCGGTCGCCACGGCGGCAACGATGGGCAAACTGGCCATCCCGGAGATGCTGCGCAATGGCTATGACAAGGGTTTGGCGGCGGGGGTTGTTGCTTCGGCGGGGACCTTGGGCGCGCTGATCCCGCCCTCGATCATGTTTGTGATCTATGGTGTCTTTGCCGAAGTCTCGATCACCAAACTGCTGATCGCGGGGGTTTTGCCCGGCTTGCTCACTGCGGCGGTCTATACAACGATGATCATCGTGCGGGCAAAACTCGATCCGAAAATCGCGCCACCAGTACAGATTGATGCCGAGCTAGAGGGCACAATCTGGCGGGCACGATGGGCCTCGCTGCTGCCTGTTTGGCCGATTTTGGTTCTGATCTTCGGGATCATTGGCGGGCTTTATGGCGGGATTTTTACCCCAACAGAAGCCGGGGCAGGGGGCGCGCTTTTAGCCTGTGCCATCGCCTTTGTGCAGCGCCGTTTGACCAAACAGGTCTTGTGGGATTCGATGATGGAGGCGGTGATGACAACCGCATCCTTGCTCTTTGTCGCTTATGGCGCGGTGATGTTTACCAAGTTTCTCGCGCTCTCTGGCTTGCCCGTTTATCTTGGCGGGATGATCGAAGCGATGGAGCTTTCGCCCTATATGCTGATCTTGGCCGCTTCGATTATCTATCTGATTTTGGGGATGTTTCTTGATCCGATGGGGGTTTTGCTGCTTTCGCTTCCGGTGATGCAGCCGATGTTTGCCGCTGTTGGCGCTGATCCGATTTGGGTTGGGGTGATCGTTGTTAAATTCATCGAGATCGGGCTTTTGACCCCGCCGGTTGGTTTCAACGTCTATGTGGTGAAATCGGTCGTGGGGGATGAGATTGCCTTGGGCACGATTTTCCGCGGGGTTGGTTGGTTCTTGCTTTGCGAGGCGGTGATCATGTTCCTTTTGGTCGTCTTCCCGCAGATCTCGCTTTACCTGCCAAGCCACATGTAATGCTACCGGGCCGGGGCCAATATCAGGCCCCGGTCTGCCTGCGGGCGATCCCATGGCGCAAGGGGCTGCACCGCTTGTTTGAGCCAATCACACATCGCCATGACCAAGCGATCCTGCGCGCGCATCGTAGGAACCCAAGCGCTGATCCATAGATCGGGCACAGCGTATTCGGGCAGGATCTCTTGTAGTGCGCCGCTTTCGATATGCGGGCGCGCCAGATATTCCGCAACGACCGCAACCCCCAGATCCGCCAGCGCAGATTCGACCAGCATCAAGCTGTCATTCACCGAAAAGCGCGAGTGGATTTCAACATTGACCGGCCCCTGTTCGCCCTCAAACCCCCAATTCGATCCGGTGGGGTGAAAGGTCAAACAATCATGCTCGAGCAGGTGGCGGGGATGGCTCAATTCTGCGGCGCGCGCGAGGTATTTGGGCGAGGCGACCATGCGGCGCGGATAGGGGCAAAGCGGGATCGACTCAACATTGGGATAGGAAGAAGGGATCGCCCCAAGAGCAATATCAAACCCTTCCTCAACCGGGTTCACAGAGCGATCCATCAGCACCAAATCAATGCGCGCTTGCGGGTGAACCGCTTGAAATTCCGTAATAATCCGGCCGAAGTGGAGCACGCAAAGGGTCGTTGGGCATTTGATCCGCAGCGTGCCATCCATCGGCGAAGCCGCATCGCGCATATCGGCAAATGTATCGGAAACCTCTGCCACAATAGACAAAAACCGAGGATGCACCCGTTCGCCCGTTTCGGTGAGCAGGAGTTTGCGGGTCGAGCGAATAAAGAGCGGCGCGCCGATCTGATCTTCGAGCCGGTTGATCTTTTTCGAGATGACCGAGGGCACAGTATCAAGATTGCGCGCAGCGGCCGAAAAGCTGCCCGCGCGCACGACCGCGATAAAGGTGCGCATGTTGTCGATTGTGTCCATGGTATCCTCCCGCGGCCATTGTCTTTCTCAAATCGCGAAAGGTAAAGGCGTATATTTGATCTTTTTCGGCAAGGTTTGGGCTGCAAAGTTTGCGCGGAAGACTGCCACGGAGGAGCAATACGCATGGGCGACGATTTCAATACAGGCACGCGGATCGTAAAGCGCGACGCAAGCGAGAAAACCGATCGGTTAAAGGCCGATATCTGCATCGTTGGCGCGGGGATTTCCGGCGTAAGCGCGGCGCTTGAAGCGGCCAAACTGGGGCGCAAAGTTGTGCTTGTTGACAGCCAGCCCGCTCTTGGCGGCCAAGCTGTGAACTCGATCATCGCAACCTTCTGCGGGCTGTTTTCCAACGGCACCCACGGCTATCAATTCACCCATGGCATCGCCGACGACATGCTGAAATGGCTCGAAGAGCGGGATAAAACTATCTTCTATCGCCACGGCCCAAACACCACCGTTGTGTATTACGACGAGGTCGCGCTTGGCCGCTGGGTTGAGGAAAGCATTCTTGAAGCGGGGATCACTGTTGTTCTTGGCGCGATGCTTGATGGTGTTACGGTTGAAGGGCGCCGCATCACCAGCGCCGGATTTTTGACCCGTTACGGCCCGCTTGAAGTCGAGGCGGCAGGCTGGATCGACAGCTCTGGCGATGCAGCGCTTGCCTGGCAGGCCGGTTTTGAATGCCGCGAGCCAGAGACAAACGGCGTTTTTGGCACGCAGATGGTTGTGCTCGAAAACATCAATGAAGATAAACAACCCAACCGCGATATTATCGGCGCGCGGATGAAGGAAGTCGGCGAGAAATACGGGCTGCGCCGCCGCGAAGGGCTTGGCTTTACGATCCCGGGCCGGGGCATTGCCGCGATGAACATGACCCATACAGAAACCCCGCTTGAGCCTGTTGCCGCTTCGGCCGCGGCGCTTGACGGCAAAGATCAAGCCATGCGCGCGGTTGATTTTCTGCGGGCGGAATTTCCCGAATGCTACGGCGAGGCGCGCATTCGCTCCTTTGGTCTGCCCGGTATTCGCCAAACCCGCTGGATCAAAGGCACGCATCACCTAACGGTTGAGGAAATCCGCGCCAGCACCAAATTTGACGATTCAATTGCCCGCACCGCTTGGCCGATTGAGCTGCACGATCACGGCGATGGCCACCACTGGATCGTGTTTGAGAAAGATCACGTTCACTATATTCCGCTCGGCAGCATGACGCCTGAGGGCTGTGATAATATGCTGGCGGCCGGGCGCTGTATTGATGCGGATAACGCAGCGCTTTCGAGTGTTCGGGTGATGGGGCCCTGTATTGCCATGGGCATGGCGGCCGCACATGCGCTTGATTTGGCGGGCGACGGAAGCGTGCATCAGATTGATATGGATGCGATGCGCACCCGGGTTGCGGATAATGTTGAGCGGCAGCATTTCCGTTGGGACGAGGCCGAGCTGGCCTCTGTTGCGACCAATTCATAAGGCGGCCCTGGAGGAGGAAAACCCATGCAGCTAACGGATTCAGAACGCGCCATGCGCGATGGCGAAAATGGCGAAGCTGTCGCCGCCGCGATGGATTTGCTCATCCGCTATGGTGAGGCGCTTGGCGCAGAGCGTTTGGTGGAAACCGATAATGTCGCCGGCGCGTTCAACGCCTCGACCCCCTCCATCCGCCCCATCGCTGAGCGGGGCATGGAGGAGGTTTTCTCCAAGCTCAATCTGGATAGTGATAAGGTCGTTGATATTCCGCATATGGCCGCAAGGACCTGTCAGCTGATCACTGGGATCGATGATCAGAACTGGGCGCTCCAAGGGGCCGATCCGCAACTTGTTGAAATGCAGCGCAAAAATGAATCCTTCATCGGCAAGCGCGGCATCAATCTGTTCGCGACCTGCACGCCTTATCAGGTTGGCAACGTCCCGACTTATGGCGAGCATTGCGCTTGGATGGAAAGCTCGGCGGTGATCTATTGCAACGGCGCGCTTGGCGGGCGCACCAATGTTGAGGGCAAGGAAAGCACAGGCGCTGCGGCCCTGACCGGGCGCATTCCTTACTGGGGCTATCACCTCACCGAAAACCGTTTTGGCAATCGCCATATCCAAGTCGATGTGCCGGTGGATTCGATGATGGATTGGGGCTTGCTCGGCTATTTCGCCGGGGAACAGGTCGAAGAAGCAATCCCCGTTTTGGAGGGGCAGATTGGCCGCTCTGATCTGATCAAGCTCAAACATTTCGGCGCGGCGGCGGCCTCTTCTGGCGGGGTTGAGATGTATCATATTCCCGGCCACACCCCCGAGGCACGGAGCCGCGAAGAGGCCTTTGGCCCGCGCAAAGCAGAGGCGTCTTTTATCTATGACGCTGCGGCGCGCAAGAAAATCTACGACATGTTGCAAACGGCAAGTGACACAAAAGTCGATTTCATCATGCTTGGCTGCCCACATAATTCCATCGAACAAGTGGGCCGTATCGCCCATATGCTCGACGGCAAAAAACTGCATCCTGATGTCGCTCTTTGGGTCCATACGCCGCGCGCAATCCGCGAAGTTGCCGTGCGCTCGGGCTATGTGGCGCTGATCGAGGCGGCGGGCGGGCAGGTCATGTCTGATACTTGTCCGGCGATCTCGCGCCGCATTCCAAAAGGGGCACGGGTCATCGCGACGGACTCAGCCAAACAGGCGCATTACTTGCCTGCGATTGCCAATGTGCAGGGTTGGTTTGGCTCGGTTGAGGCCTGCATCGAAGCGGGGCTTACCGGCGCGTGGAAGGGGGATTTTTGATGAGCGATACAGATACAAATATGCTGATCCGTGGCCGCAAAGTTGTTGGTGGATATGCCGAAGGCGAAGCGATGGTCACAACCCAAACGATCTCTGGCTGGGGTGGCATCAACGAAACAGACGGTTCGATCATCGAGCGGCGGCACGAGCTTGTCGGGCAAAGCTTTGCCGGTAAAATTCTGATCTTCCCCGGCGCCAAAGGCTCTTCTGGTTGGTCGGCATTTTTCCATATGACCCGGATCAATGGCGTTGCCCCGGCCGCGATGCTCTTTACCCGCATGACAACCAAAATCGCCCTCGGCGCCGTGGTAACACGGGTTCCCGCGATGACCGATTTTGATCAGGATATCTTAAGCGAAATCCGCACCGGCGATCATGTGATCGTGAATGCCGATGACGGGTTTATTAAGGTGCTGCGCCGCTAAACAAAAGGCGCGCGCTAAGCTTTTTGAAAGATCGCCGCGAGGCCCTGGCCGCCGCCGATACACATCGTTTCGATGCCATAATGTGCATCTCGCCGCTCCATGTTGCGCAGCAATCCGGCCAATATCCGGCCCCCCGTTGCGCCAACGGGATGCCCCAAAGAAATGCCTGATCCATTGATATTCACGCGATCGAAATCCTGCGCGCCAAGGCCCCATTCTTTGGTGCAGGCCAGAACTTGAGCGGCGAAAGCTTCATTCAATTCAATGAGATCCATGTCTTTTAACGCAAGGTCCGCCCGCGCCAAAGCTTTGGCAACGGCAGGCACAGGGCCAATACCCATCACTTTGGGCCCCACCCCAGCAACGGCCCAGGTTTTCAGGGTCGCGAGCGGCTTGAGGCCCAGCTGTTCGGCGCGTGCGCGGGTCGTCACAACACAGGCGGAAGCACCATCATTTTGGCCGCTCGCATTGCCCGCAGTGACGGTGGCATTGGGATCCGCATGAAGCCGGATTGGCTTGAGCGCGGCGAGTTTTTCAAGGCTGATATCAGGGCGGGGATGTTCATCTTTGTCGAAAACAACGGTGCCTTTTTTGCGATCGGTGACGGGCACGGGGATGATCTCATCATCGAAAAGCCCCTCGGTTTGGGCGGTAACGGCGCGGCGATGGGATTCTACGGCATAAAGATCCTGCGCCTCGCGCGAAATACTGTGGCTTTCGCGTAGGTTCTCGGCGGTTTCCAACATGCCGCCGGGGACAGGGAAATTGATCCCGCCCGCCGTGACGCGGCCCTGCGCGAGAGCATCGTGAAATTCCAGCGATGTGCCCTGAATACCCCAGCGTGATTTGGTCGAATAAAACGGCGCGTTCGACATGGATTCAGCCCCGCCCGCAATAACAACATCCGATCCGCCCGTGGCCACCTGCATGACCGCATTGATCACCGCCTGAAGACCTGAGCCGCAGCGCCGATCAATTTGATAGCCGCCTGTCTCAATCGAAAGCCCCGCATTGAGCCCAACAACGCGGCCAATCGCGGGCGCATCCATTGTTGGATAACATTGGGCAAAAATCACATCATCAACTTGATCCTTAAGCCCTTCGCAACGCGCCAAAAGCCCTTCAATAACGATCTGCCCAAGTTCATGTGCATGCAGCGATTTAAACTGACCTCCGAACCGGCCAACCGGGGTGCGAATGGGTTCGCAGATCACAACATCGTTCAGCATGGTTTGGAGTCCTTTTGCTTAGATCATAGGGGCGCTCATTCGGCTGGGATCGCAAAGGCGGCGCCAGGAAAGCGATTCCAACACATGTTTCACACAGTGGAACTGCTCCTGCAATGGAAAAATCCACGCTACCCAAGCATGGGCTGTAAACTGCGACTAAGATGAACAAGGCGCGGCCCGACCTCTTGTTCAAGCGTCTCGATGCTTGCGGCAAAGCGCGGGCCGGCTGCATTTAACGCCAAAGCGACGCTGCCATCCTCAGAAAACAGCGGAACGCCAACGCCGCGGGCATCATCCTGCCAATCCCCATCAACGATGCAAAAACCGCGGTCATCAATCTGCGCAAGACTTGCTTCAATCGCCTCTTTCAGTGCGGGCCACTCATCTCCGTAGCGCCGCTCAAATGCGGAGAAAAGGATAGCGCGCTCCATCTCAGAAAGCCCCCAAAGAAAGGCGCGCCCAAGCGAGGTTTTGGCCATCTCAACCCGGCTACCAACATCCAGCCGAAGCGACATCATCCCCGGTGGATGGCAGGCATCAACATAGATCATGCTTGAGCGATCGCGGCTTCCTAAGGCAACCGTCAGACCAACTTCGCGCGCCAAGTCGCTTATGTAATTCTTTGATAAAGCTCGCGTTTTCATGCTGGAAAGGACAGGGTAGCCAAGCGCAAGTATGGCTGGGGTCAGCTCGAATTTTCCAAGGCGAGGGTTGAGCGCTAGAAAGCCGAGCTCGTTTAATGTATGGGTCAACCGAGAGACCGTGGCCTTTGGCAGCCCGGTGATTTCACTCAGCTCTGCATTGCCCAAAGGGGCGGGCCGCCCGCTAAAGGCACGCAAGATTTCCAAGCCGCGCGCCAGTGACCAATTGAACTTTGGGTCGTTCTTAAGCGTTTCACTTAAATCCTGATCATCATAGATCAATTGAACGGCCGAGCTTGAGGAATGTTTTGGATTGGGCTCGATAGCAGCGCCATTCTTTGCGGGCGCATCATGGCGGGGCGTCTTTTGAGCCTTGCGGGGCGATTTCGCGGGGCGCTTTGCCATAGTTCGTAAGCCTTTTCTATCGAGCCGAAGCCTGTTCGGAGGCATCGTTCTGTCACTAAATCCTATTCTTCCGGGTTTGTCGATTCTGGCCATGGAGCTTGACATCTCGCATGGTCAGTTCCACTAAGTGAAACAACGGGGATTCATTTTGAGCCTCCACCCAGCAACGCAGGATATGCAGATGAGCGGACATGTAGACGAGGACACTTTCCAACAGATCAAAGAGATGGTTCGACGCTTTACACATGAGCGCCTCATCCCGACCGAACAAGAGGTCGAAGAAACGGATACGCTTCCCGAAAGCCTTGTCGATGAGATGAAAGAGCTTGGGCTTTTTGGGCTCTCTGTGCCGGCTGAATACGGCGGTATGGGGCTTAGCCTTTCGCAGGAATTTGAGGTGATTGCCGAAGTCGGGCAGGCCGCGCTTGCTTTTCGTTCGGTCTTTGGAACGAATGTTGGGATCGGTTCGCAGGGCATCGTGATTGATGGCACCGCGCAGCAAAAGCAAGAGTGGCTTCCTGGCCTTGCAACGGGCGAGGTCATTGCCTCTTTTGCATTGACAGAACCAGGCGCGGGCTCTGATGCGGGCGGGCTAAGCACGCGGGCGGTTCGCGATGGCGAGGACTATATTATCAACGGCACCAAACGCTATATCACCAACGCAAATCGTGCGACGATCCTTTCGCTTATGGCGCGCACAGACCCGGATCAAAAAGGCTCGCGTGGGATCAGCGCCTTTATTGTGCCAACCGATACGCCGGGCATAACCATCGGTAAACACGACAAAAAGATGGGCCAAAAAGGCACGCGCACCTGCGATATTACCTTTGAAGATGTGCGCGTTCCGGCGGCCAATATTATCGGCGGCCCCGAGCGGCTGAACCAAGGTTTCAAGACGGCGATGAAGGTTTTGGATCGCGGGCGTATCCATATTGCTGCCCTTGCTGTTGGGCAGGCGCGCCGCTTGATCAATGAGGCGACGGGCTATGCGATTGATCGCAAGCAGTTTGGCCAATCGATTGCGGAATTTCAGCTTATTCAGGCGATGCTGGCAGACAGCCAGGCCGAGCTATATGCCGCCGAGTGCATGGCGCGCGATGCGGCGCAAAAGTTTGATGCGGGGCAGCGGATCACGATGGAAGCGGCCTGTGTTAAGATGTTCTCGACCGAGGCAGTTGGGCGCATTGCGGATCGCGCGGTTCAGATTTTTGGCGGCGCGGGGTATATGAGCGAATACCCGGTTGAGCGGATTTTTCGCGATGTGCGTTTGATGCGGATTTATGAAGGAACAACCCAGATCCAGCAGCTGATCATCGGGCGCAATGTGATCGCAAATCACAAAGACGGTGGGCGCCTCTAGGGCCGCACCCATCGGGCATAGTCTGGCCGAATATCCCGCGTTGGTTTATCCTATGGCCTCATGCTTGGGCAGTTGTGCAATACTGCCTGCTGTTGGAATGGGCTTGATGCGCCAGCGATAGAGCGGCTCTATTGTTTGCGACGACAAGGGGGAGGCCGCAATGAATGATCTGATGGATACCCTACTTGATCTTGCGGCGATGCCCGCAGGCGATTTGCCACTCGCGCCCTTGGAAAGCGCGCGCAACTCATTGTTTGATTGGGTGATTTGCGGGCGCGCGGGCATCGGCGAGCCGGTTACCCAAAAGATGAAAGATTTCATGGCGATAGAGGGCGGTGCAGGCATCGCTTCTGTCTTTGGCGGCGGCATGGCTCCGGCGCGTATGGCCGCATTTGTGAACGGCACAATCAGCCATGCGATTGATTTTGACGATACGCATTTCGCACATGTGGGCCATCTCTCGGTTGGCATCTATCCGGCCGCATTGGCTGCGGGCGAGGCGGTTGGAGCCGCTCAATCCCAGATCATTGCGGCCTTCCTTTTAGGAGCAGAAGCGGCGATCCGTGTTGGGCTTGTGCTTGGCAACGGGCATTACAATCGCGGCTTTCATCAAACCGCAACGGCGGGCGCTTTTGGCGCGACGGTTGCCGCCGGGCGCTTGATGGGGCTGACGCGCGAGGAGATGCGCATGGCGCTTGGGCTTTGCTCGACGCGCGCCTCGGGGCTAAAATCGCAATTTGGCACGATGGGCAAACCGCTGAATGCAGGGATTGCGGCGGCCAATGGGATCGAAGCGGCGCAACTGGCCCGCCTTGGGATGACCTCTTGCGCGGATGGGTTGATGGGCGCGCAGGGCTTTATCGCCACCCATAGTGATGCGCCGAACCCTCTGGTTGCGCCCATCGGGGAATGGCTGTTCCCCGCGATTAGTTACAAGTTTCACGCCTGCTGCCATGGTACTCATGCGATGATCGAGGCGCTGCGTGCGTTTTTGCCGATAGCTCCTGAAACGATTGAAAAGATCACTCTGCGGACCAATCCGCGCTGGCTTTCGGTCTGCAACATTCCCAACCCAAGGACGGGACTTGAGGTTAAGTTCAGCTATGCATGGCTTGCGGGAATGGTCTTGAACGGGCATGACACCGGGGCCTTTGAAAGCTACACTGATCAGGTTGCGGCTGATGCGGGATTGGCCGAGTTTGCCAGCCGCGTTGCGGTGATTGGCGATGAGAGGCAGTCGGATATGCAAGCCGAAGGATCTGTGCTTTTGCGCGATGGCACCAGCCTGCCCTTTGCCTATGACCTTGCCGATGGCCCTGCGCCGAACGCGCTGAAAGATCGCCTGATCGCCAAGGCCCGCGCGCTATTGGGCGAAGGGGCAGGGGCGCTTGATCCGGTTCTTTCCAGCGCTGATATGCCCGCCGCCACGCTTGGGCGCCTTGTGAGGGCTGGCGGATGAAGACCGGGCAAGATTGGATTGGCCCCGAATGGCGCACCGAGGAACAGATCACTCCGCGCCAAATATCTGAGTTTCGTGCAACCTTGGGCGCGCTTCATTGTGCGGGCGATGAATTGCCCGGCCTGCAATGGTGCCTCTGCCCAGAAATCCTTGAGCCGGGGCAACTTGGCCGCGATGGCCACCCGAAAAAAGGGCTCGTTTTGCCTGATCTTGGCTTGGCGCGCCGGATGTGGGCAGGGGGGCAGATTAACTGGCGTGGTGGTATTGCTTCGGGCGAAAGCATCAGCCGCACCACAAGCGTGCGTGATGTTTCCTTTAAGGAGGGGCGCAGCGGGCGGCTTGGTTTTGTGACGCTGGCGCATCGCTATTCCTGCGCCGAAGAGCTGCGGATAGAAGAGATCCAAAACATCGTTTACCGCGAGGATCCGGCATATGGGGCCACGCCCATTCAACCGCCTCAAGCCGAGGCCTGGCCTGAGGCCGAGAGCCGCCCTGCGCAAACCAGCCCGACCCTGCTGTTTCGCTATTCCGCCATGACGTTTAATGGCCACCGCATTCACTATGATCACCCTTATGCAACCCGTGTTGAAGGTTATGCAGGGCTGGTCGTTCACGGACCGCTTCAAGCGACTTGGATGCAGCATCTTGCGCGCGATATGCTTGGGCGGGTTCCGGCGGAATTTGCCTATCGCGGCCTCTCACCGTTGATCTGTGATCGTCCGGCAATGATCGAAGCGCGCGCGAATTCCGGCGGGGTTGAGCTTCGCGTTCGCGATATTGAGGCGAATGTTATCACAATGAGTGCGACAGCAAACTAAGCGCCGGCCCAAACAAGATCGCCTTCCCAAATGCCGCGCCCAACCATATCCGCCGCGACTCGCAGCGTTGCCTTCTCAATCGCAGCGCAGGCGCGGCTTTGGGTAAACGCCGGGTTGCGCACAAGATAGACAGGGCGCGAGATTACCGGATCAATGATCGGTGTTTTCAGCAAGCGCCCGGCGGCGACAAAATCATGACAGGCGGCGGGCGCAAAGATCGAAAAACCAGAGCCGCGCGCAACCAACTCTTTGATCTGCGTCATCGCATCCAATTCGGTCACGACATTGAGCGCAACGCCTGCTTTTTCGGCGGCATGGTCGATGATCCGGCGCAGCCCGTGCGGCTCTCCGGGAAGAACCAGCTCGACGTTTTCAAGATCGCGCAATGGCACAGGCGTTCCCGGCTTGGTTTTGAGCGGCCAGCAATCGGGCGCGGAGAAGAAATAGAGCTGCTCATCCAAAACATGGGTGGCGTGAAAATGCTCTACCTCATTGAGATCATATAGAAATCCGATCTCGACGGTTTCATCATCAATCCAAGTTTTGATAAATCCGCTCATCGCTTCGCTGGCGCGCAGGCGCACTTTGGGCAGATCAATACGCACCGTTTCAGCCAAGGGCACAGACATCACCATCGACACAGAGGGTGGCATCCCAAAGCGCACCTTGCCCGCAATCTCGCTTGAAAGCTCGCGCATCTCGGCAATACAGTCTTTGAGCTTGCCGCAGATCTCATTGGCGTGGCGCAGGAGCACTTCGCCCTCGGCCGTAAGCGCCGATCCGCGCGAGGAGCGGACGACAAGCTGCACATCCAATTCTTGCTCCATATTGGCAAGATGCTGGGAAAGTGAGGGCTGCGCGATATGCAGCTTTTGCGCCGCAGAAGAAAGCGAGCCGGCCTCTGCGATCGCGATGAAATATCTCAGCTGGCGGATGTCCAAATTTACTCTCCCCAATGAGAGGCGACAATGGGGCGGGCTTGTCTATGCGTCAAGGTACGAAGCCAGGCCCATAGACTAGCGCAGCACAAAGGGGTTGGCTGGCCCTGCGCCATAATCCATCCAAACGGATTTGGTTTCGAGATAATCATAGATCGCCTCTTGCCCGCTTTCGCGCCCGATGCCCGAAGATTTAAAGCCACCAAAGGGGGCCATATAAGAAACGGCGCGGTAGCAATTGGTCCAGATATTGCCGGCTCTGAGCTTTTTGGCGGCGCGAAACATCCGCCCTTGATCGCGGGTCCAAACGCCAGCGGCAAGGCCATAATCCGTATCATTGGCCAAATCAAACGCCTCATCTTCGGTTCGAAATTTGATGATCGAAAGCACAGGCCCAAAGACTTCTTGCTGGGCGATGCGCATGTCGTTGGTAACGCCGGTAAAGACGGTTGGCTCGATAAATCGCCCGGCGCCGATCTCTGGCGCGGTGGAAGGGCCGCCGCCCAAAACACATGTCGCGCCATCTTCGCGGGCCATAGCGATACACTCAAGGATGCGCTGAAACTGCGGCGCGGTGGTCACGGGGCCGACTTGGGTTTGGGGATCCATCGGATCGCCAATGCGGGCAGAGGCGGCGATTTTCAGGAAGGCCTCTACAAAGGCATCATGCACATCCTCATGCACCAAAACCCGCGATCCGGCGATGCAGGTCTGCCCACTTGCCGCAAAAATACCAGAGACAACGCCGCGCGCCGCACTCTCAATATCCACATCTTCAAAGATCAGTTGCGCTGATTTGCCGCCCAATTCCAGCGTCATGCGCTTAAACGTGCCTGCTGCGGCCCGTGCGATATGGCGCCCGCTGGCATCCCCACCGGTAAAGGCGATTTTATGCACATCGCGATGCTCGGTTAGGGGCACGCCGACCTCGGCGCCAAAGCCCGTTACCGCATTAACAACACCGGGCGGAAAGCCTGCCTCTTCGATCAGTTTGCAGAATTCCAGCGTTGAAGCGGAGGTAAATTCGGATGGTTTCAAAACAACCGTACAGCCCGCCGCAAGCGCTGGGGCAAGCTTCCAAGCGGTCAGCAAAAGCGGCGAATTCCAAGGGGTGATCGCGGCGACAACACCCACAGGCACATGGCTCGTATAGGTAAACATATCCGGCTTATCTATGGGCAGAACCGCGCCTTCAATCTTATCCGCGAGCCCACCAAAATAGCGATACCATTGCGGGATATATCCGGTCTGGCCGCGCATCTCGGCAAAGAGTTTGCCATTATCCTGAACCTCGATACGCGCCAGATTATCGGCCTCGCGCTCAAGGATTTCAGAGAGCCGCACCAGCAAACGCCCGCGCTCGGTTGGGTGCATATCGGCCCATGCGCCCTTGGTCAAAGCAGCATTTGCCGCCGTCACAGCACGATCAACATCCTCAGCCCCACAGCGCGGAATGGTTGCCCAGACTTTGCCAGTGAAAGGATCATCGCTTTCAAAGGTTGCGCCGCTTGCCGCTGGGGCCCATTCGCCGCCGATAAAGCAGGAATAATGTGTGATCCCGGTTGTCCGATCCATGGCAGTAAACCTTTTATTTTATGTAAAATCAATCACTTGCCGGATCGCTTTGCCGGCATGCAATTTATCAAACCCAGCATTGATATCCTCAAGGCGGATCTTCTCTGACATCAGCCGCTGAACCGGCAATTGCCCCTTTGCAAAGAGCGCCAAGAAGCGCGGGATATCGCGGCTCGGAACGCCTGAGCCAAGATAGCTGCCCTTTAGTGTGCGCTCTTCGCCAGTGATGCTGAGCGCGGGAAGTTCAAGCATTGCAGAGGGGTTGGGCAGGCCAGCGGTTATGGTCGTTCCGCCACGCCGGGTGCTGTCATAGGCAAAGCGCAGGGCTTTGACATTGCCGGTAAAATCCATCGCCGTATCGACGCCGCCAGAGGTAAGATCACGCAGCTCTTCCAAGGCGCCAGGATGGGTGGAATTGATCACATGGGTCGCGCCAAGCTCGCGTGCGATATCAAGCTTGTCGTCCAGAATATCAACCGCAACGATTCTGTCTGCGCCCGCTGCATGGGCCGCCATCACAGCCGAAAGCCCAACGCCGCCAAGCCCAACAACAGCCGTAGAGCAGCCCGGGCAAACATCGCCCGTATTAAACACAGCGCCTGCGCCCGTAAGAACAGCGCAGCCCATGAGCGCGGCAATATCCAGCGGGATCGAGGCATCCACCCGCACCAAAGAATTCTGCGAAACGGTGGCATATTCGGCAAAGCAGGATACGCCCGTCATATGATAAAGCGCCTCTCCATCGCGGCTGAGCCGTGAACCGCCGCCGATCAAATGGCCCGATCCATTCGCGGCTGCGCCCGGTTCGCACAGGGCAGGGCGGCCAGAACGACAGGGCGCGCAATGCCCGCAACTTGGCACAAAAACCGAAACAACATGATCCCCCGGCTCAAACCGATCCACATCCGGCCCAACCGCCTGAACCACGCCCGCGCTTTCATGTCCCATCACCAAGGGCAGCTGGCGCGCGCGATCCCCATTGACCACCGACAGATCAGAATGGCACAGGCCAGCCGCGGCGATTTTGACCAAAACTTCGCCGTCGCGCGGGCCCTCAAGATCAACCTCGCAGATCGAAATGGGGCGCGTTTCTGCATAGGGGCCGGGGCGCCCGATCTCTTCCAATACGGCGGCTTTGATTTTCATGACCTGTCTCCTGAAGCGCGTGCTTAGTGCACTGCCGCGTACATGATTTTTTCTTCGCTGGCCTCGTCGATCGAAAACTCTTCAACAACGCGCCCAAGACGCGAGACCAATATACGATCCGAAAGGCTAAGGATTTCCGGCAAATAGGATGAGATCATCACCACAGGCAGCCCGCTATCTGCCAATTCGTTGATCACGGCGTGGATTTCGGCAATCGCACCAACATCAACGCCGCGCGTTGGCTCATCCAGAATGATCAGTTTGGGCCGCTGCACCAGAGCCTTGGCCAAAACGACCTTTTGTTGATTGCCCCCCGAAAGCTCTATCACTTTGGAATCATTATCAATTGCTTTGACGTTCAAGCGCTCTGTCCAATGTTTGGCAAGGGCTGTCATTTCTGAATAGCTGACAACAAGGCGCTTGTTGAGATCGGCCCCGATGAGGCCAGAATAGATGTTCTGGGCGATGGATTTCGTCTCAAAAAACCCCTCAAGCTTGCGATCTTCAGTCACGTAGACGATGCCATCATGGATCGCCGGGCGCGGCACGCGATAGCGCACGGGGCGGCCTTCAAGCCGCACTTCGCCCCCATGAAAAAAGTCGCGCTTCAACACGCCGGAAATGATCTTGAATGTCTCCGTTCGCCCCGATCCAATTAGCCCAAAAACGCCGGTGACTTGCCCGCCAAAGACCGAAAACGAGGTGTTGCGCACCATCGATCCCATGGAGAGATTCTGCGCTGAAAGGACCCGTTTCCCAGCAGGGCGTGCAGCCCTCTTGCCGCCCTCTGCCTCGCCGTGAATGGCTTTGGTCAGGGTGCGGCCAACCATATGGCGCACGATGCTGTCGCGGTCAAAGGCGCTGACCACATCGGTGATCACATGCGCGCCGTCGCGTAAAATGGTGATCCGATCCGAGATTTGCAACGCCTCTTCCAGCGCGTGACTGATAAAGATGATCGAGACGCCTTTTTCTTTGAGCCGCTTCACCAGCTTGAAGAAGTGGTACTTTTCTTCGGGGGTCAGGGTGGCTGTTGGCTCATCAAAAATGATGACTTTGGCGTTGTGGCGCACAGCGCGTGCGATCTCGACCATCTGTTTCTTGGCCGCGCCAAGGGTTGAAACAAGGGCCGTTGGATCGACATCGAAACTCAGTGATTGGAGGAATTGCTGGCAAGAGATATAGAGCCCGCGCAACCGGCTGAGCGTCTTTTCATTTCCAAGCTCGATGTTCTGGGCGACGGTCAGCGATGGCACAAGGCTGGTTTCTTGAAACACCATCGCGATGCCTGCTTCAAGCGCCTCTTGGGGGCTGGCAAATTGAACCTCTTTGCCAAGGTAAGCCACCTTGCCTTTGGTTGGTTCATGCACGCCCGCTATCATTTTGGTCAGGGTCGATTTCCCGGCGCCATTTTCGCCGAGCAACGAATGAATTTCACCAGCGTGAAGATCAAAGCTCACCCCGCTGATGGCAGGGTTGCCGTGAAATTCTTTGGTTACATCGCGCAGCTCAACCACGGGTGTCATCGTCATAGCGTTTCTCCCGATGTGGTTAACGCGATTGTCAGGATTTCCTGTGCGCCGCGCCCGGCGATCCAAAGCGCACCGTCATGTTCGACCGCGGAGGTCATGCCATGGCGGCGGCCCCCGGCGCGGCTGTGGAAGCTTTCTTGGGGGATGAATTCTGCGCTAAGCGCGGCGACCAAACCATAAGAAAGCGTAGGAGCCCAAGGTTTTAGGATGCCCATTTGTTTGAGCGCCCCTCCTTGCATTGGCTCCTGAAAACTTGCGCCGCTGGCATAATTTGGCGCAACCCAATGGGCAGGATCAAGCTGGCTGAGCATCGCTGTGCGGTATTCATCTTCGCGCAGAACAAACTCAATAAGCGGGCTGCGCGGCGCAAAAATGCAGAGCCAATAGCCGCCTTGCGCGCCGGCAATAAGCCGCCCCGGATAGCCCGGAATTTCATCCAGAATAACCTTCAGCGCGCCGTTGGAATCAATCTCGACCAGATGAGATTTCCACGCCTCTGAGACAACAACAGAGCCGTTTTCAAGCGACACAATACCTGCCGGATAGGCCAGATTTTCGCGGATGATCTGAACCTTTCCACTGGTGCAATCGACGCGCCCAACAAGGCCTGCGCTGTTTTTTTCCATCAGGTCGCGGCGCCAAGCATCGGGGGCGTTTTGGGTAGATCCGGTGCAATAAAATAACGCGCCATTGGCGGCAAAAGTAAGCGCGGTGACCTTGGCAACCGGGGCGCTCCAAGCGGGCGTTATATCGGTAAGCTGGGGATCAAACAGGTGCAGCCCGCTTTTCAAAGTCGCCACGGCAAGGCGATCTTTATGCGCGGCGAGGGCCGTGATTTCAGAACCGAAATCGGTGATCACATCGCCAGAGGAGTCGCAAATCCGCGCCCCATCAGACCAGACAGGGCGGCCCTGCCAGAGCACAATATCATCGGGCTGATCGGCTGCAATTCCGGGGGGAAGCTCTTCAAGGCGGTTGTTGGGTTTCAGGCCGCCATCAAGAGGAGGGACGGTTACAGCTGCCGCGCCGCGCCCCAGAAAACGATCAAAGAAGGAGAAGGAAAACATACGGCTCATGAGGATTTCTCCGACTTTTTGCCCCAGTAGCTGGCAAAGCCTGTCCAGCCTTCATCGCGCCCCGATAGGCGAATGCGGCCAATGCGGTTGTTGGTGATGCCGCCCAGATAGAGCCAGCCTTTATGTTCGCGCATTGAGGTGATCATCGGGTGATTTGCGGCGCTGCGATCCCAGAGGCTTTCATGGAATGCGCCGCTGTCATCAAAGCGCGCAACACAGCCGATGTTGAGATTGGGATAGAGCCATTGGTCCGCTGCGATCCGGCGCGCCATACGGCGGCGAAAGCTTGGCATTCCGAGCGCAAGATCAAGTGCGGGCGTGCGCATCCCCATGAGAGCGACCCAATATGTACCGTCCGAGGCGCGGTTGATATTGTCTGGATAGCCGGGCAGGCGATCGACCAATATTTCTTTGGTCCCCTTCTTGGGGCCTTCCAACCAGAAGCGATTGATCCGGCAGCCCCAGCTTTCGGCAAACAGGATCGACTTGCCATCATGGGCGGTACAAACCCCATTTGGAAAGGTCAGATTGCGCAGGATTGTTGTTGTTTTCTGGGTCTCGGGATCATAGCAGATGATCCGCCCATTGCCCCGGCTTTCCAGCGCATCGACGGGCCAATCATGCATTTCATAGCGCACGGTGGCCTCGGAGAAATAGACTTTACCGTCTGGCGCGATATCCAGATCATCGGCAAGCCGCAGTCGGCTATCATCCACCACAGAAAACAGCGAGCGGTTGGTTTCATCTGTCACAAGGCGCACGCTTCGGTCCGTTTTCGACACCGAATAAAGCCCCATTCCGCCAACACAAACCAGCAGGTTTCCAGCCTTATCAAACGCCATGCCCAAAGGTGCGCCGCCGATATGGGCATAGACTTCATGTTCGGTATAATTGGGCGGGAAATAGCGGATAATATCGCCGTGCCGATTGCCGCTATAAAGGTTGTCATCCTCATCAAGGATCACGTCTTCTGGGCTTTCAACCTCGCCCTGAGCAATCACTTCCACCGCGCTGAGGCGGTCATTGATTTCAAAGGGGCCGTCCTCAGTTGTGCGCGCAACGGGCATCTCGACCAGCGTTGGCGAGACGTAGACTTTGCTCAAAAGTTTGGAACGGTTCTTCATCCAGCGCACATCAACAAACACCGCAAAGAGCAGTGCGAGGCCAAGCACCATCGGGCCGGAGCCGCTGTTTAATCCAAGCCGCAAAACACCGTTGGTAAGCACCAAAACGGTCAGCGCGCCCATCAAGGCCTTGGAGACAGACCCGCGCCCGCCGCCCAGGCTGTTGCCGCCAAGGATGGCTGCTGTGAGGACCGAAATTTCGAGCCCGATCCCTGTATCCGAACCTGCGCCGCTCAGACGCGAAGCATAAAGAACGCCCGCAAGCCCAACCAAAACCCCCGAGATCACATAGGCCGAACAGACCAAGCGCCGCACGGGCAGGCCCATGTTATAAGCCGATCTGCGCGAGCCACCGATGGCCAACAAACGCCAGCCCATACCAGAGCGCGAAAAGACGATATGCCCGATAATCGCGACCACCGCCAACACCAGAAAACTAAACGGGAAGATCCAGCCGCCGCCCATCCCCATCGCATCCCAAAGGGGCGAGGAATAGAACGACATCGACATATCTTGCGCATATTCCAGCAACAAAAGATCAACTATGGCGCGCACGATGATCAGGGTCACAAGGGTCGTCAAAAACGCCCGCAATCGCAGGTAGCCGACCAGCAAACCATTCACCAATCCGACAGTGCCACAGATCAACACAACAAGGAGTGCGGCCAAACCAACGGGCAAATCCTTGAGGTTCAAAAAGTAGAGCATCATGAAATTGCCGAGCGCAAAGTTTGACCCAACTGAGAGATCAATCCCGCCGACAAGGATCACCGTTGTCATTGCCAGAACAACAAGCCCAAGTTCGCCGTACTGGCGCGCTAAGATGCTGATATTGCTGCCGGTAAAGAAGTTTGGCAGAAGCGCGCCGATCACCCCGACGACGATCACCATGATCATAAACGGGATGGCGTTATCGATCCAATTCTTAGAGAGCAATTCCCCAACGGCATGATCTGGAAACCAGCGATATCGCCATTTCTGGATGGTTTTGTTTAGCGACACAGCAAGATCCCTCCCAAGGGCATTTGGTCAAAAAAGAGAGGCAGAAGACGGGCCGCAAAGATGCGCTCTGCGGCCCGCAATTGGCTTAAATTAGCGCAGGCGCTTGGCGTAAACTTCGGCGTCCCAGCACGAAGCTTTGTCCACATTCTCTTTGGTCATTTGGTATGTGGGCGAGAAGATTTGCGTCTTTGTATTGCCGCCGCCGCCGTTTTGAAGCGCGATCATGATGGCAGTCCAAGCGTCGCGGCCCATGCCGGGCGCGTCGTAGTTATAGACCACATCAAATGTATCATCGCGGATCAAATCGCAGGTGCTTTTCGCGCCGCCGCCCGAGGTGATCACAGTCACACTATCGGCAAGGCCTGCTTGCTTAACGGCCGCGCCTGTTCCGATCGCCTGACCATCCCACATATCAAGGATGCCACAGAGATCTGGATGCTGTTGGAGCACGGTTTCGGTGATGGCGCGCGCTTTGGAAGCATCCCAATCGGCCGCTTGGCTCGAGACGATCTCGATGTCTTTGCGATCTTTGAGAACATCCATAATGCCTTGGACCTGAAAGTAGCTCACGCCGCCTGTCAGAACGCCTTGCACGATGGAAATTTTGTGCGATGTATCAGTGCCTTCGCCGCAGGTTTCGATTGCCAGATTGGCAATTTCGCGCCCCATAGCAACGTAATCGGGGCCAACATAGGCATCCGTTTGAACGGCGCCCTGCATGTTCATCTGAACAACCGTTATTCCCGCCTTATTGGCCTGCAACAACAGGCGCGCCAGGGATTGCGTATCGGGGTTTTGCGTCACGATAACATCGGGGCGTTCAGCGATCAGCGAGGTCATCCCTTGCGACATCGCATCCGTCACCCAGTTGGGATCTTGGATGGTGAATTTCATCCCGTAACGCTCGGCCTCTTCTTTGACAACGCCACCCCAGGCCTGCGCCAGATCAAACCCAGCAGAGATGGGCAGATAGGCAATCCATTTGCCTTCTAGGTGGTCCAAAGCGGGGCCACGAAACGGATCATTTGGGTCTTGGGCATAGCTTGCACTCGCGGTGCAAACCATCAAGGCTGCGGCTGCGGCCAGTTTTGTGATTTTCTTCAAAGTCATAATTTCCTCCTCCAAGGTGGGTCGTTATTGGTTCAATTTAGGGGCGGCTCTTTGGCGCGCTTGTCGTGTGGGTTTGCTGTTAGATGTCGCCTTGCTGTCCGGTCTGTTCGTCGCGCGGATTGAGAACGCTATCGGCGATGACAGCGAGCAGCAGGATTATGCTCTTGATGACGTTTTGAATGGTGTATTGGATGTCCATGATCGTCATCCCGTTGACCAGAACCCCAATCAACAGCGTCCCAACGATCACATTGCGCACCGTGCCGCGCCCGCCAGAAAGGCTGACCCCGCCAAGCACAACGATCAGGATCACATCATAAATCATGTTGGAATTGACGATGCGGGTGTTCATGGATTGCACGGCCGTGGCGGTGATCAACCCGGCAACAAACGCCGCCATCCCGCTGATCATATATTGCAGCACGATTGTCGGGCGCACCGAGATGCCCGTGATCCGCGCAGCGACCGCATTATCGCCGATGTTATAGGTGTTCCAGCCGTGTTTGGAAAGCTTGAGAAACAGCGTCACAAGCACCGCCAAAATCAGCGCAAGATAGATCGGAATGGGAATGCCCCAAAGCCGCCCTTGGCCAATCTGCGCCGCCCAACCAAAGGAGGCCGGCAGGTAAACAACATCGGTTCCGGTGATCAGATAGGCCCGGCCAAACCCATAGATGAAACTGCTCATCGCAAGGGTGGCAAAGATCGCCGGGATTTCCGCATAAGCAATCAACAGCCCGCAAATCAGGCTCATCACAAGGGCAAAGGCAAAGCCGATCCCAAGCGCCATGCCAAGCGGCATCCCGTTGGCAACGAGCTGGATCGTCCAAGCCACAGAGATCGCCATATTGGCAACCATCGCCAGATCAATCCCGCGCCCCAGAACAACAATCAGCATCCCAAGCCCGAGAATGCCAAGCACCGCAACAGAGCGCAGCAATGCCAGCAAATTGTTGGCGCCAAGGAAGCCATCCAGCATCAGCCCAAAGAGCGCAAACATCGCCAAAGTGATGGCGAAAACGATCTTTTCTTGGCTATGCGCCCCGTCTCGTTTGATGAATTTCATGAAGTGCTGTGCCTCCCCGCACTGCATTCGCTCGGCGTTTACGCACCGATTTCTCAAACACTGAGCGCTAGAGGGCCGAACAAGTTAATCCTGAATTCTTATTGCGGGCATCACAAAAACCTATGGGCGTGCGATTTGCTCCGCTGCCGCAAAGGCCGCGACGCGTAAAATGCAAAGCTTGTCTCGCGCAGAAACAGGCGTAACAGGCCTATTTATAAGGGCAAATCACCGGGACCTTCTCGGCTCAAAATAACTTTGGCGGATCTGCTCTATGCGTTACTCCCCGGCAAATACGGGCGGGCGTTTTTCAAGAAATGCCGCTGTCGCCTCGGCATGATCTTTTGTTAGAAAGAGAGCGGCCTGAGCCTCTTGCTCGGCGGCCAAAACCGCATTTAGATCGCCGAAATGCTGCGCAATGATGGATTTGGTAAAGCCGTTTGGCAAGGGCGCGGCCGGCACCAAAGCAGCGGCTTGCGCCAGTGCCACGGTAAGCAAATCCCCCTCGGCCAAAACATCGGCAAGCCCGATTTCTATCGCCTCGCGCCCCTTTCGCTCGCGCCCATCCATCAGAATGCGCTGTGCAAAAGCAGGGCCGACGCGGCGCGGTAGAGACCACAAAATCCCACAATCCGGCGCCAGGCCGATACGGGAAAATGAAGCGCAGAACCGCGCGGTTTCAGTGGCGACAACACAGTCACAGGCCATGGCCAAAGACATGCCTGCGCCATAAGCAACCCCATCAACCGCCGCCACCACAGGCTTGGGGCCAAGTGCGATCAAGCGCACCACTTCGTGCAAAACATCCAACCGTTTCAGCGCGATTGGTACGGGTTGCCCCATCGCTTTGATATCACCCCCGGCGCAAAAAATCCCCTCAGTACCGGCAAGAACAATGGCGCGGATTTTTGGGTCTGCTTGCGCGCTCTTAAGGGCCGCGCGCAAGGCCTCTCGCATCTCATCGCTCAACGCGTTGCGCCGCGCCGGGATATTCATGATCAGCACCCGCAGATTGCCGGGATGATCCTCGATTTTTAGGCAGTCACTCATCTTCGCGCGCATTTCGCGGCAAGGCCGATTCGAGCGTCTCTCATGCAAAGGCGGTTCAATTTTGTCTCCTATGACAGCGTTTTATAGCAATTCCGCGCGCCAAATGAGCGCTGCAATCTGGCTTGTGTCGGCATGCTTATTCTGTATGATGAAAGCCATTCCGCCAAGAGAAAAATTTATGCTCCGATCAAAAACCCACAATATGCCCGGCCGCGACAACAGCGCAGCACGGGTTTCTCGGCGGCCAGAATCCTGCGTTTTGAGCAGGACTTTTCTGACACCCTTCCGGCAAGCGCCGCGCCTCTTTGCGGCCCATAGACGCGAAAGCTTTCCTCAATGACCCAAGCAAAAGCGGATGAACTTTGGACCTTTGAGCGCTTCTTTCCCGGGCAGGACTTTGGCGCAATAGATGTGAACTTGGATGCGCGGCGTGTTGCGGGTTGGGAGGCGGTCTATGGGCCGATTGAGGGCCGATACGCCCCGGATGGGTTGATCGTTGCGGGTATGATGGAGGCCTATCTTCTTGCGATCCAGCCGCGCCCCAATGGCAATGTGCATGCGGCGCAAAAGCTAGCCTTTACCGGTGTGCGGGCCGCCCTTGGCGATACGCTCACTTATAGAGTTGAGATTGCAAAGGCCGAGCAGAAAAAGGGGCGCTTCTGGGTCACTTTCTCGATCCAAGCCGCGCATGCGGACAAAGAGCTGATGCAGGGTGAGCTTGTCTCCATCTGGGCAGCATGAGGAGCCTGACATGATCCAACTTCCCGCGCGTATCGCCCCATTCAGCATCCAAACAAACCTAGACGCGGCCAAAGGCTATGCCGAGCTGACCCAAGATTTTAACCCGATCCATCTTGATGCGGATTTTGCCCGCAGCACCGTTTTTGGCCGGCCGATCGCCCATGGAACCATGGCGCTAAACCTCATTGTTGAGGCCCTGTCGCGCGCAACCAAAGACGCGTTCTATATCACCGAACTCGACATCCGCTTTAGCGCACCGACCTATATCGGCCAGACATTAACGGGCGCCGCCAGTCAGGAAGAGGGCGCACTCTACCGGCTTGAAGCAACAAGTGATGATGGGCGCCTTGTTTTGACAGGAACCGCACGGCTGGCCGCACGGGTGCTTGCCTGATGGTCTATTTGCGCGCCGCATATGCTACCCCTTTTGGCCGCTGTGAAGGTTCTGATCCGATCGCGCTTATGAGCACGGCAGCGCGACAGGCGCTAAAGGATGCTGATCTAGAGCGGGGCGCGATTGATGGGCTGATCTGCGGCTATGCAACAACCCTGCCGCATCTGATGCTGGCGGCGGTATTCGCCGAGAGTTTTGGCCTGAAGCCGCGCTTTGCTCAGGCCATGCAAATGGGCGGCGCGACGGGGGCGGGGATGATCCATCTGGCGCGTATTCTTGTGGCCTCGGGCACCTGTCGAAATGTGCTTGTAGTTGCAGGGGAAAATCGGCTCAGCGGGCAAAGCCGCGATGCTTCCATTCAGGCGCTTGCGCAGGTTGCGCATCCTCTTGGGGAAGTGCCAACAGGTGCTACGGTTCCGGCTTGCTATGCGCTAGGGGCCGCGCGCTATTTGCACACCACGGGCGCAGATCAAACAGACCTTGCCGCGCTCGCTGTTCTCATGCGCCGCAATGCATCGAATACGCCGGGCGCGCATTTGAGCGGCGCGATCACAGAGGCCGATGTGCTTGCCTCTCGTCCAATTGCAACGCCGCTAAAGCTGCTGGATTGTTGCCCCATTTCGGATGGCGGCGCGGCGGTACTGATCTCTGCCGATCCGGGCGCGGGCGCCGCCGTGGCCATTACCGGGGCAGGGCAGGCGCATCGCCATCAACATATCACCGAGGCCCCCGACGATCTTGCGCTTGGTGCGCGCCATTCCTCGGCCACGGCTTTCAAAGAGGCCGGGATTGCGGCGGATGATCTGGACTATCTCGCCATTTATGACAGCTTCACTGTGACCCTCGCAATGCTGCTGGAGGCCTGCGGAATTAGCGCCCCTGGCGCGGCTGGCAAAGACGCGCGCACAGGGCGGTTTGAAGCCAGTGGCGCGCTGCCGCTCAATACCCATGGCGGCCTTTTGTCTTATGGTCATTGTGGCGTGGCAGGGGCCTTGGCGCATGTCAGCGAGGCCCTGCAACAGATGCGCGGCACGGCGGGCGCGCGCCAGATCAAAAGGCCGCTTATACACGCGCTTGTTCATGGTGATGGTGGCATTCTGTCGTCGCATGTCTCGCTCATTTTGGAGCGGGTTGCATGAGCGCCATTCACTACCAAAGCTGCACAGTTTGCGGCGATCAATGGGCCCTGGCGCGAACCCATTGCCGCAGGTGCGGGGGCGATATTATTCGGCAGGCGAGCACAGGCCGCGGGACGATCTTTTCTGTCACAACGCAGCACCGCGCGCCGCATAAAGACTTCCCCGAAACAGCCCCCTGGAACATCGCATTGATTGACCTTGATGAGGGAGTGCGCATCATGGGGCGCCTCGAAGACAACGGCCAGATTGGCGCGCGTGTGAGCGGCCAGATGAAGCCTTTTGGCGGCGCGATGGTGCCGTCTTTTAACACCAAAGAAGAGGAGTGAAACATGGGTGAGATACTCAAAGACAAGGTGATGCTGATCACGGGCGCAGGCGGCGGCATCGGGCGCGATCTTGCGCTTGCAGCGGCGCGCGAGGGGGCTGCGGTCGTGGTCAATGATATTGGCGCTTCGCTCAAAGGAGATCGGGAAAATGCCGGGGCAGCGCAGCTCGTGGTGAAGGAAATCGAAGCAGCAGGTGGGCGCGCGATTGCCAATGGGGGCAGTGTGAGCGATCCGGAAGCGGCCCAGCAAATGGTTGCGGATGCGGTCAGTGCCTTTGGCCGGCTGGATGGGGTGATCAACAACGCCGGCATCCTGCGCGACGG
>JBOEGE010000009.1:0-47489 GCA_050633265.1 Paracoccaceae bacterium | reverse complement strand
ATGTCTTTGACGATCTTCTCGCCGGGGCTCTTCGTTGTCTGTCTCATCGTCCACTCCTCAGTGGCTATGATGAGCAACAAACACTCTCTTAGTAAATAACTCTATTTGGACCCATGGGCGCTGACGTCAGACAATTGATTTAATTGTAATACTGAATTTCAAATCACGAATCCGGTACTCGCCTCCAATTACTTTCAATGGGTTAGCGCAAATCGCGCAAACGGTCAGTTGAAAGTCTAAACATTCTGTTTTTGTTCTGTTCGCTTTTGCTGTGCCTGAGTGGCCCTGACTTTCTGGCGAACTTTCTTTGTGTAGTGCAAAACCATAGCCGGGCTTTGCTCGGTTACGGAGACAACCAGATCATCTCCGCAGCCCGCTTCGACAAGCTCGCAGGCCGCGTATTTCGCCAGCTAGCCGCATGATAAAGCCTTCGTCGGCCGAACTGAAGCTGGTTTATTCGTCTGCCAGCACCCCCTCTTTTGCTCGAACCTCACAGGCCGCGCCCAAAAGTGAGCCCTGCGACGCAGCGCTCGAAAGGCCGTGCAGACTGTGATAGACAAAAACATCTGAATGCCTAGAAAGCCCTCCAAATGCGCGCCTTTCAAAATCTCTGGAAAACTCGAAAACCAATCCCGAACGCACCGCCAGATAACACGATTGAGACGCTGCAAAACCGCCTCGCAGAGAAGGTAAAGCTGGCAACAGGGTTCCAGGGAGGCGTTATTGTAAAAGTCGATAAGGCCGCCATCCCAAGCCTTGATGTGAGGGTTGAACGGAGTGGAAAAAACTTCCTTCTGCACGTACCGAGCTTGAATAAAAACGACAATCGCATGCGGCTTATCGAAGAACGCGCACCGACGGCCATTGGCTGGATGTTTTTTGCTGGCGCTGAAGTAACGGAAATATGCTTTCACCTTTCAGATGGCCAACTCCCCTCCCTTGCGCAATGCGCATTTTCGTCCTGCGATCCCGCGATGCAACTTGTCCCTGATTACTATTTCTTTCGCGATCTCGGGTATGAACAATTGCGCGCTTGGGTGAAAAACAACGATGTCCCATGGGCTGCGCGCAACTCAGATTTGGTTTGGCGTGGACGGCTGACCGGTGTTGGGCTTTTCTCTCTGGATCCGATGCAAAAAGACAATCCGCTCGTGCGCCAACGCCTTCGAACTGCGATGCATGCAAAGGGATCACGGTTGGATTTTCGCTTTGTTTCGGCCACTACGCCAATTGAAGAGCGCCTCCTAAGTGATGCCGGTTTTTTGACCGAAAAGATCGATACAACAACATGGATTGGATCGAAATTTGCCGTCGATATTGATGGGTTTAGCACGACATGGGACAATATTTTTCATCGTTTTTTGATGGGGAACTGTGTTCTAAAAGTCGAAAGTCAGGTTGGCTTTCGTCAATGGTATTATGATCGCCTGCAGCCATTTGAAAACTTTGTGCCGATCAAAAAAGACCTCTCGGACCTTCATGAAAAAATCGATTGGGTTCTCAGCAATGACGGCCGCGCTCAAGAGATCGCGCAAGCGGGCAAAGCGCTTGCCGAAAGCCTCACCTGGGATGCCGTTGCCCAAGAAACCGCGCAAAACCTTCGCAATCTGGCAGGAAAACGGAAATGAAAACCTTGCATGGGAAAACCTGTATTGTGACCGGCGGCGCTGGTTTTGTCGGCATGCATCTCACAAGGGCTCTGCTGGGACTGGGCGCGCAAGTTACCGTTATCGACAACCTATCGACAAGCTGCCTCGGTGCGCAAAACCGACTTGCAAGCCCGGCCGGGACCGCTGCATTTATCCAGCATGACATCATTCATCCCATTGATATAAAAGGCGATATTCTATTCAATCTGGCCTGCCCTGCATCCCCCAAACATTACCAAAAAGATCCGCAACAGGCATGGAAAACATCCGTACTCGGCGCGATGCATCTGGGGGAAATGGCCGTTCGCAACGGGCTTGTTTTCGTCCAGGCCTCAACGAGCGAAGTTTACGGCGACCCAGAGATTCATCCGCAAACAGAAACCTACTGGGGCAATGTCAGCCCTCAAGGCAAACGTGCATGCTACGACGAAGGCAAGCGCGCCGCCGAGACATATTTAAGCGACCTTGCGCGCATTCACGGGCTAGATTTGCGGATCGCGCGGATTTTCAACACCTATGGCCCGGGCATGGCCTTTGACGATGGCCGCGCGGTTTCAAACTTTGCGATCCAAGCCCTGAACGGCACGCCGCTGACTGTGTTTGGCGACGGATCGCAAACGCGATCCCTTTGTTATGTTGATGATCTCGTGCGTGGGCTCATTGCTTTGGCCCTCGCCCCGGAGGCGCGGGGCGAAACGATTAATTTGGGCAATCCGACCGAGCATACTGTGCGCGAAATTGCAGAAATGATCCTGAGAGTGGCCAATATCGATGCGCCTTTGAATTTTGGCCCCCTGCCGCAACACGACCCAAAGAAACGCTGCCCCGATATTTCCAAAGCGCGCGATATTCTTGGGTGGTCGCCAAAGATTGGGGTTCATGAAGGGATGGCGCGCGTCATTGAAGACTTCAGATCGAGGCTTGCCGCAGGGGAGCGGCTTAGTCAGAGTTTGGAGAGGACGGCGGGCGCACTTTAAATCGAAACGGTCGATTGAGCCGCGCGCTCACCCGCCACGGCAGAAGGTTCAGCACGGCCAGCCCCAGACGAAATCTCATCGGAAAACTGGTTTCACTTGGGCCGCGATGAACCGCATCCACGATCCGTTTTGCTGCCCGCTCCACAGAGACAAGCCCAGGCAATGCGCCGATGTGTTGTTGAGTTTGGGCCGTGTCGATATGGCCTGGATGAAAGAGGCTGACACCGACTTGGCTTGGGGCAAGCTCTTCTCTCAGGGCGCGCGCAAAAACACTCACCGCGGCCTTGCTCGCGGAATATGTTGGCGCGTCGGCGTGGGCGGCAAAGCCCGCCAAAGAGCTGATAAACACAAGATGCCCGCGCTTTTGGCGGCGCATTTTTTCAGCACAGTGAAGGGCGGGAACAACCGCGCCCAAAAGGTTTGTCGATACAATATCCGCCGCGCGCAGCGGGTCTTCCAACACGCCCTCTGCTGGCGATCCGTCAAAAATTCCAGCATTCAAAACCAGCATGTCGATGGGCGACGGTTTCGATATAAAGTCAATCCATTCAATACTTTGCTGAGCAATCCTTAGGTCAATCGAGGCCCAATTTACTGTGCTTCCTTTTGCTTCTAGAACTTGCGTCAAAGCCTCAACATTCGAGATGTCTCGCGCACAAAGAGAAAGCTGCACCCCTTCGCCAGCAAAACCTGTGGCGAGCGCGGCACCTAGCCCTTTTGAAGCGCCGGTTATGACAATATGCTGCTTCACGTTTGTTTTTCCCGGCCATCAGAAAGGGAGGGCACCTCAATTCCGAGCGCCTTAGCACGGGATAATCGAGGCGGAACGCGAAGGTATAAATCCGCGCGATGCAACTGGGGCGCTTGCAGTCGAGACAGCGCATTTTTCACAAATTCTGCGCGCCCTTTTCGCCCATAGATCGCGCCGCGTACATGAATTCCGCAAGCAATCGCCCGAAGAAAATCATCCAAGAACGCAGGTTCCGGCGGTGTTGGATTTTGCCAAAACTCGGCGAGTGACGCTTGATCCGTGAGCCCCTCAATATCGTAAACCGCGACGCCCATAACCTTGGTCGGAACGGATTGAGCGAGCGCGCGCAACCCCATCGTTGAATTGATAACGACGCAGCCGGAGGCCATTGCAAAGAGTGCGCCCAAATCGCCCCCATCCAAGAAATGAACCCGATCTGACAGCCCATAAGCCTTTGCGCGCTCCAAAACACGGCGATCCCAACGCTCCAACCCATTGTCCATCGGATGCAGCTTGAAAACGAGCTGGGCATCTCGCGGCGCATTGTTCTTAAAGCTTTCCATGACTTCAGAAATGAACCCATCTTGGTAATGGCGCGGCGCGTTATGGCGCAGCTGATAGTCATTTTGCATCTGCAAAGGGATCAGAAACTTGGGATCTTTGCTGTTTTGAAGCGTATGGACGCTTTTTGCGGCGCGTTTGGCATTGAGGCCGCGGCGGATCATGCGCGGCGCATAAGAAAGATATTCGCGCAACACGGGGTAATACCGATCGGGCGCGTAATTCGCGGTACAAATTGGCGCGAGAAAGGCGTTTGAAAGATGAAAACTGGTTTCACAAATGGCCTCAATGCTTTCAGGGATCGCGAATTTCGGGGTCATATCGACCTTTGGCAAGGTCTTGGCTGCGGTTTGAATGGCCTCTCTTGAGTTTTGGAAATGCGAGAATGTGGATTGGCCGCCCTCTTCGAGAATAAGCCAATCAGGCCGTAAGTAGCCGTATTCTAACGATATTGGCCGCACACCAAGCGCGCGCGCCACATCCTGCGCCAAACGATGATAGGGAAAACGGTCGGCGAAATAGACGATATCTGTGGCGCGGCGCTCAACAAGAACCCGCCGCAAAAATTCTGGCCAGTCTTTTCGCTTTGCGCGATAGATGAGCGTATCATGGCCCCACCAAAACAACGCATCCCCTGGGCAAAAATTGATCTTCAAAACATCATGCCCCTGCGCGGCCAAGGCACGCCCAAGTTCGCGCATCACCCCGGAGGTTGGGCCTTGTAAAAAGACGAAGCTGCGCTTGTTTGGGGGCTCCGATTTGGTCATGGGGTCATGGAGCATGTTTTCTTTTCGTTGCGGGCAGAATTCGTTGAAGATATTCAGGACCAGTAATCATGAAAAGAGCCCGAGATGCCAGACTTACTTCGCGCGCGATCCACTCGGCTAAAGCGCATTTTTGGGTTTGGCTTTCACATTTTTGATCTCGTTGCCTATGAGATTTTATACCGCCTATCGCCCGCGCGGAAGCACTGGTTTTTTAACGGTGGCTACCTGCCCCTTGATCCAGATTTTATTGAGCATGCGGAGTTTTTCGGCGAAGCCCATTGCGCGATGATGTACCATCAGGCGGGGCATTCACAGATTTCCGATTTGTCGCCTGTGCCCAAGGATATTCTGGATATTGGATGCGGCCAGGGCGGCGGTTTGATCTATCTTTCGCGGTTGTTTCCAGCTGCGCGCTTAACCGGAACCGAGCGCAGCATGGCGGCGGTCGCCCTTGCACGCAAACGCACCGCCCCCCTCGTTCAAGCCAATATTCAAAGGGGAAAATCCACTCATTTGGATTTCGCGCCCGATAGCTTTGATCTGGTTGTGAGCGTCGGTGCGCCGACATATTTTGGCCTTACGACCTTTGTGAATGAAGCTGCAAAAGTGGTTCGGGCGGGCGGGATTATTTCGCTCAGTGGCGGATACCGTCAGGGCGACCATGGGCAAATCGAAAGCGAATTGCGCGCGGCCGCCCAAGCTGCAGGGCTTGATTTTGTCAGCTACAAAGACATCACGCCAAACACATTTGCATCGCTAAAGGCAGACATCCCACGGCGCGAGGTTGAGCTTTCAAAGGTACCATGGCCGTTTAGCCTTTATGCGGTAAAATGGGCCGATATGCCCGGCAGCCGCGAGTATGAGGAATATGAAACGGGCCTGCGCGCCGATTTTGCGGCCGTGTTGAAAAAGCCGCGCAGCTAGTCTGTTTTGCCAAAGCTTTTGGCCCAGTTTTCCTTGCTGCGCATGATCTCAAGTTCATCGCGGTAAATGGCATTCATTTTCTTGGACTTGAGTAGAAACTTTGAGCAGATCCAGAGTGATTTAGACAGCAGCCGCCAAAACTTTCGCAAGTCGCTTTTGTGCAAAGTATATTCAGTGCCTTCGGGATCGCGGGCGACCAAATAATCTCTGGCGCCGATAGACGGGGCATCAGGAAGTTGGTCAAAGCAAAGGGGCGCACGGCGCGGCATCAGGCGCGCAAAATGCAGTGCAACACCCCCTTTTACGCACATCTGGATCATTGCAAAAACGGACGGATCCAGCAGCACCTTCTTTCCTTTTTCGTGAACCGGAAGATTTTTCGCTGTAAAAACAACTGGTTCAGGGATGCCTTTGAGCCAAGCGCCAAGTGCTTCGTGGCGCTTGGCGCCATCGGGACCAAGCGCGCGATCGGGCGCATCAAGCACATCCGATATCGCCTTTAGAGCAACCTCGGTTGCACGATAGCGGTGTTGAAACAGGATACTCATACAGTAGCCAGGCAAATAAAGTGCATCCGGCCGGCTCACGGCATTTGGGTGCAAACCCGCGAGAATAAGGCGATTGCGCAAGTCATAATACAGCAGCCAATCGCTGGTCTTATAGGCGAAACCTTCGTGCCAAACCACACAGCCCGGAAGGGGAATGGTTTGCACCCCTGCGGCCTTCATACGGCAGCCATATTCAATATCATCGCCGCGAATGAACAGTGGCGGCGAAAGCCCAACCAAGCGGATCACATCGGTTGGAATGACGCAGAACCACCAAGCGTTATAGTCGATTTCGGGGGTCACATCAAAAAGGCCCAAGCTTTCAGGGCGATCCATTTTTAGTTTTTGCCCAACGGATTCAACGTACCAAAGCGGGTGCAAGCGCCCCCCCGCTTCATGCAAACGTGTCGGGTGCTCGATCTCGAGCATCTGCCCGCCGAGCGCGTAACCCTCGCCGCAATAGCGTAAAAACAGCGCCACACGATCAATCACGCGCGGATCAAGCACAATATCATCATCCATCAGAATGTGATGCGTTGTTGGTTTTTCGGCGCTTACACTTTCAAGCATGCTACGGTTAAACCCGCCGCAACCGCCCAAATTGGGTTGTTCCAAAACAGTCACGAAATCAAGTTTGGTGTTTTCAAGCAAGGCCGGATCGGTAAAGCGCGCGCCCTGATTAACCACCCAAATCGCCTCAATCTCGGGGGTTTTCGCGCGCTGTTGGACCAGCGCCGCAACGGTATCGGCCAAAAACGGTTCGCGGTTAAATGTGCACAAACCAATCGAAAGGGAGACCGCGCGTTTGGGTGCAGAATTGGTGACCCAGCTGAGCCTAGAGATCGCTACATCGGCATTGGCCACCATCGAAAAGGCCAAACGCGCCGTGCCTTCAGGCAGGTCCGTTAACCAAATGATATGATGCCCCGCCCCCGCATATTGCGCGATATCTTTGGGGCTGCCATCTGAAACGGCCATGATCGAAACCGTAACCGTTTCATCGGTTTCGATCTCCAAACCGATTTGGCCAATATTGGCGTAACTGTCCCAGAAATGGTTAAAAAAGCTGTTGAGATAGGTGTCGGTTGAAAGCGAATGACCAGTTGCCATCTTCCAAGGCAAGGCTCCGCGACAGCCCGGCGCCCGTTCCGGGGCACTAAAATAGAGAGTTTCTGGGCGATCAAAACCGGGCGCGATGACATGTTGGATCGGGTAGGCATGGGTATCGGGCAACGGATTTAGACCTTATGTACGAACGCCGCAGGGGTTTGCCCGCGTGCGAAAGCTGAGTTGATGTGATCGGCCACGTCAAATGCGCGCGCAATCGCCACATCCATATCAAGATAGGCGTATGTGCCCAATCGACCGGCGAAAGTGACCCGTGGCGCCGCATTGGCAAGGCTTACGTAGGACGCGAGCATTGTTTGGTCGTCGAGCAAACGAACGGGATAATACGGAATATCATCCGGGCCCGCTTCGGCGCTAAACTCGCGATAGATAACAGATTTTTCGAACGCTTCCGCCTCCCAGGGCGCAAAATACATGTGCTCGGTGATCCGCGTATAGGGCACATCTGGATCACAATAATTCAGCACGGCCGTCCCTTGGTATGGCGCGTCCTTCACCTCCACCTCAAAGCGCAATGTGCGATAGGTCAGACGGCCAATTTGGTGATCGAAATATCGGTCCAATGGCCCCGTATACACCACATGATCGTGTGAATTTGCCTCCTCCCGACAGCTTTCAGCAGGTGTAGACAGCGCAATCTCTATCTGTGGATGATCAAGAATGGATTGAACGGCGCATGTATATCCCTCGAAAGGAATGCCTTGATATTTATGAGAAAAGTAGTTGTCGTCATAGGTAAACCGCAACGGCAGACGCTTCAGGATTGACGCGGGCAAGCGCTTTGGATCGACCGCCCACTGCTTGAGCGTATAACCACGGAAAAAGGCCTCATAGATATCGCGGCCAACAAATTTGAGCGCCTGTTCTTCAAAAGAGACGGGGGTTTCAATCTCGGTTTCGGCAAGTTCCTGAACAAAGGCACGCGCTTCTGTTGGGGACATGCAGGCGGAGAAAAATTGGTTCATCGTGTGCAGGTTGATCGGCATCGAATAGACTTTTCCAGCCACGTTTGCCCGCACCTGATGGCGGTAGGGCATCATTTTACAATGCGCCGTCAAAAAATCCCAAACCTGCTGATTGTCCGTGTGGAAAATATGCGGCCCATATACATGAAGCATCACGCCGGTTTCTTCATGGCGCTCAGTATGGCAATTGCCCGCGACATGATCCCGTTCATCGATTACTTTTACTTTGTGGCCAGCCTCGGCCAATTTGCGCGCCACGACCGCGCCGGTAAATCCAGCGCCAACCACGAGTACATTTTTGGTGTCACTCATCGAGGCTTTCCTCTTTTAATCGCGCGGCAAAACTGCCCTGCGGCGTGTGTGCTTTGAAGGCGCGCTTAAAGGCGCTGTTCCAAATATGGATTGTCTTGGTTTCTTGGGGCAATGAGGCGCAAAAATCCTCATACCGCTCGCCCAAACGTTCGATTTCTCTAAAAAACAAAGGATAGTAATGCGAACTGGGCAACACATCGTGAAGCATGCCGCGTTCGCGGGCAAAATAGGTTAAAGCAACAGGGCCGACCGTCGCATAAGTGACCGCGCCCGGAAAAAACGGCCTGCCTTGCAACTTGTCCAAAACCTCTTTTTGCCTTTGCTGCGAAAGCCAAGGCGGCATCTGGTAAGGCTTGGAGGTGAGCCGAACAAGATCGCTTGTCAGCGCTGATTTGGGGGGGAGTTTCAGCAGAGCCCCTCCAATGAGGTTGCTCCTCCAATTCGTTGTTAATGCATCTTTTTTCGGCTTTTCCCACGCGAGTATCACAGAGGGAGAAAGGTCAATTCTCTGCAAAAAATACATATCGGTGTCCATCCAAACACCGCGGTTAAGGATCTGCGAGCGATATCTGAACGCATCCGAAAATGGCCCAACAGACCCAAAGAGAGAGGGCTGTTCAATGCCGTCATACAGAAAAATTTCATCCTCCGGGATGATGCTGCGCGCATCTTTGTGGGACACGCCCTTTGGGATGTTGGGAATATCGCCGTAGCTATATAGATGGACGTCGTGGCCAAAACGGATCGCAGATTTCAAGCAAGAGACCGAGACAAAATCAAGCGGGCCAGATATCCAAAGCGTGAGAAGCGCAGGCGGCTTTTTTCTTGCGGCAAAAAATCTCTTGAACCCTCTCATTTGAGGCTTCCCAATGGGCCTGATCGCAAGCGTTTTAGTATCTTTGCGGTTTCCGAAAGCGCCTGCGATATTTGCGCCTCACTATGGTCGCAGGTCAGAAAAAACCGAAGCCGCGCGGCATCCATCGGCACGCCGGGAAAGGCAATGGGAAGTGCGTTAATGCCACGCTCAAGAAGCTCCATACTCAGCGCGACAGCCACAGCAGAACTGCCCGTAATCACCGGAATAATCGACGCGCCGACGCTGGTTCCTGTATCCAAACCATGGGATTTAGCGCATTGCAAAAAGAACGCGCCGCGGGCCTGCAACCTTGCCACGCGCTCGGGCTCTTGGGCCATAATTTCAAGCGAACAGAGGGCGGCTGCGGCCAGTGCAGGCGCAAGCGCTACGGAATAAACAGAACCGGGCGCTTCATATTTCAGAATATCGATGAGCGCGGCGTTGCCCGCAATATATCCGCCGGTTGATGCCAGCGTTTTGCTCAGCGTGCCCATCCAAATATCAACCTCGCCCCCCGCAACGCCATAAACCTCTCGCAGGCCCTTGCCCGTCGCGCCAATGCAGCCAAGGCCATGCGCCTCATCCACCATCAACCAAAATCCATATCGCGCCTTTAGGGCGAGTAGCCGCGCAAGATCGGGGATGTCGCCATCCATCGAATAATGCCCCTCGACCACAACCAAAGTGGCGCGATACTGGCCTGCATTTTCCGCAAGAAGCGCCTCTAGGGCATCCAAATCATTATGAGGGAAACTGCGGCGGGAGGCGCTTGAAAGCGTGGCTCCAACGGAGGCGCTGTTGTGAATATAGGCGTCATAAATGACCAAATCATCCTTGCCCGTCAGCGTCGGAATGACGGAAACATTCGTTGCATGACCCGACACAAATGTCAGCGCATCTTCGACGCCATAATGCGCCGCGAGCGCCTTTTCCAGCGCGATATGAACCGGCCTCTGCCCGGTGGTCAAACGGCTTGCCGAAGCGGAAACGCCATAAAGATCAATGGCTTCCTTTGCAGCGCGCGCCGGCCGTGGATCAGCATTTAGGCAAAGATAATCATAGGAGCCAAAATTCAAAACCTCTTTGCCATCCATCTGACTGAGCGGCGTTGGATGCGCATCAATCTGTCGAAAGGTCGGATCCCCTATGCCCAGATTGCTGGCCAGTTTGCGCACCCCTTCGCGCTCAACAAACCCTGCCAGCGTATCAAATGCGGGGCTTGGAACGGGCAGATTTTGAGAGGCGGATTGGCTTTGCTTCATGCCGCGCACCGCGCCAATCGCACGCGCGCGTTCTTCGCTGGAAAGGGTTGGCCGTGCTTTTTTCATTTGAGAGCTTCAGCAATTTGGCTTGGTTTGGAGCTTGTCGCCGGGCCGGGCAACAAGGGCGAAGCGGGAGGTGTTTGGGCGCTTTGGCCGGTAGAATGGCCCGATGGTTGCGCGGGATCAGCCGTCTTTTTTATGTGCTCGACAAAGGCTGTTGCCATGGATGCAATCGTCGGCCCGTCTGCCAGTGAGGGCATCGGGAGATCGTCACCAAGCGCTTCTTGAACAGCCATGCCAAGCTCAACCCCCATGAGGGAATCCATCCCATATTCCGCAAGCGGCCGCGTTGTTGAAAGCGCGCTCTCTGAAACGCGCAAAATCCCGGCGATCTCTAGTTTCAGAAAACGGGTCGCGGATTTTATCGCTTTGGCTGTGGTCAATTCCAGAATATCGGCGCGCAGGGTTCCGGTGCTTTGCCCTTGGGTTGAAAGCCGCGCCAGACGCTGAAAGACATCGTAGCTTGGGCTGCCAAGCAGCTTGAGTTGAGCCACCGCAGCGCCCCAACGCATCGGTGTTATTGTCACGCAGGGTTCGGATTGTGGCAGCGCCAGCAAGCGGCACAACGCGTTTAAAGCGACACAAGCCGGGAAGGAAACTTTCCCTGACAGTTGCTCCAACATTTTCGACAGGCCCTCATCGCGCGCCACATACCCCGCATCCGTAATCGCGCCAAACCCGACCGCAAGCCCAGGAAAGCCATCCGCGACGCGCTGTTTGATCACGGCCTCCTGATAGGCGTTGGCGGCAACATAGGCCGTTTGGCCAACATTTCCGATGAGCGTTGCAAGCGATGTAAACACAACAAACGCCTGCAAATCATCGCTGCGCGTCGCTTGATCAAGATTGTCTGTTCCGCTTGTTTTCACCGGAAGCACTTGCGCCAGAAGGCCTGCCTCGACGTCTTTGAGCAAACGATCCTCAAGCACCATCGCCGCGTGGTAAATCCCCACAACAGGCGCCTGCGCGCGCAGGTCATTCAGGCTTGCCTCAAGGGCGGCTTTGTCGGTGATATCACAGCGCAGAATGCGAACATCCGCGCCCGCACGGCGCATGTCCTCAAGGCGTTTCAGGATGGCTTCGGATGGGGTTCCTGAGCGGCTCAAGAGGGCCAAATGCTGCGCGCCTCTTCGCTGCAATATTTCCGCCCACTCCAGCCCGAGCCCGCCAAGACCACCCGCAATTACATGCCAACCATCAGAATTTGGCCGAAAAATCGCCCCTTCAATCGGCCCCGTTTTGGCGTGCATTCCAGCGTCTGGTGGCGTGATGACTATTTTGCCAATTTGCCCTGAGCGCTGCATCAGCCGGAAGGCCTCCGGCGCGTTATCCGCATCAAAAACCGTCATCGGCAGGGGCGCATACTGGCCATCTTTCACCCGGGACATCACATCAGCAAGGACCTTTTTTGAAACCTCTGGCCGATCTACAAGCAGGCTATCGATATCAACACCAAAGTAGCTGATGTTGTTTTTCAGGGCGCGCAATCCTACGGAAGTATTTGAATAATAGTCTTGTTTTCCCAATTCAAGGAAACGCCCATAGGGGCGAAGCAGCGCCAAGCTGGCCTCCATCGCAGGCCCTGCGAGGGAATTCAAAACGATGTCTACGCCCTGCCCGTCTGTGATCTTTCGCACAGCAGCGGAAAAATCTGTGTCACGCGACGACAAAACATGATCGACGCCGAGCTCCTTCAAGAACTTTTGCTTCACAGGGCTGCCCGCAGTCGCAATAACGCGCGCGCCAACGGATTGCGCAAGAGCAATCGCAGCAAGCCCAACACCGCCCGCGCCGCCATGGATCAAAACCGTTTCGTCGGCCTCAAGCCGCCCCAAATACCCAAGCGCATATTGGGCCGTAAAATACGCAACCGGGAGGGTTGCGGCCTGCGCAGGATCCAACGCGTTTGGTGCCGGTGAAACCCAGTTTTCATCAATCACAAGATGGGTTGAAAATGACGCGGGGCCAAAAGCGATTACCAGATCCCCAAGAGCAACGTTTGTCACCTTTGATCCCAAGCGCACAATGCGCCCTGCGCACTCCAACCCAAGGGTCGGCCCAACAAACCCTGTTTCCAAAGCCTCCTCAGGCAAAAGCCCCATCGCCCACATGACATCGCGGTAATTCAGGCCGGTTGCGGAGATTTCGATTTCGACCTCGGTTTCCAGCAATGGACCTCGGCTTTCGGGGATCCATTTCAACCCATTCAAACGTCTGGAATTTTGGATTTTGAGGGTCAGCGCAGTATCGCCATTCACGGTTGCGTCCGGCGCTTCGGGCAAACCGATTTCGACGCGCAGCCCAAGAACGGACTCCGCACCAATCACGATTTCGCGCTCATTGGGCGCGGCATTTTCAACATCGCGCAGCCGCGTCAAAAGCTGTGTTGCAGACAGTGCTTCACAGGGATCAATCGTGGTTAATTTCAAATCTGGATACTCGTTGGCGATGCTGCGCAAACTACACCAAAGGGCGTATTGATGCGGATCGGCGGGGGCAGCTCCGGCGAACTGCGCGCCTTTTGGTAAGACCACGCACACAGGCCGCCTCGCTTTGGCCGCGCCCAAAACATGCGCCTTAAGGCTTAAGAGGCTCTCGTTGAGGGATACGTCGGATTGCGGCCTCCGAATAAGAAGCAAAGGCGCGGTTTCTTCGGCAGGCTCTATGCGTTCAAACCCGTCAATTGTTGCTTGGCATGGTCCATAAAGCGCCTGCCAAACCACTGGCCAAACAGGCTGATCCGATTGTAGATCAAGAGCCGGTTCAGGCTCAACTTGCGGCAAAATCCCAATGCAAAGCGCGCCGCCATTTGCTCCGTCGGCAAGGGGGAAAGACTGAATTTCCAGCGCGGAGATTTCGGCGAGGCATTGCTCAATACGTCCCGTTGATAGGGCTTGCCGGCGCGGCGCTATCGCGGTTGAAAATGCGGCCGCAGCCAAGGCCGGCGCGTTTTGGTTCAATATAAAAAGCCCGCCGCCGGCCCTAAGCGCGCGATTTAACCAAGCGGCAAATTCGCCGGTTTCAAGCTCTTTGGCATCTGGGATTACGATGGCATCAAACCCGCAAGCCTCTTCCCAAGCAAGCGATGCAAAGTCTGCATGAACGGAGGGGGCTGAGCTTGATTTAGATCTGATTTCAACAAATTCCACGTCGGTATTCGCCAAAGCCAAATTGGTTAAAACGCTCAAATTTTGACCAATAACGCCGATGCGAACGCGGCTTTCCTTTTCTGCCGCGTCGCTAAAACACTTCAGGGCGGCACTTATCACTTTGAGCGCGCCTGGGTGAATTTCGCCTAAGCCCTTCAAGGCCTCCTGCCCGAACAAGGCTTCGGGTTCCGGCGCGAATTCTGTTTTCGCGGTCAAAATCTCGCTCAAAGCCTGTGGAAGGTGCAACAAGATCGACAAATCTGCGATGAGATCGGGCCGCTCCGCCAATAGGCTATGGGCAATATCATCGGATGAGGGCAGCTCACAGTGCTGCGCAATCTGCCACGCACCCGGGGCCTCCCCTTGTTGCGCAAGATCAAAAGCTTCCAGCATCGCCAAAAACCGATGTTCTGCGGGCAAGTCTGGGGATTTGAGCGTGTAGAGCCCTGCGGCATCGGCCCGCTCGCGCATCGCGCGCCAAATCGCTTGATGAGTGGCGGCCGAAATGAGCAAACCGCTGTCATCCTCGGCCTCCGCCGCAGGTAAAGCGCGCGCCATTGCCGATGGAAAAGCGTTGATTTCAGGGGTTGCGCCATGCGGCAAAATGGGCCGGGCCGTGACGTGAAATAGATGTTGGTCAAATTCAATGGGGGCGCGCAGATAGGTGGCTTGCAAGCGCAAACCTTCAAACAAAACAACGGGTTCACCGCCGCTACCAAATCCCGTCACATCGACAAGTATCGAACTTTCGCCCCAGCGACGAATATGCAAACGCCCCGAACAAAGCGCAGCGCCCGGCGCAAAAACTTGCAATCGGGCGATGCGGATGGGCACAAGGCCCCGCCCCGTGCGATCAAACTTTGAGCCCACAGCCGCTTCGATCAGCCCATGCAACAAACAATCCATTTGAACCGGATCAAACCCGGTGGGTGGCGCGTCATTTCCAATGCCAATCCCTTGGGCCAAGGCAACTTCGACAATGTCGCCCTCAATCCGAATGGCTGACACGCCTTGGAATGCAGGGCCGTAGTTTAGGCCAAGACGATGCGCCGTTTGATAAAGCTGCAAGCCGCGATTTTCGCTTTGCGAGATGGGCAATGGCGCGGCATCAAGGGGGGCTGGAGGCGCAGAAGACAGCACGCAAAACCGTGCTTTCATGTGAGCACGCTGCGGATTCTGGCTGAGCCGGGCGCGCGAAAGCAACGCGATTTGGCCTGTGGCGATATCGGCGGTGGTTTGAATTTCAAGCCCTTGCGGACCGGAAAGAGTGACCGGCGCACTCAGATCAAAATCGGTGATTTCTACAGGGCCGCCGCCACTGGCCAAATGCGCTGCGGCAAAAGCCATTTCGGCCATGGCCGTCGCTGGAAGAAGAACAGCATCGCCGACTTTGTGATCAGCAAAAGCGGGCAGAACTTGCGCATCCCAATCGCGAAGCCACAGGCCATTTTGTGACGGGCCCCGAGCGCCAAGAAGCGTGTGAAACGTGCCGCCGGTGCCCATTTGGCGATGGATTTCTGGGCTGTCGGTTGCGCGAAGCGGTGTGTTTTGCCACGGGTACTCTGGCAAATCGATTTCGGGCCCTTTGGGCGGCGAAAAATGGCGCCCCTCGTCAAAGGCACATCCAACAAGAACGGCGCGCGCAAAGGCGCAATCAAGCGGGTTAATTCCCTCGGGATCGGCCTTTGAAAGTGTGTGGGTGATTGCAAAATCTGACGTACCGGTTCCAGGTCCGTCTTGGGCGCTGTCTCGGAGGTAATTTGTCAAAACGGGGGATGCGCCAATTTCAAGAAAGCATTCATAGCCTTCAGCGACAGCACATTGCACAGCCTGATGAAAAACAACGGGAAATCTAAGGTTATCCCACCAATAATGCGCGTTCAAATCGCCCCCTGAGACCGCATGACCATGGGTACAGGAAATATATCGGACATCGGATTTTTGCGGTTCAAAACGGCCCATTGCGCTGTGAAAATCTGCCTCATAGGGCGCAAGCAAAACGGAGTGATATGGGAAGTCCAAATCAAGCTGAACACAGGCAAACCGATGGGCTTTCTTCACCCATTTACCGAAGCGTTGCAGCTCTGATTTGGGGCCAGAAAGCGTTACGCTGCGCGGGCTGTTTATTGCGGAAATTGCGATCGGAAAATCAGGATTGGCGTGATCAAAGCGCGCCAATGCCGCCTCGGCTTCGGCCGCGCCAACCTGTAGGGCCGCCATGCCGCCCTTGCCTTCAATGTGGCGCTGAATGCCGCAGCGAACCGCGATCAATCCGATCGCCTGCTCTAATGAAAGCGCGCCGCTTGCGCAGGCGGCAGCGATTTCACCGCCACTATGCCCCATCACAGCGGCAGGCTTTAGCCCCCTTTCAGCGAGAGAGGCGACTTGAGAAACCTGATCCGCAAACAGCAAGCCCTGCGCCAGATCACCACTCGAAACATCGAGCGCCTCCCCTTCAAGATGCGCCAAAAGCGACCAGCCAACGATCTGGGCAAAATGAGCGTCAATTTCGGCAAACCGCGCGCGATAAACGGGATCCGTTTCCAGCGCAAGACGGCACATTCCATCGTATTGCGCGCCGTTCCCGGAGAAGACAAAAACCGGCGCTGCGCCCCTGTGGCGCCCTTCAATCTGGATGATACGCTTGTCGGCCTGTCCGTTTTTGAACGCCAACAATGCCTCTGATGCGCTGGTCGCATCCTTGGCCAAAACCGCCAGCCTGCGCGGATGATGCCCGCGCCCGGCCCAGATTTGATCAACGAGGCCTCCGTCCGAAAACGCGCCTTCCGTTTGAAGCGTTTCTGCGTAGCTTTGCGCCAGATCTTTGAGGGCAGCTTCACAAAATGCAGAGGTCACCACGAGGCGGTTTTGGCGGATCGGCCCCGCGATTTCTTGTGCCGTATCAACCGATTGCACGATGCAATGCGCGTTGACCCCGCCAAACCCAAAGGAGCTGATGCCCGCCAAGAGCGGCTGGTTTTCGGGCAAGTCGAGGGCCTGCTGAGCGAGAGACAAATTCAACGCCTCAAAGTCGATATTTGGATTGAGGTTTGCAGCATGGAGCGAGGCTGGAAGGCGGCGATCTTCAAATGCTACCAAGGTCTTTAGCAGCCCAACAAGGCCGGAGGCGGGCTCGAGATGTCCTACGTTGGTTTTGGATGATCCGATGGGCAGAGGGGCGCTGCGCCGCTTGGCAAGGGCGCGGCTTAGGGCGTGGGCCTCGATGGGATCGCCCACGAGCGTTCCGGTGCCATGGGCTTCGATGAAGGAAAGCGCATCGGGATCGATTTGAGCGCGGTCATAGAGCTCAGACAGCAGCGCATATTGCCCTTCCTCTGCTGGAAGCGCGACGTTCATCGTTGCCCCATCGGCGTTTACATGGCTCTCGACAATACGCGCGCGCGCGCGCCGTGGGACATCGCTTGAACGTTTCAAAACAACAGCGACGCAGCCCTCGGAGCGCACATATCCATCCGCCGCACTGGAAAAAGTTTGGCACAGACCGGTTGGCGATAGCATTTGTGCGGCCGAAAATCCGATGAAACTGCCGGGGTTTAACAGCAGGTTCACACCGCCAACAATGGCCGTATCAATATCACCGGACTCCAGCGCTTTTCTGGCGGTATCCAAGGCCACAAGCGAAGAGGAGCACGCAGTATCAACCACAAAACTGGGGCCGCGCAGATCAAATGCGTGCGAAATTCGGTTTGCGACCAGCGAAAGGGTATTTCCGGTCATCAGATAGGCATCGGCCAAGGCTGGGTCGCGGCCCAGAATGGCGCCATGATCCATGCTCGACGCGCCCACAAAAACGCCAACCCGTTGTCCCGAAAGGCTTTCGGGCGCAATATGTGCATCCTCCAAAGCCTCGAAAACCACTTGCATCATCAGGCGCTGCTGAGGATCTAACAGGCTGACTTCGCGGGGCGATAAGTTGAAAACAGAGAGATCAAACCCCCAGACATCGTCCAAAACACCCGCAGCAAATGTATAGGATTTGCCCTGTGTTCCAGGTTTGGGATGCAAGAAAAGATCATGTTTCCAACGATCTTGCGGCACCGAAGTTACCGCACAAACCCCACCCCGTAAAAGCGACCGGAATGCTCCGATAGAATTCGCCCCTGGCAGTCGGCAAGCCTGGCCAACCAAATACGTGTTCAAGTTCAACAGATCATTCTCTTCTTTGGTCAAATTGTATAGTCTTGGACGCTTTCAATCGTAAGCACACCACCCGCACTGAGGAAGTGGACTCGCCCATCGGCGCAAGTAACAAACATTAGAACTTGAACAACTAGTCAAAGGCCAACGATAATTGAACGCGTTGTTGGCTAAAACCCGATAGATTGTCGACGGGATTGGTCAAACAGGCTAACTCCTTCTGGAGATAACACTTTTGGCGGGTTAAAAACACCGGATTTTTTCAGCCGCGATCGGGAGACAGATGACGCGCCTAACAATCAATCTTCGTGTCATTTTCGCCTTGGTTCTTCGGGAAGCCCGTGTCCGGCATGGGCGCGCGCGCATTGGCTATACTTGGGCCATTATCGAGCCGGTCCTGCTCATTTCTATCCTCACATTCCTATTTGGGCTTGTGGGCCGCGGCGGGACATCAAGCGGTGATTTTGCGCTTTTCTTTGCGACAGGGGTTTTGGCGTTTCAAACCTACCGAAATACCTCAACCTATATAAGCATGGCCTTTGATCAAAACCGCCCGCTGTTTAACTATCCTATGGTAAAGCCGATGGATGCTGCACTGGCCCGGCTTGTGCTCGATGGATCAACCCATGCCGCCGTCATCACCTTGGTGCTTTGCTTTCAGATTTATGCCTTGGGCGCACCGCCGCCCAACAATATTCCTCTGATGATCTTAGCTCTGGCACTCATGTTATCGCTGGCCTTTGGTGCGGGGGTAAGCCTTGCGGTTCTTCGCCGCTTTATGCCTTCAATTTCAAATGTTTACTTGGTTATTATGGGGCCTGCTTTCTTTGTGTCCTGTGTGTTTTTCTCGCTGTCTTCGGTGCCAACACTGTACCGTGATATCCTCGCTTGGAACCCATTGGTTCATGGCGTTGAAGGCTTTCGGTCGGGCTATTACTATGGCTACCAGAATGCCGATGTAGATTTGTTCTATCTCTTTACTTGGGTGGTTGTTCTCAACTTTTTTGGATTGGTAGGCGAATGGCTGACACGTTTTCGGATACGATGATCGACCTCAAAAATGTCTCCAAAACCTATACGTTGCGCGGTGGTCGGAAAGTCATTTTGAACGGCGCGACGATAGCACTGCCGTGGCGCAATACGGCCATTCTTGGCCGCAACGGCGCAGGAAAATCAACCTTGCTGCGGTTAATTGCCGGCATCGAAGAGCCCGACACAGGGAAAGCCATCCGCCACAAAACTGTTTCTTGGCCGATTGGATTTCGCGGCAGCTTTCACCCCGAATTAAGCGGCATCGAAAACGTGCGCTTTGTTGCAAGAATTTACGGCCAAAACACCGAACAGCTTATCGATGAAGTCGAAAGTTTCGCCGAATTGGGGCAGTTTTTCTACGAACCGTTCAAAACATATTCCAGCGGCATGGGCGCCCGCCTCGCCTTTGGTCTGAGCATGGCGATCAACTTTGAAGTGTTCCTCATCGACGAGGTCATGGCCGTGGGCGATGCCCGTTTTCAACGCAAATCAAAAGCGGCCTTCCACGGCCGCCTGCCCTCGTCGCGCATCATTATGGTCTCTCATTCCATGCCCGCCCTGCGTGAATACTGCCAATCTGGGCTCGTCGTTCACGATGGAAATCTCCATTATTACGAAGACTTAGAAGAAGCGATTGATCGCTACAAACGCATCAACGCATGAAACCGCCCGAAACCTGCGCCATTGCCCATAAGGGTATTGTCGCTTAAGGTGATTTGATTCAAGCTTGGATGACAAAGATGTCAGCGGATGCACAGCCTCAAGAAACGACCCCGCCAAAGGATAAGTCCCCTCAAAAAGTTCATGTTCTGAATGCAGCCGAAGTGCAGCGGCGCTCTCATGGGGCCCAACGTTTGCGCCGCCTTGTTACCCTGTTGAGTTTTTTGCTTTTGGTTGTCGTGCCGACGGGTTTCGTGGCCTATTATTTCCTCGCCGTAGCCTCCGACCGTTACGCCGTTGAGAGCAAATTCGCGATCCGATCCCCCGGGGCGTCGGCCCCGACCGATTTGCTCGGGATCGTTTCCAGCGTTTCAACCGCCTCCTCAACAATGAGCGACAGCTACATGTTGGTGGATTTTATCGAGAGCCGCGATCTGTTGGATCGTCTCGAAGAGCGGCTTGATCTTCGCAAAATCTACAGCCAACCAGGCACCGATTTCTTAATGCGTCTCGATCCTGAGAGCACAAAAGAAGACCTCGTGCAGTATTTGCAGAAGGTCATTTCGATCTATTTTGATACATCGTCACAAATTCTAACGCTCGAAGTTCAGGCCTTTACCGCCCGAGACGCCCAGCTGATTTCTGCGGCAATATTGGAAATCTGCGACGCGCTTGTGAACGAGGTTTCAGAGCGCGCGCGCCAAGACACAATGCGCTCGGCCGAGGAAGAAGTGCGCCGCACAGAAGCCCTTTTGGCAGCGCAACGCGAAAAAATAAGTGCATTTCGCCAAACCCAACAACTGATCGATCCGACGGCGTCGGCAGGTCAACAGATTGAGCTTTTGGGCACATTGGAAGGCAACATTGCCTCGGCACGGGCGCGCCTTGGATCCCTCAAAGGGGTTCTCGACGATGACTCGCCCAGCGTGAAAAACCTCAAACGCCAAATCGCTGCGATGGAAGCAGAGACGGAAAATCAGCAATTTCTCATGGGGTCGGGCGAAACGGGCGGGCCTGACGGCGCACAGACCCTTACCTCAAAAATTGGCACCTATGAGGATCTCGCCGTTGATCTAGAGTTCTTGCAACATGCCTATTTTGCTGCCCTTGCTTCCCGGGAAACGGCCCGTATTGAGGCCAATAGAATGCAGCGATATTTGGCGGCCTTCGTACAACCCACGCTTCCCGAAAAAGCCGTATACCCGCAGCGGGTACAGAATATTTTCATCTTTATTGCTTTTGCGATAATGCTTTGGGCAATTGGATTGATGCTTGTGTACATTGTGCGCGAACACAGTTCATAAAAGCTGGAGCCCGCGTGAAATATCCCCCTTCCGTTCGCCGCAAAACCCTGTTGAAGCCTCTCTTTCTGGCCATTGGCCTTGCGGCTTTGGCGGGATGTTCTTTGCCAACACAAGGGCCTTCGGCGCGGGCTATTGTCGAGAGTGCAGACGCTCAAGAGTATGAGCTGCTGCCGGTTTCAGATGCGGTTGCAAAACGTCTTTCATCTGCGGTGCGCCAAGGGTTTTCAAGCAGCTTTACAAAGGCCCCGATGCAAGCCAGCGATCGCTCCGTTGGTATCGGGGACCGGCTCAATATTCGCATTTTTGAAGCCGGGCGCGATGGACTTTTCAGCAGCGATAGAGGCAATGGCATTGTAAACTTACCCAATATTGTGGTTGGTCCAGATGGCCTTATTTCATTGCCCTATGCGGGGCAAATTCACACGATTGGACGCTCACCAAGGCAAATAGAAATGCTGATTGTTGAAGCGCTTGAAGGCAAAGCAATCGAGCCCCAAGCCACGGTCGAAATCGCCCAGGATGCAAGCAATAGCGTTACCGTCCTTGGTGCGGTCGCGCGGCCAAATAAATTTCCGTTAAATTTGCGCGGCGAACGCCTATCTGCCGCATTGGTGGCCGCTGGCGGCGCGCGCAACCCTGCCTATGCAACCTCCGTGAAGATCACCCGCCACGGAAAGAGCTCGACCGCCTCTCTTGAGCGCATCTACTCCGACCCAAGCCAAAATATCCCTTTGCGAAAAGACGATACAGTTACCGTTTTGCACCGCCCCGAAAGCTATACAATCATGGGCGCTGTCAATCGCCCCGGCGACGTTCCTTTTGACCAACCCTCTGTCACATTGCTTGAGGCCATTGGCAAATCAAGCGGGCTTTTGGATCAGCGCGCGGATCCTGGGGCTGTCTTTCTCTTTCGCCAAGAACGACAGAGTGTTTTGGCGGCGCATGGCATTGGCAGAAAAGCTTGGTGGGGCGCCAATGGTGCTGTTGTTCCAACGGTTTACGTCATCGATCTGAGCGCGCCCAAGGCGCTGTTTCATGCCCAAACGATACAATTGCGCGATGGCGATGCGATCTATGCGGCCAACGCGTCTTCGACCCAGTTGAGCAAAGCTCTTGCCCTATTTGGGCTTGGCTTTAGTACGGCTTTAAGCGCGCAAAATCTAAGCAATTAATCGACGCAAAGCTTCGTGAATGAACGGGACGGCCCGATGGAAACTGATCCAAAAGATGAGCCACAAGATTTGGAGTTTCGCCACATTTGGGCGGACGGCCAAAATATTGGCAATCTTTTAAGCGAAGTTGGCCCCCCTCGGCGCCCCGATTTTCTTTGTGTTGGCACCGAAAAAGCAGGCACCACCTGGCTCTGGCATTGTATGAAACAGCACGCAAACATTGGCGTTCCAGCGACAAAAGAATTGCGCATGTTCAACGAGTCTAAGACCTTTGACTTGAACCACTTCAGGGCCGCTAAACAGTTTTTTGAAAACCCACGTGCTGCGCCGCTTCGGCCGGATTTTCTAGAGCGGGTCGCAACCGAATTGCGCCTCTTGCAGGGGGGTATCCCGGCCTATTTGCGGGTTTTCGGGCAGCTTGATGCGCCTGTTGTCGGAGAATTGACGCCGCAATACTGTATTCAATCCTATGAGCGCGTGGCGCAAATGCGCGCTGTCGCGCCGGATGCGCGGATCATCTACATGCTCCGCGATCCGGTTGAGCGCTTGGTTTCGGGGGCTAGAATGGTGTTGCGGGCCCAAAAAATCGAGCCGAGCGACGCAGCTCTGCTAAAAGAAGCGCGGCATCCCATTCAACTGCGGTTTTGTAATGGGCACGCCCATATTGATAAGTTCGCCAAAGTTTATGGCGAGGATAAATTGGGCGTTTTCTTTTACGATGATATTGCGCGCCGCCCGGCAGATCTTCTCGATGAAATTTGTGATTTTGTTGGTGCCGAACGGGCAACCATTGATCCCAAGTTTCTGTCTCAAACCGTCAATAAGGGCACCTCTTACCGGCCGAGCCGCGAAGTTTATGCCAAGTTATATGCGAAACTTTCGCCTGTGTATGATGCGCTCGAACAGATGTTTCCGGCGCAAGTAAATCAGTGGCGGGCCAAGCACGAATAGCGCCGCCCTTTTCAGAATTGCCCCGACTGAAAACGCGCGAACAATGGGCCATGCCCCCCCCTTGGGCGGCGATGCTCAATTGGAAATCTGGAGAAAAAATGCTTGTAACTGTGCAAGGCAAAGGAACGCAAACCCCTTTGATAATCGCCCCCGATATTACCGGAGGCGGCCGATTGGCAGAGCGAATTTCCCAGGCTCTTGGCGCAGATTATCCCGTTTATAAACTTGAGCGCCTCTGTAAAAATGGCATCTATATCAGCAACTTCGAAGAGATGGCTCAAATCTATGTCCGCCAAATTATGGAAGCGGGTTTGCGCCCCCCCTTTCAGTTTTTGGGCTATTCCTTTGGCGCACAAGTTGCCTATGCTTTGGCCGTCAGAATGGAAGAACAAAACCAAAAAGTTGGATTTGTCGGGCTTCTTGATGATGAATCCGATGTTCAACTTCGGATGTTCAATTCACGCAATGAAAAGGGCCCCTTCACCGAAGCGGTGACAGCTGGCCGCCATGCTATCAACCGAAATTCGTTGCAGCAATATGCGGGCAAAGTCACGCTTATTTCTGCTGATCATTGGATGCGAGACCGTCAATTCGATACGGCATTCGGCTGGCAATATCTTGCGCATGGCGGCGTGGATGCCATTACTTTGCGCTGCAATCACAATGAAATAACCGCGCCCTTTTGGCTAGAAACATGGCTCAATGCGATAAAGCCAGCTCTTGCTCCGAACCCAGATATGAAGCGCGCTTCCCCCCTCAAACTCTGGGTGGAAAAATGGTATGGAATCGTAAAAATGGCCTACAGGTTCAGGTCAATTCCCGCTCTTTTTCCACCAAAATTTGTTCATCACCCCTCTCAAGTCAGCACAATCCCACAAGCCGCATGGGATGCCGCATTATGTGCGCAACTAGGCGATATCGAGGGAGAAATCAGCCATTATGAACATGCAAGGCGCGCCCTTAAAGAGGTTCCAGAATGGATAAGTCTCAACCTCGCCGCGGCCTATGCGCAAGCTATGGATTGGTCGGCCGCGATTGAGGTTCTGATGCAAGCAACGCGCGCCGCACACAAGGTAGAAAACAGCCATTTCGAGCTTGCGCAATTGCTCCTTATGAAAGGGGAAACCGGGGCGCTGAAAGACCTTGTAGAAACGCTCAAAATCCTTCCAGCCAATACCGCTTCCGACCTGCAATTAAAGGGAACAATATTCAATGTTTGCAACGAGATAACTCTCGCAGAGCAGGCATTTCGCCGCGCGCTAAAACTCGATCCAGCCCGAACGGTTTGTTACAAGCGTTGCGCATCAATGCTGGCCCAAGATGGTCAACTGGGCCGGGCGATTTCCCTTGTTGAATCAGGTGTTCAGAAATGGCCGCGCGTCGTATTTCTGAGGGTCCTTTTGGCGCAGCTTTATGGACAGTCTGGCGACGAAACGAAGGCAGAAACTTTGCTGCGCGGTATCCTCTTGAATGACCCTGGAGCCCCCCTTGCGGTGATCCCACTTTGCGCCTTGCTTCGTCGTCAGGGCCGAACGGAGGAAGGGCTGCAACTGGTCAATTCTGCATTGGAAAACATACCGTGGCAAACAGGATTGTTGAATGCCGCAGGGGAGCTTTATCTTCAAACCGGGCAGCTAGACCTTGCACAGGAAAGTTTCGAGCGATCTGTCGCGCTGCGCGGTGAATTTCCAATGAGCCGGCTTGGGCTTTCTGAGGTTTTGGAGGCAAAGGGCCAGCTGGATCGCGCGCTTTTGATCCTCAAACAGAGGCCTGAATCTTTGGGCCAGGACGCAAAGATAAATCGACGGATCGACAACATTCAAATGAAATTGAAGTCGCAAATGGCTGCTAAATAATTTTCACCCCAAGGCCAAAAACGCCCCCTTCTCCAAATATATCTATGTGTTTTTCGAGTTCTCTTTAAGAAAGACCGCGGCAGACGGGGAATTTTTTTGACCGGTGCGCTTGGCGGCCTTGAGCGCTTTTGAAATTATGGCGCGATCCCCGATGTGATTGCACAGCAGCAGGATAAGGCGGGCATTCAGCGCGTCGCTTTGCTCTTTGCTAAGCCCTTCATGGGCGCGCAAAAGCTCATCGTAAAACCCATCTGGGTCTTGGATATTCGCTTCTGTATTCAATGGCATAACCTATTCCTTTGCGAGGGCACGGCGCAGCGCTTGGCGCAGTTTCGCTTCGTCAAAATGCGGCCAGCGACCGGCGACATGCTGATCCGGGCGGATCAAATAGACGGCGCAAGGCGCATCCCCAAGGTAGCGGTTTTGCAGGGCCTCAAGCGCTGAGTCTTCCAAACGAAGCGCCAAAAACTGCGCGCGAATTCCCGCCTCTTCAAATGCTTCCTGCGCCGGAAGATTGAGGCATAGGATGGTAAAGCCCTCGCCCAAATGATCGAGCAAAAACCCTTCTCCCAGCGGCGCATCTGGGCAAGGGGCGCCGGGGCGGCTTATGGAAGGGCCTTGCAGCATATCCTCAGAGTTCAGCGCCCCGCCTTCATAGACGCATGGCAGCGAAAGGCGCCCGGAATTCACCAAGGGGCGGGCAAATGCATGGTCGCGCGCAAGATCCAAAACGGCATTGCGGAAAATCTTGCTGATCTCGGATTTGGGCGTGATGAAATCGGTGGCGCGGGTCGAGTTGAGGATATTCTCTTCAGCGCCCATAACCCGCTCATCGGAATAGCTATCAAGCAGAGCCTCGGGCGCGAGACCCCGGATAACCAGATCAAGCTTCCAGCCCAGATTATCAACGTCCTGCATGCCGGAATTCGCGCCGCGCGCCCCAAAGGGCGAGACCTGATGCGCACTGTCGCCCGCAAAGAGAACGCGGCCATGGCGAAACCGCTCCATCCGGCGGCATTGGAAGGTATAGATTGACGTCCATTCAAGCTCGTACTGCGCGCCCTCGCCCAGCATCGCATCCACCCGCGCGCGGATTTTCGCAGGGTCCAATTCCGCCGCGCGATCAATATCCCAGCCCAGCTGAAAATCGATCCGCCAGATATCATCGGGCTGTTTGTGCAAAAGCGCGGATTGACCCGCATCCTTGAACGGCGGCTCGAACCAAAACCACCGCTCGGTCGGAAATTCGGCCGTCATCTTCACATCGGCAATGAGGAAATTATCCTCAAAAACCCGGCCCTCAAAGCCAAGCCCCATCATCTCGCGGATGGGCGAGCGCGCGCCATCACAGGCGATCAGCCAATCGGCTTGCACCTCATATGCGCCGTCCGGCGTTTGGACTGTGAGGGTGGTATATGCGCCGTGATCCATCAGCCCCGTGACTTGGTTTTTTCCACGTATCTCGATCGGTGTGCCACGGGATTGCTCGATGCGGATTTGCTCTACAAGGAACCGCTCGAAATAGGGTTGCTGGAGATTGATGAAAGCCGGGTTGCGATGGCCGCTCTCTGGCAAGAGATTGAATTCAAATACTTTATCCCCCCCGTGAAACACTTTGCCAAGATTCCAGACAACGCCCTTTTCAAGCATTGCCGCGCCGCACCCAAGCCGATCCGCAATCTCCAATGTGCGCTTGGCAAAGCAAATCGCGCGGCTCCCCTGCCCGACCCCTTCATGATCATCCAGCAGCAAAACCGGCGTGCCTTTGCGCCCCAGATCAAGCGCCATTGCCATGCCAATCGGCCCGCCCCCAACGATAACAACCGGGTGGCGCTGCGCGGGCATATCCTGCGCCGCCACCCGCTTATAGGGGTAGAGCTCGAAGGCAAGATCGTAGCGCTGCGCGACCATGGGGCGGGCTCCTCACGCCTAGTCCTGAAGGGCTTCCCACATGGCAATATCGCGCTCGGCCGTCCAAACGCGCGGCGTATCGATCCCACGCGCCTCATCAAAGGCGCGGGCCACGTTGAAGGGCAGGCAATGCTCGTAAATCGCGTAGTCCTTGAACTTGGGATCGCATTCAGCGCGCACCGCATCCCAGGCCTCTTTCATCGTGCCACCGCGCGCCACGATCCGCGCCACGGGCTTATAGGTGCTCTCTACAAAATCAGCCGTGGAGAGCAGCGCCTTTTCAACCATCTCAGGCCCAATCAATGCATCCCCACGCCCCGGCGCAATCGCGTTTGGCGCGAAGCCGGCGATGTTTTCAAGCGTCTCGATCCAATCGCCAAAATGGCCATCGCCGCAATAGCAAGCCGAGTGATATTCAACGATATCACCGGTAAACATCACCTCCTGGTCCGGCACCCAGATCACCGCATCGCCCGCCGTATGGGCGCGCCCGAGCTTCATAATATCGACCCGGCGCTTGCCCAGATAAACGGTCATACTGTCGCTAAAGGTCGTGGTGGGGCGGGTCAGGCCGGGGATTTCTTCATGGCCCTGAAAGAGGCGCGGAAAGCGGCCAAATTCGCTATCCCAATCCTCTTGGCCGCGCTCTTCAACCATCGCGGCGGCCGTATCCGACATGATGATTTCGCGCGCGCCGTAGGCCGATGCGCCAAGCACTCGCACCGCATGATAATGGGTGAGCACAACATGGCTGATCGGCTTATCGGTGACCGAGCGCACCTTCTCGATCACCATGCGCGCAAGGCGGGGCGTTGCTTGGGCCTCGATGATCATCACAGACTCGTCGCCGATGATCACGCCTGTGTTGGGATCGCCCTCGGCGGTAAAGGCATAAAGACCCTCGCCGACTTTGGTGAAGCTGATCTTTTTGTCTTCCATATCGCCTTGGGATGCGAAAGCTTTTGCCATTGTTTTTAGTCCTTTATGGGAATTTTGGGGCCGGAAGAATGGTGCCTTCGCAGGCGCCAAATCCGATGCGGTAGCCATCGCCAGAGGCAAAGCCGTGAAGAGTTAATTGATCGCCATCCTCAAGGAAGCTGCGCGTCTCGCCTGTATCAAGTGTGATCGGTTCTGCGCCGCCCCAGCAAAGCTCAAGCAAGGAGCCGCGCGCGGAATTTTCAGCGCCGGAAATCGTTCCTGATCCAAGCAAATCGCCCGAAGACATGGCACAGCCCGCGCTTGCATGATGGGCGAGCTGTTGGGCGGCGCTATAGTAGAGCTCGCGCGCGTTTGTGGCGCAAATCTTGGTGGGTTCTGCGGCGTTTTGCGGCTGCAAACTTGCCTCAAGATTGATATCAAAATGCATCGGCCCGGGCTCTTGAAGATAGGGCAGAAGCGGCATTTCGCGGGCGGGTGCGAGCGCGCGAAACGGGGCAAGCGCTGCGGCGGTCACGATCCAAGGGCTTATGGAGGTCGCGAAGGCCTTGGCTTGAAACGGGCCCAAAGGCTGATATTCCCAAGCCTGAATATCGCGCGCGGACCAATCATTCAGCAGCACATAGCCAAAGATCATCGCATCGGCTTGCGCCACACTGATCGGCGCGCCCATCGTGGAAGGCGTGCCAACAATCGCCCCCAATTCCAGCTCAAAATCGAGCCGCTTGCAGGGGCCGAAACTTGGCATTTGTGCATCGGGGGCTTTGGTCTGGCCATTGGGGCGGTGAATATCTGTGCCGGAAATCACAACCGTGCTGGCACGCCCGTTATAGCCGATGGGGATGTGTAACCAATTGGGCGGCAAGGCGGATTCCGCCCCGCGAAAGATCGTGCCGACGTTGATCGCGTGCTGTTTACCGGCGTAAAAATCGGTGTATTCGCTGACGGCGAAGGGCATATGCATTTGAGCGGAGGCCAAGGGGACGAGCAGCGGCTCGATAGCGCGACGCTGAACAGAGCGTTCTTCCAGAAGCGCGATCAACTGCGCGCGAAGATCGGCCCAAGCCGCGGGTCCGAGCTCCATCACATCATTCCAATAGGGCAGATCGAAGCAAGGCTCCTCTCCAAGCGCAATAAGGCCCGCCTCTTCTGCCGCCATCATATCGAGGATCATATCGCCAATCGCGACCCCGCAACGCGGATCATTATCGCCAACCGAAAACACACCATATGGCAGATTGTTCAGCGGGAAATCAGCGCCCGGTTCATTGGCCGAGGCGAGCCAGCTTTTCATCAGACCCATGGGCTATTTCTCCCCCGGCGTGCCATCGAATTTCTTCTCAAGATCGGCCCAGCAATCGATATAATCATCCTGCAAAGGGGCCTCATTGGCGGCAAATTCGGTAAGCTGTTGGGGGAAGCGGGTCTCAAACATGAACGACATGGTATTGTCGAGCTTTTCGGCCTTGAGATCGGCATTTGAGGCACCCTCAAAGGCGCCTTTATCCGGGCCATGGGGCAGCATCATATTGTGCAGGCTGATCCCGCCGGGGATAAATCCTTTGGGTTTGGCATCGTAAATCCCGTAAATATTGCCCATCAATTCGGACATGATATTCTTGTGATACCACGGCGGGCGGAAGGTATTTTCCGCCACCATCCAGCGCTCGCGAAAGAGCACAAAGTCAATATTCGCGGTGCCGTCTTGGCCCGAAGGCGCTGTTAACACTGTGAAAATCGAGGGATCAGGATGATCGAAAAGCACGGCGCCAACGGGGCAATAGCTGCGCAGATCATATTTCACCGGCGCGTAATTTCCATGCCAGGCAACAACATCAAGCGGGCTGTGATTGATCTTGGTTTGGTGGAATGCGCCACACCATTTGATCGTCACAGTTGAGGGCGCATCGCGATCCTCAAAGGCGGCGATGGGCGTTTTGAAATCGCGCCGATTGGCCATGCAATTGGCGCCGATGGGCCCGCGCCCGGGAAGGGCGAATTTCTGGCCGTAGTTTTCGCAGACAAAGCCGCGCGCGGGCCCTTCAATCAGCTCGACCCGAAAGAGCAATCCGCGCGGGATAATCGCGATTTCTTGGGGCTCAAGATCGATCACCCCAAGCTCGGTGCAAAAGCGCAAACGTCCCTCTTGGGGAACGATCAACAGTTCGCTATCGGCGGAAAAGAAATAAACATCGACCATCGATTCCGTGACCAGATAGATATGGCTCGCCATGCCGACTTGGGTGTTCACATCGCCTGCGGTTGTCATCGTGCGCATACCGGTGACAAAGGTGAGCTTTTCGGCCCCGTGCGGCACCGGATCCCAGCGGTATTGGCCTAGCGAGACGACATCCGGATTGATGTGTGGAGCGGATTTCCAATAGGGCAGATCTATTTTTTCGTAGCGATGTGAATGCTTTACCGAGGGGCGGATGCGATAGCACCATGTGCGCTCATTCTGATGTGCGGGGGCGGTAAAGGCCGTTCCTGAGAGCTGCTCGCCGTAGAGGCCGTAGGCGCATTTTTGCGGAGAATTCATCCCTTGCGGCAGCGCTCCGGGTAGGGCTTCGGTCTCAAAATCATTGCCAAAGCCGGGCATGTAGCCGGGGTGGGTTCCTACTGGGGTTTGGGCGGATGTGAGGGGATGTGATTTTTGCATCGGGCTCTCCATGGTCCTTGCTTTGGTAATAGTTGATTTTGTAACTAACAAGGGATAAGCGGGGCCATGGATACAGATTTTGATCTCAAAGATTTCCTGCCTTACGTGCTTAATCTGGCCGCCGAGGAGGCAAGCCTAAGCTTTCAGCGCCACTATAAAGAGCGCTATGGAATGCTGCGCACGGAGTGGCGGGTTTTGTTTCATCTGGGGCGCTACGGCGAGATGACGGCCAAGGAGATTTGCACCCGCGCGCGCATCCATAAAACCAAGGTGAGCCGGGCTGTTGCGGCGCTTGAAGGGCGGCGGTTTGTGCGGCGCAAAGAGGTTGCTTCGGATCGCCGCCATGCGCTGCTTAGCGTTACGGCCCAGGGGCGCGCGGCGTTTCAGGAGCTTTTTGAAAAGGCGCGCGCATTTGATGATCAACTGGCCGCGCAGTTTAGCAAGGAAGACGAGGCTGTATTGCGCAAGTGTTTGCGGCAATTGGCGAAATTGGAATAACCGCCCTGCCCTTTGGCGCGCCTAGAAACCGCCAAGATCTTTTGCATAGAGGTGATAAATCTTGGGGTCGAAGATCGAATTTACCGGGATAGGCAGCTTTGGCAGCAGATCGTTTGAAAAGACACGGGATGCTGCGAAGCTCTCATTTGTGAGCGAGCGCAAACCATCGGGAAAGGCATCGGGCGCGGATTGGGGCGCTTTGCTGGCGAGGTTAAACCCCCAGATACCGAAGGAGGGGATCGGGGTTTGGTAGCTCACGACTTGGGGGAATATTGCCTCTAATGTATGGGCGATGGTCCAGAATGTATGGGGCGTAAAGAAGGGCGAGGAGCTTTGGCTGACCAGCGCGCCATCTTCGGTCATGATACGCGCGACCATGGCGTAGAATTCGACAGAGTAGAGTTTGGCCAGCGCCTCGTTATGGGGATCTGGAAAGTCGATGATGATGCGATCAAAGCGTTTGTCGGTCTCTTTGACAAAGAGGAAAGCATCTTGATTGATCACATGCACGCGCGGCGAAGATAGGCTTGCTTCATTGAGGCGTTTGAGCGGGTTAAAATCGCGGCCCAGGTCTGTCATTGCGGGATCAAGATCAACGATATCAATGGATTGCACGCTTGGGTGTTTGAGAATTTCACGCGCGGCAAGCCCATCGCCGCCGCCAAGGACAAGTACGTTTTTGGGCGCCGCCCCCCAAGCAAGCACCGGATGGACAAGCGCTTCGTGGTAGCGAAATTCATCGGTTTGCGAGAATTGCAGATGGCCATCAATAAAGAGGCGCACATCGTTTTTCTTCCAGGTATTGGTCACCACCAGCGACTGATATTGCGATTGTTTGCGCCAGACGACCTGATCAAAATAGAGGTGATCTTGGGCGTAAGCTGTGATGCGCGCAGCAAGCAAGGTTAGTGCGAAAAGCATGGCGATCGTGGCAAGAGCATAGGCCAGCAGGCGTTTGGGCGCCTCCAGATGATTGCGCAGCCAGAAGACATTGAGCAGCGCGACTGTGGCGTTGATCAGCCCAATGGCAAAGGACGAAGAGATCAGCCCAAGCGAAGGCAGCAGCAGGATCGGAAAGGCCACAGAGCCGATCAGCGCGCCCAGATAATCCAGTGAGAGCACGTCTGCGATGGACTCGCGCGTGGTTGAGCGTTCGGACAAGACCCGCGTAAGCAGCGGGATTTCAAGCCCGACGAGAAAGCCGATCGCCGAGATGAATGTGAACATCCCGACCGTATAAAGCCAAGGCGCGGCGGGAAAGAGCATGAACAGCGATATGCTACAAAGCCCGCCGATCAAAGCGAGGATAAGCTCAACATAAACAAAGGCTTGGATCAGGTTGCCCTGGATAAAACGCGAAACATAGGACCCAACGCCCATGGCAAACATGAAAAAGCCAATGGTCAGCGAAAATTGGTAGACAGAATTGCCGAGCAGGTAGCTTGAGACTGTTCCGATGATCAGTTCATAGACGATGCCGCAAAGCGCCACGATCAAGATCGAGGCCAGCAGGATCACCGCTTGGCGTTGGGGCAGGTCTTTGTAGCTTGGTTGGGAGGATGGGTTTGGCACGGTGTTTCCCTTTGGCAGGCGATAGAGGGGGCATGCAAAAAGGCCCGGTGCGGGATGCGCAACCGGGCCCTTTGGGGTGCGTTAAGCGCTTATTTGCCCGAACGTGGGCCGCCTGTCCGTGTGGGCGAGCGATAAGAGCTGCGCGGGGTAACAGAGCGGTTGTTGAAGCTTGAGGCGCTGATCCCGGCGCCGCGCTGGCGGCCAATCAGATTGCCAAGCAGCATGCCGGTCAAAAAGCCTGTGCCAGAGAAGCGCAGACCAGAGGAATTGCCCGCGATATCCGTTGCGATCAAACGGCCATTTTCTTCATCAATCTCAACGGTGAAAACCTTGCCTTCGCCATCGTTTTGAATGCCATCCGCATTGGCATCAGCAAAGCCAAGGAAGGTCGCATCCGCTTGAACATTCATGCCGATGGTCTTTGGGTAAACCGGAGGTTCGGAATTGAGAACTTGGGTCAAGAAGCCGCTGAATTCGGCCATATTTTCATCCGTCACCTCGGCGACTTCATTTTCGCCAAGATAGTTCTGATAAGTGTTCAGCGCATATTCTGTGCGGTCCAAAATTGCCCCAAGATCAGCGCGTGGCTCAGATTTGGGCGCCAGAAAAATCGAATAGGCGAGAAAGCCCAGAAATGCGACGATTGCGATGCCTTTAATTTTACCAAACATTTAAAATTCCTTTTCGTATGCGGGCTTTGGCCCAAACTCAATCACTCTCTAAAGAACACATCCACCAGTCCTGATGCAATCCCAAACTATAGTAATCTTTGAGCGCGCCGCATCTTTTAAACTTATGTGCTTCAAGCGCTTGGGCATTGGCCGCCGACAGATCGCTTGGGATCGCCAGCACAACCATACGCGCGCCGTTTTCGGTTACTTTTTCAAGCGCAAAGTCGATCCCGATCAGGCCAACAGGCGCCTCTTCCCAGTTTAGCCCAACCACATTATCGGTTTCTGGCTCTGCGCCGGAACCGATGATGGCCATGCCGGTTTTTTCGCCCAAAGGCGCGGGCGTACCGGCAACATATTCGGGATTGTCGAGCCCAAAGACGATCTTGGTCTCGCCGGGCGCGTGATAATTGGGGATTTCCATCTCAACCGCTGCGCCGAATTCTTCGTACATCTTATGCGCAGCCGCATAGATCGGCTTGCCAAATTCGGCGTAATCGCTTGTTGCGATGAAGATTTTTCGAATGCCTTGATCTTTGAGCATGCCCAAAAGATCATTCAGCATCTGCCCGCCGAGCCCTTTGCCGGCGCAATCCTGGCGCAGATAGGTCCAAGACAGCCAAGCGACATCGGCCACTTGATCATCAAAGCTATAGCCGGTGATCCCAAGCACATCACTGCCCTCAAGCAGCACAAACATGCCCGCCACGCCATTTTCAAGAAACTCTTCTTCGGCCTCGGCGGCATCATCTTCATCGGTCTCGTTGATGATCTCGATGGCCTTGGAAATATGCGTGCGTTGCATTGGTTTTAGGGTCGGTGTTTTGGGGCCGAAAAGGGAGCCAAACATAGCGGCGCCTCCTCCTATGAAAGTTGAAATGATATGGGCATAGATGGCGATGCTTTGAGATCTAAACTGCACTTCCAGCGCAAGCGCGCCAAGGGCAAACAGCCATAGAACCGCCCAATCGCGCGGTTTTGCCCCTTGAAACGCGGCAAAAGCGATCAGCCCGTAGGCGGGGCCGGACATGCCGATAAAGCGGTGATCGACCATGTAATATTGCGCGGTGCTGCCCAGAACGGCGCAGGCCAAAACCAGCAGAGCCGTGTGCCAGGGGCCGATGGCGCGTTCGGTCAGCCGCCCGCCTGCGATCACCATGGCGCAGTTGATCAAAAGATGCGCAAGATTGCCGTGCTGAAAAACATTCACATAGCTGCGGAAAAGCGGCACAGGATCAAGCGAAACATGCCCCGGGCCGCCCCGCAGATAGGCCGCGATACAGAGCAGCGCCAGCGTATAACTTACGCGTGCCGCGCGCAGCTCTTGCATCTTTTAGCGCGCAAATTCGGGCGGCGCAGTGGCCGCCGCAATCCCAAGCCCCTCGCCCCGGCGCAGCAGCTGCACATTCTCGCGGGCTGGATTAAAATAGGCCCGCAAAGCCTCCAAGCTTTTGAGCGGATCCACATCGCCACACATAAAAATGTCAATCGCGGCATAGTCATGTTCGGGCCATGTATGGATCGAGATATGGGATTCCGCCAGCAAAGCCACACCAGTAAAGCCAACATGATCGCCAAAATTATGCAGCTTGATATCAAGCACCGTCGCGCCAACGCTCAAAGCTGCGGCGCGCAGAATTGGTTCGGCGGGGGCCGCATCAAGAAGCTGGGAGGCGCCATAAAACTCAGCGATCACATGCTGGCCAAGCGCGGCTGGTTTGTGATTTTGATGGCGCGCGAGGTTCATAAAGGGCTCCGACTGGTTAATCAGCGTTGCGCGCCAAATCATCCCAAATCGGCGGGAATTGCAATGCGTTTATACCTGTGTGGGATTCTGGGCCTTGGGCTGGAGGTGCTTGATGCGGGCGTTTTGGCGCGTTTGGGCCCGATTAACAGGGCGCAGGCAAATGGCGCGGGCGGCGTTAGGATTTGTGCCGCTCCAGCAGGCGCGCGCGGGTTGCCTCGTCGATTTCATTTGTAACGGGCAAGCCTTCATCCGCTTGAAACGCGCCAATCGCAGCCCCCGCATCTTCCTTGCCCTGCGCATCTTTGAGAGCATAACCCAAATTCATCAGCCGCGCCGCGACCCCTTTGGGATCATCAATCGGGGTCAAGTGACCAAGCTTGATATTATGGGTAACCGGCGCGTCTCCATCGGGATCAAGCACCAGCTCGCCAGACAGAGCGCGCGGCGGAATCCAGGCCAACAACAGACCGTCCTCATCGGTCTTATCGCGCTGCTCATCCCCATCGATCGTTAAGCTATAGGGCAGCTGAGCGCGCGGTTCGCCCTGATCATCGAGCAGCCGCAAGCGCAGCCTTTCAGGCACCCCTTTGCGGCGAAAACGATGGCGCTTACCGGTCGCACAGGAGATGTCCTTGGGCCGCAAATCTGGGACAAAAACCTGATCCTCTCCGGGCATCAAAACATATGCGTTCTCGCGCTTTTCACGCAGTTCGGCATTCTCTGGAAGCTCCCAAAGCGTATCTGGGAAAAAACCGAAGGACTCGCCAATGCTTGAAATGCAGTCGCCTTTTTTCACTGTATAGCGTGTTGGCATTGGGCCGCCTGTTTTTGGTTTGTGGCGCCGCAAGAAGGGCAAATCGTGATCTTGGCGAAATTGCGTGCTGCGAGCGCTTGACCTTAAGGAACGTAAGCGTAACCTACCGATTGAGCAATCGGTTTTCGATTGCGCGCAAATGGCCGCGGCACGATAGGCGCGTTGCCCGGCAAAAAGGTTTTTTGATGCCCAGAGACAAGAACAAAAAGCCAGTCGACAAGCGCAAAAAACATTCCAACGTCCGGCGGCAAAAGCCCAAACGCGCCAAAGCCCTCGACAGCAGTGTGAGAGCCCAAGACAACACGTCTTCTGCATCCTCCTCGCCCTCCTCTTCGGCTTCGGCATCATCTTCCTCTTCGGCTTCTTCCTTCTCATCTGCCTCGTCTTCCGACGATTTTGGGGCATCGTCTTCTGGCTTTGGCGCTGCTGCCAGCCCTGTGGCCAAGCCCAAACGCGCGCGTAAATCCAAAGGCAAAAACAAAGCACCCGGCGAAGCCCCGCGGAAAAAGCGCGCAGCACCGCCCAAAAGCGCAGCCAAAGGCAAGGCCGTGATGCGCGCCGAACCACAATTTGCCCCAATGGATCTTGGGGCTGGCGCAGCGGCAAGCGCCGCCGCAGCGCCGGCCGGGCAAATGATTGCACTTGGTGTAGAGATTGTTGAGGTTCCGGCTGTCGATTTTTCGACCAATCTTAAATCCAAGAAAGGGTTCAGATTGGAGCGCCGCGCCTCTGCGGGGGATCTATCTGATCCAGCAGATGCAATGCTGGCGCGGTTTTCGATCAATACATTGCAGCAACCGCCTGCTGATTTCTTACGTGTTGCCCTTTGGAATATTCAGGACTTTGGCGGCGGGCCCTCGGGCGCCTGGCCCAGTATAGATGAACCTGCAGACGGGGCCTATACTGATTGGCTCGAAGCGAACCCGGGCGTTGCTGATATTGCGATGCCTGCCATTTCCAGCCGCCCAAAGCGGCGCAAAGCGCTTGTAAAGGCACTTCGGGCGCAAGATATCCCCTTTAGAGACGATGCGGTGATCGATTATCACGAGCAGGTTTTGCATGTCTGCGCGCTTGCGGATCATATCGCGACCCTCAATTTTGATATTTTGATCGCGCTTGAGGTCAAGCAACGCGCCAGCCCGCCAGCAAAGGCCACCCCGCTTCGTTCGCGCGGCATGGAGGCAAACAGGATCTATTTTCTCTATGGGGTTTGGTCGGCCATTTCCGAGCTTGATGCCATTGAGGGCAGCGTCTTGGACGAAATCGGATTTGAGCGCGCTCCTACCGGGGAAAAGCTGAAAAATTCCACCAATGAAGACGATGAAACGTTTGATCTTGAAACGGAAAATTACGTTCGCGCCGAGGATGCGGAAGGGTTTGCCCCGGCCTATCTTGCAGGCCGCCGCTATTGGCAAATGGCACAAGCCGCTGATGAAGACTCTCTTCATGGCGCGCTCTACGCAGCCGTAATAGACGAGGTCGACTTCCCAAACGGAGACGCGGGCGAAGAGGACCCTGAGCTCGAAGAGGCCGGAGCCTCTGGAGCTGGTGGCGCATCGGGAGCTGGGGCATCGCAGGCGGGTGGCGCGGGAGCTGGGGCATCGGGAGCTGGGGCGGCGGCTGCAAAACCGGCAGCCTTGGCAAGCGATGAAGCGCTTGATGATTTCCTGCCCAATGAGACCTTCTTTTTGCTCATCGCTTTCCTTTTTGCTCAGGCCACCATGGAGTCCGGAAAACCGTTTGGTGCGCGCAAGAACGATTACACCTATCAGCTCCTCTCCCCAAAAAGCATGGGGACAGTGAATTCTTGTGCGGCCACGATTTCGGAAGACGGTCTTGATGAGCTTGATCAAGACACCAAAAATGTTGAAGAGCTGATCGCCTCGATGAAGGGCCAATGGAACACAATGATGCGGGGGCGCTCGCTATCTTTGAGCTGTCATATCGCGCTGACCCCACCCTTGCCGGAATCGACAAGAGAATACGCGTTTGAAAGCCTTGTGGCGGTGTTGAACAAGCGTCTGGAGGAGCAAGGCCAGCCGGAGCTTAAAGTTATCCTCAAGCCGCAAGATTTTAACGGGGCCGAGGCGCTTGGCTTTGCAACGCGCGGCGCTTGTCATGTCGATGAGGGCGGTATTCTCCAACATATGTTCAGGGATGCCTCAACATATCAGCGCCCCCTTCATACGATCCCGGTAAGCAAAGGAGGGATCCGCGCATATATCATTGCCGGACATGCGCCTGCGCCTAATCACTGGCGAATAGGCAAGCGCAAAACGCTCAACAGTAAGGTTGAGAAATGGTTTGAAGAGGCCAATCGCATTGGTGCGACATTGGGCGCAAGCGGGGCGCCGGTTCTTTTTGCGGGCGATTTGAATATCGCTGAAAGCAATGCGCGGGGGCTTGAATTGTTGGATGCGGCTTGGTTGCCTCTTTCGGGCGCGCATGCGGATATCAAAACCTCTTATGTGCGCACAAAGAAAAAGGGCGGCGGGCCGCGAAAATGGTCTGAGGCCTATGACAAGGTTTTGTTACTGAGCGCATCAACCGAAACGGCGAGCTATGCCATGCGATGGTTGCGCGATGCACGCTGGGCTTCCTTTGGCGATGCGCGCAAATACAGCGATCACAGTTTTATTGTTGCCGATCTTGAATTGGGCGCAGGCGCGGGGCGGTTTGAATTTAGCCCGCCCGAATAGGTAGCTTAGCAAAGGGTTAGATGGCCTCCCAGGCGTCTTTATCGAACTCGGGGAAATTGACCATATAGGTGCCCGGTTCCAATCGATCTTTGCGCGCCAGCCCTTTGCTGTTTAGCCGGCCGCGCATCACAACGCTCTTGTCCGGCCCGGCAATCACATAGCGTGCATTGGGTATGGGCTGATCGTCTTCGCCAACCAGTTCGATTTCGATCCAGGTCGTCTTGATCGGCGCGGCTTGGGCGACTGCGGCCTCGGCGGGCGCCATATTTTTGCGCCGCTGCGCGCGTTCGCGGGCCTCTTGCGCGGCATCATTGGCGCCTTTGGGCAGGCTTACCCCGTTGCTGACAACCGCCGTTTTGTGAACTTGGGAATCGCATAATCTGATCTGATGCGAGACCAGTTTGCGGGCAAGAAGCCTGACCACATCTTGATCGCTCATTTGATGCAGCGGCGGGCAATCCATGCTCAGACGCAATGCATCCCGGTAAGCGCGCATATTCATACCGCTATACATTGCGCTGCGCAAAAACATCTCGGCGCTGGCTTGGTCCGAGAATTCCAGAATATTTTCAGCAGAGCCAAAGGGGCGATCAATGAACAGGCGGCGGCCGAAATGGTCGATCGTTCTCATTGCGGCCCCTTCCCCAGATCAGCGCCATGACCTTGGCTTTGGGCAGTTTACGGCTATAAAGCGAAGCGAAGCAACCACATGTGCTGGATTCAATTCGCAAGGCATGGAATTGGGCCGCAGCGGGCGCGATTTCAGCAGGCCAGCAGCGCGCATCTCCTCTTGAAATATGTGCGCCCGTCCATTTGTGAAGTGACCCCACTAATGCGGATAGTTTTGCTGAACCACTTCATCTTTCCAAACTGAAATTCAGCAAGTCTCAACATTTGTACATTTGCGAGCGTCACTTGCGCCAGCGCGTGAATCTTTAAAGGGCCAGATATCGCTTGATCTGCTATCGCCTATGCGCTGCATCAATCACAGTTAGGCAAAATACCGGTGTGGACGGCTTTCGTATCTACACTTTTTGGCTTGCCGATCCGGTGATGATCAACCCGCCATGGGATGTTTGGGAGCCGATATGAGCGGTTGGTTTCCCGTCCACCATGGCGGCAGCGCTGCCGGTTAGGATCACCGCGCCGCACGATGTTTTGTCGCCAACTGTCGCCACGGGCTTGCCATCACATGTTGAAATGGAACTCCCCGAGATGATCGAATTGGCCCCATGAATTGGACAGGCATGTGTGTCACCAAGTCGAGCGACAGGTTTCATTGCATCAACTGCCATTCTGCGTTCTGGTCTTTCCAGAAATAGAGCCAAAGCTCGGCTGTCTCGCCTGTAACCTCACTCACATAAGTGATCGGGCTTGGAATAATTGTCGCAAGGCGCCCCCCTCCAAACAGGCGGATATTTCGGCCTGTGGTGTCGAGCTGTTGCAAAGAAAATGCCAGATCAGGATCAAACAGCACCCCAAAAGCGTGATTGAAAAACTGCTCGCCAGACCAGCCATATCCAGCCCCGGCACGATCCATGCTGGGTTTTATCGCCCGCAGCAAACCGGCCTGTCCTTGGGCCGCGCTGTCGTGGATTTGGCGATACAGTGGCGTTAGTTCGGACAATTCGAGAGCGCCTGTGAGATCCTGTGCGACGCTCGGCCAAACAGGCTGTGGAAAGGGCATATCTAAATCAAAGGCGATCGTGATCGTGATCCATTCCCCAGGCGCGACCTGCGGTGGGCTCACAACGACTGGCCGGGGATGTGCGTCAGTTTGCTGGCTGGTATTTGACGTCACAGTCAACATGCCCAATTCTGTTGTCGTCAGCTGCACATCGGCCAGAAAGGGAACATCTGGCGCAAAGAAGTTTGGCAAAAATCCTGTGGGCCAATGGAGCACGCGCAAGCGCATCGCTTGATCAAACCCGTCGTCGTTTGCAACTGTACGCAGGCGCACCGTGATCGTGTTGGCCCCCTTTTGGATTGAGGTGTTCACGTCCAACCCGGAGTTTATCGAGGACTGTGTCGACAGCCCTTCATTGGGCGAAAACACCGGAACGCCATTGACGAACAATTCCATCTCGGCAGAGGAAAGCCTGAATTCGACCCCGACGCGGGTGTTACTGGGTGTATGCGTTTCAGCCCTGACTTGTGCCGCCATAATAAGTGTTAAAAGACAGAGCGTTACGGCCCCTGCGATCCATCGGACCTGCTGCATGTTTGATCCCTTTAGAATGTTTCATCGATCCAAACCCTAGGCTGGGCAGCAATCATTTCGCCAGATTCTGCGCGAGGGCGCGTGGAAATACCCAAGAACGTCCCTTGAATCTGGGCGCGATAACTGAACTTTAGTCCTTCCCAGTCCAGCTTAGAGCGAAATTTGTCGCCTGCAGCGCCTTCGCCCTGCGCCAATGTCGATAGCCAATAGGTCAATTTGGCCTTCCGCTTTGTAACATTAGCAACGAACCTCAATTCCGCAACGAATACCTAATTCGTACATCGCAAAATGTGATTGATTTGCTCAATCACCGATACTCACTGTTGCAGCACCTACAGAAACATCGCCACCGCACGAAATTGGATCGCCAACGCGGCCTGCGGGTTTCCCATTGATAAACACTGTCCCAGATCCTGCCGACAAACTGCGTGGATGAGACGGGGCTGGGCACGTCGAGCAAGCATGCGGCGCATAGTCATCGCCTTGGCGCACGGCGGCAATGCTTTCTACATAGACGTCCGGCGATGCGGCAATAGAAGGCGTAGGCGGAAAATGGCAATCATGACCAGATCCGATATCGCCGAGGCGTGTTGCTTTAGGCATAATCATTTCTCCCAAATATCATAAGGCGTGCCGGCAACTCTTTCCGACCAGACTCCCAGCAGCAGTGTTTCCTGATCTGTAGCCATTGGTTTCTCCAAACATGCCGCCTTTAAGAACGAGGCGATGTTTGCTGGAGCACCCTTGAGATCTTCATATTCCATATCGAGTAAGAGGGGGCCCCTCAAAGCGGATATCAGTATGCAAATCGCCGTGCCTTGGCCGTTCGCGAAACTAGTAATCATTTGAAGACTATTGGTTTGTGGACCAACATTTGGATTTAGGAACCAAGCAGGTCGCCTTTGTTCAACCGTGGGAACGAAAACGCTGTTTGATGCCGTCCATGCCGCCCAAACATCCTCAACGCTGGCATCTTTACACCAAGACACGGCTATCGCGCCGACAGTTGTCCATCCGATACCTTGGCAAAGAGCCATCCATTGCGAAGCGGAGGTATCCTGCAAACTTTTAAACAGTTTGGCATCAGAAGCGTCGAACCGCAGCCGATCTTCGGTTTGTAAGGGCCCTGGCGGTATCTTGAGCCATGTAAGGTAGTTCTCATGAAGAACTTTCCAAACATCAACTAACGGTTTGTCATCCTTATGCAGATGGGCCCCACCATAAACCAATCTTTCAGGCTTAACTTTGGGCGGGTTTGCAACTTTAACCCGTTCGGCTTCCATCCGCGCCAATTCAATGGCGATTTCATCCGCAATCATGAGATCCCCAATATTCTGTCGATAGCATCGCTTATATTTCTATGTGAGCCATTCGTTTCGATTTTCTCAAATTCAATTAGATAGGGTATTCTCACGTAAAGAAGGCTTACCTTGGCATCGCACAGCATGTTCATCAGGTCTAGACGAGACAAACTAGAGGTAACACTTTGGTCACCTTGCACGAACACATCATCTGCGGACGACGCGATACAATGTGCAGCCTGATCGATTTCAAAAATCCCAAATAGAGATACGGATACATTTGGCGGCTCTGAGCTTGACTCCGTAGAAATCGATTGAAACTGGAGCGCCCAAAAGAGCAATAAGCCAACGACGATAACGAGCTTGGATAGCCATGTTCGAAAAGGCAGGAAAACCGCGAGGCAAAGCAACCCTATCGCAAGTATCCTCGTAAGTAGTGATGGCGCATATATCGTCGACGCGCCGCCGATTTTTCCGATCAGATATTCGCTATGGATTGCCAGAACAGACAGGCTGATAATCACGGCACAGGCCAAAATTCTTAGTAGTATCTGTCCAAACTGCATTTCAGAAATTCTCATCCTCGTTATGAAAATTAAGCGGGTCTGATCTTGAAGCTGACATCGATCTTGTTGTCTTTGCGAGGATAGGGTTGATCAGAATACCTAAACTGCGTTTGCATCTTACAGGACGAAGGAACTTCGAATACAACCGCAACAGATGAATTGATTGATTTGGCGCAAAGTTACAATCTTGGTGGCGCCCATATCAGTTTGCCGTGGCGTTTTTTAACATCGTTTTTCTCGCTACGAATTCATGCCCTAAGAGCGCGCGCCATTAAGCCGCCGATTAAAACGGAAAATTCCCTTTCTCCATTTCTCGAATGCCCTGATAAAAAGTGTCTTTGAATTCTTCGAAAAATCCAGGGGCTTTGGGCTGAGATGTAGGCCTTGCTCGTGTAGGGCTCGGAGCAGGTATAAGTGAAATCGAGGCCATAAAATTGAATGGCCCGGGATTTAAAGGGTTATGACAAGTGAGTTTGATCATTGCGGCACTCGCCGCGCCATTGGACTTGATCTTATAAGTAGCTCCGCTCGCGTAGTTTCCCTTCCAAATTTCATCGCTATTGAAATCGCCAAATGCGATTTCCATCTGCAATATTTGATCGATTGGCGCTTGGATAATGCCTCTAATCCTGTTGAGCTTTTGAGCTGCGCCCCATACTTTCGAAACTTTGCTAGCGTTTGCTTTGGGCCCTGAGAATTTTTCTCCATATGTATTGGTCGTTCCCGTTCCGACGCGATTGGTCGAAGTGAAAATCGTAAGTTCGCTCGTTACGCCCGCTCCTGTGATATTTGGAGACCAATCAACAGGCCACCTGGTGTGTAATACTGTTGTTGAATTTGTGCCGACCACTCCGCGAAAAGATTGCGAAAAACCACGCCGATTATGATGGCGAACCGCTGGCGCACGCATCAGAGCTTGATAAGCATCCGTTGACTCGCGCGGCGTTGCCGAAATGAAAGTTCCGTCTTGCGCCATTACTCGCCCTCCATTCTGCAATCGTTAAATCGAGCGCACAAAAATGCATCTCGCGCTTTTCTTGGTTGGCTAGAGCTGGCAGCGTTTACGGTCACTGTATTCCAAAACGGCACGCTCCCTGTTGCCTCACACATCTTTGGCATGCCAAACAAGCACTGCGCGGCATCGCTTTGGCGTAGACCCTTAGTCCATCCCACCAGCCGCTCACTTACGCAGGCTTCATCTCCAGCACATGGATAATAGGCCAAATCGATCAAAATCATGATGGCATTTTCATCAAGTCCCGACTGGGCCTGCTCATAACCCTCGACAAATTGAGCGATTAGCATTGGTGCCAACGCATCTTGCCCCTCGCCAAGGCGCCCTTCTAGCAAGCTATAGGACAGAGTATTGAGTTGTCGTGTCTCAACAATTGCTTCGAAAGCTTCAGGCAAATTCGTGGGGCATTCAGCGAAATCCAAGCGCCGTAAATAGCTGTAAATTTCTGAAGTGATAAAAAGTTCAGAAGGGGCTTGCGAGAGCACCTCCTCGCAACTCTCGGCTCTTGCTGCCTCGGATTCAAAAAGAATCCCCCCGAGCGCTACAAAGAAAATCGCCCCGAAGGAAAACAACATTTTTTTCTTGGAGTTTGTCAATTCAAGTCAATCCTCTGGCCGTTTATTTTTATGTTGCGCCCTGCAATTTCTATATCGCCATCTTTGGTCATCGCGATTGAAGCCTCTCCAACCGCAAGGACAATAGCTTCTCCAGCATAGGTTTCGTGATTGTCCCCTGCCGTTTGTGTCATGGTCTCTTCTGCCGTCAAATCGACGCGCCCTTCCACATCCACACTTTGCGAGCCGACGATAGTTAAATCGTGATTGCCACCAACCCGCTGTGTCAGATCTTTTCCGACAGTGCAAACCGAGCTGCCCGCGATCATCGTAATGGAAGAATACGGCTCCAATGTTCCGCTTGCCGCCATACTAAGCGCTTTGATTTGTGATAGCCGTTTAACAATGTCGAACTCTCCCCAAGAGCTATCAATCTTTTTGGGGCGAAAGATTTGAGACAAAACGCCAGATTCAGGCGAAATGATTTTGATATCTGCAAAGCCAACGCGCCGTATACTGACCCAACCAACTTCGTGATCCTTAAGATGGGCAACGTTGGAAAACTGGCTGTTTTGCACGACGTCGAAGTCATTGTTGCCAACTATGCGCGCCGCGCTGTCCTCAATGGCTGTATAGACATCTTTTTGCGCATGCGTGAAAATTTCTTCTCTTCCCTTTTCGTCCTCAAACCGTAGCTCATTAAAGCCTCGTCCCTTATGAGTTTCCGTCTTAAACGTGCTGCGCGTCTTATGCTTTGGCAGCTCATAAGGCACATCATTCTTGCCATTATAGACGCACCCCGTCACCAGCGGCTTGTCCGGATCGCCTTCCAAAAACTCCACCACAACTTCCATGCCAATGCGCGGGATGACCATGCCGCCCCAGCCTTTGCCCGCCCAATTCTGCGAGACCCGGCAACGCATCGAGAAGCGCTTATCGAGATCCCAATGGAACCGGACCAATATGCGGCCGAACTCATCGCAATCAATCTCGCCGTCGCCCACGACCGTTGCGGTTTGTGGCCCCTGAACCAAAGCGCGTGGCGTCTTTACTTCGGGCCGCAAAGGCGCATCCACCGGCATCAAAAGGTAGCGCCCTTCATAGGTCGCTTCCTCCTTGGAAGTCGATCCATAGCCGCCAGAGGTATAGGAATGATGCGCGCTCAGGCACATCGAAGCGCTTACCTGCGCAGCTTTTTCCCGGATCACTTTCACGCTGCACCCTGCGCGAAGAGAGGCGCAATCGCCCAAGGCGCGATGCCGCGCATCCTGGCCGCGTTCTTGATCGCTGCGCAAGCGCGCGACCCGATTACCCACACCTTGCGCGAGATAATCCCCCGGATAATCATAGCTTTCGATCTGGCCTTGAGCATGGGCGGCATCGCCAGTTCGCTCGGCCTCCATCGCGGCGGTAGGCGTCTTAAAATTGTAGTCCGTTAACCGTATTGCGCCCGTGGTGAGCCGCCGTGCTGGGCGCATATCCCAGAAGTGTTCCTCCATTGCGCTATGGCCAGTATTGACCCCCAAACATGGGCGCGCCTCGCCAATAATCGGATCATGCTGGGTAGCGTCATCCGTTAGCACAAGCGCGTGCGCACCGTCTTGGTGGGCAAAGTGGTAGTTGATCCCGAAGCGTTCCATCAACCGCGTGGCAAAGGCCAAATCAGACTCGCGATATTGAACGGTATATTCAAGGACCGGGTAGTCGCCGGCCAGCCGATTTTTGACGTCTTTATCCCAAGGGGCAAAGACCTCGTCCAAGATCTGAACAACTGTTTTCTCGTGATATATCTGCTGCTTACGCCGCAATGAGAGCAGCCAAAACCAAGGCTTAAGGATCAGCTCATAGCGCCAGCCATTCTCGCCAGCGCCCAGCAGTTGCGCCTCAACAATCACCCCGTCAAAGGGGACTTCGGGAAGGTCGAAAGAATGGAGATGTACCGTGGCATGTGTGCCAATCAGGGCGTCAAAATCAAGATCGTCACGAGCCGAAAGCGCCTCGATCCGATAGCTGAAAAGAGCGTTTAGATGTTCCTCGCCCTCAAAGCGCAACAAGTTCAGAACATCTTTACCAAGGGCCGTAGAGAGGCGCCCCATCCGGGCATCTTGCTTAAAAGGCGCGTTCATTACTAACTTTCAAGAAAATCACTTAACTTGGCGTAAATTAACCATTTTATCGTTTGAAGCAACCCCAGAAAATACAGCTCAAAGGTGAGGACCAAAGGCGCCTTTTCATGTTTCGAGGCGCCTCAACTGGTATTCTATACACTTGATTTTCCAATCACACCTGCATGCAATCTACGCAGCAAGCTTTAACTGAAAACATTCCCTTTACCTCGCCTGCCCTCACTATCCCAATCCCGCACTTGCCTGGTTCATACTGTTACAGGCTACCCCAAACCATACCCTGACACGCGGATTCTGGGTGTCTTACAGTGTCCGTATGAAACAGATACTGACAACCAAATCACTCGACGCGATGAAGCCTGCAACCGCTAAGCGGTATGAGGTTCAAGATGCGAAAGCACCCGGCCTGCATGTGCGTGTGTCGACCACAGGTGCGAGGATGTTTTACACGATGTCCCGCGCCAACGGAAAACGACGACGTATCAAAATTGGCCCTTACCCTGTGCTCTCTTTGGCCGACGCGAGACGCCGCGCGATGGAGATCGCCCGTTCAATCGAACTGGGTGAATACGACGTTGTGCCGGAAGTCCCTGACGAGACCACACCCACCCTCGGCGCGGTCATCCCACAGTTCATCGAACTCCACGCCAAACCCAACACCAAGGACTGGAAACGCACCGCAAGCGTATTGCGCAAGTTTGATGGCTTGAAAGAAAGGCCCCTTGATCAGATCAAACGACAGGACGTCACGAAGGTCTTAGATGGCATTATCGCCAACGGAACGCCGACACGCGCAAAACGGGCGCTCTCAGCGATCAAAAAGCTCATGAACTGGTGCGTGATGCTCGGCACCATCGAAACGTCGCCTGTGGCCCTCCTTAGGCCGCCTACGCGCGAAGTTCAGCGTGATCGCGTGCTCAACGATGATGAAATTTGTACGATCTGGCAACATAGCGAAACTGAGGGCTACCCGTTCGGGCCGTTTCTCAAGTTGCTTATGATGACTGGGCAGCGACGAGCAGAAGTATCTGACATGCGCTGGTCTGAACTCAATCTTGACGAGGGTATTTGGGAACTGCCAGCAAGCCGCGTGAAATGTCCGTCGTCAGGGTTTTTGGCACCAAAGGCGGCTTAAACTGTCTGACGTCAGCGCCCAT
>JBOEGE010000008.1:55851-59638 GCA_050633265.1 Paracoccaceae bacterium | reverse complement strand
ATGCCGGGGCAGGTGACCTGCTTGCTTGGGCCCTCTGGCTGCGGCAAATCAACGACCCTGCGCATCATTGCCGGGGTCGAAACCCAAGACAGCGGTGCCATCCATGTTGATGGGCAACTTGTCAGCGATGCGGGCCATGATCTGCCCCCCGAGGCGCGCTCTATCGGGCTGATGTTTCAGGATTTCGCGCTGTTTCCCCATCTCAGCGTTGAGGGCAACGTCGCTTTTGGCCTGCGCGGCCCCAAAGCAGAGCGGCGCGCCCGCGTCGAAGAATTGCTCGCGCGCGTTGGCCTTAGCCATGCGATTGCGCAATTCCCCCATCAGCTTTCCGGCGGCGAACAGCAACGCATCGCCCTTGCCCGCGCGCTCGCTCCGCGCCCCTCGATCATGCTGATGGACGAGCCATTCTCCGGCCTTGACGAGCGCCTCAAAGACGAGATCCGCGATGCGACTTTGGACGTGCTCAAAGAAGAGGGCACGGCGGTTCTTCTCGTCACTCATGAGCCGGATGAAGCGATGCGCATGGCCGATGAAATCGCTCTGATGCGCGATGGCAAGATCATCCAGCAAGGCGCGCCCTATAATATCTATAACGCGCCCAAAGATCGCGAAGCGGCGGCTTTCTTTAGCGATATCAATGTGATCCGCGGCAAAGTTCAAGGCGCGCTTGTGCCCACGGCCTTTGGTGAATTCCTCGCGCCCGGCCATAAGGATGGCACAGAGGTCGAGATCGTGATCCGCCCTCAACATCTGCGCATGGATTTTGATCGGGCAGGGCGCGGCCCCAATCCCACCCCCCAAGATGGCACGCCTGCGCGCGGCATCGTTGAGCGGGCGCGCTTTATGGGGCGCGAAAGCCTTGTTGAGTTCCGGATGGATTTCGATGGCTCGATCCTGCATGCAACCGTGCCTTCGGTCTTCCTGCCCAAAGCCGGAACACCGCTTTGGCTGATGCTGCGCCGCGAGCGCTGCTTTGTCTTTCCGGCCAAGGGATAATCCGCGCGCCAAACCGGCAAAATCCGCACCATTTCGGCGCAATTGTGCCCCTGCGGCTGATTTGCGCCTTTTACATCGGCCGCAGAATCCATAGATATATGTAAGAATGCATTTGGGCGGCGCGGCTGCCTTCCTTGGGAGAGAAAAAATGTTTAACAATATCGGCCCTATCGGCCTGATCCTCATCGCGGTTGTTGTGTTGGTTTTGTTCGGTCGGGGCAAGGTTTCCTCGCTTATGGGCGAAGTCGGCAAGGGCATCACAGCCTTCAAACGCGGCGTTGACGATGGCACGAAAGAGATCGCGGAAGCGGATGAAAAGCTGCGCGATGTGACGCCAGCCGAGGAGAAGGACAAAGCCTAAGGGCTTTGTTCGCGCGGTACCCTCATGTTTGGATTTGGCTCTACTGAGCTTGTGCTGATTGGCATCGTCGCGTTGATCGTGGTCGGGCCCAAAGATCTGCCGGGCATGTTTCGCACGATGGGCCAGTTCACTGGCAAAGCGCGGGCCATGGCGCGGGATTTCTCGCGCGCGATGGAGGATGCGGCGGATCAGGCCGGCGTTGGCGAGGTGCAAAAAACGCTGCGCGCGGCAACCAACCCAAAGAAAATGGGGATGGATGCGCTTAAAGACGCCGCCAATAGCCTGACAGAAACCAAATCCGCAACAGCCGCACTCTCTGAAGAACGTGCCGAAGCCGCGCGCAAAATCTCGGAAAATGCGGCCCGTATGGCGACCGAACGCAAAGCAAGCGAAGCCGCCGCCGCCGCAGAGGCCGCCAAACCCGCCGCCAAGCCAGCGGCCAAACCCGCCACCAAGCCAGCGGCCAAACCTGCTGCCAAAAAGCCAGCGGCCAAAACGGCCACCAAAAAGCCAGCCGCCAAAGCACCCACCAAAACCACCACAAAAACCACCACAAAAACCGCAGCCAAAACCACACCCAAATCGCCCGCGCCCAAGCCGCGCAAAACACCCGCCAAAGCCGCGCCAAAACCTTCGGGAAAGACCGCCTAAATGAGCAATACCGAAGAGCTAGAAGATAGCGCGGCCCCCCTGATCGAGCATCTCGCAGAGCTGCGCACGCGCCTCATCCGCGCTGTTTTGGCCTTTGTCATCGGCATGGTGCTGTGCTTTTCGGTTGGCGGCACAATCCTCGATTTCCTGCTCATCCCGATTGAAAACACCATGCGCGCACTGGGCAATACAAACCCGGTGATGCAATACACCGCGCCCCAAGAATATTTCTTCACGCTGGTGCGCATCTCCATGGTTGGCGGGCTGATGCTTTCCTTCCCGGTGATCGGCTTTCAACTCTGGCGCTTTGTCGCCCCCGGCCTCTATCGCAACGAACAAAGCGCCTTTCTGCCCTTCTTGATTGCCTCGCCTGCGCTCTTCTTGATGGGGGCGGCTTTTGCGCATTATTTCGTCGTGCCTATGGCGATGGCCTTCTTCCTTGGCTTTGCGGATTTGCCCTCAATGGTCGCCGCAATCGTCACCGGCACCCAAGACACAACCACAAGCGGGATCGACATTGTCTTCAACGGCAAAGTCAACGAAACCCTTGATATTACACTCAAAATGATCGTCGCTTTTGGGCTGTGCTTTCAGCTCCCCGTGCTGCTCACCCTGATGGGCAAAGCAGGGCTGGCCTCTGCCAAAGGCCTGCGCAGAACCCGCAAATACGCTGTCGTTGCGATCCTCATCGTCGCCGCACTCGTCACCCCGCCCGATGTCACAACCCAGCTGATCCTCTTCATCGTCGTCTACGGGCTCTATGAAATGTCGATCTTCCTCGTCGCCTATGTGGAGAAACAACGCATCGCGCGCCTCAAGGCCGAAGGGCTCTGGGATGAAGACATGGACGGGGATGACATCTCCGAAGATGAGCTTGCCGATGAGCCAGACCTCGACGATAAAAACGATCCATAGGATGCGCCGAGATAAGCCCGATGAGCAAAGATGACACCCTAATCCGCATCGCAGAAGCGCTCGAACGCCTCTCGCCAAGCCCCGCCCAAGCGCCCGATTTCAGCGGCGCGGATGCCTTTGTTTGGCATGTGGAGCCAGATCACCTCGCCCCGGTGAAAAACGTAAACCGCGTCGCGCTTAACCTGCTCGTCGGGATCGAACGCGCCCGCAATACGCTCCTGGAAAACACCCTGCGCTTTGCCAAAGGGCTGCCTGCCAATAATGCCCTGCTTTGGGGATCGCGCGGCATGGGCAAATCCTCGCTCGTCAAGGCCGTGCACGCCGAAGTTCTCAATCAAGGCGAAACGCTCAAAATTGTCGAGGTACAGCGCGAAGATCTCCCCTCGATCTCCCGCCTCCTCGGCCTGCTGCGCGCCGCCCCAGATCGCTTCGTGCTCTACTGCGATGATCTGTCCTTTAGCCACGATGACCAACATTACAAATCCCTCAAAGCCGTGCTCGATGGCGGGGTCGAGGGCCGCCCCGACAATGTAATCTTCTACGCCACCTCAAACCGCCGCCACCTGATGCCGCGCGATATGATCGAAAACGAACGCTCCTCAGCAATCAACCCGGGCGAAGCGGTTGAGGAAAAAGTCTCCCTCTCAGATCGCTTCGGCCTCTGGCTCGGATTTCACCCCTGCGATCAAGATGAATACCTCGCGATGATTGCGGGCTACTGCGCCGCTTACGGCCTCAAAATCGATCCCACCCGCCTGCGCGCCGAAGCCATTGAATGGCAAGCCACACGCGGCGCGCGCTCTGGCCGAGTGGCATGGCAATTCTTTACGGATTTGGCCGGACGCGAAGGCGTCAAACTGTAAC
>JBOEGE010000008.1:0-55787 GCA_050633265.1 Paracoccaceae bacterium | reverse complement strand
AAACTGTAACTGCTGCGAAGGCATCAAACTAGAGGCATCGCGAAGGCGTCAAACTTTCGCCTCGTAAAACAGCACTCCACCCCACCCCAAAACGCGCCAATTTCCCGCCAACAGCCAAAACCACGGCGCGCGATACCATCACACCATTTCACAGTTGCGCAAATATCCTCGCCGAAGGCATAAAACTCTTATAAAGAGCCACGCCTCAACAGGATAAATCAGTTCAAATAGGGCGTCGGATCAACCGTCTGCGTGCCTTTAAAGACCATAAACTGAAGCGCGCCAAACTCGTTATCCGCAACCTTAGCAACCGTTTGCCCACGGCTCACAGAGGCGCCCTTTTTCACCGAAATCCCCTCGATAAAGGAATAGGCCGTCTGCAACCCGCCGCCATGATCAACAACCATAATCTCAACACCATCAGCATTTTTTGAGATCAGCTTGACTGTGCCCTTATCGGCAATTTTTACCGCCGTTCCGGGCGCGGCCTTAAACAGGATAAAGGCCGATTTCGTCTTGTCGTAATCGCGAATGATCGGCCCATTGACCGGCAAAGCAAAGCGCGCAGCAGAAGAGGCAGAGGTGCGGCTCTCAGCAAGTTCGGGCGATGCAGGGATCGCCTTAGGCGCCGCAGCGGTTGCTTTTTCCGCAGGCAGGGGCGTTGCAGCAGAGGGCGGCACAGGGGTCGGCGTGCCTTTGCCCGGCTCATTTTCAACAGCCCGTGGTGCAGGGGCCTCGGCCGCCACTGGGATCAGCAAATATTGGCCCTCGCGCAGGTTCAGATCCGTGCCAAGCCCGTTCCATTCGGCCAAAGCTTTGACGGTCACACCGTATTTGCGCGCAATGGAATAGGCGGTTTCGCCGCGCACAACCTTGTGGCGCTCTGGCTCATCGCCGGTCTGAACCTTGGGGGCTACCGCCGCAGGTTTGGCAGCCGCAGCAGGCGTTGCAGCAGGCGTGATCGCGCTTGGCTTGCTTGGCCCCGCCCGTTCAATCGCGCTGCCCGCAAGGGTCGTTATATCAATGGTTTCGGCGGGCTGAATGGGGCCCGTGGCGATCGCCCCTGTGGCTGGGGATGGCTCAGCAACCCGGCTTGGCAAAGCGATGATCTCATCCTTGCGCAGCGCCACATCCATCGGCAACCCGTTGTATTTCGCAAGCTGCGCCGGTGGCAGACCAACCCGGTTGGCCACATCAACAATCGTATCGCCGCGATTGGCCACAGCCACCTGATAATTGGGATAGGAAATCACACCGCGATCATCCGGTTTTGGGCGGGGCGCCGCCGCTGCAAGGGCGGCCTGCGAGGTATCAAACCCATTTCCAAGCCCGCGCAGATCAAAATCAAACGGCTCGTCACAGGCGCTTAAAAGCGTGAGCGCTGATCCGATCATCAACGCGCGAAACAGGGGCGTATTGGCTTTTGCCATGGCTCGGTCTTCCTCAAATCTTGCGCTCTTTTCATGGCCTCTTAATGGGCCGAACGCTTTTCTACTGCCGGTGCATCGGGCATGCGCCAAATGCATATCTCGTTACTCATCAACAGGTTAGCCCTGTCTTTCGGTCTTTGTACAACGCTGCAAATCGCGGCGCGCTGCATCATTCGTCCGAGCCAAGCCCCTCAAGAAGCGGCACAAAACGCACCGGGCGCAGCTCGTCATACTCAAAGCCGGTCTCGGTTCTGGTGACCTTGATCAAGCTTTGCACCGCGTCCGATTGGCCCACGGGTAGCACCATGATACCCCCAATGCGCAATTGCGCCAAGAGGGGGCCGGGGGGATCTTCGGCCGCCGCGGCCACAAGGATGCGATCAAAGGGCGCTTGATCCGGCAGGCCATGGCTTCCGTCGGCGGTAAAGGCGGTCACATTGGTCAGATCAAGCGCATCAAAAACCGCCTGCGCCTCGCGTACAAGGCGGCGATGGCGATCGACCGTATAGACCCGGCGCGCCAACTGGCTCAGGATCGCGGCCTGATAGCCAGAGCCGGTTCCAACTTCCAAAACCTTGTCGCGCGGCTGAACATTCAACGCCTGCGTCATCAGGCCAACAACAGAGGGCTGCGAAATCGTCTGCCCGCAAGAAATCGGCAGCGGCATATCCTCATAAGCGCGCTCGGCAAAGAGCCCGCGCACGAAGGGGCCGCGATCAATCGCTTCCATCGCCGTCAGCGTGCGCTTATCGGTTACGCCTTTGGAGCGCAGCGCATAGAGAAATTGCATCTTTTGGGTCGCCGCATCGCTCATGAAAAAGCGCCTCGCAGGGCCGCAGGGATATGCGCGGGCAGGCTCATTTCAGCCGGTCGCTCAGATCGGCAAGGGTCTCATGCGCGGTCAAATCTGCGCGCAGAGGGGTGACGGAAATATAGCCCTCAAGATTGGCATGGGCATCCGTGCCCGGCTCGGTTGGTGTGTGCTGTGGGCCGCCCTTGATCCAAAGAAATTTGCGCCCCGAAGGGGAAATATGGGGATCAATCCCAAAAGAGACGTCGCGGCGAAAGCCTTGGGAGACGGCCTTCATCCCTTTGACTTTGCTGGCCGGAACGGGCGGGAAATTCACGTTATAAAACAAGCGGTAATCCGCATCATCCCAGATCGCTTTATCGAGCAATGTTCGAATAGTGGCCGCGCCATGAACGGCCGCCGCTTCAAACATATCCGGCTCATTAAAATTTTCTGGCCCCAAGAATTGCGAAAGCGCAATGGCAGGAAGCCCATGAAGCGCCGCCTCCATCGCAGCACCAATCGTGCCGGAATAAACAACATTTTCAGCCGCATTATTCCCGCGATTGACCCCCGAAAGAACAAGATCAGGCAGCGCGGGCATGACCTCATGGATCGCCGACAAAACGCAATCAGCAGGCGAGCCTTCGGTCGCAAAGCGGCGCTCTTCAAGCTCGGCGATCATCATCGGGCGGGTGTAGCTGATGCAATGGCCAACGCCCGATTGCTCAAAGGCGGGCGCGACAGTCCAAACCTCGCCCTTTGGTCCGGCAAGTTCTTTGGCGATGGCTGTGAGGGTAACAAGGCCGGGGGCGTTAATGCCGTCGTCATTGGTGATGAGAATGCGCATTTTGCCCTGCCTTTTGATGCCTTTTTCTATGTCTAGATCAGGAGCGCGCGGGCGGCAAGGCAGGGCAGGGGTCTTAACCCCATGTAACGCGCAATTAGGTTTGATCGACGCCCGTCTTGCGCATCATTAGCCCCCAGATCATCAGCGCGGGAACGGTGGTAAATATCGTCCATTGCGGCATCTGCCACAGATCACCAAGGCGCACCGCCCCGTACAAGATAAACACCGCCGACCAGCCAAGCATCAGGCCGATAAGGGCAAGGGCAAGCGGGCGATTGGGATGGCGCGCCAGCCAGAACAGCGCCAGCGCCATGATGATCAGAACAACCGTAACCGCATGCCAAAGCACGGCGGCAAAAGCGGCCAAAAACGGCGATAGCCCGCCGGCCTGCATCGGTACATGGACCTCTTCGCCCCCGCCGATCACATGGAGGAAAATCGTTGCGGTCATTATGATTGCTGCGGCGAAAATGGGCTTGTTCATCGGGATCTCCTGATTCCATACGGTGCCGTATGGTTGCACGGGGCGTTGCGCAAAACAATACGCCTGCGTATGGTTGGCCATGGTCAAAACGCCGCAACCCAAATCAACTGCCCCCGCCAAGCCGCGCAAAAGCCGCGAGGATTGGATCAGAGCAGGTTTTCGCGCTCTGGCCAAAGGCGGGCATGCAGCGCTTCGGGTTGAACCGATCGCGCGTGAGCTTGGGGCGACAAAGGGCTCTTTTTATTGGCATTTTGAGGATTTAGCGGCGCTGAAATCCGCGCTTTGGACCTATTGGTCAGAGGCGGCGGTGAGCGGCATAATAGCCCAGCTTGAGGCCGAAACACCGCCTGGGCGCGCCCGGCTTGAGCGCTTATTGGCCCTTGCAACCGCCACGCCGCCCGAGGTTGGCGGGCGCGCCGCAGAGCCAGCGCTGCGCGATTGGGCGCGTTACGATCCATCCTTTGCAGCGATCTTGGCCAAGGTCGATCAAGAGCGGATCGCCTATGTCGCGCGATGTTTTGTTGAGGCGGGATGCGCGGATGAGATGGCAAAAGCGCGCCTGCTTTACAGCGCCCTTATCGGGCTTGAACAGCAGCCCTCAGAGAACAATGAGAGCAGTTTTGAAGCCCTCAATACGCTGCTGGAAATGATGCTCAAAGAGGCCGGCGCCGCAGCGAAACCCGCTTAAGCGATGCTGGCCAAAAGCCGCTTGGCCTCTGAGAGCGGCGCGGCAAGGGGCGCGCGATCTTCGCCCGGGAAAAAGCGCGCGCGTGTGGCCGTTGGCATCGCATCGGGGCGCAGGATATGGATATGCGGCGAGGTCGTTGTCGCCTCGGCCTCCCAGCTGCGGGCCAAGGCGATCTGCGCGGCCTTAGTTGCGCCATAAGCCGAAAAGAACTTATCGCCGCCGCGCGCATCCTCAAAGAAAATCGCGCGCCCCTGCGGTGCCGCATCCAGAAGCGGCGCGACCATGGGGATCAATTTGCCCGTGGCCGTTACATTGATCGCAACGGATTTATCGAAATCTTTGGCATCCATATGGGGCGCAGGCGAAAGGGGGGCTGCATGAACGGCGGCATGAACCCATGTATCCACATGGCCCCAGCGATCATAGACAGCGCGGCAAAGCTGGGCCATCGCATCCATATTGGTGATGTCCATCGGGGCCAAGGTCGCCTCGCCGCCCAAAGCTTTGATCCGATCATCAAGCTCTTCAAGCCCGCCCGTTGTGCGCGCCACGGCCACGATATGATGATCCGCCGCAAGCGCCTCGGCAAATGCCGCGCCAAGCCCGCGCGAGGCCCCGGTGATCAGAGCAATCTTCTTGTCCATCTCTCTATTCCGCCGCTGTTTTCAGCTCAAAACCCTTGTCGATCATATCGCTTGGGGCCACAGGATATTCGCCCGAGAAACAGGCATCACAATATTGCGGCGCCTTGGCATCGCGCCCTTTGGCCTCTCCTGCCGCGCGGTACAAACCATCGAGCGAGATGAAGCGGAGACTATCCACGCCGAGGTATTCACACATTTCATCTTCACTCATATTCGCCGCCAAAAGCTTATCCCGCTCGGGCGTATCAACCCCGTAAAAACAGGGCCACATGGTGGGCGGGGAAGCGATGCGGAAGTGAACTTCGGCGGCACCTGCATCCAAAATCATCTCTTTGATCTTGCGGCTGGTCGTGCCGCGCACAACGCTATCATCAACCAAAATGATCCGTTTGCCCTTGATCAACGCGCGGTTCACATTGAGCTTGAGGCGCACGCCCATGTTGCGGATCTGCTCGGAGGGCTCGATAAATGTGCGGCCCATATACTGATTGCGGATGATCCCCATCGCATAAGGAATGCCGCTTTCTTGCGAAAATCCAATTGCCGCGGGCGTGCCGCTATCGGGCACAGGGCAGACAAGATCCGCATCAACCGGCGTTTCACGCGCCAGCTCAACCCCGATTTGGCGACGCGTCTCATAAACCGAGCGCCCCCCAAGAATGCTGTCGGGGCGGCTGAAATAAACATGCTCAAAGATGCAAAACCGCGAGGGCTTGCGCTCAAACGGGTGAAAGCTTTCAACGCCCTTCTCAGAAATAACAACCATCTCGCCGGGCTCAATCTCGCGCACGAATTCCGCGCCGACAATATCCAACGCGCATGTCTCAGAGCTGAGCGCCCAGCCATCGCCAAGCTTGCCCAAAACAAGCGGGCGCACGCCCAAAGGATCGCGCACACCGATCAGCTTGGTGCGCGTCATCGCCACGATGGAAAACGCCCCCTCAACCCGGCGCAGCGCGTCTTTCATCCGCTCGGGAATGTTGCGCTGAAGCGAGCGGGCCATAAGATGAATGATACACTCGGAATCCGATGAGGATTGAAAAATCGAGCCGCGCTCAATCAATTCGCGGCGCAGGGCCGCAGCATTTGTGATATTGCCATTATGCGCAATGGCCGCGCCGCCCATGGAAAATTCGCCAAAGAAGGGCTGCACATCGCGGATCGCGGTCGCCCCTTTGGAACCAGCAGTGGAATAGCGCACATGCCCAATGCCGATCGGGCCGGGCAGGGTGGTCATCACTTCATGCGAGGTGAAATTATCGCGCACATAGCCAAAGCGGCGGGCCGAGTTAAACCCAGCCTCAAAATCATGGGTGACAATGCCGCCCGCTTCTTGGCCGCGGTGCTGAAGCGCATGCATGCCAAGGGCAACGAAATTGGCCGCATCAGCAACCCCAACAACCCCGAAAACGCCGCATTCTTCTTTGAGTTTATCATCATCGCCGGGCCAGTGGCGGCTGTCAAAATCGAAAGGATGGGCGTCAGGCATCTCGCGCATGTGCGGGGCTCCGAATCCGAATATTTGCTGTTGGGTTTCGTCTACTGCGTATCGCTCCCGGTGTCACGAAAGGATCACAATTGTTTTTCGAACGCATGGTCAAAATTCGCGCTCAAGGGACGATCTGCGCGCCCTTTGGGCAGGTGCGGCACCATCGCCTAGCCAAGCGGCTTTCGTGCGATGATAAAGACCGCGCCTTTGGGCTCGGGTTCGGGGCCTGCGCGCCACTCGGTTTCGATCTCAAAACCAGCAGTGATCATCTCTTGGCGCAGGTCCTGCGGGGCAATGATCGCAAGGCGCGGCAAGATTCTGAGCGGCGACAACAGTGTAAAAATCGGCGCAAAGATCCGCTCCGGGCCGCTTAGGCAGCTGGTCGAAGAGATGAAAACCCCGCCCGGTTCACAAAGCGCATAGGCGCGCTGAATGGCCTCTTTCCAATTGGGCAAAAGATGCAGCAAAGAGTGCATCGCCACCGCATCATAGCGCGCATCCAACGCAAGGTTTTCAAACGTGCCAACTTCGAAAGTGATGTTTGTAACACCGGCTTGTGCGGCACGGGTTTTGGCGATCTCGATCATCTTGGGGGCGAAATCAACAGCATGGATCTGGGCGAGATAGGGCGCATTGATGATGGCCGTTGTGCCCGTCCCGCAGCCAAGCTCAAGCATCTGCCAATCGGGCCGCAGGATGGCCTGGGTCTGCTCCAATTTGCGCGCATAGCTTGCTTGATCGGCGACAGGGTTTTTCGAATAGAAATTCGCAATCCAGTTCCAAAAGCGGGGGGAGATAGCCATGATTTTGCGCCTATTCTAACGTGTTTCTAGTCAAGTCAGGCGCGGATCAAGGCCCCGGCGCTATTCAGAACATTGCGCGACAAGGCCTTCATAACGCGCCACAATCCAGCTTGGCGCATCCTCTGGAAGCTGCTCATTGAGCCGCCCCTCAGAGCGGGCAAAAACCTTGGCCGTGCGGCTCTCGCCGATCTTCAAGAAATCCTCGCCCGGCACCATGCGATCAAAAACGATCAAGGCAACCGCGACCAAAACAACACCGCGCACAACCCCAAACAAAAAGCCAAGCCCTTGATCCAAACCGCCAAGCGCCGAGCGCTGCACAACGGAAGAAAACAGCGGCGTGATCACCGAGGCGACAACAAGCGCAACCGCAAAAACCGCAAAGAAGCCCGCAATCACCGAAAGCTCGCAATTGCCATCGAGATATTCATTGATGATCGGAATTTCTCGCACCAAAGGCGCCGCGCGTGGCCCAAAAGCAAAGGCCAGAAACGCCGCCGCAACCCAGCCCACAATCGACATGCCTTCGCGCACAAAGCCGCGGGAATAGGCGAGGATCGCCGAAATTATCACGATCAGGGCAACGACCCCATCCACGATATTGAAACCTTCCATCCGTCGCTCCCGTCTGCGGCCCGCAAGCCTGCTTATCTCTGTGTGGCGCTAGCCTGCGCCAAATATATCGCCAACAAACCCGGTCAAATCGCTCATCTGTTTCAGCGACAGGCCCTCATCCGAGCTATATTTGCTCCGGCTCGGAGCGATTGCTGAGGTGAAACCAAGTTTTGAAGCTTCTTTCAACCTATTTTCGGTCTGGCCAACAGGCCTAAGCGCCCCTGATAGGCTAATTTCGCCGAAAATCACAGTATCCGTCGGCACGGCCACATCTTCGCGCGCCGAGAGTAGCGCCGCGGCCACAGCCAGATCGGCAGCTGGTTCGGAAATTTTGATCCCGCCCGCGACATTGAGATAGACATCAAGCCCGGCAAAAGGGATGCCGCAGCGGCTTTCCAAAACGGCCAAAATCATCGCCAATCGCGCGCCATCCCAGCCCACAACCGTGCGCCGCGCCTGAGAATGCGGCGAGGGCGAGACAAGCGCCTGAAACTCAACCAACAAAGGCCGCGTGCCTTCAATCCCGGCAAAAACAACCGATCCCGGCGCAGGCTTATCACGCTCAGACAGGAACAGCGCCGAAGGGTTCAGCACTTCGGCCAAACCCGCCCCGGTCATCTCGAATACGCCGATCTCATCGGAGGGGCCAAAGCGGTTTTTCACAGCGCGAAGGATGCGGAATTGATGCCCGCGCTCGCCCTCAAAATAGAGCACCGTATCGACCATATGCTCAACCACACGCGGGCCGGCGATCTGGCCGTCTTTGGTCACATGGCCGACCAAAATCACCGAAATCCCCATCCGTTTGGCAAATGTTGTCAGCTCATGGGCTGCGGCGCGCACTTGGGAAACAGAGCCGGGCGCGCTTTCAACATTGTCCGCCCACATGGTTTGGATCGAATCGATGATCGCCAGATCCGGCATTTCCGTTTCAAGCGTGGTCAGAATATCGCGCAGGTTGGTTTCGGTTGCGATCTGAACCGGTGCATCGGCAAGGCCCAAACGGCGCGCCCGCATGCGGATTTGCGCGCTGGCCTCTTCGCCGGAAACATAGATGCATTTCAGCCCCTTACGGGCAAAACTTGCCGCCGCTTGCAACAAAAGCGTCGATTTGCCGATGCCCGGATCGCCGCCCACAAGCACCGCAGAAGAGGCAACCAAACCGCCCCCCAAGACCCGATCCAACTCGGCCATGCCCGAATTGGTGCGCGGTGGCGGGGCCTCTTCTGTGCTCAGATCGGTGAGTTTGATGGTTGATCCGCGCCGCGCGCCCAAGGATTTCGAAGCCGGGCCTGCCGAAAGCGGTTTGTCCTCGGTGATCGAGTTCCATTCGCCGCATGCCTCGCAGCGGCCCGACCATTTGGTGCTGATCGCGGCGCAAGCGCTGCATTTGAAAGATGTGTTCTTTGCCATGCGCTTGCTTAGCGTTACTTCGCGCGGCTTGGCAAGCGCCTGTGCGTGGCTTCTGTGATCGCCAGCGAGGCAAGAATACAGGCGCTAAACAGATAGAGCCCCCAGCCGATTTCAAGCCGCCCAACCCCAAGCCCTTTGGCCAGCGTGATATAGATCGCGATCAGGAAAATATCCGCCATCGCGAGGCGGCCCAAAAGATGCAGCGCCCCCAAAAGCCGCGAAGGCGCCCGCCCAAATTGCACCATCGCAAGCCCGATGATCTTGGCCATGGGGGCGATCAAAGCGAAGAGAATGACGATAAGCGCAAGAAATATATCCGTTTCCCAAAGGCTGGAAATGCCAGATAACACGCTGATTTCCTTGAGCTTAAACAGCGGCAAAAGCCCTGCGCGCATCAAGGGCGCGGCCCAGGCGATTGGGAAAAGCAAGAGCAGAGCGAGATTGGCAAGGCGCAGATATGTCATCGCCAAGAGGTGGCAGCAGAACCTTAACTTTGCAACCGGCTCGTGCGAAAAATAGGCATTGCGTTGCTTTGTTGCGCAGGCTGGGGGGCGGGCCATTGGCGCGGGTTTTGCGCGATCTGGCGGCCCAGGCTTGGCAAGGCCGGCGCGGCGCCTGCGCGCATGCGGTCTTGGGCGCGGTTCTGGCCGTGGGCGCGGCGGGGGCGCTGGGGCATAGAGGCGGTTTTCTTGCGATAGCCCCATGCATAGCCAGAGCTGCGCTGCGCCATTTCAAGCGCCCCGGTGAGCAAGGCCCAAAGCGGCGCGCTGAGCAGCGCCATAAGCGGGAAATGCAGCGGCAAATCACGGGCAAACAGAATATCAGGGCCGCAAAACCCCGCCAAAGCAACCGCGCCAAACAGGGCCAGTGCATAGGCATAGCGGTTTGCGCTGCGCGATTGTTTGAGCCGCAGCAGGGCCGCAAACGCCACGCAAAGAGGCATCGCCGCCAATACCAATCGCAAGGTGGCCTCAAATAACGTCATTTTGGGTCTCATTTAACTTCATTCTGTCCACCTTAATCCTTCGCAAATCAAAGCTAACAAATGGTTAAGTTCTCCCAAAACGCCCTAAGCCTTTTGCCCTCCCCCTAATTGGCGGGTTGCTTGGCCCCAATCGTAACAACGTTATCCTCCGAAATCACCGGATCATCGAGCTCATACCCAAGCGCAGGCAGCACTTCGCGCAGGTCTTTCTCAAGGCGGCTCAACTGCTGCTCAGCGGCATGTTCATCCGCCTCAATATCGCGCAGCCAGCGGCGAATTTCATCCGTAGAGGCCTGGGCCAAAGTGATCGTTTCGCGAAAGGCATCGACCTCCTCTTGGCGCTGCTTGAGAAACGCCTTGGCGCGGGCAACCCGCTCGTCTGAATAGATCACCGAGAGGTCTTTTGATGTCCGGCTCATCTGCGCGGCAACTTCCAAAACCTCCGGCTCAAGCGCGGCCAATTCGGGATGGCGGCGCATGTGATGGATGCGATCACGCACATCGTCAAATTCGCTAGAGAGGGTGAAAACCCCAGAGCGATCCGCCGCATGCGCAATGCGGTAAGCCTGCGCCACATCCTCCATGGAAAGCTGAAAATCGCGGTGGCTGCGTTCAAGCCGCATGATCCGCGCATTGGCCGGCAAAAAGAAGCACAAGCCCAGCAAAAGCCCGGTGAGCGAAAGCTGCAAAATGATCCCCGCATAGGGAAGCGGTTGATCACCCCAGCTCGCCAGAACCTCGATCCAAGGCAGCGCGCCAATGGCCGCCCCGATGCTGAAGATCAAAGAGGCCAGCGCAAGCCCCAAGATCAGATAAAAAGATGTGTTGTGCAGAATATTTTGAGCGCGAAATTGCGCTTCTTTGATGTTACTTGTCATAAACGTACCCCCACGGCAGACCTGCCCAGAATCATCTATTCCCATGATAAATCAATGGCTTTTTAAGAATTCCGCGCATTTCGGGGGCTGTTTTTGCGCGCACCCTTGGGGATTGTTTATGGATTGGAAACGAAGCGATGAGGTCGCTTTGATTGTTGCGCGAGTGAGAAAAGGCGCGCTTAATTCGCGTGCATAGCGCCGCCCCCAAATGCGCCCCTAAAGCCGCCCCCAAACACCTGCTTAGCGCACCGCTTCAATCGGGCCTTCAGCGCTGCCCGAAATGAACTGGCGCAAGTAGGGATCCGGCGCGTGATCCATATCTGCCACAGGGCCAGCCCATTGGATCACCCCATCGTGCAGCATCGCCACCCGATCTGCAATCGCCCGCACGCTCGACATATCATGCGTAATCGTCATGGCCGTTGCGCCCATTTCAACGACGATCTCGCGGATCAGCTCGTTGATCACGCCCGACATAATCGGATCAAGCCCGGTCGTTGGCTCATCAAAAAAGATGATCTCGGGCTCTGCGGCAATGGCGCGCGCAAGGCCAACCCGCTTTTGCATACCGCCCGAAAGCTCGGCCGGAAAAAGATCGGCGACATCGGGCGTAAGGCCTACGCGGCGCAGTTTTTCGATGGCAATTTCGCGCGCCTCTGCCTTGGGCCGCTTCAGACTTCCACGCATCAGGCGAAAGGCCACATTCTGCCAAACGGGCATGGAATCAAACAGCGCGCCGCCCTGAAACAGCATGCCAAAACGGGCCAAAAACGCATCCCGCTCGGCGCGGGCCACATCTTCGCCGTCCAGCGTAATCAGCCCGGAATCTGGCCGCACCAGCCCAAGAACGCTCTTGAGCAGAACCGATTTGCCCGTGCCCGAACCGCCGATGATCACCATGCTTTGCCCGCGAGTGATCTCAAGATCGACCCCGCGCAAAACCTGCTTTGGCCCGAAGGCTTTATGAACATTCTCAAGCTTAATCATGCGGAAAAGAACAGGTTGGTGAGCAGGAAGTTCGCGGCCAATATCAAGACCGCCGCGGCCTCCACACTCGATTTCGTTGCCTTGCCAACGCCCTGCGCGCCGCGACCGGAATGCATCCCGTAATAGCAGCCCATCAAAGCCGCTATCGCGCCAAAGACAGCGCCCTTGGCAAGCGAGGAAAGCACATCCGCGGCCTGCAGAAAATCGACCGTATTGTTGATATAGGTCGCCGGATTAAAGCCAAGCTGGAGCGTGCCAACCAAAAATCCACCCATCACCCCAACGATATCCCCAATCCCAACAAGCAGCGGCACAACCACCAAAGCAGCGAGCACGCGCGGCAAGGTGAGATATTTCATTGGGTTGGTGGAGAGGGTCACAAGTGCATCAATTTGCTCGGTCACTTTCATCGTGGCGATCTCGGCTGCGATGGAAGAAGTCACCCGCGCGGCGATCATCAGGCCAACCAAAACAGGCCCAAGTTCGCGCACCATCCCAATGGCCACGATCTGCGGAACAACCGCCTCGGCCGAGAAACGCGCACCACCTGCATAGATCTGAAGCGCCAGCGCGCCGCCGGTAAACAGGGCCGTAAGCCCAACGACTGGAAGTGAGAAATATCCAATGGTTAGAAGGGCATGCGCGAATTCTTTAAAGTAAAACGGCGGGCGAAACAAATGGCTCGCCGTTTGGCCAGCAAAGATCGAGACCCGCCCGACCGCGGCCAATACGCCAAGAACAGCCCGCCCAAGCGCCGCCAAAAAACCAGCCAGAAACCGGCTCATTCTGATCGGCTCGCGCCAGAGCCCGCATAGCGCCGCTGATAGCGCGCGCCAAGCTGGGTGAGCAATTCATAGCCAATGGTGCCGGCCAATTTGGCCAGAGCATCAACCCCTTGCGCCGGGCAAATCAGATCCAGCTCGCGCGGGTTTTCTTCCAAATTGGTGATGTCGACCGTCAGCAAATCCATCGAAACCCGGCCCGCAAGGCGACAGGCGGTTTTGCCATGAAAGAGCATCGCTTTGTTCGATAAATGCCGGGTGATCCCATCGGCATAGCCGCCCGCAAGCGTGGCAATACGCGCGCCGCTTTGGGTTGTCCAAGCGTTGCCATAGCCAACGGTTTCATCGGCGGCCAATTCGCGGGTCTGGATCACCGGCAGTGAAAGGCGCACAACCGGCGCGGCCTCTTTGAACGGCTCGCCGCCATAAAGGCCAATGCCCGGGCGGGTGATCTCGAAGTGATATTCAGGGCCAAGCAGGATGCCGCCGGTATTGGCAAAAGAGCGCGGGGCCGCTGTTCCATCGGTCATCTCGCGGAATTGCTTGAGCTGGCGGGCATTCATCGCGTGATCCGGCTCATCCGCGCAGGCCAGATGCGACATGATCAATTGCGGGCCCGCCGCCTCAACCAGATCGCGCACGGCCGCCCATTCCGGCGCCTCCATGCCAAGCCGGTTCATGCCCGTATCAAGCTGAATGCCAAAGGGCGCGCCGGGCAGGGCCTCAAAATGGCGGGTCAGCTGCTCCATTGAATTGAGCATCGGGGTCAGGCCGAGATCGCCGATCATATCGGTATCGCCCGCCATATGCCCCGCAAAGACGCAGATTTGCACATCCGGCCCAAGGGCTTCGCGCAGCACCGCGCCTTCTTCGGGCACCGCCACAAAGAAGCGCCGCGCACCAGCTTGGGCCAAAGCCCGCGCAACCCGCGCCGCCCCAAGCCCATAGCCATCCGCTTTGACCACAGCCGCCGTTTGCACATGGCTTGCGCTGGCGCGATCTAGGGCGCGCCAATTGTCAGCCAATGCCGACAGATCAATATGCAATATTCCTGTTGCCATGGGGCGCTTTGTGGCCAAGAGCGCCGCAACACGCAAGCGAAATTTGCCCTTTGCGGCGATCAGCCCGCGCGACAAAAGCTGCAAAACCCATGCGGCGCGGCCTCAAGCTTTGGCGGTGATTTTGGCAGGCGATTTGTCCGGTTTAAGCGCCTGTTTGGGGAGTTTTCCAAGCTGGCACATATTGGCGCCAAGCCGATTGCGCGCGGCCAAGCTCTCCATCTCGGCGATCATCTGATCATTGGCCGGATCGGCCCGCATCCGCGAGACCCGCATGCGATGAAAGCGCAGCGCGGCTTGATGGACCTCATTGAGGATCGCATCATCCAGCATCATATCATAAAGCTCTTGCACGGCCTCGTGATAGCGGCTGATCGAGGTGTCGCGCATATGGTTGAGGTCGAATTTATCAAAATAATCAACGCCTAACTGCATTTTGTTGTGATTGGCCCGGCCGCGCGCGCGTTTGTTGAGATAGCTGTCGAGCGAGCGCAGCGCATAGTGATTGACCTGCGCGAGCGCGTAAGAGGGCGGATGCTCTGTGCGCGCGCCATCCTTCATATATTGCGCCCCGCCAGGCAAAACCCAGCGCAGATCTGCCTCGCATTCGGGCAGGGCAACGGGATGATGTATCCCGATCCGCTTGTACTTTTCCCAATTGCGAAAGAAGCTTTTGACCCATTTACCCGTGCGCGGCGAGGTGACAGGATGCCAAGGGCGCTCGGTCGCGGTAAATTGCGTGGTGATGCGGCGATCTTCCAATTTGGTGATCCCATCCATGCCGAAAATGCGCCAGGGGATCGAAATCACATCCGGCGCGCCACTGGTCGCCTCGATCAGATCATGAATAGTGTGGCCGGGCACATGGATATTGAGAAATTCATCCGCATCACAGACGAAAATCCAATCGGCCTGTTGCGAAATATCCATCCTATAGGCCTGGCTCAGAGCCGCCCGCTGAACCCCGCCGCGCCGCCCTTCGGTTTGATGCAGCACCACAAGCCCAAGGTCCTGCATCCGGCGCAACATGCGAAAAGTGCCGTCTTTGCAATCGTTGAAACAGATGATGATATTGTCAAAGCCAAGCGTGCGATAGTGGGCCACCCATTCGATCAAATAGGGGGCTTCATCCTTTACCGTGGTGATCAACGTATACATGCGCGCCGGGCCATTTAATATTTCATCAACCTTAACGCCAAAATGATACCGCGCCAAAGCAAACGGCCCAGCCTTAAGCGCCCGTTAACCATAATACATTGAGAATTAAGCAAAATATGTAGCGCTCGGGCCACATTTACACGCCTAAAAGCGCTAGTAATCCGCGCCGCCGCCTTCGCCCTGCCATTGCTTGGCCAAGTTGCCAAAGCGGGTAAACTGCCCCTCAAAGCTCAGCTCAACCGTGCCAATCGGCCCGTGGCGCTGCTTGCCGATAACGACCTCGGCCTTGCCATGCAGGCGCTCCATCTCTTCTTGCCAGATCGCCATTTTATCAAGCTCATGATCGCCGGGCTTTTCGCGCTCTTTGTAATATTCTTCGCGAAACACAAACATAACCACATCCGCATCCTGCTCAATCGAGCCAGATTCCCGCAGGTCCGAAAGCTGCGGGCGCTTGTCTTCGCGGTTCTCAACCTGGCGCGACAGCTGGGAAAGCGCGATCACCGGGATCTGCAATTCCTTGGCGATCGCCTTGAGGCCCATGGTGATTTCGGAAATCTCATTCACCCGGTTTTCGCCTTTGCCCGTGCCGCGCACCAGCTGAAGATAATCGATAAACAGCGCGTCCAAACCATGCGTCCGCTTTAGCCGCCGGGCGCGCGCGGCGAGCTGGCTGATCGGCAGGGCGGGCGTATCATCAATAAACAAAGGGCAGGCTTCAAGCTGCTTGGCCGCCTCAACAAAGCGGCGGAATTCCGTCTCCGTCATATCGCCGCGCCTGATCCGCTCAGAAGGGACTTCGGAAGCCTCCGACAAAATCCGCGCCGCCAGTTGTTCGGCGCTCATCTCGAGGCTGTAAAAACCAACAACCCCGCCATCAACCGCCCCCTCAGTGCCATCCGGCAGCTTGCCCTTTTTATAGGCTTTGGCGATGTTATAGGCGATGTTGGTCGCCAGGGATGTCTTGCCCATCGAGGGGCGGCCGGCGAGGATTAGCAAATCGGATTTGTGCAAACCGCCAAGCTTTTTATCCATATCAATCAGGCCGGTCGAGACACCAGACATGCCGCCATCGCGCTGATAGGCGGCGTTGGCTACATTAACAGCATCCGTTACAGCCTTGAGAAAGCTCTGAAATCCGCTTTCAGATTTGCCCTCTTCGCCAAGCGCATAAAGCGCCTGTTCCGCGTCAACAATCTGATCTTTGGGCTCTTTATCGGCCTCAACCTTGCTGGCCTTGCCCGCGATATCATTGCCCAAAGCGATCAGCTCGCGCCGGATGGCGAAATCATAAATCATCTGGGCGTAATCGCGCACCGCAAAGCTTGAGATCGCAGCGCCCGCAAGCCGCGCCAAATAGGCCGCCCCGCCAAGCTCTTTGAGCCCCTCATCATCCTCGAGATAGGCTTTCAATGTTACCGGTGAGGCGAGCATATTCTTGGCAATGCGCGAGGCCGCTTGCTCATAGATGCGCCGGTGAACCGGGTCATAAAAATGCTCGGGCCGGATGATCGAGGCGATGCGATCATAGACATCATTGTTGGTCAGGATCGCGCCAAGAAGCTGCTGTTCGGCCTCGATGGAATGGGGCATGGGCGTGGGCGCCTCGCCGAGTTTTGGCTCTTGCGTGTTTAGCGCGCTGATCTCGTTCATGTCTTCCCCACTTACCGTCCCGGTCTTTTCTTAGAGCGCAAAATCAGCCTGCGCAAATTGTATGTTTTGTGGATAACTTGGCGCAGCCCTTAGGCGCGCAGATAAATCAAACACTTGCGCGGATTTGGCCGCGCGGAATTTATTTTCGCAGTTGTGGCGCGCACAGGCTTAGCCCTTGGCGCGGGCCTCTTGCCAAGCGCGCGGCGCATTCAAAAAGGTCTCGACCTCGGCCAATGTGTCGTCTGAAAACGCGCCCTGATCGCGCGCCTCGGCCAGAACATCCCACCAAGTGCAAAGCGCATGCAGCTGAACGCCGTGATCGCCCAATGTCTTCTCGGTTTCCGGGAATATCCCGTAGTAAAAGATAACAGCCGTATGCCCACAGGTCGCGCCCGTTTCGCGGATCGCATCAACGAAAGAAAGCTTTGATCCGCCATCGGTTGTCAAATCCTCAACCAGCAAAACCCGCTGGCCTTCAGACATTTCGCCCTCAATCCGCGCGCCGCGCCCATAGCCTTTGGGCTTTTTGCGCACATATGTCATCGGCAAAGCCATGCGTTCGGCCACCATCGCAGCAAAGGGAATGCCAGCCGTTTCGCCGCCAGCGATATTATCAAAAGCCTCAAAACCGGCGTTGCGCATCACGGTGACGGTCAAGAAATCCATCAGGGTTGAGCGGATGCGCGGGTAGGAAATCAGCTTGCGGCAATCAATATAGGTTGGCGATGGCAGGCCAGAGGCAAGGATGAACGGCTCATCCGCATTGAAATGCACGGCCTTGATTTCCAACAACATGCGCGCTGTCAGGCGGGCGATTTCTTCTGCGGGGGGGAAAGAGCTCGGGATCATCAGGCGTTCCTTTGGTCAGCAATCTTTGGCGGGCAGGGGCCGCGCGCGGTTGGCCTTGGTTCCTAGATTCGCGCGCCGCAAGCAAGGGAAAACTCGGCCCCGCGACCCCGCCAAAGCATTATCTCTCAACGCGCCAATGCAGATCAAAGCCCGGATCAAACAGGGTCAACGGCCCCTCGGGCGTATCGATTTGGGCCGGATAGGGCACAGGGCCATCGCGATTGAGCGTGATACTATCGTCGTTGGGTTCAAGGCGATAAAAGGCCGGGCCATTGAGGGATGTGAAGGCCTCGAGCTGATCGAGCCGCCCGCTTTTTTCAAAGACTTCGGCAAGGATCGACATTGTATTTGTCGCGGTGAAACAGCCCGCACAGCCGCAAGCGGATTCTTTGGCCTTGTTGAGATGCGGTGCGGAATCTGTCCCAAGGAAAAAGCGCCCCGGGCCGGATGTGGCCGCCTCAAGCAGGGCAAGGCGATGCTCTTCGCGCTTGGCAATCGGCAGGCAGAAATAATGGGGCCGGATGCCGCCCTGAAAAATCGCATTGCGGTTGATCACAAGGTGATGGGTTGTGATCGTCGCCCCAAGCGTATCGTCGCCCGCGCGGGCATAGTCTACGCCTTGTTTGGTGGTGATATGCTCCATCACAACGCGCAAACCGGGCGTGGCGCGGCGCAATGGCTCAAGCACACGATCAATGAAAACTGCCTCGCGGTCGAAAATATCGACGTTCGGATCGGTGACTTCGCCGTGCACACAAAGCGGCAGGCCAATCTCGGCCATCCGCTCAAGCACGCCGCGCACTTTGTCAAAATCCTTAACGCCTGAGGCTGAATTGGTTGTCGCGCCTGCGGGGTAGAGTTTCACCGCTTTGATCAGGCCAGAAGCATAGGACGCCGCGACATCTTCGGCATCTGTTGTTTCGGTTAAATAGAGGGTCATCAAAGGCTCAAACAAGCCAACACCGGGGGCCGCGGCCAAAATCCTTTCGCGATAGGCGGCGGCCTGCGCGCCAGTCACAATTGGCGGGATCAGATTTGGCATGATGATCGCACGGGCGAAGTGGCGCGTGGTCTCAGGCAGAACGGCTTGCAACATCGCGCCATCGCGCAGGTGGAGGTGCCAATCGTCGGGGCGGCGAATTGTGATACTGTCTGTCATAGGGTTAACGATTACACTATGCGGTTGCAGCATTCCATAGAGATTGGGCGCAGTTTTCAATTGCGTGGTCTCGGCTTGGCCATTGGGCGGCTTTGCGGGCGCATAGGCGGCCAATCGCGCGGCAAACCAAGCCGACGGGGCCTTTGGCGCGGCGCATTTGCCCAAAAAATAGGCGCGGCGGCGCGTGAAGTGGCGAAAAGCGAGGGCCGGGGCGCGCGATGCGTTGAACCTTGGGGCGCGGCCCCGCAAAGTCGGGCGCGAGGGGGCCGGAACAGATGTTTGATACGCCAGGACAGCACAAAGCGCAGGTGCCGCCCAGAGATGGCGCGCCGCTTTTGGGCGCTGCGCGGATGCAGCGCACCCGTGGGCGGGCGCATGTTGGGCTGATCCGGGGCAAGGATGATCGGGCTGTGCTGCGCGATCTGCATCAATCGGGATCGGCCAAGGCGATTTTGCCGCGGGTTCACAGCGGCCTGCCGGAGATTGTTTTTCTTAATACGGCTGGGGGGTTAACTGGCGGGGATGTGATGCGCTACGGGCTTGATTTGGGCGCTGGTGCGCGCGCCGTGGCCACGACCCAAACCGCCGAGCGCGCGTATCAATCCAGTGGCGGGCAGGCCAATCTTGATGTCTCGATACAGCTTGGCGCGGGGGCGCGGCTGGATTGGCTGCCCCAAGAAACGATCCTGTTTGAGGGCGCGTCTTTGCGGCGCGAAACGCGGGCCGCGCTTGCAGGGGAGGCGGAATTTTTGATGGTCGAGAGCGTTGTTCTTGGGCGCGCGGCCATGGGGGAGACGCTTGAAAATATAGCGTTTCACGATCTGCGAGAGGTTAAGCGCGATGGGCGGCCTGTGATGGTTGAGCCCTTGGCGATTGATGGCAAGGCGCTGGCGCGCCGATCTGGTGTTGCCACTTTTGGCGATGCGCGCGCCTTTGCCACCATCGCTTTGATCGCGCGCGGGGCCGAGGATGGTTTGGGGGCGCTGCGCACAGTTTTGGATGGGCTAAGCGGCGTTGAAACGGCGGCGAGCGGCTGGGATGGCAAGCTGATCATCCGCGTGATGGCGCAAGATGGCTGGCCGCTGCGCCGGGCCGTGGCACAGATATTAACCCAATTGCGCGGCTGCGCTTTGCCGCGCGTTTGGCAGGTTTGAAGATGAAGGATAAGATATGAACCTTACCCCTAGGGAAAAAGACAAGCTTTTGATCAGCTTAGCGGCCATGGTTGCGCGCGGGCGGCTTGCGCGCGGCTGCAAGCTGAACCACCCCGAGGCGATTGCCTTGATCACCGATTTTGTCGTTGAGGGCGCGCGCGATGGGCGTTCTGTTGCGGATTTGATGGAAGCCGGTGCGCATGTGATCACAGCGGATCAATGTATGGAGGGGATCGCGGCGATTATCCATGATGTACAGGTTGAGGCGACATTTCCCGATGGAACCAAGCTGGTGACAGTGCATCATCCGATCCGGTGATCGGCGCGGATAGGTTGGGATTTGAGTATTTGGGCCAAGAAAAAGTGGCTTTGAGGCGATTAGGAGGGAAGACAGATGATACCGGGCGAGTTGTTTGTGAAAGCGGGCGAGATTGAGCTGAATGCGGGTATGGAGGCGATTGTTTTGGTGGTGCGCAACACCGGTGATCGCCCTGTTCAGGTTGGCTCGCATTATCATTTTGGCGAGACCAACAGCGCGCTTGATTTTGATCGCGATGCTGCGCGGGGCATGCGGCTTGATATTGCTGCGGGCACGGCCGTTCGATTTGAGCCGGGGCAAACGCGCGAGGTGAGCCTTGTTCCCTTTGGCGGCGCGCGCGAGATTTATGGCTTTAATCAAGATGTTATGGGGGCGCTTTGAGATGGGGTTTGAGAAGTTGATGTTACGCGGGGCGATTGCTGGCGCGGTTTGTGCTTTGGCTGGCGGGGCTTTGGCCGAGGATATCAACTGTCTTGAGCCGATGACCCAACGGGACATGCTTTATTGCGCGGATCAGGCCTACAAGGCGGCGGATGGGGATCTTAACTTTGATTACCAAACCGCGCGCGATTATTTTCGTCGGGTCGACAGCGATTTGCCCAAAAATATGCGCGGCGCGGCCGATGCGCTTTTGGAGGCGCAGCGCGCATGGATCCCGTACCGCGATGCAGCCTGCCGCACCGAAGGGTTCATGGCGCGCGGCGGCTCGATGGAGCCTCTCATTGTCACCATGTGTTTGGAAAACCTAACGCGCCAGCGCAGCGAAGATCTGCGCGCGCTTGTTGAACAGAATTAAAGGAACGCCCCGATGCCAGCGAAGATTTCCCGCGCCACCTATGCCGATATGTATGGCCCCACCACGGGCGACAAGCTGCGCCTTGCTGATACGGATCTGATCATCGAGGTCGAGCGCGATTTGACGACTTATGGTGAAGAGGTCAAATTTGGCGGCGGCAAAGTGATCCGTGATGGGATGGGCCAGAGTCAGGTAAGCCGCGCGGGCGGGGCGGTTGATACGGTGATCACCAATGCGCTGATCGTCGATCACACCGGGATCTATAAGGCGGATGTTGGCCTGCGCGACGGGCGGATAGCGGCGATTGGCAAGGCGGGCAATCCCGATACGCAGCCGGGCGTTGATATCATTATCGGGCCCGGGACAGAGGCGATTGCCGGCGAGGGGCGCATCCTCACGGCGGGCGGATTTGACAGCCACATTCATTTCATTTGCCCTCAACAGATTGAAGATGCGCTGCATTCCGGCGTGACCACGATGCTTGGCGGCGGCACGGGCCCGGCGCATGGGACTTTGGCGACGACCTGCACCCCCGGCCCCTGGCATATCGGGCGGATGCTGCAATCTTTGGACGCCTTTCCGATGAATTTCGGCATCTCGGGCAAGGGCAATGCTTCCAAGCCCGAGGCCTTGATCGAGATGGTTAATGGCGGGGCTTGTGCGCTGAAACTGCACGAGGATTGGGGCACGACACCGGGCGCGATTGATTGCTGCCTTGGTGTGGCGGATGACATGGATGTGCAGGTGATGATCCACACAGATACGCTGAATGAAAGCGGCTTTGTGGAGAATACCGTGGCCGCGATGAAGGGGCGCACGATCCACGCGTTTCATACCGAAGGCGCGGGCGGGGGCCATGCGCCCGATATCATCAAGGTCGTGGGCGAAGAGCATGTTTTGCCCAGCTCAACCAATCCAACCCGGCCCTTTACCGTTAATACACTGGAAGAGCATCTCGATATGCTCATGGTTTGCCATCACTTGGATAAATCGATCCCCGAGGATGTGGCCTTTGCCGAAAGCCGCATTCGCCGCGAGACGATTGCCGCCGAGGATATCTTGCATGATCTGGGCGCGTTTTCGATCATTGCCTCGGATTCTCAGGCCATGGGGCGGGTAGGCGAGGTTCTGATCCGCACCTGGCAAACCGCTGATAAGATGAAGAAACAGCGCGGGCGATTGGCGGAGGAAACAGGCGACAATGACAATTTCCGCGTGCGCCGCTATATTGCGAAATATACGATCAACCCAGCGATTGCCCATGGGATGGCCGCGCATATCGGCTCAATCGAGGTTGGCAAACGGGCGGATCTCGTGCTTTGGAACCCGGCGTTTTTCGGGGTGAAACCCGAGATGTCTCTGATTGGTGGCACGATCGTTATGGCGCAGATGGGCGATCCCAATGCCTCGATCCCAACCCCGCAGCCGGTTTATTCGCGCGCGATGTTCGGGGCCTATGGGCGCTCGGTCGAGCGTTCGGCGGTATTGTTTGTGTCTGAGGCGGCGCAATCGGGCAAGATTGGCGATCAGCTTGGGCTGGCCAAGGAGACTGTCGCGGTGCAAAACACCCGCAATATTGGCAAATCTTCGATGATCCTGAACGATGCGCGCCCCAAGATCGATGTGAACCCAGAGACCTATGAAGTGCGCGCGGACGGCGAATTGCTGACCTGCGCGCCAGCCGAAGTGCTGCCCATGGCGCAGCGCTATTTCATGTTTTGATATGGCAGGATTTCGCGGGCTAAATCTGCTCGATCACATCATATGCCTCCTCAAATTCGGCCGCCTCTTCGCGCATATGCGCAATTTGCGGGCGTTTGGGGGCGACAAAAGCGGCAAAGGGATCCTCTTCGCGCACAAGGGTCAGGGGGGTATCCTCTTTCTCAACCACGCGCACATAATTGGTAAACCGGGTGCGATAATATTGCGGATCATCGCGGATATGCTTGGGCAAGCGGCTGGAATCAAAGATTTGTTGCTCTTTTCGTTGGACCAAAACATCATTGGAATAGCCCGGAAAGCGGCCGGTTTCATTGTTCTCAAGAAAGGCCATGCGCAGCGTCGCCTCGCGGGCTTTCAGCTCAGAAATACGGGCGCGCACATAGGCCAATTCATCAACCGGGGAGCGGTGGGCGATCATCGTGTTCTCCTTTTGGACCTCACGCGAGGAGTTTGAAATGGATTCGGTTAAAATTTTCCCAATGCCGCTGAAATCCGCCAAAATAGGCGCAGAAATCCCGGAGATCAGACCATAATGAACGCGCAAATTACCTGTCATACTGTCCTGCGCGCCGCCGATTTTGACGGCCCAGCAGATGGCGAAATCACCCTTGATTACGAGGCGCGTTTGGTGCGGCGAAAGCGGCTCCGAACGGATGCGGGCGAGGCCTTTCATATTGATATTGCTCAGACAATTTCGCTCAACCCGGGCGATGCGCTTGCTTTGAGTGACGGGCGGCATATCCTTGTGCGCCCGGCCGATGAGGCGCTTTTGCGCGTGCGGGGCAACCTGCTTGAACTGGCTTGGCATATCGGCAATCGGCACACGCCTTGCCAGATGGCTGCGGATCACATTTTGCTGCGCGAGGATCCGGTTTTGGCGCGGATGTTGGCCCAGCTGGGCGCGCAGATCGAGCCGATCACAGCACCTTTTCATCCGCTTGGCGGGGCCTATGGGCATGGGCGCACGATGGGCCATGATCACGCGCCGCATGAGCAAGAGAGCAGCCACGGCCACGGCCATGAGCACAGCCACAGCCATGAGCACTCGCATGAGCACGGGCATTCGCATGACTGATCCTGCGCGCCTGAGCGCTGATATGATGCAGCTGATGCAATGGCTTTCCCCCGCCTTTCCTCTGGGCTCTTTTGCCTATTCGCATGGGTTGGAGACCAGCATCGCAGCAGGCGAAATCCGCAGTGCAGAAGGGCTAAGCGATTGGCTGAACGACATTTTATCTTTTGGTGCCGGGCGTATGGATGCGGTTTTGCTGGCCTGCACGCATCGCGGCGCGGATGCGCAGGACATGGCCGCATTGGCGCAGGCCTTGGCCCCCACGCGCGAACGCTGGGAAGAGACATTTGCCCAAGGCAGCGCTTTCGCGCGCACAGTGAATGCGATGCAGGGCGCGCAGGGGCCGGCCATTGAAGCGGCGGCGCTTCCTGTGGCTTTGGGGGCGGCGGCACGCGGGCTTTCTGTACCACGCGCACAGGTTATTTCTCTTTATTTACATAGCTTTGCTTCAAACCTGATTTCAGCGGCCGTGCGCTTTATCCCCTTGGGCCAGACCGAGGGGCAGGCCGTATTGGCCCAGCTTCACCACCCCATAGCACAGCTTGCGGATTGGGCCGCAGAGGCGCAGACCAGCGATCTCGCCAGCAGCGCCATCCGCGCCGATTTGGCCGCCGCCCAACACGAAACGCTCGAGGTCAGGATTTTCAAAACATGAGCATGTTCATCGCAGCAAAAAGGATTGGCCTATGATCTCTCAAAATGGCCCGCTTCGGGTTGGCATTGGCGGGCCTGTGGGCGCAGGCAAAACAACGTTAACGGCCGCGCTTTGCCGCGCGATGAGCCAGAAATACTCTGTCGCTGTGATCACCAACGACATCTATACCTCTGAAGACGCTGAATTTTTGATGCGCGCTCAGGTCTTGCCGCTTGAGCGCATTCGCGGCGTTGAAACCGGCGGCTGCCCGCATACGGCGATCCGCGAAGACGCTTCGATCAATCTTGCGGCTGTGGCCTCGCTTTGCAAAGACATCCCCGATCTCGATGTGATCTTCATTGAGAGCGGCGGGGATAATCTGGCTGCGACCTTTTCCCCAGAGCTTGCGGATATGACCCTTTATGTGATCGACACAGCCGCCGGGCAGGACATTCCGCGCAAAAAAGGGCCGGGGCTGACGCGCTCTGATCTTCTGGTGGTGAACAAGGTCGATCTTGCGCCCTATGTTGGTGTGGATCGTGCGCAGCTCGAAGCCGACACCAAAGCCGCGCGCGGCACCCGGCCCTATGTGATGGCCGCGCTGAAATCCGAAACTGGCATAGGCGAGATCACGCAATTTATCATTGAAGAGGGCGGGCTTGGCTGATTTGCGCGCTTAATCAACGGTGGCTTTGGGCTTTTCGCTCTGGCTGTCATCCTCAAGCGTCATCTCAATCCCGCGCGCGGCAAGATTGGCCTGAGCCGCTTCGGCGGTTTTGCGGAAACGCGGCGCATTATAGCTGCGCAGCACATGGCGCGAGAGGCGGATGATATCGCGATCGCGCTTGCGAGAGATGAGATTGGCAAGATAGGCGCGCATCAGCGGCAAATGGCCCCGGCGCGCGCGGTACATTTTCCAAAACAACGCAGGCGTAAGCTGCTCATCCATCGCCGCTTCGATCATCTGATCCAAAATGCCCATTGCGCGCAATTCGCGCTCTAAGCTGTTGCCCAGAAGGCGCAGGCGCAGTTTGGAGACATTGGGGCGGGTAAAGAGCGAGGCATGCATCGCATCAAAGCTTTGCGCCGGATCATAGGCGATAAAAGCGCGGCTGGCGGCCTCGATCATATCGGGCGCATAGGAATAGCGCGTCTTGGTGAAACGGCGGCGCTGATAGGCAAAGCGCGTATCCCAATCGACAACAGCGCTATCCAGCGTTGCCTGCGGCTGAAGCGCAATGACTGTGGCACCCGGCGCCGCCACAGAAAACGCCGCCGCCGCATAGCCACAAGCGCCCGCGCCATAAAACACAACCCGATCAAAATCCTCAAAGAAACCATCATCCACGAGGCGATCAAAAAACCCAAAAACCGGCACTGCGCGAAACCAGGTCTCTTCATGCGAGAGCAAACACAGCTGCGACCAGCCATGCGCATCCGCAAGATCAAACCCCATGGGCAGCCCATCGCCCTCGGCCTCCATAATGCCATCAATCGTTTCAAATGTAACAAGCAGCGTGGTGCCTTGATCGGTGAAAATGGCCGAGTGATCCGGGCCCAGCGGTTCAAAATAGCCGCGCTCTTCCCCGATTTCATCAAGCGTTTCCAGCCATTCATCGCGGGTCATTTCAACGACATCTTCAAGCGCGTCCTCAAGGGGCGCGTCTTGGGCTGCGGGCGTGTTGGTCTCACCTGTGGTCATGGCTGGCTCCGAAATACTGATTAACACATATGAACTTACATATGGTTAACATAGCCTTTAGACCGCCCAGAGATCATCGCGCAATGGCCTCTTAAGGGCCGAAACGTGGCGTTTTATTAAAATTGTTGACGTATGGGCAACTATTCGCTGTTTCGCTGAGCTTTATGTGCAAATTTGAAAATATATTCCGAAAGCTGCGCCGGGGCAGGGCGGGCAGGCGGGGTTATCACAAGCCGGCCAAACAGGGCGCGATTGGCATCCTCTAGCATCAATGCCGCAAATTTCTCGCGCCGCCAGATCACAGATTTTGCATGCAGATCACCCAAGCGATCATCCGCTGCAAAACGTGCCCAGATCGCATCGCGCGCCGGAGCCATGCGGGCGATTGTCAGGTCTTCAACGCTGGCCCAATTGCGCTCGCACCAATAATCCATCCCCATCACGCCATCTTCGCGATTGGAACGGCCGCGATTGACCTTAAGCAGATAACTTTCCATCGCGCCAAGCGGGTAGTGATTGAGCTGCGCGAGTTTGTAATTGTCTTGGCCCAAAGCCGAAAACAGGCGGGTTGTTTTGAAGGCCTCGTCAAGCGCATTGCCCGCCCCATCAAACCACCGGGCCGCTTTCAGGCGGGATTTATCAGGCGCGCGGGGGCGATGAACGCCAAGCTTGGCATAGGTCCCATCGGCGCGAAAATAGGTTTTGAACATCGCGGCGCGCCAGGGCCAGCCCATGATCGCTGGGGCCGCTTTGGTAAAGAGCTCGGTGACAGGTTTATCGGTGTAATTCACCACGCCATTATTGCCAAAAATCCGCCAGGTCAGCGTTATCGCGCTGGCCTCAGGCAGAGCCGCGCGCAACGCGCCAAGCGTGCCATCGCCTGTGTGAATATTGAGGAATTCATCAACGTCCAGCACCATCGCCCAATCGGCCGCGGCAAAGGCCGGGTGCGCGCTGGCCAGTTTGAGCGCTTCCCATTGGGGGCCGCGCGGATGGGGCGCAGGATTGGCGACATGGATGATTTCTCCCAAAGCGGCGAGGCGATCAAGCATCACAGAAGTGCCATCGTCGCAATCATTGGAGAAGATCAGGAAATCGGTAAAGCCAACGGCCTTGTGATGCGCAAGCCATTCCAAAAGAAAAGCGGCCTCGTTTCGCACGGTCAGGATCGCAAGGCTACGGGTCATTCAACTCTCTCTTTTGGGGCGCGTTCTGCGCTGAATAAGAAGCGCCCTTCGCGCCGCGTAAAAGAGTTATCGCCTATTGCCCGGCCGCAAGATAGCCCGAAAGGGGCAGCAAACGCCCCGGCGGATTGGCATTGGCAACGCCCCACCAAGGCAGATGTGTGCCCAGAAAGCCCGCGATCTGATGGCAGGCTTGCGGATCATCCATATCATAAGCGAGAAAATTCGACCGCCCTTCAAAACGCTGCGAAAGCTGGGCGTAATGGCCGGAAATCCAAGTGGCGAGTTCGGCCTGCGTCTTGCCACGGCCACGCGGAAGGCCCTTGATGGCGGCGCGGGGCAGGCGGACTTTGCCAAGATCGGTCCAGCGGCGCATGGAATCGGCCTGTTCATAAGGATCGCGGCGCGACAGGATGAATTTTACCCCCGGATTATGCGCCTCAATCGCATCGAGCATCTTGGGATCAAGCTGCGGCCAGACATTGAGCCGCCCCACAAGCGCATCAATCTGGGTAAAGGCATCGTAATTGGAGAGGTAGTGCAGCGGATTGCCCGTGGCGCGCATCCCGCGATGCATCAGCAAGCCCACATAGGCGCCTTGGCGCCCATCATCCGCCCGAAGCCGCCAATCGGCAACCCGGTAGCCACCCGCCCGAAGCGCAAAGGCCAAAGTCGTTGTGCCCGATTTGGGCAGGCCAAGATTGATCACCACCGGGCGCACACGCTCAATACGAGGAATATCAGCCATATCGTTCATTCGGTTCGGCCCCCAAAGCCGCGCACCCTTCGCGCCGATCTGGCGCCGTTGCTCAATTGGATGCACGGGTACATTGCCCTGCATTTCCTGTTTTATCGTTAATTTGACTGTGCCAGCGCCGGGTTTTTCGGTCAATCGGGGCTAAGAGGAAGAGGTACAGGCTGTTGCGCGGGGGACTCATATTAGGCGTGGCCAAAGACAACAGGTGCTGAGCGGGATCTCTTTTGCGGGCGTAAGGGTGCAATTTGGCTCAGGCATCATCGCGGTGAGGGGCTGCTTTGAGCCCGACCCGAATGATGCGCTTTACACCAATGACTGGTCTTGGAAGAGCGAGCGACCGCTCTGCCTATTCCCGCTTCCCGCCAAGCACTCTTTCAATCTGAGACAGCCCACGCGGCCCTGCATAAATGTCCGGGCGAGAAAAGACAGGATGCATCATTGCTTCTTCAACAGGAATGAAAGCCCAGCCTTGTTCGTCATACCAATCAAGAAGTGTCCCAAGGTGATCTGCATTGATCCGATTGAGATGTATGAGCAGGATATGATCAACATCGCCACCGAGTTCTCTAATCGCTAGACTTTGGAAGAATGCCGTGCGCTCTTGCATGTGAGCCAAATAGTTCTGTGCTATGATCGCAGCTGCTTCGTCATTGCCGCCCTCCAGCGCCGCAACATAGTCCGCATTGAACTGCCATTCATCGTTATCAATGGTTACTGGGACATTTTGATACCCAAGTTCCGAAAGGACTTCTGTCGCTGCCGCCTTCGTTGCTTCGGTCTCCCCTTCACGCAAGAACGGAAAACGATAAAACCGTTGCTCATCAATCCACTGCTGCAACATTTCGTCAGTGCGACGTGTTTCTTCGAAAAATGCATCGCGTGTCAGCGTTCCATAATCAGGATGTGACCAGCTATGATTTCCAATTGTATGGCCGGCATCTGCGAAGGCTTGTAGCGCACGACGTGATTGTGGATTGATTTGTTGCCCCACTGCAAAGCCAGTTGCGACAATACCTTGCTCTCGCAGAACAGCCGTGATTTGATTGGTGTATCTCAAGCCGTCTTTTGGGCTGGTCCGCGATGGCATGACGTAAGGAAGATCATCAATGGTAATGGCGACACGTGAGGGTGCTGTTGTGACATCTAAAGCAGCGACCAGCTCTGGGTTTGCGGCGGGGTTTTGCACACACGAGGCAAGTGCAAAGCCAAGCACTCCTACCATCAACGCTCCGGAAAAAAGACCAAATAGTTTGCCGCGCAACATCTCTAATACCTGCTCAAATTCAATTACTTTGACAGGATCATAACGGCGTGAGTTGATCGAAGCCAGCCGTCAGAAGTCAGTAAGCGGTCATTGGCGCAGCCGCAGCGAATTCGCACTTCGTCCCGCATTGCCCACCCTTCAGGATATCCGCAGCCGCCCAAAACGCACGGATTGCAGCGTCTTCATTTGGTCGGTTGTTGGCCCCTGCTTTCGATTTGGTGTGACACCCCATCCCAAAAACCAAAAAGGGCGGCGCCGTGATGGCTCCGCCCTCTCATCTCATCGCTCTACAAGCGCCCTAGAAAAACGCCTGCAGGCCTGTTTGCGCCCGCCCGAGGATCAGCGCGTGAACGTCATGCGTGCCCTCGTATGTGTTGACCGTCTCTAGGTTCATCATGTGGCGGATGACTTGGAATTCCTCGGAAATCCCGTTGCCGCCGTGCATGTCGCGGGCCATGCGCGCGATGTCGAGGGATTTGCCGCAGTTGTTGCGTTTCACAAGGCTGATCATCTCGGGCGCGGCTTTTGCCTCGTCCATCAGGCGACCAACACGCAAGGAGGCTTGCAGGCCAAGGGTGATCTCGGTTTGCATATCCGCGAGTTTCTTTTGAAACAGTTGGGTTTGCGCCAGCGGCTTGTTGAATTGTTTGCGATCCAGCCCGTATTGGCGCGCGGCGTGCCAGCAGAATTCTGCCGCGCCCAAAGCGCCCCAGCTGATGCCGTAGCGTGCGCGGTTCAAGCAGCCAAACGGCCCTTTGAGCCCTTCCACATAGGGCAGCAAAGCGTCTTCGCCGACTTCGACATTATCAAGCACAATCTCGCCCGTTACAGAGGCACGAAGCGAGAGCTTGCCGCCAACTTTGGGCGCGCTGAGGCCCTTGGTGCCTTTGTCCAGCACGAAGCCGCGGATTTTGCCGCCGTGGGCTTCGGATTTGGCCCAGATCACAAAGACATCGGCAATCGGCGCGTTCGAGATCCACATTTTCGCGCCATTGAGAACATAGCCGCCCTGAACCTTGGCCGCGCGGGTCTTCATCGAGCCGGGATCAGAGCCTGCATCAGGCTCGGTCAGGCCAAAGCAGCCGATGGATGTCCCTGCGGCGAGGCCGGGCAGATATTTCATCCGCTGTTCCTCAGAGCCGTAGGCATAGATCGGATACATCACGAGGGAGGATTGCACAGACATCATCGAGCGATAGCCGCTATCGACTCGCTCAACTTCGCGCGCCACGAGGCCATAAGTTACATAGTTCGCGCCAAGCCCGCCATATTGCTCGGGCACAGTGACGCCAAGCAAGCCAGCCGCGCCCATTTCGGCAAAAACTTCCGGCTCGACCGTCTCTTCTGCATAGGCCTTGATGATACGGGGCTGAAGCTTTTCTTGGGCATATTGAGCGGCCGCATCGCGCAACATCCGCTCTTCTTCGGAAAGCTGATCATTGAGCAGGAAAGCATCATCCCAGGTGAATCCCTCAAGATCGGGTTTGCTTTGGGGCGATAATTTGGGCTGTTCTGTCATCTGATGTCTTCTCCCTAAGACGGGCCGAGGCGCGGGCCGGGCCATGCGTAAAATCCAATTCCGCAGAGCGGTTCGGGCCTGTTTATCTGGAGATTTCAACAGGGGCAATGGGCGGCGCGCGCAGCCATGGCACGAATACAGCGCCGAAATCCCCTGAATGCTTTGGAATGATTGCGACTTTGGTCGCAAGCGGCGCTTCGTCACGACTTTAGGCGCACTTGACCCTGCATCTGGCACCATGCAGCAATGCCCCGGCACGCGCGCAGCAAGTATAGGCGCGCGGGTTCCTTCTTCGCGCCAACAATGAGGCCCCCATGCAAACACCAAAATCCATCGACGCCGTTCAAGAGATGCTGGCAGGCCAAGATTATATCTGCGGGCACGCGCTTGCGACGGTGTTGTTCCTGTCGCTCTCTTTGGGGCGGCCATTGTTTTTGGAAGGGGAGGCCGGGACGGGCAAGACCGAGATTGCCAAAGCCATCGCCAAGGGATTGGGGCGGCGCTTGATCAGGTTGCAATGCTATGAGGGGCTGGATGCTTCTTCTGCTGTGTACGAGTGGAACTTTGCTGAGCAGATGATCGCCATTCGCACCGCCGAGGCCACGGGCGCCTCAGATCGCGATGCGCTCAAGACCGAGCTGTTTACCGAGGACTATCTGATCGAGCGCCCGCTCTTGGCCGCGATGCGCCCACAGGCTGGCGGTGCACCCGTGTTGCTGATTGATGAGCTTGACCGCACGGATGAGCCGTTTGAGGCGTTTCTGCTCGAGGCGCTGTCGGATTTTCAGGTCACCATCCCTGAGCTTGGCACGATCCATGCGCCCGAGCCGCCCATCGTTATTTTGACCTCCAACCGGACCCGCGAAGTGCATGACGCGCTTAAGCGGCGTTGCCTCTATCACTGGGTCGATTATCCCGATTTCGCCCGTGAGCTTGAGATCCTGCATGCGCGCGCGCCGGAAGCGACACAAGCCCTGAGCCGCGAGATTGTGGCTTTCGTGCAAAAGCTGCGCACAGAGGATTTGTTTAAGCGCCCCGGCGTGGCCGAGACGATTGATTGGGCGAAATGCTTGTTGGCTTTGGATGTGATCTCGCTTTCGCCAGAAGTGATTGCCGATACATTGGGTGCGATCCTCAAATATCAGGACGATATTGCCCAGCTACAGGGATCAGAGGCCGGGCGGATTTTGGATCAGGTGCGCGCTGAATTGGCGCCGGGTTAGGGGCAAAGGGTGCAAAAATTTTGGCGCGGTGATGGCGGATATGTTGCGGGGAAGAGTTTAATGCCTTCGGCGAGGATATTTGGACAACTGCGAAATGGGCGGGCAATTGTAAGGGGTTTGTTTGCTGTAGGGATGAGCGCGTTTGTTTTAGGGCGAATACGGGCAAAAGCGAGGCTTTCTGGGCTGCGGCGAAAGCAGGGCTTGGGGGCTTGGTCTGTCTTGCTTGGATATGGGGCGTATGAATTTTCCACGATAGGGGGGGTGTGAATGGAGTTTCCTGCGCTCGATATCCCTGAGGACGGCAAGCTTGCCCATAACATTGCGCATTTTGCCCGGGCGTTGCGCGCGGCGGGCGTTCCTGTGGGGCCGGGGCGGGTATTGGATGCGGTGCGGGCGATTGAGGCCGTGGGCTTTACCGAGCGGCGCGATTTTTATTATGCGTTGCAGGCGTGTTTTGTTTCGCGCCCTGAGCAGCGGCTGATCTATGCGCAGCTGTTTCGGCTCTTTTGGCGCGATCCGCGCTATATGGAGCAGATGATGGCGATGATGCTGCCCTCTGTGCGCGGTGTGCAGGAGGAGCGCGCAGCCGAGGCGGCGCAAAAGCGCGCGGCTGAGGCTTTGCTGGATGGGGTGGAGCGCGCGCCGCCAGAGCTTGAGGAAAGCCCAGAGGAAGAGATCGAGATTGATGCTAGTGCGACAGCCTCGGCGCAGGAGATGTTGCGTGCGCTTGATTTTGAGCAGATGTCCGTGGCCGAGATGGCGCAGGCCAAGCGGATGCTTGCGCGCCTGACACTGCCGGTTCCCCCGCTCGCCACGCGCCGCCAAGAGCTGCGCCGCGCTGGGCGGATTGCACAGCGGGCAACGATGCGTGCGGCCATGCGCCGGGGCGGAGAGATTGCAAGCCTCTCCCATCAGGGGGCAAAGCAGCGCTGGCCCAATTTGGTGGTGATTTGCGATATATCGGGCTCGATGTCGGCCTATAGCCGGGCGATCCTGCATTTTCTACATGCGGTGGCCAATCAAAAGGGGGCGGGCTGGGCCAAGGTTCATGCCTTTACCTTTGGCACGCGGCTGACCAACATAACCCGCCATCTGGCAACGCGCGATGTGGATGCGGCGCTGAAAGCTGTGGGGCAGGAGGCGCAGGATTGGGAAGGCGGCACGAAGATTGGCGCTTGTTTGCGCGCGTTCAATCGCGACTGGTCGCGCCGGGTCTTGGGGCAGGGGGCGGTTGTGCTGCTTGTAACGGATGGGTTGGATCGCGATGATCCGGCCGATTTGGCCCGCGCGGCAGAGCGGCTTCATCTATCTGCGCGCAAGCTGATCTGGCTCAATCCGCTCTTGCGCTTTGATGGGTTTGCGCCCCGTGCCCAAGGGATTGCCGCATTGATGCCCCATGTAGACAGCTTTCGCGCTGGGCATAATATTGCCTCGCTTGCGGCTCTGGCCGAGGCGCTTTCAAAGCCGGATGATCTTGGCGAGAAGGCGCGCATGCTTGCCCAGATCCGCGCGCAAACAAAAGAGGCGTGATCCATGCAGATTTCAGCCAGTTTGATTTCATTCCATGCACATTAACCATCGCCATTTGATGCAGATCAAAGTCGGCTGCGCAAAAATCCCCCTATACAGAGCGCAAGTGATCCCTTTGGCCCTGCGGCTAAGTGTGTGGAGTGATCTTGCGCTGATCACTTGTCGTTTCTTATTTTCGGGCCTTGTGCGTTGGTCCGAGAACAGCCTGCGCCGCTTGCCGTATCCCGGCTTGCGGCGCTTTTTTTGGCCCAAGGGCGCGGGCGCATTGCTTGATCCGCGCTTAGCCATGATCCCGATTGCCCCCTTGCGCACCGCCCCCCCATCACCCATCATTTGCCTCAAATTTGAGCGATCTCACCCTCTATCGAAAGCCCTGCTATGATCCGCGCTGCTCATGATGCCATTCCCGAAACCGCCCTTGCGTGGCACAAAGAGGGCCGGGGCGCCGCCTTGGCCACTGTGATCGAGACATGGGGAAGCGCGCCGCGCCCGGTGGGAAGCCAGCTGGCGATTTCTGGTGCGGGGGATATCGCGGGCTCTGTCTCGGGGGGCTGTGTTGAGGGGGCCGTTGTCGTTGAGGCGATGGAGGCGCTGAGCATGGGGGATCTGAGCCGGCGCATATTGGATTTCGGCGTAAGCGATGATGAGGCCTTTGCTGTGGGATTGGCCTGCGGGGGGCGCATCCGGGTGATGGTCGAGCCGATTGGCGCGGCGGGCAAAGCGGCGCTTGATGAGGCGATGCTGAGCGAGCTGGTTGAGGGGCGCGCTGGGCGCACTGCGCTGGCCTATGTCGTCAATACCAAGACGGGGGATGCGCGCCTCAGCACCCCTTCGGATTTTCCTGACCGCTTTCGCGCCGATCGCTCTGGCTTTGAGGAAGACGGCGAAACCTTCATCGCCATTCACAACCCGCCCCTGCGCATGGCCGTAGTTGGCGCGGTGCATATCGCCCAGCCCTTGATGCAAATTGCCCGCCTTGCCGGGTTTGACGCGCTGCTGATTGATCCGCGCGAAAGCTTTGGCGCGGCAGAGCGCTTTCCAGATGAGACCATCAGCCATGAGTGGCCCGATGAGGCGCTGGTGGCGCTGGGCCTTGATGCGCGCACCGCCGTTGTCACCCTTTCGCATGATCCAAAGATCGACGATCCGGCGATTATCACCGCATTGCGCTCAGATGTGTTTTATCTTGGCGCGCTTGGCTCGACCCGGACCCATGCAAAACGGATCACGCGGCTTGAAGGGGAAGGCTTTGGCGCGCCAGACATCGCCCGCATTCACGCACCAATCGGGCTGAATATCGGCGCGAAAAGCCCCGCAGAGATCGCCATCGCCATCATGGCGCAGATCACAGAAAAGCTGCGCAAATCATGAAGTTTGGCCCCGTTTCGATTGAGGAAGCGCTGGGCGCGATCCTTGCCCATTCGATGCCCCTGCAGGGCGGCAAACGGCTGCGCAAAGGGCTGGTGCTCGGCTCGGAAGAAATCGAGGCACTGCAAGCGGCAGGCCATACAGAGATCACCGTGGCCCGCCTTGAGGCCAGCGACACAGGCGAAGACGAAGCCGCGCGCCGCCTTGCTGCTGCCATGGTCCCGGATGCCTATGAGGCCAATCTGCGCATCGGGCGCGCCAGCACGGGGCGGGTCAATCTGCATGCCATCGGCCCCGGGGTTCTGACCTTTGATGCCTCTGCCATCGCTGCGGCCAATCAGATCGATCCGATGATCACAATCGCAACCCTGCCACCCTTTGCACGCGTCTGGGATCGCGGGCTTGTGGCAACGATCAAGGTGATTTCCTATGGCATCTCGCGCGCCAGCCTGCGCCAAGCCGAAGTGGCCCTGCAAGATGCGATGCGTGTGCGCCCGGTGATCATGCGCACGGCAACATTGATTGAAACGGTGATCCCGCCCATCCCAGGCGCACCAAATACGGCGCGCGATCCAGAGGCCACCCCGCAGGCGCCAAATACGGCGCGCGATCCAGAGGCCGCCCAAAACGCGCCAAACGGCAAAGGCGAAGCGGCCATCCGCGCGCGCCTTGAACGCCTTGGCATGCGCTTGAGCGAAGTCATCACCACTCCGCATGAAACCGAAGAAATCGCCCAAGCCATTGCCGGGGCGGAAGGTGATGTCATCCTGATCCTGACCGCCTCAGCAACGTCAGACCTGCGCGATACAGCCCCCGAAGCGGTGCGCATGGCCGGCGGGCAAGTGACCCGCTTTGGCATGCCTGTTGATCCGGGCAATCTGCTGTTTACGGGCGGGCTTGGGGCGGTGCCAATTATCGGCCTGCCGGGCTGTGCGCGCTCTCCTGCGCTCAACGGTGCGGATTGGGTTTTGGAGCGGGTCGTTTGTGGCGTTGCGGTAACGGATGCCGATATCGCTGCAATGGGAATCGGCGGGCTGCTCAAAGAAATTCCCCAACGGGGCCGCCTGCGCGAAAGCTGATGGCACCAGCGCAGTGATAGCGCAAACAGCAAGCCCTCAAATGGTCGTAGAAACCGGCGCTTTTTGGCCGCTCCGAAAATTTGAGCGCGAAATATTGTTGCGTCTTTTCAGCCTCTTGCGCCAGATTTATGCGCGCCCGCGCCGCGCGCCCCAAATTCAAGACCAAAGCACTATTTCGGCCCGGCGCAATCCCCCGCAAGATCATTCCAAACGAACGAAAGGCATGCCAAGCTGTGCCCAGTTCAATTCGGGAGGATTCTATGGCGAACGTAACACTCAATGTGAATGGCAAGGCAATCAGCGGCGAAGTCGAAGGGCGCACGCTTCTGGTCGATTTTCTGCGCGGCAAGGGCCTCACCGGGACCCATGTCGGCTGTGACACATCGCAATGCGGGGCCTGCACGGTTCAGGTCAATGGCGCGCAGGTGAAATCCTGCACAATGTTCGCCGCCGAGGCCGATGGCGCAGAGGTTTCCACAATCGAAGGCGCGGCCAATGACGATGGCTCACTGTCGGCTGTTCAGCAAGCGTTCCAAGATCATCACGGCCTTCAGTGCGGCTTTTGCACACCGGGCATGGTGATGGCGGCAACCTCGCTTCTGGCCGAAAACCCTAAGCCAACCGAGGCAGAAATCCGCCACCATCTGGAAGGCAATATCTGCCGCTGCACAGGCTACCATAACATCGTGAAATCCATCCTGGCCGCATCCGGCCAAGACGTTTCCAAAATCGCCGCCGAATAGGCTGCAATTTACGGCAAGCCAATAAAAGAAGAGCAGGGCGCAAGCTTTGCTGCATGAATTGAACCATTTCAGGGAGGATCACCATGCCCAAAGACGGTGGCATTGGCGCAAGCAACAAGCGCCGCGAAGACATTCGCTTTTTGACCGGAGAAGGCAATTACACAGACGACATCAATCTTGCTGGCCAAGGTTATGTGGTCTTTGCCCGCTCTCAGGTGGCCCACGGGCGGATCAAATCGCTTGATACTAGCGCAGCTGCGGCCATGCCCGGCGTTATCCGCGTCTTTACTGGCAAGGATTTTGAGGGCGTTGGCGGCATCCCCTGCGGTTGGGAAATCACCGACCGTTTTGGCGAAAAGATGCAAGAGCCAGCGCACCCGGTCTTGGCCCAAGGCAAGGTCCGCCATGTGGGCGACCCTTACGCGGCTGTGGTTGCTGAAACCGTTGAGCAGGCCCGTGATGCTGTTGAGGCGCTCGCGCTTGATCTTGAAGAGCTCCCGGCCGTGATCAACATGAAAGAAGCGGTCAAAGACGGCGCGCCTTTGGTGCACGACGATCTGAAATCGAACCTGTGCTATGATTGGGGCTTCGTTGAAGAAAACCGCGAGGCCGTGGATGCCGCCATTAAGGCCGCGCATCACGTCACAACCCTTGAATTGGTCAACAACCGCCTCATCGCCAATCCGATGGAGCCGCGCGTCGCTGTTGGCGATTACGCTGCCCATTCCGGCGATAGCACGCTCTATACAACCTCGCAAAACCCGCATGTTATTCGCCTTCTCATGGGCGCCTTTGTTCTGGGCATTCCCGAGCATAAATTGCGCGTTGTGGCGCCCGATGTGGGCGGCGGTTTCGGCACCAAAATCTTCCACTACGCCGAAGAAGCCTTCTGCACATTCGCCGCTAAGGCCTTGAAACGCCCGGTAAAATGGACATCGACCCGCTCTGAAGCCTTTATGTCGGATGCCCATGGCCGCGATCACGTCTCCAAGATCGAGATTGCGATGGACAAAGAGGGGCATTTCCTTGCCCTGCGCACAGATACATACGCCAATATGGGCGCTTATCTTTCGACCTTCGCGCCATCTGTTCCCACATGGCTGCACGGCACATTGATGGCGGGCAATTACAAAACGCCGCTGATTTATGTCAACGTCAAAGCGGTCTTCACCAACACAGTTCCGGTGGACGCTTACCGCGGCGCGGGCCGCCCAGAAGCGACCTATCAGCTAGAGCGCTGCATCGATAAAGCCGCGCGCGAAATGGGCATGGATCCGGTCGAGCTGCGGCGCAAAAACTTCATCACCGAATTCCCATATGCAACGCCTGTGGCGGTCGAATATGACACCGGTGATTATCACGCCACAATGGACAAGCTGATCGAGATCGCCGATTTCGCCGGCTTTGACAAACGCCTCGCAGCCTCCAAGAAAGCGGGCAAACTGCGCGGCCTTGGCATCAATTGCTACATCGAGGCCTGCGGCATCGCGCCCTCCAATCTTGTCGGCCAACTCGGCGCGCGCGCCGGGCTTTATGAAAGTGCCACAGTGCGGGTGAACGCCACCGGCGGATTGGTCGTGATGACCGGCTCTCACAGCCACGGGCAGGGGCATGAAACCTCCTTCCCGCAAGTGATTGCCTCGATGATTGGGATTGATCCTGATATGGTCGAAATCGTGCATGGCGACACAGCAAATACCCCAATGGGAATGGGCACTTACGGATCGCGTTCGCTTGCGGTTGGTGGCTCTGCCATGGTCCGCGCGACGGAAAAAATCATCAACAAGGCCAAGAAAATCGCGGCCCATTTGATGGAAGCGGCTGACGCCGATATCGAACTGAAGGACGGCAAATTCAGCGTCGCAGGGACGGATAAATCCGTGGCTTGGGGCGATGTCACGCTCGCCGCTTATGTGCCCCACAACTACCCGCTCGAAGACATTGAGCCGGGCCTTGAGGAAACCGCCTTCTATGATCCGGCCAATTTCACCTACCCCTCGGGCGCCTATGCCTGCGAGGTCGAGATTGATCCAGACACGGGCAAAGTCACCATTGAGCGCTTTGCGGCCGCCGATGATTTCGGCAATATCGTCAACCCGATGATCGTGTCTGGCCAAGTGCACGGCGGCATCGGCCAAGGCATCGGGCAAGCCCTTCTTGAAGGGGCGATCTACGATGATGATGGCCAATTGCTGACCGGATCCTACATGGATTACGCCATGCCGCGCGCCTCCGACGTGCCGTTTTACCAAGTCGATCACTCCTGCCAAACCCCTTGCACGCACAACCCCTTGGGCGTTAAGGGCTGCGGCGAAGCAGGCGCGATCGGATCGCCGCCCGCCGTTGTGAACGCAGTGGTTGACGCGATGCAACGCGCAGGCAAGGATATCACCCATATCGACATGCCGCTTTCGCCCGCCCGCGTTTGGGCTGCGATGAATTCCTGAGGGAGAAGAGAAAATGTATAACTTCGAATTTGAAAAACCCTCCTCAGTGGCCGAGGCCGTCTCAGCGCTAAAAGATGAAGAGGCACAAGCACTTGGGGGCGGCCAAACCCTGATCCCAACGCTGAAATCGCGCCTCGCAGCGCCGGGCAAACTGGTCGCGCTATCCGGCATCGCCGAGATGAAGGGCGTATCGGCGGCGGGCGGTAAAATCACCATCGGCGGCGGCACATTGCACAGCACAGTGGCAAAAGAGGCGGGCGCCTATCCGGCTCTGGCAGCGCTTGCGGGCAATATCGGCGATCCAGCCGTGCGCAATCGCGGCACAATCGGCGGCTCACTGGCCAACAACGACCCATCGGCCTGCTATCCTTCGGCCGCTCTGGCCTCGGGCGCGACCATCACCACCAATGCGCGCGACATCGCTGCGGATGACTTTTTCCAAGGCATGTTCACAACCGATCTGGAAGAGGGCGAGATCATCACATCGGTGAGCTTCCCAATCCCAGAAGTGGCCAATTACCAAAAGTTCGAACAACCCGCCTCGCGGTTTGCGCTTGTTGGGGTGTTTGTGGCCAAATACGCCGATGGCGTGCGCGTTGCCGTGACAGGCGCAAGCAATGATGGCGTCTTTCGCTGGACCGAGGCAGAAACCGCCCTTTCAAACAGTTTCAGCGCCGATGCGCTTGCCGGCCTGAGCGCCCCCGATGCCAGCGATATGATCGAGGATATGCACGGAACAGCGGCCTACCGCGCGCATCTGGTCAAAGTTCTGACCGGGCGCGCTGTGAGCGCTGCCAAATAATCCAACCCCCTCCCGTTGGATCAAAAAGCCCCTGCAATCGTGGGGGCTTTTCTGCATGAATTGCCCAAACAATCTGCGCCCCGCCCACATACCCGCGCCCAAAAAAGGCTTTGCCAAACATGTGATTGTGGCTATGCCTTCCCTTGAGGAAACTCATCCAAAGGGCTGAAATGGGACGTATTTTTCAAGGCATCCTGGCAAATGCGCCGCTCTGGGTCTGGCCGCTGTTTCTTGCTCTTGTCCTCTTTGGCCTGATCTCAACCAGAACCCGCAATAGCCCGGTCATCCTCTATGCGATCCTGCCGTTTTTGGGGCTGCTGGCGCTTGGGTCTGTCGGTGGGCTGCCCTTTCAGGCCCTTGGTTGGAGCATCTTTGGCCCAAGCTACCTTGCGGGCCTGTGGCTCGGAAATCGCTTGCAAAAACGCTGGATTATCGCCCGTATGGGCCGCAAAATTCGGGTCAAGGGCGAAGGCTTTACCCTCGTTGTTTTGATCACCATATTCGCGGCCAATTTCGCCGATGGGATCTTCAGCGCTATCCTGCCAGACCTGCGCCTTGATCCGGTCTATACGATCCTGTTTGCGGCCATTGTCGGCGTGATTTCCGGCAGCTTTCTGGGCCGCGCGATCTGCGTTTTGCGCAGCAAACCAAGCGCCGCCCCAGCGCCCTAAGCCGCCCAATCCAACAGCCCATTTGACAAGCCGCCCCCGGCGCGCCAAACGAGAGCATGACCAAACTCATCCTGTTCAACAAACCCTACGGTGTTCTGTCGCAATTCACCGACAAAGGCACCGAAGGCACATCGCGGCCAACCCTTTCGGCCCATATCAACATCCCCGGCATCTATCCCGCCGGGCGCCTTGATCGTGATAGCGAAGGGCTCTTGTTGCTGACGGATGATGGCGCGCTTCAGGCGCAAATCTCCCACCCCAAATACAAAACCCCCAAAGTCTATTGGGTCCAGGTTGAGGGCACGCCTGATTTTGCCGCGCTAGAGGCCCTGCGCCGCGGGGTTGCTCTCAAAGATGGCAAGACCAAACCCGCCACTGTGCGCCAAATGGATGCGCCAGAATCCCTCTGGCCGCGCGATCCGCCCGTGCGTTTTCGCAAAACCGTGCCCGATGCCTGGCTCGAAATCACCATCAAAGAAGGGCGCAACCGCCAAGTGCGCCGCATGACGGCGGCTGTTGGCCTGCCAACCCTGCGCCTGATCCGCGCCCAAATCGGCGATTGGACAATTGAGGGCCTCGCACCGGGCGAATATTGCGAGGCTTAAATTCGCGACTCACATAGCGGCATCCTGTGCAGCACGCGCGCCAAGGCAGATCAAAGCGCCCCGCCAGTTTCAGCCAAAAACCACCCCCCAAAGAAAAGACCCCCGCCATAAGCAGGGGCCTCTCAATGCATATATTCTGCGCAGACAAACCGCGCATGCCGGGGCAAGACGGCCTATTTCGGAATTGGCCCAATCAACATGATCATCTGGCGACCTTCCATCTTGGGAAAGTTCTCAACGCGGCCCGCATCTTTGGTGTCTTCTGCAACACGCTCAAGCAGTTGGCGGCCCAAATCCTGGTGCGCCATTTCACGGCCACGAAACCGCAAAGTGATCTTAACCTTGTCGCCATTCTCTAGGAATTTGAACACGTTACGCATCTTTACATCGTAATCGTTCTTATCCGTATTCGGGCGGAACTTAACCTCTTTGATCTCAATGATTTTTTGCTTCTTACGGGCCTCGGCTTCGCGCTTTTGCGTCTCGTATTTAAACTTGCCGAAATCCATGATCTTGCAAACGGGCGGCTCTGCATTGGGGGAGATTTCCACCAAATCAAGGCCAGCCTCTTCGGCCATAACCATGGCGCGCTCGGGCGTAACAACGCCTACGTTTTCACCTTCTGCGCCAATCAAGCGAATTTCAGGGCACCGAATGCGTTCGTTTACACGGGGGCCTGTGTCGCGTTGTGGCGGGGCGTTATGAGGTCTGCGGGCTATGGTAAAGTTCCTTGTTCTATTTCATTTTGCGTGGCTGAAAATAGGGCCAGAGCGCTGATCTTTCAACCGGATAGTTGGCAAGAGCCCGCAAGAAAATGGAACTGTTGCCAAGAGCGCTTCACATCTTGGTAAACGCATGCCATATGCACGCCAAGGCATATTGGTTTGCCGAACAGACGAGGATTTACTTATGAACAAGACTACGATCATTGCAGCTCTTGTGGTTGCCGCTGGTGCAGGTGGTTACCTTTACTATCAAAATCAGGACAAGGTGAATGGCGCAGTCAGCGAAATGGCTGAAACCGCAACGGATGCCGCAAGCGATGCCGCCGCAGGCACAGCCGAAGCCGTAAGCGATGTGGCCACAGAGGCCGCGGATGCTGTCTCTGATGCCGCAACAGCCGTTGTCGAAACAGCCGAAGAGGCCGTTGAAGCCACAGCCGAAGCCGCCTCTGACGCGGTAGAAGCAACGAGCGAAGCCGCCTCGGATGCCGCAACAGCCGTTACCAAAACCGCAACAGATGCCGTTGAAGCCACAACCGAAGCCACAACCGAAGCCGCAACCGATGCGGCCACCGCAGTAACAGAAACCGCATCCGAAGCCGCAACCGCCGCAACGGATATGGCCTCTGATGCTGTAGAAGCAACTAGTGAAGCCGCCTCGGATGCCGCAACCGCCGCAGCCGATGTAGCAACGGATGCTGTTGAAGCAACAACACAAGCGGCTGAAACCGCAACACAAGCAGCAACAGACGCCGTCACAGGCGCTGCTGAAACGGCAACAGAAGCAGCAACAGAAACAGCCACAGAAATGATGGATCCAGCAGAGCTTCTCACAGCCGAGAATTTCAACCTGGAAAAAGTCACAGCTCTGATCAATGCAGCCCCCCTCGAAGAGGCGCAAAAAACAACCGTGATCACCGCTCTTGAGCGCGCGCAAGACAACCCAGTCCTGCTCAACGCCGTTCTTGACCGCGTCAAAGGTCTGCTCGGCCTCTAAGCCGACCAACCCCGATCAAAACGAAGCCGCGCCGGAGCAATCCCGCGCGGCTTTTTCATTCCCATATCCCGCCCAACCGCGCCCAAACACGCGCTCCCAGCCAAAGAACACAGCGCCAAAATCTCACAACCGCCGCCATTTCACAGTTGTCCAAATATCCCCGCCGGAGGCGCCAACATCCCAACACCCACTGCCCAACAAGCCCAAAGAAAAAGGGCAGCCCCAAAGAGCCGCCCCATTCAATTCAAATATGTCCGGCCCGTTTAGCCAACAAAAGCCTTCTCAACCACATATTCCCGCGGCTCAGAATTCGCACCCTCCCTAAGGCCAAAGCCCTCAAGCACGGCCATAATATCCTTATTAAAGGCGAGCGATCCACACACCATCCCGCGATCCGTCGCAGGATCCATCGCAGGCAATCCAAGATCAGCAAACACCTTGCCCGAGGAAAGATTATCCGTGATCCGCCCCATAAACGGGCTCTCTTCTTGGGTCGTGGTGGGGTAATATTTCAACTTGTCGCCAACCATCTCACCAATCAGCGGATCATCAGCCAGGCTCTCAACAAGCTCGCGCCCGTAAGTAAGCTCATCCACGCCGCGGCAGGTGTGCATCATGATAACCTCATCATAACGCTCATAAGTTTCCGGGTCGCGCATCAGGGAAGCAAAAGGCGCAATGCCTGTCCCTGTGGCAAAGAACCAAAGCCGCTTGCCAGGCAAAAGCGCATCCAACACAAGCGTGCCAACGGGCTTGGGCCGCAAAATGATCTCATCGCCAACCTTGATGTGCTGCAATTTCGATGTCAGCGGCCCATCGGGCACTTTGATCGAATAAAACTCAAGCTCTTCATCCCAATTGGGCGAGGCAATCGAATAAGCGCGCAACAGCGGCTTTTGCTTGCCGGTCTTTGGATCGGGATCATTCATCAACCCGATCATCACAAACTCACCCGAGCGAAAGCGCAGGGATTGCGGCCGCGTCACCCGAAAGGAAAACAGACGGTCCGTCCAATGCTTAACCGCGGTGACGGTTTGCGCGTCCGGCAGGGTCGGCACAGGTTTCGCAGCTGTTTCAGTCACTTGATCGCTCACGTTGCTTTGCTCATTCATTGCTTGTTTCGGGCACAGTGGATGTGCTGGCCCGCCTCTTTTCAGGGCTGTCTATAAGGGCTTAGGGCAGGGCGGTCTAGCCGCGCAGCCGAGACTGATAATCATGGGCCTGCCAATCAGCACGGCGCAGCCATTGATCCTCGGGCTGGCGGGCGGCCAATTCAGACGAGATTTCAACCTCGTCAAAGCCAGAACGGCGCGCCATTGCATATTGATCCGCAATCACATGGCCGCGCGCCCGAAGCCGGCCGCGAAAACCAGCCAGCCGCAAAAGCCGCGCCAAAGTAAAGCCGCGCCCATCCGAAAAGGATGGAAATTCAATCGCAACAGCAGTGGCACTGGCAGCAATCGCGCCCAAAGCCTCTGGATCGGTATCCGGCGCAAGCAAGATCGCCTCGGCCGCCGCATCCTCTGCAAAAGGCACAAACGCCCCGTTAAAGCTTTCACCAGCAAAGCCAGTATCGGTCACTATCACAGGGGCGCTCATGCCGCATCTCCTTCTGGCAGCGGTCCTCGAACCATTTTGCCGTTCACAAAATGAATACCGCATTCTTCTTTTTCCGATCCGCGCCAACGACCGGCCCGGGGATCTTCGCCCGCCGCAACGGGCGAGGTGCAAGGCGCACAGCCAATCGAAGGGTAGCCCTGGGCGACCAATGGATGGCGCGGCAGACGGTTGTTGATCATGTAATCCTGAACATCCGTCGGCGCCCAATGGGCCAGCGGATTGACCTTGATGCGCATATCCGCCTCGTTCTCGAAAAACTCAAGAGCGGCGCGGGTATTGCCCTGAAAACGCTTGCGCCCCGTCACCCAGCTGTGAAACGGCAGCAGCGCGTTTTGCAGGGTCTCGGTCTTGCGCAATGAACAGCAAGCATCGGTATCGCGCAGATGCAGATCATTGGCCGGATCAACAGCTTTAAGGCGGGCCGCATCCGGGCGAATACGGCGCACATCCGAAAGCGCAAGCTTATCCGCCAGCTCCTGCTGATAGGTGATCGTTGCATCAAACAACATCTCTGTATCGACAAACAACACAGGCGTTTTGGGCGCCATCACCGAAATCATATGCAGCAAAACAACCGATTCAGCCCCAAAGGAAGACACAAGCGCGATCTCGCCAACCTGCTCATCCGCAAGGGCGCGCTCAAGAACGGATGTCGCCGAATGATGGCGATAGCGCGCGTTCAACGCATCCACGCGTTCCGCGACGGATTCACCGCGATATTCGTGTTCTTTCAACGCATTAAGCTGCATTCGCTTTCTCCTGCGCATCGGGGTACAGCGCGGCCTTAAACGGCGCAAGGCCAAGGCGGCGGTAAGCCTGAAGGAAGGTCTCATCCGGGGTGTCGCGGATTTCCAGATAGGCCAGGATCAAGCGCTCAATCGCAGGCACAACCTCATCATAAGGAAAGCCAGGTCCGGCGCGCTCGCCAATAACGGTTGTCTCAGTGCCATCGCCGCCAAGGGTGATCTGGTAATTCTCAACACCAGCGCGATCAAGCCCAAGGATGCCAATATGGCCCACATGGTGATGCCCGCAAGCATTGATGCAGCCCGAGATTTTGATTTTCAAAGCGCCGATTTCATGCTCAAGCTTCAGCTCATCAAAGCGGGCCGAGATTTGCTGGGCAACCGGGATCGAACGCGCTGTCGCAAGCGCGCAATAATCCATGCCGGGGCAGGCGATGATATCCGACACCAGCCCAAGATTGGCCGTCGCAAGGCCCGCTGTACGCAGCGCGGCATGGATCGCAGGCAGATCAGCGCGGTGCACATGCGGCAAGATCACATTTTGCTCATGGCTGATGCGCAGCTCATCATGCGCAAAGCGGCGCGCCAGATCGGCCATCAAACGCATCTGATCCGCCGAAGCATCGCCGGGCGTTTCGCCGTGCGCCTTGAGAGAGATCGTCGCGATTGCATAATCGGGGTTCTTATGGGCGTTTAGATTGGTATCGGCCCAAGCGCGGAAAATCGGATCAGAGGCATAAGCCGCATCATATGCATCCAGCGGCGCGCGCTTAAACTCAGGCGTTGGAAAGGCCGCTTTGATCTCTTCAAAGAGCACCTGATCAATCCCGCCAAAAGCTTGTTTTACCTGGGCAAAACGGGCCTCAACCCGGGCGCGGAAATTCTCAATCCCATGCTCATGCACGGTGATCTTGATGCGCGCTTTATACTTGTTATCGCGCCGCCCCAACAGATTCCAAACCGAAACAACCGCCTCGCAATAGGGCAGCAAATCGGCCATCGGCACGAATTCAGCAATGGTTTTGCCAACCATCGGCGTGCGGCCCAAACCGCCGCCCACAATCACCTCAGCGCCAAGCACGCCGTTTTGTTCGCGCAGCACAATCCCAACATCATGAGCCCGCACAACCGCGCGATCCGCCTGCGCGCCGCTCACCGCAAATTTGAACTTGCGCGGCAGGAATTGGAACTCCGGGTGATCAGTCGACCATTGGCGCAACAGCTCGGCCACAGGGCGCGGATCCGCGATCTCATCCGCCGCAGCCCCAGCAAAATGATCCGCCGTGACATTGCGGATCGTGTTGCCGGATGTTTGCAGCGCATGCATCTCAACATCCGCGAGATCCGAAAGAATGGCCGGCACATCAGGCAATTTGGGCCAGTTGTACTGAATATTCTGGCGGGTGGTGAAGTGGCCATAACCTTTGTCATAGGTCTGTGCGATATGGGCGAGCTGATCCATCTGGCCGGAATTCAGCGTGCCATAGGGGATGGCGACGCGCAGCATATAAGCGTGCAATTGCAGATAGAGCCCGTTCATCAGGCGCAGCGGGCGGAATTCTTCTTCGGTGAGCGAGCCATCAATGCGCCGCGCCACTTGGCCAGAAAACTGCGCCACACGTTCGCGCACAAAGGCCTCGTCGAAATCATTATATTTATACATCCGCGCTCTCCACTTGCTTGCCATGCGCATAATTGGCCGGGCCCTTGGCGCGAAACACTTCGCGAAAATGAACAGGCTCAGGGCCGTTCTCGCCCGCCTGCGCATCGGCCAAAACCGCCCCAACAACCTGATTGTCCTGCGCAGCCAAAGCCAGCCGCTCGGCCGCAACGGCCTCATCTGTGATCAGCTCGGCCAAAGCATGGCTGCGCACCCAAGCGCCGCCCGCATCCAGATAAATCACATCGCCCTCCAACAGGGCGTTGGCTGTCACAACTTTGGGGCTAAAGGCACGGGCCATGGCAAATTGATCCTAATTGCTGCGTTTTCAGGGTTTAATATAGAACATTGTTCCGGTATTTGACGAGGTGCTCACAGAGATAAGAACATATGTTCCATGCTCTGGATCAGGTGGAACGGGTGTTCCGGTTATGAGAGGGAAATAGAATGGCTGTCCAATTGGATGCGATTGATCGGAAAATTCTGGCAGAACTTCAAACGGATGCCAGCCAATCGCTTGATGTGATTGCGCGCAAAGTCGGCTCTTCCAAAACGCCGGTTTGGAACCGTATCCGCAAGCTGCGCGAGGCCGGCGTGGTTGGGCATCAAACGGTGATCCTCGATCCGGAAGCGCTTGGGCTTGAGGCCTGTTTTTTCGTGCTGATCCGCACCTCAGAACACGAGGCCGACTGGCAGGAAAAATTCCTCCATGCGCTGCGCGAGCGCCCCGAAGTGATGGAGGCGCATCGCCTTGCCGGAGAGATCGATTATATCCTCAAAGTGCGGGTCAAAAACGCCAAAGCCTATGATGAATTCTACCAAGCCTTGATCTCGGAAGTGCGGATTTTTAACGTCACCGCGCTGCTCTCTATGGAAGAGATCAAATCAACAACAATGCTCGCGATCTAATCCCTAGGGGCGCAGATGAAGCGCCTCTAGCCCATGAAAATGATAGACATCGCCATAGCGCGGCCTGCCCTTCAGCGCGAGGTTTGGATAGGCGGTCAGCAGGGCGGGAATGGCGATGCTCATCTCCAAACGGGCCAAGGGCGCACCAACGCAAAAGTGAATGCCCGCGCCAAAACTCGTATTGGCGCGCACGGGGCGCATCGGATCAAATTGATCGGCGCGATGAAAGGTATCCTCATCGCGATTGGCCGATCCAAGCAGCAAAGCAATCTGATCGCCGCGCTTCAGATCACAGCCGAAAAAGCATGTGTCTTCATAGGCATAGCGGGTAAACATATGCAGCGGCGAATCAAATCGAAGCGCTTCTTCAACCGCGCCGGCGCGGGTCTGCGGATCAAGGAAAGCGGCCTGCGTGCCTGTTTCCAATATCGTTTTAAGCCCATTGCCAAGGCTGTGAACCGTTGCTTCATGGCCCGCATTCAGCAGCAGAATACAGGTCGAAATCAGCTCATCTGTTGAAAGCTTTTCGCCGTCTTCCTCGGCGGCAATCAGCTGCGAAATCAGATCATCCGCTGGGGTGCTGCGCCGCTGCTCAACATAGCCGCGCAGGAAGTCGGAAAATTCGCTCGCAGCCGTGGCCGCGGCGTCCTCCATTTCGCGTGTGCGGCGCGCCTGATACATCCCAACCATTGCCGCCGACCATTGCAAAAGCTGCGGGGCCATCGCCTCGGGGACACCAAGCAAACGGGCGATAACAATCACCGGAAGGGGCTGTGCATAATCGGCCAAAACATCAAAGCCCTTTGCAGGCAAACGCGCGATCAAAACCGCACAAAGCGCCTCGATCTCCGGGGCCAATGCGCGAATACGCCGCGAGGTAAACGCGCGCAAAACCAAGCTGCGCAGCCGGGTATGGCGCGGCGGCTCCAGCTCAAGCATCGAATGGGCTTCAACGGCATAAAACGGCGCCGTATGCGCGGCGCGTTGCGGGGCAAACTCAGTCAAAGCCTCGCGCCCAAACCGAGAATCGCGCAGGCCTGCATTGACCGCGTCAAAACTTGTCGCACAGGGCAGGCCATACTCTTGCCAGAAAATCATCGGGCCCGCGGCGCGCGCCTTGGCATAAAAAGCATATGGATCCTGCACGAACGCGGGCGCAGTGGGCGATTGGGAAAGGATGGGGAGCTGGCTCATAAGGGCAGGTTTGCGCAAAGCGGCTGGCCTTTGCAAGCGGGCGTTTCTAAACTGTTCCTATGGACGCAAATTTTGCCCCCCTTACGATGCGCCGTTTGGCCTATGTCGCTGCGTTTTTGATCGCCACGGCGGCGCTTGGGGCTGTGGTTTGGGTCTATGCTTACGGCGCGGCGCTGGATCAATCCGAAGAACGGGGGCGCGCCGATCTCGCGCTTGCCTCCGACCGGCTCTCAAGCCAGCTTCAGCGCTTTCGCGAACTTGGGGTTTTGCTCTCGGATCATCCGACTTTGATGCCCGTCGCCCTTGCGCAAAAATACCCCGAACATGCCAATGAATTGCTGCGCGCCATGGCCGATAAAACCGGCTCGCTTCACTTGCAATTGCTCGGGCCTGATGGGCGCGTTCTGGCCAGCAGCCGCAGCAATACGCGCCCCGTTGAGGGCATTGAGGCCGCGCTCAATCGGGCGCTTGATGGGGCTCTTGGCGCGGCGCATTACGTTGGCGAAGAGGGGCGGCGCATCTATTCCATCGCAGCGCCCGTTTTTGCCCCGGGCGGCCCGGCGAAAGCGGCGATCCTGGTGCATGTGGATGTGGCGGGGATTGAATGGAACTGGCCCGCTGATCCTGCGACAGTCTTTTTCACCGATGAGCAAGGCATTGTTTTCATTACAAATAGATCCGAACTGATCCTCACAAAAATGGGCCAAACCTTCCCGCCGTTTGAACGGCAGCTGCGCGGGCGCCATGAGATTTGGCATCTGGATGGCGGGCGCTACCTGCCCGAACACGCGCTGCATTTAACCCGCGATATGCCCATTGTCGGCCTCTCTGGCGAGCTCTTGCTTGATCTGCGCCCGGCGCGCGCCATCGCTTGGCTGCAAGCGGCCGCAACGATGGCCTTGTGCCTGACTTTCGGGGCGTTCCTCTTTCTTGCAACCGAGCGGCGGCGCACCCTTGCCCGCGCCAATGCAGCGCTTGAAAGCCGGGTGATTGATCGCACCGCAGCGCTCGAAGCGGCCAACGCAGAGCTGCGCCGCGAGGTCGGAGAGCGGGTTCAGGCCGAGGCGCGACTAAAACGTGCTCAGGCCGATCTGGTTCAAGCAGGCAAGCTTTCGGCCCTTGGCCAAATGAGCGCCGGCATCAGCCACGAGTTGAACCAGCCCTTGATGGCGATCCGTTCATTTGCCGAAAACGGCACCCTGTTTCTAGAGCGCGATGCCCCCGAACGCGCCGGGCAAAACCTGCTCAAAATCTCTGATCTGGCGCGCCGAATGGGCCGTATCATCCAAAATCTGCGTGCCTTTGCCCGCCAAGAAAAAGAGACCATCTCGGATGTTGATCTGAACAGCGTTGTTGAGGCGGTGCTTGAGATGGCGCAAGGCACGTTGAGCGGCGCGGGCGTCTTGGTGGATTGGCAGGGGGCGCGCGCGCCGATCATGGTGCGCGGCGGCGAGGTGCGGCTCCAGCAAGTGGTGATGAACCTGATCTCAAACGGCATTGATGCCATGGCACAAACAGAGGAAAAACGGCTCGGCATCTGGATCACCCAAGAGGCAGATCGCATCACGCTCCATATCGCGGATTCTGGCCCCGGTATCAGCGATCCGAGCAAGATTTTTGATCCATTTTACTCGACAAAAGAGGTCGGCGCCTCTGAGGGGATGGGCCTTGGGCTGTCGATCAGCTATGGCTTGGTGCAAAGCTTTGGCGGCGCCATTCGCGGGCAGAACCGCAGCGAAGGCGGCGCGGAATTTACGGTCGAACTGGCCGCCGGGGCGCAAGCCTTGGCCCAAGAAGGAGCCGCCTAAATGGAAAGCGAACCGCGCAAGGTCTTGCTTGTTGATGATGATGCTTCTGTGCGCGAAGCCTTGGGGCAAACCCTTGAACTTGCTGATCTTTTCCCCGTTCTGGCCGGAAGCACTCTGGCGGCGAAAGATCACATCACCCCCGGCTTTGCAGGTGTTATCGTCTCCGATATCCGCATGCCCGGCAAAGATGGTTTTGCCCTTTTGGAACATGCCCAAAGCATCGATCCAGAACTGCCCGTGATCCTGCTCACCGGCGAAGGCGATGTTCCTATGGCCGTGAAGGGGATGGCGGCGGGGGCCTTTGATTTTCTCGAAAAACCCTGCGCGCCGCGCGATTTTTTGGCCGTTGTCGCAAAAGCTCTTAAAACCCGCGCCCTCGTGCTGGAAAACCGCGCATTGAAGCGGCAGGTCGAAACAGGCGATGCGGCCGCGCGCCTGCTGCGTGGGCAATCGGCGCTTTCCGAAAAAATGCGCGCGGATGCACGGGCTGTGGCGCGCACCATGGCGGATGTTTTGATCACTGGCGAGCCCGGCGTTGGCACAGCAAAAATGGCCGAGGTGATCCATCTTTTGTCAGCCGGCTCCATGCGCCCCTTTCTCAAACTTGCCGCCGCAGGCCAGACAGGCGAAACCCTGCACGCCGCCTTTGAAGAGGCCGAGGGCGGCTCGATTTTTCTTGATGAGGTCGGCAATCTTGCCCAATCGGCGCAGTTTACCTTGCTTGAGCTGCTTGAGCGCCCCGCAGCGCCGCGGGTGATCGCCGGAACCTATCTGGATTTGGCAAGCGAAGCCGCGGGCGGGCGCTTTCACCCGGATCTTTATTACCGTTTGGATGCGGCGCGTATTTCGATCCCGCCGCTGCGCGAACGCCGCGAAGATATTGCCCCTTTGTTTCGGCACTATGTTGCCATTGCCTGCGAGCAAGCGGCATTGCCGATCCCAGATATTTCGCCCCAAGTGATTGCCGCATTGATGGCGCGCGATTGGCCGGGCAATGCGCGCGCCTTGATGAATGCCGCGATGCGTTTTGCTATGGGGCTTGATGATGGGGTGGGCGGCAAGGGCCAGGACGAAGAACAAGGGCTTGGCGCGCAAATGGCAAAGGTCGAACGCTCGCTTATTGTCGCGGCATTGACCCGCAACCAAGGCAACGCAACCAAAGCTGCCGCCGCGCTCAAACTGCCGCGCAAGACGTTTTATGACAAGCTTGCACGCCATAATATCCGCCCCGATTCTTATCGCGCGTAATGTGCGGATTTCCGCACAGTGTGATATGCGGCCTGTGTGAAATCCCGCCCAACTCCTTTTGAGGCAGTTGATTCAAAGCTTTAAGATCATCCTATAGTATATTGATTTTATGTGTATATTTCTGCCGAAACTACGGCGGTGCAGCACCCCCTTGTTCGGCCTCACATTCCCGTGTCTTCTCTCGCTTGGATCGGCCAATTCAAAGGGCGATACGCGACATAATTCATGTTCTGGGAGGAAATATCATGAAATTTCTAGCAACAGCCGCAACCGCGCTTGCGCTTACCGTGACATCCGGCGCCGCAATGGCCGCTTGTGATGATGGCGAAATGGTTATCAAATTCAGCCACGTCACCAACACCGACAAACACCCAAAAGGCATCGCCGCAAACCTCTTTATGGAGCGCGTGAATGCAGAGATGAACGGCACAGCCTGCGTTGAAGTCTACCCCTCATCTTCGCTTTATAACGATGACCAAGTGCTTGAAGCGATGCTTCAGGGCGATGTGCAAATGGCCGCGCCAAGCCTTTCAAAATTCGAAGCTTTCACCAAGCAGTTCCGCATTTTCGATCTGCCCTTCATGTTCAAAAATATCGAAGCTGTAGATGAATTCCAAATGTCTGAAACAGGCGCTGCAATGAAAGGCTCCATGGCGCGCCGTGGTCTGCAAGGGCTTGAGTTCTGGCACAATGGTATGAAGCAATTCTCGGCCAACAAAGCGCTGAACATGCCGGGCGATGCTGCGGGCCTGAAATTCCGCGTTCAGCCCTCCGATGTGCTTGTGGCCCAGATGGAAGCGCTTGATGCTTCCCCGCAACCAATGGCCTTTAGCGAAGTTTACGGCGCGCTTCAGCAGGGCGTTGTGGATGGCCAAGAAAACACATGGTCCAACATTTACGGCCAGAAGTTCTTTGAGGTTCAGGATGGCTCTACCGAGACAAACCACGGTGTGCTTGATTATCTCGTTGTGACATCGGTTGACTGGTGGGAAAGCCTCGATGCGCCTGTGCGCGATCAGCTGGCCAAAATCCTCAATGAAGTGACCATTGAGCGCAATGCTGCCGTTGGTGAAGTCGATAAATCTGCACGCCAAGCGATTTTGGATGCAGGCGGCGTGATCCGCGAGCTTGATGCCGAGACTCGCCAGAAATGGGTTGATGCGATGAAGCCCGTTTGGAGCCAGTTTGAGGCCGATGTAGGCGCGGATAATATCGCGGCCGCTCAAGCGATCAACGCCAAGCACTAAGCTTTGAAGAACCGGTTTGGCCCGTGTGTTTCGCGCGGGCCAAACTGCTATCCAGCCATTTGGGGGAGGCCGCGTTATGGCGAGCCATTCAGCTAAGCCGCAGAGCGGTTTTGGCGCGTTTATCAACAGCTTAGAAGAAAATTTCATCTCCCTCATCTTGGGGCTGATGGTGCTTCTGACGTTCACAAATGTTGTTATGCGCTATATCTTTAACAGCTCGCTGATCTGGGGGCTTGAGGTCGTTTTGATCCTGTTTGCCTGGCTTGTGCTCTTTGGCATTGCTTATGGGTTCAAGGTCACCTCGCATCTTGGCGTTGATGCGCTGACAAATATGCTGCCCCATCGCGGCCAGCGGATCATGGGGCTGCTCTCTGCGCTGGCCTGTTTGATCTATGCGCTGCTTTTGATGAAAGGGGCCTATGATTACTGGGCGCCTTTTGCCGGTTTGGAGCAAACAACGGGCCGCTGGTTTCCCACAGGTTTTGATGAGCGCACAAGGGATCGCGCCTTTTACGTGACCGACCAAGTGCCCATGCTTGAGATTTTCCGCTGGATGGAAGGCGCGATCAATGCGGGCGAGGAATATGAAAAACTGCCCCGTGTGATCCCCTATACGATGCTGCCCGTAGCGGTTGCATTGATGTTGCTGCGGTTGATCCAAGCCACAATTCGCATCCTTCGCGGTGAGCAACTGAGCCTGATCGTGAGCCATGAAGCAGAAGAAGAGGTCGAGCGCGTCGCGCATGGCCAGTTTGAGGAATAGACCGATGGATGTAGTTCTTCTTTTTTCAATGGTTCTGGCTTTGCTGTTGATTGGTGCGCCGATTGCGGTCGCGCTTGGGCTCAGCTCTATGATGTTTTTACTTGTGTTTTCAGATACTTCGCTCGCCAGTGTGGCGCAGTCTATGTATCAGGCAATGGCCGGCCATTATACGCTTTTGGCCATTCCGTTCTTTATTCTGGCCTCAAGTTTCATGTCGACGGGCGGGGTGGCCAAGCGGATCATTCGCTTCTCAATCGCTTGCGTTGGCCATATGCGCGGCGGTCTGGCGATTGCGGGCGTCTTTGCTTGCATGATTTTTGCAGCGCTTTCCGGCTCCTCGCCCGCGACAGTGGTTGCCATCGGCTCCATTGTGATCGCCGCGATGCAAAAGGCCGGATACACCAAGGATTTTGCCGCCGGTGTGATCTGTAACGCGGGCACATTGGGCATCTTGATCCCGCCCTCGATTGTGATGGTGGTCTATGCCTCTGCGACGGATGTCTCTGTGGGCCGGATGTTCTTGGCCGGGGTGATCCCGGGGCTTATGGCCGGTTCGATGCTGATGATCACGATCTATGTGATTGCGCGGATCAAGAACCTGCCAAAAGGCGAATGGCAGGGCTGGGATGAGATCGGTGAGAGCTTTGTTGATGCGTTCTGGGGATTGATGCTGATCGTGATTATCATGGTGGGGATCTACGGCATTCCAGGCGTTACCGGCGCGATTTTCACGCCGACAGAAGCGGCGGCTGTGGCCTCGGTCTATGCTTTCTTGGTGGCGGTGTTTGTCTACCGCGATATGGGGCCTTTGGCGGGGGCGAATGGGCCTGTTGGCACGGTGTTTAGCAAGCCAAGCAGCCTGATCACCGCCTGGTTTCACCGCGATACGCGCGCAACCCTGTTTGACGGGGCCAAGCTGACCATCATGCTGATGTTTATCATCGCCAACGCTTTGATCCTAAAGCATGTTTTGACCGATGAACAAATCCCCCAACAGATCGCCAATGCGATGCTTTCGGCCGGGTTTGGCAAGATCATGTTCTTGATTGTGGTCAATGTGATCTTGCTGATTGGTGGGCAGTTTATGGAGCCATCGGGGCTTATTGTGATTGTCGCGCCGCTGGTCTTTCCGATTGCGATCGAGCTTGGGGTTGATCCGATCCATTTGGGCATCATCATGGTGGTGAATATGGAGATCGGGATGATCACGCCGCCGGTTGGATTGAACCTGTTTGTGACATCGGGCGTGGCTGGGATGCCAATGATGGCCGTGGTGCGGGCGGCAGCGCCCTTCTTGGCGGTGCTCTTTGTTTTCTTGATCCTGATCACCTATGTGCCTTGGATTTCGACGGCGTTGCCGACCAAATATATGGGGCCGGAGATCATCACCAATTGATCTGATCGCGGTTTTACCAAAACGAGCGCCGGACCTCTGATGAGGCCCGGCGCGCTTTGGTTTTGGGATGGGATGCGGCGCAATAAGCCATTTCGCGCAAAGGCTTATTGGCGCGGTTGAGGGGGCTGTCTGCCCCCGCGCTGACGCGCCCCCCGAGGATTATGCGTAGCG
>JBOEGE010000007.1:56125-126813 GCA_050633265.1 Paracoccaceae bacterium | reverse complement strand
CACTTCCCGCAAGAGCTTTTTTACAGAAACATGACAGGTTTTTGACATTTTGATCAAAACATAATGAAAACAATGCGTTATAGCGCAAACATATTTGCAATCATCCGTTTTCGGCATGGGCGGAGCGGGCGAAATTGATGCACATTGGGTTAAAACCGAGGTTATCCACAGACTCGGCGCGCCAAATCATCCTGATTTACGCTCGAGCAGCCCGATTCAGGTGGCGATTCAGGCAGAATAGGTATGCGTGGCGAAGAGTTTGGGCGAATCCACGCAAAGATAAGGCCCCAGAACGGCGGTGCGCTTTGGGGCCTTTGATAAAATCATTTGGCTATGGAGTTAGCGCAGCCCAGGCACCCGTATCCCTTTGAGGCCGGGCAGGCGCATCGCCAAAAGCCCGAGGATCACAGCCAGATAGACCAGCGGCTCGATCTGCCAGCCTTTGACCAGCCAGACATAATGCACCCCGCCCAGGATCACCGCCAGATAGGTGAGCTTATGCAAGCTGCGCCATTTCGGGCCCAGTTTGCGCAGGGACCAGTTGTTGGAGGTGAGTGCGAGCGGGATCATCGCGGTAAGGCCGGCCATCCCGATCGTCACATAGGGGCGCTTATAGATGTCTTTGAGGATCTGGCTGACGATTTGCACATCGAGCACCAGCCACACCAGCAGATGGCAGACGATATAGAAGAAGCCGATCAGCCCCAGCGCGCGGCGAAATTTGATCAGGCTGATGCCGGTCAGATTGCGCAGCGGTGTGATGGCAATCACAGCGATCAGAACTTTGAGGCCCAGCGCGCCGATCTCATGCTCCATCTCTTTGACCGGATCAACGCCAAGCTGCCCGGTGATCCCGGCATAAAAGAGATAGGCCGGCGGGAAGATCGCGATGATATAAAGCGGCCATGCGGGAAGGCGGCGCAAGGCCCCGTTGATCCTTTGTGAAATGCTCATCAGAATTGCTTTTTCAGATCCATGCCAGCGTACATTGAGGCGACCTGATCACCGTAGCCGTTGAACATCAGGGTTTCTTGGCGTTTGGCAAAGACACCGCCGCCAATGCGCCGCTCTGTGGCTTGGGTCCAGCGCGGGTGATCCACGGTTGGGTTCACGTTGGAGTAAAAGCCGTATTCGCGGTGATTTTGATCTTTCCATGTGTTGACTGGCTGTTTGTCTTGCAGGGTGATGCGCACGATGGATTTGATCGATTTGAAGCCGTATTTCCACGGCACAACAAGGCGCAGCGGCGCGCCGTTTTGATTTGGCAGCTGTTTGCCATAAAGGCCGGTGGCCATCAGCGTGAGCGGGTTCATCGCTTCATCGAGGCGCAGGCCTTCAACATAGGGCCAGTTGAGCAAGGCTCTGCGCTGGCCGGGCATTTCTTCGGGGCGCACAAGCGTTTCAAAGCGGACGTATTTCGCACCAGAGGCCACGCCGACCCGTTTAAGAAGGTGCGAAAGCTGGAAGCCGTTCCATGGGATCACCATGCTCCAGGCCTCAACGCAGCGGAAGCGATAGATGCGCTCTTCAATGGGCGCGCCTTTCAGCAGATCGGCCAAATCATATGTGCCGGGCTTCTCGACCAAACCATCAATCACAACAGACCAAGGATCGGTTGTTAAGGTATGGGCATTGCGGGCAGGATCTTCTTTGCCTGTGCCAAATTCGTAGAAGTTGTTGTAATTGGTGATCTCTTCAAAGGTGTTGGGCTTTTCATCGGTGGAAAAGCGCCCTTTGGCCATCGCGGGCAATCCCGTTCCCAAGGCAAGGCCCGCAGCGCCAACACCGGCCAGAAGACTGCGCCGATTGAGATAGGTGCTTTGTGGCGTGATATCAGAATAGCGAAGATCGTTTGTCCAGCGGTTGGTCATTGCTTTGGTCCTTTAGATTGCCCTTGCATGGGAACCTAGTGCGAAGCCTGGGTAAATCAAAACCAACTCAATTCACGATGTTGTTTGCGAATTGTAACTTGGGACAATGCGCTCGAGCTCGCGCGAGGTGCCATCGGCCTGAACAATGCGAACATGATGGCGGCGCATCTGCCGTGGCTCAAGCACTCCGACCGAATGGGCAATGGTTTCAAGCTCTTTGATCGAGGCCTCTGCATAGGCCGCCACCTTTTTGTATTTGTCCTCAACAACAAGGCCGCGCTGGAGATGCGGATCATGGGTGGTGATCCCGGTTGGGCAGGTGTTCTTGTTGCACTTGAGCGCCTGAATGCAGCCAAGGCTAAACATAAAGCCGCGCGCGGAAACTACAAAATCAGCACCGGCGCAAATCGCCCAAGCCAAATCGGAGGGGTTCACAAGCTTGCCGCCTGCGACAATGCGAATGCGATCATGGAGCCCATACATATCGCGCAGATCACAGATGCGGATCAGCGATTCCTTGATCGGCATGCCAACCAAATCCATCAATGGCATCGGCGCCGCGCCTGTTCCGCCTTCGCCACCATCGATCGTGATGAAATCGGGGGCGGATTCCGCGCCGCGCTCATTGATCAGGGCAAAGAATTCCGCCCATGGCCGCGAAGAGCCAACAACAAATTTAAACCCAACCGGTTTGCCGGTGACTTCACGAATATGGCCGATGAAATCGAGCAGGTCACCGAAATCATCCACTTCGCGATGCCGATTGGGGGAAATGCCATCTTCGCCCGGTTTTAGCCCGCGGATTTGGGCGATTTCGGGGGTGATTTTGGCCGCTGGCAGAATGCCGCCTTTGCCGGGCTTGGCGCCTTGGCTCAGCTTGATCTCAAACATGCGGACGGTTTCATGCGCGGCCATTTCGCGCAATTTGTCATCGTCCAAATTGCCCTCTTCATCGCGGATGCCATATTTCGCAGTGCCAATTTGATAGACAAGATCAGCGCCGCCTTCGAGGTGAAAAGGGGAAAGCCCCCCCTCGCCGGTATTCAGCCAAATCCCAGCTTCTTTTGCCCCTTTGGACAGAGCCAAAACCGCCGGCTTTGAAATCGCGCCAAAGGACATGCCTGAAATGTTGAAAATCGACTTGGCCGTATAGGGAATGCGGCAATATTGGCCGATCACCATTGGATCGGTCGTTGAATATTGATCATCAAGCGGTGGGAAAGTCGCATTGGCAAAAATCGTGGTGCCGGGGACCGAGAGATTGCGGGTTGAGCCAAAGGCGATGGTATTTCCCTTTTTGTCAGCGGCGCGATAAATCCAATCCCGCTGCGCGCGGTTAAAGGGCAGCTCTTCACGATCCATCGCAAAGAAATACTGGCGGAAGAATTCGCCAAGCTCGGTAAAGAGATGGCGAAAGCGGCCGATCACCGGATAGTTGCGCCGCACCGCATCGGCGCTTTGCCTGGTATCGATGACGTAAAACGCCAAGACGGCAAGCGCGACCGCCCCAATCACCAAAACAAATAGCAGGGCAAGAATTTCAAGCGCTGAGGTGGCGAAAGACATAAAAGTCATCGTTACTCCGATCCATCCAATTTGCGCCACTTTGCGCAGGGAAATGAGCTGCGGCAAGCCCTCAGTTTCAGGCCCACGCGCCGCCAATGGCTGAGCTGTGCCAAATTATAATGAATATGTGATGAATTTTGGCTCCGCATTGCGCTTGAATGCAAAACGGCCCCGCGCAGATTTCTCGCAGGGCCGTTTGATTTCATCGCCTTAGGGTATTAGTGAACGGTCGCCTCATCCGGTTTGGGCCGGTTAGAGGGGGCCACGCGATCACCAATGATCAAACCATCGGACCCCGCAGAGACCTCGACCCCATCGCCATCCTTAATATCGCCCGCGAGCAACATCTCGGCCATCTGATCCTGAAGGCTGCGCTGGATCACCCGTTTCAGCGGGCGCGCGCCAAAGATCGGATCATAGCCTTCTTCGGCAAGCCAGTTGCGCGCAGGTTCATCAAGCGTGAGCGTGATATCGCGCCGGGCCAGCCGCTTTTTCAGCAGGCCGATTTGGATATCAACGATCCCGGCCATATCTTCGCGCGCAAGGCGATCAAAGATGATCGTCTCGTCCAGACGGTTGAGAAATTCAGGCCGGAAATGGGCGCGCACGGCATCCATCACATCGCGTTTGGCCTGCGCAGGATCCGCGCCATCGGGCATTTGGCTAAGCGCTTGTGCGCCAAGGTTCGAGGTTAGGATAATCAGCGTTTGCTTGAAATCCACCGTGCGGCCTTGGCCATCTGTCAGCACCCCATCATCGAGTACCTGAAGGAGCACGTTGAACACATCCGGGTGCGCCTTTTCGACCTCGTCAAAGAGCAAGACCTGATAGGGGCGCCTGCGCACGGCCTCGGTCAAAACGCCGCCCTCATCATAACCGACATAGCCGGGAGGCGCGCCGATCAAGCGTGCAACGGCGTGTTTCTCCATGAATTCCGACATATCAATGCGCACCATCGCGCTATCATCATCAAAGAGATATTCGGCCACGGCTTTTGTCAGCTCGGTTTTACCAACGCCGGTTGGCCCAAGGAAGAGAAAGCTGCCAAGGGGGCGGTTTTCATCATTCAGCCCGGCGCGCGCGCGGCGCACCGCATTAGCAACCGCATGCAGCGCCTTGTGCTGGCCGATCACCCGCTTGCCAAGCTCGTCTTCCATACGCAGCAGTTTGTCCCGCTCGCCCTCAAGCATTTTCGAGGTTGGGATACCTGTCCAGCGCTCAACCACTTGGGCGATCTGTTCGGGGCGCACGGCCTCTTGAACCATCATATCTTCGGCGTCTTGGGATTCCGCCAGCGCGAGTTTGCGCTCAAGCTCAGGGAGCACGCCATAAGAGAGCTCGCCTGCGCGCGCCAGATTGCCTTCGCGCTTGGCCGCATCAAGATCGGCACGGGCGCGATCAAGCTGCTCTTTGATATCGCGCGCGCCTTCAAGTTTGTCGCGCTCGGCCTGCCACTGGGCTGTCATCGCATCGGATTTCTCCTGCAAACCGCCCAGCTCGGCTTCAAGCTTGGTGAGGCGCGATTTGGAGGCCTCATCATCCTCTTTCTTCAGCGCTTCTGCCTCGATCTGCAACTGCATGATTTGCCGATCCAGCGCATCCAATTCCTCGGGCTTGCTGTCGACTTCCATGCGCAGGCGCGAGGCGGCCTCATCCACCAGATCAATCGCCTTATCGGGCAAGAAGCGATCGGTGATATAGCGGTGGCTTAGCGTCGCCGCAGCAACCAAGGCGCTGTCGGAAATCCGAACCCCGTGGTGCATTTCATATTTGTCCTTAATGCCGCGCAGGATCGAGATCGTATCCTCGACAGTCGGCTCCTCAACCAAAACAGGCTGAAAGCGGCGCGCGAGGGCTGCGTCTTTCTCAACATATTTGCGGTATTCATCGAGCGTGGTCGCGCCGATACAATGCAGCTCGCCGCGCGCAAGAGCCGGCTTGATCAGGTTGGCCGCATCCATCGCGCCATCGCCTTTGCCCGCACCAACAAGTGTGTGCATTTCATCAATAAAGAGGATGATTTCGCCCGCTGCGGCCTCGATTTCTTTGAGGATGGATTTCAACCGCTCCTCAAACTCACCGCGGTATTTCGCGCCGGCAATCAGCGCGCCCATATCCAGCGCGAGCAGCTTTTTGTTGCGCAGGCTTTCGGGCACATCGCCATTGATGATGCGCAAGGCCAGGCCTTCGGCAATCGCGGTCTTCCCAACGCCGGGCTCGCCGATCAATACCGGGTTGTTTTTGGTGCGGCGCGAAAGAACCTGCATGGCGCGGCGAATTTCTTCATCGCGGCCAATAATGGGATCAATTTTGCCCAGTTCGGCAGCTTCCGTCAGATCATGCGCGTATTTCTTCAGCGCTTCATAGCCTTCCTCGGCATTGGCGCTATCGGCTGTGCGGCCTTTGCGCAGATCATTGATCGCAGCATTCAGCTTCATCGCCGTCACAGCGCCCGCTTCTAGCGCCTCTTTGGCCTTGGATTTGGTCACAGCAAGGGCAGTCAACAACCGCTCAACCGGCACAAAGCTATCGCCTGCCTTTTTGGCAAGCTTTTGCGCCTCGTCCAGAACTTTGCTGGTCTGTTGATCAAGATATGTCTGGGCTGCATCGCCGCTGACCTTGGGCAATTTCGCCAGCGTGGCATCAAGCGCCTCAACAACGCGATCCGGCGCGCCGCCGGCCCGTTTGATCAGGTTAGCGGCAAGGCCCTGATCATCATCCATCAAAGCTTTGAGCAGGTGCTCGGGCATCAAGCGCTGATGGTCTTCGCGCTGTGCAATTGTTTGAGCCGCTTGAATAAATCCGCGCGACCGTTCGGTGAATTTTTCCATCTCCATCGTGGAACTCCTATCTGTAGCATCCCGTTCTCGCTGCCCGCTTGGCGGCACAGGCGATTTTGGGCCTGATCAGAAAATGGGGATTGGCGCGGGGCGCTTCAAGTGGATCTGCGCGCGTATCGGCGTTTTTCAGCCGAATTTTGCCGCTTTTTCTGCGCAAAGCTCACAGTTTCGTGCGCTGTGTTGTTTCTCTGTTAACTTCGACCCATCTAATGGAGAGAGAACGCGACGAAACAACAGCAAGGGGAATGCCCATGCCTAAGTATCAAGCCGAAGTTAGCAATCTGCGCTACAATGCAGCGCGCCAGTGTTTTGAAGCCTTGGTGATCTTCCATGAAGGGGCCGATCGCATCAGCTTTGCCTGCGAATTGGCCGCCCCGATCAGCAGCGATTTCGCTGTCATTTCCCGCGCGCTTGTCATGCAGGCCAAATCGCGCCGGATGCGGGATGCACGCGGCATGATTTCGCGGCTTAAAGCGATCGCGCCCGAGGTCAGCCCGCTGTTTGGCATGGCACAGGCGGCCTGACCCAAGCGGCAAAAGCTTGACGGCGCGGAGCATGCATTGCACTTAGAGGCACCTCAAAAAAGGATGCCCCCATGCCCGATATGCGCCAGCCCGATGATCGCCTCATCGTTGCCCTTGATATGCCCAACGCCATCCAAGCGCTCGAGCTTGCCACGCGCCTTGGTGATGCGGTTGGTTTTTATAAAATCGGGCTTGGGATGCTCACGGGCGGCGGGCTGTCACTTGCCAATGAGCTTAAGCAAGAACACGGCAAGCGCATTTTCCTTGATATGAAACTGTTTGATATTGGCGCGACTGTCGAAGCAGCGGTGCGCGGGCTTGCGCAGTTTGATCTGGATTTTCTAACCGTTCACGGCGATCCGCATGTTGTGCGCGCCGCGCGTGAAGGGGCGGCCGGATCAAAGACGAAAATCCTCGCAGTGACCATCCTTACCTCGCTTGATCGCGCCGATCTTGATGCGGCATTGATCCGCGATGGGGCTGTGCCGGATCTGGTGATTGAGCGGGCCGCGCGCGCCTTTGAAGCGGGGGCTGATGGGATCATTGCTTCGCCTCAAGAAGCCGCCGCGATCCGCGCTTTGCCCGAGGCAAAAGGCAAGCTGATCGTAACGCCCGGCGTGCGCCCTGCGGGGGCTGATTTGGGCGATCAAAAGCGGGTGGCGACCCCGGGCCAAGCGATTGCGGATGGGGCAGATCATATTGTTGTTGGTCGCCCGATCTGGCGCGCAGATGATCCGGTTGCAGCAGCAAAGGCCGTTTTGGCGCAGCTTGCTTGAAGGCAAAAGAAAAGGCCCGCGCGATGCGGGCCTTTTGCATATTAAGCGATCTTGCCGCTCTATTCGTTGATATCGGTTTCCCAGATTTTCACCTGGCCTTTGCGAACGCCGAAAATCTTGCGGATGGCAAACCAAGAGAGCAGCGAGACGGCTGCAAAAATCAGCGCCAGCACATAGATGCTCGGCGCAAACCCCAGCGCAATCAACGCCGAAACTGCCGCTGCGCCAACCGCAAAGCCGATCAAAACCTGCCCCGGCGCGAGCACCTCTAAGATCGCAAGCCCAACGGCCGCGAGCGCCCAAACCCACCATTCTTGCCACAACATCATTTTGTGCTTCCTTTCAACAGACCAAAGGCATTGCTAAAGGCATCCAATGCAGCAGCAGGCAGGATCACCGTATTGGACCCCTCGCCTTTGCTCACCGCGCTGATCGCCTCTACCTGTTTAAGCGCGACCTGATATTGCGCCGCCTCAAGGCCGTTCTCGGCAATCGCTTGGGCGACAACGCGGGTTGCATAGGCCTCGGCATCTGCGCCGACGAGGCGGGCTTTGGCGGCTTGCTCGGCGGCATAAAGTTCAGCGTCTGCATTGAGCTCTACCGCGCGTTTATAACCTTCGGCCTCGGTGACTTGGGCGCGGCGCGCGCGTTCGGCGTTGAGCTGCTGAAGCATCGCGGCGCGGGTGGCTTCATCCAAGTTCACGTCCAAAATCTCGGCGCGGGTCACTTCAATGCCCCAAGCATCAACCTGCTCTTCCACGGCCGCTTTGGTTGTTACGATCAGTTGGCTGCGATTGGACTGAACCTCATCCAGCTCCATTTTGCCGATTTCAGCGCGCACGATCCCGGCGACTGTCGTTGCAATCGCAGCGTCCACATCGCGGATACGGTAGACCGTTTTTTCCGGCTCTGTGATGCGATAAAAAACAGAGGTTTCAACGCGCACCATCACGTTATCCGAGGTAATCGCATCTTGGGATGCGGTCGGCAGTTGGCGCTCAAGGATCGAGATTTTATGCGCCACGCGATCCAAAAACGGCACGATAAAGTTGATCCCAGGCCCAAGCACCGAGCGCAGACGGCCAAAGCGCTCAACCACAAATTTTTCGGATTGCGGCACGATCCGCACGCCCAGAAAGATACATAGAATAATAAAGGCAGCGAGGGCGATATAGACCGCGTTGGCGCCAAGCGCGCCTGTTATTATTTGTTCCATTTTTGGTTTGTCCCTAATACATAAACTGGCTCTTTTGATGAGCTTACTCAACATATAGGCGTGGTTTGGGCATTTTTGAAGGTATATCGCACTGGTATGGGAGGGGCGCGGTGCGGTATCATCGGCCATCGCATCAAGAGAAACCCTGCCCATGCCTGCGCTTTGCCGTGATTGTTTTTGCCAGTTTGAGGCTGGTGCGCGCTGCCCCGATTGCGGGCGGCCGCGGATCATTTCGCACCCGGAGCTTTTTGATCTCAAGATTGCGCATATGGATTGCGATGCGTTTTATGCCAGCGTTGAGAAGCGCGACAATCACGAGCTGCGCAATCGCCCGGTGATCATTGGCGGCGGGCGGCGCGGCGTTGTTTCGACCGCCTGTTATATTGCGCGCATCAAGGGGGTGCGCTCTGCGATGCCGATGTTTCAGGCGCTCAAACTGTGCCCCGAGGCGGCGGTCGTGCGCGGGCGGATGGAGGTTTATGCGCAGGTCTCGCGCGATGTGCGCGCTTTGATGGATGAGTTGACACCGGTGATCGAGCCGCTTTCGCTGGATGAGGCGTTTATGGATCTCAGCGGAACAGAGCGGCTGCACGGCGCGCCGCCTGCGGTGATGCTCGCGCGGCTCGTGGCGCGGATGAAATCTGAGATCGGGATTACCGGATCAATCGGGCTGAGCCACAATAAATTCCTCGCCAAAGTGGCCTCGGATTTGGACAAACCGCAGGGGTTTTCTGTGATTGGTGCGGCGCAAACGGAGGCGTTTTTGCGCGACAAACCCGTGCGGATCATTTGGGGCATTGGCCCGGCAGCGCAGGCCAGTTTGGAGAGCGCGGGCATTCGCACAGTTTCGGATTTGCTGCGCTGGGATCGGCAGGATTTGAGCGCGCGGTTTGGCACAATGGGCGAGCGGCTTTGGCATATCGCGCGCGGGCAGGATCGCCGCAGCGTCTCGTCGCGCAGCCCGGTCAAATCTATCTCGAAAGAGACGACCTTTATGGATGATACGTCTGATCCGGATATTTTAGACGGGCATATCTGGCGCTTGTCCGAGCAGGTTTCGGATCGCGCCAAGGCCAAGGGGCATGCGGGGCGCGTTGTCACGCTCAAGCTCAAACGGGCCAATCATACCGCCCTGTCGCGCCGGCTTGCCCTTTATGATCCAACCCAGATGGCCGACCGGATATATCGCACCGCGCGCGAGCTGTTTGATGCGGTTGGGCCGCAGGGGCCTTATCGCCTTATCGGGGTTGGGATTTCGGATTTGTCCCCGGCGGATACAGCCGATACGACCGCCGATTTGCTTGATCCGGATGCCGCAAAGCGCGCCGCCGCCGAGCGGGCCGCAGATAAGATCCGCGCGCGGTTTGGCAAGGAGGCGATTGTGAAGGGGCGCTCTTTGCGCTGATCATTCAGCGGCGAGCGAGGCCTCATTGCTTCCGATCGCGGCGATTTTGGCGGTGATCCCGGCCATCAGCGTGCGAAACGCATCAAAGCCGTCATGGGCGGTGATTGTTGCCTCATCCATATAAAGCGCGCGGTCTATCTCGATTTGGATCACATGCTGATTGCGTGAGGGGCGGCCATAGTGCTGCGCGGTGAAGGCGCCTGCAAAGGGCGCATTGCGCGCAACCCGAAACCCGGCGCCCTGAAACGCAGCTTCGATTTGATCAACGATGGTGGCATGGGCCGCCGCACCAAAGCGATCCCCCAGCACGATTTGCGGCGCTTTGCCGGGGCCGTTGCGCCCTGCCCCTTCGACGGCTTCATGGGGCATGGAATGGCAATCAATCAGGATCGCTTCGCCAAAAAGCGCGTGGCTCTGATCAAGCAGATATTGCAAGCGATTGTGATAGGGATGCCAGATCGCATTGATCCGCGCCTGGGCCGCCGCGAGGGGCATTTTTCCGCTGTAAATGGCCCGCCCGGCCGAAACAACGCGCGGCACAACGCCAAGCCCCGAGCTGATCCTTGGATTATGGCCGCGACTAGGGACATCGCGGATCAGGGCCGGATCAAATTCATCCGCGCCGCGATTGAGATCAATCCAGGCACGCGGGGCGCGGGCAGCAAGAAGGGGCGCGCCAAATTGCGGGGCCTGAGAGAAGAGCAAATCAACGAATGCATCCTCGCTTGAGCGCAGCCGGCGCATATCCAGCACGCTTTGATCTAGGAAATCGGCCGTGTAATCACGGCCCGAATGCGGCGCGGCAAACACAACGCTTGTGCTGCGCGCGCGGGGCATCGATAGATCATAAGCGGTTGTGGGCATTCGCACTCCTGTTTGGGGCAGTATAGGCGAATTTTTTTGAATGCCAAAAGCTCTTGAAGTGTGGCCCGACTCCTTTTATACGCAGCCAGACCGGCGCGGGGAATTCCCGCGTCTTGTTTGTTGGGCATATGCTCTTCGTGCAAGGCTAGACGCGCTGGGACGGGTGTATAGCTCAGTGGTAGAGCACTTCGTTGACATCGAAGGGGTCACAAGTTCGAACCTTGTTACGCCCACCATTCATCGCCTCCGACGTTGGGAGGCACGTAATTTCACTGGCGCATAGGAGCGCCGCGTAGAAGGAGAAGGGCCATGAAAGTCCGTAACTCGCTCCGCTCGCTCAAGAGCCGGCATCGCGATTGTCGCATTGTACGCCGTAAAGGCCGTGTCTATGTGATCAACAAAACACAGCCTCGTTTTAAGGCCCGCCAGGGCTAAGGCTGTTCTGGCTTACGCGCCAGTTCGCATCGAAAAAGCCGCGCGAGGGAGACCTCGGGCGGCTTTTTCTTTGGAGTGGTGGGCTTGATGCGCCTACTTATAAGAGGCGGCTTAAGGGTTTTTTCTTTGGAGTGGTGGTGGTTTGGGGAAAGTCCCTTGCCCGCTAGTCGTATTTGCGCAGATCCTCAATCACCAGCCCATCATTGGGCAAGCTGCCGGGCAAGACGATCTCAACATCGGCTTTCATCTTGAGCGTGGCTTCGATCGACGCCTTATAAGCCGCCTCGTCGCCGCCATCGGCCTCGATCACAACGCGCATCCTGTCCATCTCGCCGTTGCGCTCGGCAATCACGCGCGCGCGGGCAATCTCGACATGGCGCGCGACAAGATCCGCAACCTGTTCGGGGCGGACAAACATCCCCTTGATCTTGGTGGTTTGATCAGCGCGGCCCATCCAACCTTTGATGCGCATATTGCTGCGCCCGCAGGGGCTTTCGCCCACCAGAACTGCCGACATATCACCCGTGGCAAAGCGGATCAGCGGGTAATCAGGGTTGAGCGAGGTCACAACAACTTCGCCAACCTCACCCGGCGCAACAGGATCGCCGGTTCCGGGGCGCACGATCTCAACGAGAACGCCCTCATCAACGATCATCCCCTCCATCGCGTCGCTCTCATAAGCGATATTGCCAAGGTCGGCGGTCGCGTAATTTTGGCGGCACAGGATGCCACGATCAGCGTATTCTTGGCGCAAGCTGGGGAAAAGCGCGCCGCCGCCAACGCAAGCGCGGGTGATTTTCAGCTGTTCGCCCATCTCTTCGGCGCGATCAAGGATCACCTTCAGGTAATCGGGCGTGCCAGCATAAACGGTCGTGCCGATATCGCGCGCCGCGCGCACCTGAAGCTCAGTTTGGCCGGTTCCTGCTGGCAACACAGCCGCGCCAACGGCCCGCGCGCCACTCTCGAAAATCATGCCTGCCGGGGTAAGATGATAGCCAAAGCAATTATGAACGATATCGCCTTTGCCCACACCGCAAGCATGTAGAAAACGGCCAATCCGCCACCAATCGCCCGCAATTTTGCCGGGTTCATAGATCGGGCCGGGGGATTGATGGATGTGATCAAACTCGTGCGCGGCGATGCTGGTAAACCCGCCAAAGGGCGGCGCCTTGGCTTGGGCTTGGCCAAGCGTGGATTTGCGCAAAACAGGCAGCCTTGCCAGATCAGCTATCGTGCAAAAATCCCCCGCGCGAAAGCCGCTGAGCGTCTCGCCATAGCCCGAAAGCGTTTGGGCGCGGGCGATCTGTTCGGGCAAAGCGATGGCGATGCCGGTGGCGCGCTCATCCGCTGACCGGGTTTCCAGACTGTCAAAATGGGGCATTTTATTCCTCAAACTATGCGATGGAAATCAGGCAAGCCAACGTTTACGGCGGCGATAGCTGCGCACATCACGAAAGCTTTTGCGCCCGTCATCTGAAACACCAAGGTAGAACTCTTTTACATCCGGATTTTCGCGCAGCTCGGCCGCGGGGCCATCCATCACGATGCGCCCGCTTTCAAGAATATAGCCGTAATGGGCATAGCGCAGCGCGACGTTGGTATTTTGTTCGGCAAGCAGGAAGGTCACGCCTTCTTTTTCGTTCACCGATTTTACGATCTCAAAAATCTGTTCCACCAATTGCGGCGCAAGGCCCATGCTTGGCTCATCCAGTAGGATCGTTTCGGGGCGCGACATCAGCGCGCGGCCAATGGCCACCATCTGCTGCTCGCCGCCCGAGGTATAGCCCGCCTGGCTTTTGCGCCGTTCGCGCAGCCGGGGGAAATATTCATAAACCATCTCAAGGTCTTGGGCCACTTCGCGATCGGTCCGCGTATAGGCCCCGGTCAGCAGGTTTTCTTCAACGGTGAGGTGCTCAAAGCAATGCCGGCCTTCCATCACCTGAATGAGGCCGCTCTTGACCTGTTCAGCAGGATCAGAGCCCGTTAGCCGCTTACCGCGATAAGAGATCGTGCCCTTTGTCACTTCGCCGCGTTCGGATTTCAGCAGGCCCGAGATGCTTTTCAGCGTTGTCGATTTGCCCGCGCCATTGCCGCCCAAAAGGGCCGTGATGCCGCCTTTTGGCACCTTTAGGCTTACGCCCTTCAGCACAAGGATCACGTGATTATAGATCACCTCGATGTTGTTCACCTCAAGGAGTGTTTCGGCTTCAGTTTTACCGGTGTCCAGCATCTTGGGTTCTTCTTTCGCTAGGGTTTGGTGCGGCGATACATTGCGCGATTTGGGGGCCCGGCCCGCCAATATCTGGCGGGCCGGGCGATTGGATTAATCACAGCTTGGTGTGATGTTGCTTTCTTTGGCGTAAGCTTCGGAGTCAGCCACCACGAGCGGGTCGATGATCTCTTTGTCGCTTTCGATCCAGTCTGTGATCAGCGACCATTTCTTCGCTGTCGCATCCCATTGCTGAACTTTGCCAAAGCCGCCGCCGCCGTGGTTTTCACAGGAAACGGTGAAGGCCGGGCCAAAGTTTGGCAGGCCAGCTGCAGCCATGCTTGCTTCGGTCACTTCGAGAGCTTCCATCCCATCGCGCATTTGCGCTGCAGTGATGTCGGCTGTGCCAGCAAGCTCTTGGGCTTTCTTCGTGGCTTCTGCGGCCAAGAAGGCTGCATACATGCCGCGAGAGTAAAGAACCGAGCCGATCTGATCGCCAGCGCCGGCCGCTTTGCCTGTATCCACAACGTATTTTTGGATGTCAGCATAGAGCGGATAATCGGTGCCTGTGCCGTGCATTGCGAGCGATTTGTAGCCATGGGCACCATCGCCAGCCGGCAGCACATCGTTCTCAGAACCAGACCACCAAACGCCAATGAACTTATCCATTGGATAGCGGATGTTGGCCGCTTCTTGGATCGCAACCTGGTTCATCACGCCCCAACCCCACATCAAAACGTAATCTGGGCGTTGCTGGCGAATTTGCAGCCATTGGGATTTTTGCTCTTGGCCTGGGTGATCCACGGCGATTGTCAAAAGCTCATAGCCATGTTTCTTGGAAAGGTCTTCCAAGGTGCGGATCGGCTCTTTGCCATAGGCTGAGTTGTGATAAACGAGCGCGATTTTCTTGCCCGAAATATCGCCGCTTTCTTGATCAAGAATGTGTTTGATCGCGATGGAAGCGCCATCCCAATAGTTGGCAGGATAGTTGAAGATATCACGGAACACTTTGCCGTTTTTGGCCGAGGTGCGCCCGTAACCCATTGAGTGAATAGGAATGCCATCGGCTGTCGCTTTGGGGATCAGCTGATAGGTGATGCCTGTGGAAAGCGGCTGATACAAAAGCGCGCCGGAGCCTTTTGTTGACTCGTAGCACTCAACGCCTTTTTCGGTGTTATAGCCGGTTTCGCATTCGATCAGTTCCGTCTTTTCGCCGCCGATGCCGCCATCACGCTCGTTGAGCAATGTGAGGTAATCCGCATAGCCATCCGCAAATGGGATGCCGTTGGCCGCATAGGCGCCGGTGCGATAGCTCAGCGCTGTGAAGGTCAGATCCGCCATAGCAGGTGCGGCGGCGACCGTGGCAGCGAGTGCCAGAGTTGCTAGTTTCAGTTTCATCGAGTTCGTCCTCCCTTGGATATTTCGATGGTGGTCATATGCCGAGGTTTTCCCCGGTCTGTAGATTGGCCGCCCCGGCTAGTGCGGGAAGGGCCACAAGCGTAGTTTCTCTTTGGACAGGCGCCAGAGCTGGGCCAATCCATGCGGCTCAACGATCAAGAAGATCACGATAAGCCCGCCAACGATCATGAATTCCAGATGCGCCGCAAGATCGGTTGGCCAGCCAAGCCCGCCAACAAGCACGTTCTTCAAGAACACCGGCAGCAAGACCATGAAGGCCGCGCCCGCAAAGGACCCAAAGATAGAGCCCAGGCCGCCAATGATGATCATGAAGAGCACGAGGAATGATTTCTGAATGCCAAAGGCTTCGCCAACTTCAACCGCGCCAAGATAGACACTAAAGAACAGCGCACCCGCAACACCGACAAAGAAAGAGCTGACAGCAAAGGCGGATAGTTTCGCCGTTAGCGGGTTCACCCCGATGATCTCGGCGGCGATATCCATATCGCGGATGGCCATCCATTTGCGCCCAACCGAGCCGCGGGTCAGATTGCGGGCAAACCAAGCGAGCAAGAAGACCAGCACAAGGCAGAAGAGGTATTTCGCCCAAGCTTCGGTATTTGGCCCCGTCACGACGATGCCAAAAACTGTCCGCTCTGGGGCAGAGATTTGGCCCGAGGCGGAGTTGTTATAGAACCACGGCACTTTGTTGAACAGCCAGACCAGAAAGAACTGCGCCGCCAGAGTTGCCACTGCGAGATAGAAGCCTTTGATGCGCAAACTTGGCAGGCCAAACAGGATGCCGACGCCCGCTGTGATCAGCCCGGAAATCAGCACGTGAAAGAAGATGTTCACATCCGGGAATGAGGTCATCAATTTGTAGCAGGCATAGGCGCCAACGGCCATGAACCCGCCCGTTCCGAGCGAAACCTGCCCACAATAGCCGGTTAGAATATTTAGCCCGATGGCCGCAATTGTATAGATCAGGAGCGGAACGAAAACCGCATTCGCCCAGTAATCATTGATGATAAACGGGATCACCCCAAAGGCGATGGCCAGCACAGCATAGTAGCGCCACCGATCAAATTTGATCGGGAAGGTTTGGCTATCTTCTTCATAGGTTTCGGAGAAATCTCCAGCTTCACGGTAGAGCATCTCAGACCCCTTTCATCATCATTGTGTGGAAGGCTCTGCGCCCGGTGAATTCTTTAGACGCGTTCAATGATTTTCTCCCCAAACAGGCCTTGTGGGCGAAAGACGAGGAAGAGAAGCGCGAGCACATAAGCGAACCAATTCTCGGTCGCGCCGCCAACCATTGGGCCGACGATAAACTCAAACAGTTTCTCGCCCACGCCGATGATCAACCCGCCAACAATCGCGCCGGGAATGGAGGTAAAGCCGCCAAGCATCAGCACCGGAAGCGCCTTGAGAGCGATCAAGGACAGCGAGAATTGCACCCCCGATTTCGCGCCCCACATGATCCCCGCAACAAGGGCAACAAACCCGGCAATCGACCAAACCAGCACCCAGATAAAGCGCAGCGAAATCCCTACAGAGAGCGCCGCTTGGTGATCATCTGCAACAGCGCGAAGGGCGCGGCCTTGTTTGGAATATTGCGAAAAGATCGTCAGCCCGATCACAAGAAGCGCCGCAACGATTGAGGCGGCAATATCAAGCCGGTCAATAAAGAAACCATAGCCGAACCAGCCGAATGTTGTCTCGTCGATCATCATCGAGATGCCTTGGGGCAGGCCAACATCAAGCTTTTTGATATCAGAGCCCCACATCAAATCGCCGAAACCTTCCATGAAATAGGCAAGCCCGATCGTTGCCATAAACAGGATGATCGGCTCTTGGTTCACCAGGTGTTTAAGCACGTAGCGCTCGACCAGGATCGCAAAGAGAACCATGATGCCAAAGGCCAGGATGATCGCGATGATCGAGGGGACATGCCAAGGGAAATGATGCACTTCGGTGCCAAACACCGCGTTGATCAAATGCGCAAAGGGGACTTGGCCTTGCTGGATGCCAACAAGCGTAAGGGCGGCGAAAAGCGCCATAACCCCTTGGGCATAATTGAAGATACCGGAGGCTTTAAAGATCAGCACAAAGCCAAGCGCCACAAGTGCATAAAGCACCCCGGCCATCAGCCCGTTGAGCATCACTTCGGTCGCAAATAAGAACTGCTCAGGCATGCGAGCCTCCTGCGATTTGAGATTTTAGGGGGGTGAGATCAATCATGAGCAACCCCCAGATAAGCATCAATCACGGCCTGATTGTTGCGCACTTCGTCGGGCGTTCCATCGCCGATCTTCTTGCCGTAATCCATCACAACAACCCGATCAGAAAGATCCATCACAACGCCCATGTCATGTTCGATCAGGGCGATTGTCGTTCCAAATTCATCGTTCACATCAAGGATAAAGCGGCTCATGTCCTCTTTTTCCTCAACGTTCATGCCCGCCATTGGCTCATCCAGCAGCAAAAGCGATGGCTCGGCCGCCAATGCGCGCGCCAGTTCGACCCGCTTTTTCAACCCATAGGGAAGACGGCCAACCGGGGTTTTGCGGATCGCTTGGATTTCCAGAAAGTCGATGATCTTTTCGACCTTCTCGCGGTTCTCGCTTTCCTCGCGCGCCGCTTTGCCCCACCAGATGGATTGCGCGGCAAGCCCGGTTTTCATATGGGTCAAACGCCCTGTCATCACATTGTCCAAAACAGACATGCCTTCGAACAGCGCGATGTTTTGGAACGTCCGCGCGATGCCTTGGCGAGCAACTTGGAAGGGCTTCATTTGGGGCCGCTTGGCACCCTTATAATACACCTCGCCCTCAGAGGGCACATAGAAGCCGGAGATCACATTCAGCATCGAGGATTTCCCCGCGCCGTTTGGCCCGATGATCGCGCGAATTTCGCCTTCGCGGATGTCAAAGGAGATGTCCTTGATCGCCACCACACCACCAAAACGCAGGGTGATATTCTTCATTTCCATCAAGGTCCCGCCGATGGTGCGGCCATCCTCGGTCACGTAGCTTTGGGCGGTATCTTTCATTGTGCCGCAATCCTTCCTGCGCCCTGCACGGCTGCATCGCGCAGCTCAAGCGTGGCGGTCATCTTGCCTTTGCGGCCGTCTTCATATGTCACTTCGGTTTCGGTGTAGATCGAGGCCGAGCCGTCATAGAGCGCATCAATCAGATCGCTGTATTTCTCTTCGACGATGTTGCGGCGCACTTTGCGGGTGCGGGTCATTTCGCCATCATCTGCATCAAGCTCTTTGTGCAGGATCAAGAAGCGGTGGATCTGACAATTGGAAAGCATCGGATCATTGGCAACGCTGGCATTGACCTCTTCAACATGTTTTTGGATCGCGCCAACAACTTCTGGATGCCCCGCCAGCTCTTGATAAGAGGCGTAAGAAATATTGTTGCGTTCGGCCCAATTGCCGACAGCATTGAGATCAATGTTGATGAAAGCGGTGCACATTTCGCGCCCATTGCCAAAGACAACAGCCTCAAGAATATTGGGGTAGAACTTGAGTTTGTTTTCAACATATTTGGGGGCAAACATCGCGCCATCGGCCATTTTGCCAACGTCTTTGGCGCGGTCGATAATGCGCAGATGGCCCGTGCCTTCTTCGATAAAGCCTGCATCCCCCGTGGCGACCCAACCCTCGGCATCTTTGGTGCTGGCGGTGCTTTCGGGGTTCTTGAAATACTCGATAAAGACGCCGGGCGAGCGATAGTAAACCTCGCCATTGTCGCCGATCTTGATCTCAACGCCGGGGCTTGGAACGCCAACCGTATCATCGCGCACATCGCCATCGGGCTGCTGGGCGATGAAAACGGAGGCTTCCGTCTGGCCGTAGAGCTGTTTGAGGTTGATCCCAAGGGCGCGGTAAAACGCGAAAATCTCGGGGCCGATCGCCTCGCCTGCCGTATAGCCAACGCGCACGCGGCTCAGGCCAAGGGTATTCTTTAGCGGGCCATAGACCAGCAGATCGCCGATCTTATATCTGATGCGCTCGCCAAGGCTGACGGGTTTGCCATCCAGCAATTTCGGGCCAACGGTTTTGGCGATTTCCATGTATTTCTTGAACCAGTGGCGCTTGAGGCGGCCTGCGTCTTCCATGCGGATCATCACATTGGTGAGCTGGCCTTCAAAAACGCGCGGCGGGGCGAAATAATAGGTTGGCCCGATTTCGCGCAGATCGCCCATCATGGTCGCATCGCTTTCGGGGCAATTGACGCAAAAACCCGTCCAGTAAGCCTGCCCGATAGAGAAGATGAAATCGCCAACCCATGCCATCGGCAGGTAAGCCAGCACATCTTCACCCGCGTTCAGCGCATCAAATTCTGAGGAATTCTTCGAGGTTTCGATGATGTTGCGGTTGGACAGAACAACGCCCTTAGGCTTGCCCGTTGTGCCCGAAGTATAAAGCATCACGCAGGTATCATCATAGGTGATTTCAGCGATGCGCTTGTCTAGCTCGGCCTCAAAACGGGAATGGCCCGCTTCGCCTTCGGCCTGAATATCATGCAGCCAATTGAGATGCGTGTGATCGTATTTGCGCATGCCGCGTTTGTCGTTGTAGAGCACGTGATCAATGCCCTTAACGGTTTGCTGCACGTCGATAACCTTATCAACCTGCTCCTGATCGCCGGCAACAACGAAGCGCGCGCCGCAATGTTCAAGCACATAAGCCATCTCTTCGGCCACAGCATCTTGATAAAGCGGAACTGGGATCGCACCGACCATTTGCGCGGCAACCATCGCCCAATAATGCGCCGGGCGGTTGCGGCCAATAATGGCAATGCTATCGCCGCGCGCAACGCCGATTGCCAGAAACCCAAGCGCCATCGCGCGGATTTCTTCGGCGGTCTCGGCCCATGTCCAGCTTTGCCAAATGCCAAATTCTTTTTCGCGGTAAGCGGGCTTGTTGCCATGCTCTGCGACATTCCGCGCAAGAAGCGCAGGAATAGATATCAGTGCGCCTTGCGCCGCTGAATTCTGTATCAATTCGTATCCTCCCAGCGTCGGCTCTCCCTCCGACGATCACGGCCGCTTTTGCGATTCTCGTATTGTCAAACCGTGACAGACAATTCTTCGGCGTCAACTTTTTCTTAACTTTGTCTGAATCCTAACGAATTGTTACAAGCCATCCGTGCCTATGCTCGCCCCTTTTCGTGCGGCGCGCTGAGTGATAGCGATATGGGATCGGGGGGATAAATGGCCGCACGTGATCGCAGCATTGAAGAGCTAACCCAAGCCGGGCTGAATCTCATTCAGCAGGGCCTTTCGATCTATGATGATGACCTGCGCCTTGCAGTTGCCAACCGCCCGTTTCGGGTGATGTTTGGTCTGCCCGAAGCGCTGGCAACACGGGGCGCATCCTTTGAAGAGACGATCCATTTCCTTGTGACGAATGGCGAGTATGGCGCGGTCGCTGATCCGGAGGCATTTGTTGCAGAACGGGTCAAACAGGCGCGCGCCTTTGAGCCGCATTATATGGAGCGGACGCGCTCAAACGGGCGGGTGATTTCTGTCGAAGGCTCGCCGCTGCCTTCGGGGGGCTGGGTCTCGGTTTACACAGATATCACATCGGTAAAACAACAAGAGACGCTGCTGCGTGCGCGCTCGGTTGATCTGGCTGAAAAGGTGCTTGAAAACGCCGAGAAAACCGCCGCCGCCAACCGCCGCCTTGCCGCCGCCAATGCCCAGCTCGAAGAGGCCAAACACGAGCTGACCTTGATGGAAAGCCAAACACGGATGACGGCGCAAATGATCCCGGCGCATATCGCGCGCATCGGGCTTGATCGCCGGTATACTTTTTCAAATCAACGGCTTGCCTCGGTGCTTCCTGGGAGCCGCGAGAATATAGAAGGTCTGCATATTCGCGAAGCTTTGGGCGAAGATCGCTTTGCCCGCATTGCCCCCTATTTGGCCCGCGCTTTGATGGGGGTTGCTTGCGCGTTTGAGTTTAATGATACGGCCTCATCGCGGCGTATCCGGGTTGCTTTTACCCCGGATCTGGCTGAGGGCGGCAAGGTGCAAGGGGTTTATATCCTCTCGGTCGATATGACCGAAGAAGCCCAAGCCCGCGCCATTCTGGCCCAGACAAAACGGCGCGAATTGGCCGCCCAGCTGACAAGTGGATTGGCCCATGATTTTGCCAATTTGCTAACGATTATTTTGGGAACGCAAAGCCGCCTGTCTCGCACGGACCTGCCCCAAGATGCGCTTGAGCTTGTCGGCGCGACAACAGCAGCGGCGCGGCGCGGCGGGGTCTTGCTTGATCGCCTCGCACAGATTTCCGGCCCGCGCGAGATGCGCTTTTCGCCGACCGACCTGCCTGATTTGTTGCAGGATATTGTTGTTCTGGCGCGCCCCTCTTTGCCCGGCGGCATCTCGCTTTCGCTCGAGGCAGAGGGCTTTGACGGGCCTTTGATGCTTGATCCTGCATCGCTGCAAGATATGGCGCTGAACCTCATCCTGAATGCGCGTGATGCTATCGGGGCGGCGCCCGGCGGGATCATTATCACCGCGCGAAATGAGCGTGATACATGGGTCGAAATCACAGTCGGTGATACAGGGCCCGGTTTCTCTGACGAGGTTTTGGCCCGCGCCTTAGAGCCGTTCTTTACCACCAAGGGCGGCGAAGGATCCGGCCTTGGTTTGCCGATGGTTTATGATCTGGCCAATCTGGCGGGCGGGCAATTGATTATCGGGAATTCGGATCAAGGCGGCGGGATGGTGCGCATTCGTTTGCCGCTTCGCAAAGTGCCCAAAACTGCCGCTGATCCACTGCTGATTTTGCTGGTTGAGGATGATCCAGACATTCGCCTGATCGTGCGCGAGGCCTTGATTGAGATGAAGCATCAAGTGATTGAAGCCAGCTCTGCCCAAGAGGCCATCGCCCTTTTGGAGATCGAGGGTTTGCAGCTGGTGCTTTCGGATATCTCGCTTGGCGCGGGTGGCTCTGGCCTTGATTTGATCCCTGAGCTGGCCAAGCTTGAGGCCCCCGCCACGCTGCGCTTTATGACATCGCGGCCGCAAAGCGATCCTCTGTTTGTTGCGGCGCAAATGGCCTCTCATCATGCGCCTCTCGCCAAGCCCTTTAGCAACGAAGCGCTTGCTGCATTTATCGCCGCCGCGACCCAGCGCCCCCAACAGGAGGAGCCAATCAAATGAGCGCCCCAATGATTGCGATCCTGGATGATGAGCCGCAAATTCGCACCATGCTGTCGGAAGCGTTGCAAGAGGCCGGGTTTCGCACCGCCACCTTTGCGCGCGCCACTGAATTTGAAGCCGCTCTTGCGAAAACCGCGCCCGAGGTTTGCCTTGTTGATCTTGGGTTGCCAGATCGCGATGGGCTTGCGCTTGTGCATCGTTTGGCGCTTGAGAGCGGGGCCGCGATCATCATCATTTCGGGGCGTGGGCAGGTTCAGGATCGTATCACTGGGCTTGAGCTTGGGGCGGATGATTACATCATCAAACCCTTTGATCCTTCTGAGGTTGTCGCCCGGGTTCGGGCACGGCTGCGCAATACGCGCGCATCGGGCCCTGCGGCCAACACGGCCTATTTTGAAGGCTGGAGCGCGCTGTTTGATTCTTATGTGCTGCGCAATTCTGCGGGCCAAGATGTTCCTATTAGCCACGCAGAGGCCGAGGTTTTGCGGATGTTTTTGGAGGCGCCCAAGCGCTTGATCAGCCGTGCGCAGATGCAAGAAAGCCTTGGCGGTGCGGCTGGCGAAAGCTTTGATCGCGCGATGGATGTGCGGATTTCGCGGCTGCGCACCAAGCTTGATGAAGATCCCAAAAACCCCCGACTGATCAAAACGATCTATGGCGCGGGCTATATCTTTCTGGGCGATGTGCGCTGGGAATAGTTGGGCTGAAACGGGCGGTTTTGGGATGCCAAAACGAGTGATTTTCTTTGTGCGGGTTTTGCCTTAGGGCTATGGCTGAAATCAGGAGAAACCACCATGACACATCTATGGGTGCGCGCCGAACCTCGCGAAAATGAAGATCGGGTTGGGTTGATGCCTTTGGGCGCGGTTGAGCTGATCAAAGCGGGCTTTCGCATCACGGTTGAGCGCTCGGATGCGCGGGTTATCCCGATTGAGGACTACGCGGATGTGGGCTGCGAGATTGCTGATGAAGGCAGCTGGCCAGAAGCACCAGATGGCGCAATCATTTTCGGCCTCAAGGAGCTCCCCGAAGATGGCACGCCGCTTAAGCATCGTCACATCATGTTTGGCCATGCATTCAAAGGCCAGCCAAGCGGGCCGGCCTTTTTGAAGCGGTTTCTGGCGGGCAATGGCGCGCTTTATGATCTGGAATATCTGGTGGATGAGAGCGGGCGGCGGGTTGCGGCCTTTGGCTATTGGGCTGGCTTTGCGGGCGCGGCCATTACGCTCAAAGGCTGGGCCGCGCAGCAGGTGGATGACACGGTCGAATCCCTGATGCCCTATGAGAGCGCCGAGGCGATGGAAGACGATGTGCGCGCAGATTTGAACGCCGCCTTTGCCCCGCGCCCGCGTGCTTTGGTGATCGGGGCATTGGGGCGCGTTGGCGCGGGCGCTTGCGATCTTTGCGAAGCGGTTGGCGTTGAGGTGACCCGCTGGGATATGGCGGAAACGGCGCATGGCGGCCCCTTCCCCGAGGTGCTTGCCCATGACATTCTGCTCAACTGCATTTTGGCGCAACCGGGCGCGCCTGTCTTTGTTCCTATGGATGCCATTGAAGCGGGTCGCGCCTTACGGATGATCGGCGATATTGCTTGCGATCCGGCGTCTGAATATTCGCCGATCAAGGTTTATGATGCGGTGACCGATTGGGATGAGCCTGTTCTAACGGTCGCCGAAAATCCGCCGCTTGGGGTGATGGCGATTGATAATCTGCCCTCGCTTTTGCCCGCTGAGGCCAGCGCCGATTTCGCCGCGCAATTGTTGCCCTCGCTCTTAGCGTTGGGAGAGATAAAAGCAGGCGTTTGGGGCCGCGCGCGCGCCGTGTTTGATCGCGAAATCGCCGCGCTTTAATGATGGGCGAGAAGATCATCCTCATCATCGCTAGGATCAATGCCAAGCTTTTCTAACCCCTCTTCCAGGTAGTCAGAAAGCAAGGGCACACCGAGCAGATATTCTTCTGTGGGGATCGTCGCTTCTTCGCGCGCTGTGGCCATGGCCTCGTCTAAATCGGCGGCGTCATAAGTATCGCGCCCGATCCACATCACAGCAACAAGGGCGGCTTGTTCATCGGTATTCAGGCCTCTGATAAAGGCCGACAGTTCGCTCTTCGCCGCATGCATTTCGCGCGCTTGGAGGATGACATAGGCAACTTTGCGCGGGCTGATTTCTAGCATCTGTTCGCTCCTTTGGTTTTCCACAAACTTAGGGCAAACCGCAGAGCCGACACTGATTTGGATCAAATGCCCCTTAAGGCGCCTTTGGCGGCGTTAGCGGAACAACGACGGGATCAACCTCGGGCGCGAGTTCTTCAAAATCAAAGTTATCAAGCCGCTCGGCCCGTTTCCCGGCGCGCTCGGCCGCCGTTGTGATCCCATCAAGATCATCGCGCGCTTGGCGAAAATGCGTATCGAGCTTGCCAACACGCGCAACAACGATCTCAACATCGCGGTGCAACATCTTAAGCGTTTTGCGGATGGCACCGGCCTGTTCGCGCATGCGGGCATCTTTGAGGATCGCGCGCATTGTGTTGAGCGTTGCCATGCAGGTCGTTGGAGAAACGATCCAGACTTTGGCATGAAACCCATCGCGCACGACCTCTGGGAAGTTTGCGTGGAGCTCAGCATAGACCGCCTCGGAGGGCAGAAACATCAGCGCGCCATCGGCTGTTTCGCCCTCAATTATATAGCGCTCCGAGATCGCTTTGATATGCGTGCGCACAGCTTGGCGCAGCAGTTGAGCGGCCTGATTTTTCTGCTCAGGGGTTTCGGCGCGGCGCAGGGCTTCATAGGCCTCAAGCGGGAATTTGCTATCAATAACAATGGGTCCCGGCGGATTGGGCAGGTGGATCAAGCAATCGGCGCGCTTGCCGTTTGAGAGCGTGGCTTGCAGGGCATAGCTGTCTTTTGGCAGGGCTTTGGAGACGATATCATTGAGCTGAATTTCGCCAAAGGCGCCGCGGGTTTGTTTGTTGGAAAGGATGTCCTGAAGGCTGAGCACATCGCTGGAAAGTTTCTCGATATTGGTCTGGGCGCGGTCAATCGTGGCGAGGCGTTCTTGGAGTTCGGTCAAGGATTTCGTCGTCTTTTCAGAGCCGCCGGTCAGCACGGTTTTCATCTGCTCTTGCATCTCGGAAAGCGAGCGCGCGGATTTCATCGCGTTTTCATGCAAGCGGTCGTTCATCTGTTGGGTCACGGCGGCAAGGCGCATTTCCATCGTCTGCATCATCTGGCTTTGGCCCGTGGTTTGCGCATCTGAAACGGCGCGCAAACCGCCGCCAAGTTGCTCTTGACCAGCGCCCAAAGACTGCACCGCGCGGCCCAGATCATTCATCTGATAAATAAGTGGCGCGGCCATATTTGCCGCCTTCGCCGAGGCGCGCAGCCCTAGGATCACGAGGATCAAGATCAGCAGAATCGCCGCGCCCGCGATGAGGGCTGCAAGCGTTAGCGGATCGCTGAGCGAGAGGGTGAAATCAGTGCTCTCCATCATGTGCGCCCAAAGAGCCGTTCGATATCCGCGAGGCGCAGCTCGACATATGTTGGGCGGCCGTGATTGCATTGGCCCGAATGGGGCGTGGCTTCCATTTCGCGCAGGAGGGCGTTCATCTCAGGGGCCTGCATGCGCCGCCCGGAGCGGATCGAGCCATGGCAGGCAACGCGGCTCAGCACAGCCTCAATACGCGCCTGAACGGAAAGGCTTTCGCCCTGATCGGCCAGCTCATCAAGGATGTCGTGCAGCATCGCGCCTGCGTTGATTTCGCCCAGAATTGCAGGGGTTTCGCGCACGGCAATTGCCCCGCCGCCGAAGGGCTCGATCGTCAGGCCAAGGCGGGCAAGCTCATCGGCAAATTCCAGAAGGCGCGCCGCATCGCTATCGCTGAGCTCGACGATTTCAGGGATGAGCAAAGCCTGCGCAGCGACGCCATTTTCAGCCATTTGGCGCTTGAGCTTTTCATAGACGAGGCGCTCATGCGCGGCGTGTTGATCAACGAGGATCATGCCTGTTTCGGTTTGCGCCACGATATAGTTTTCATGGATCTGCGCGCGGGCGGCCCCCAAGGGGAGCGCTTCATAAGATGGGGTATCTGGGGCCTCAAAAACCGGCTCTACCCTTGCCGAGTAATCACCGGCGAATTCGGCAAAGCCGCTTGGCGCCTGCGCCGGATTGGGCGCTTGGGCGGCGAAGCTTGCGTGCAACGCGCCTGCGCTTGGGCGATCCATTTGATAGATGCGCGGCGTGGTTTGTTCGGGGCGAAACGCGCCCAAAGTTGCATCCGCGACAGTGCTTGAGGCGCGGTGCCCTGCCCCGGCCAAAGCATGGCGCAGAGCGGAAACGATCAGCCCGCGTGCAAGCCCAGGTTCGCGAAACCGGACCTCGGATTTGGCCGGGTGAACGTTGACATCGACAAGATGCGGATCGCAATCAATAAAGAGGCAAGCGGCGGGATGTCGATCGCGGCTGAGAAAATCGAAATAGGCCCCGCGCAGCGCGCCGACCAAAAGCTTATCTCGCACCGGCCGGCCATTTACATAGAGATATTGCGCCACCGAAGAGCCGCGTGAATAGGTCGGCAGAGCGGCATAACCGGTAAGATGCAGCCCCTCTCGCTCGGCATCAATTTGGAGCGCATTTTCCGCAAACTCACGCCCAAGGACGCAGGCGAGCCGCCCATGCAGCGCCTCAAACATATCGCCAGTTTCAGCATCGGCGCGAAAGGTAATCCGCCCTTCGCCGCCGCCGGAAATATCTCGCAGAGTAAAGCTCACGAAGGGCTCGGCCATGGCGAGGCGTTTGACCACATCGCCAATCGCTTGGTTCTCGGCCCGATCAGAGCGCAGGAATTTTAGCCGCGCGGGCGTTGCATAGAACAGATCGCGCAGCTCGATGATTGTTCCGGCGGAATGGGCGGCAGGGCGCACTTGGGAAGCTTGGCCCCCCGCGATAGTGATGGTGCAGCCCTCTGAGCCTTCTGCGCGCGAGGTAATGGTGAGGCGGCCAACCGCGCCCAATGAGGGCAGCGCTTCGCCGCGAAATCCGAAGGTATGAATTGCCAAAAGATCAGAGCCGTCGATCTTGGAGGTTGCATGGCGCGACAGGGCGAGCGGCAGATCATCCGCGCTCATCCCGCAGCCATCATCGCGCACGCGGATCAGGGTTTTGCCACCGTCCGCGATAGTAATGTCGATGCGTTTTGCACCTGCATCAATCGCGTTTTCAACGAGTTCTTTGACGGCCGAGGCGGGCCGTTCAACCACTTCACCAGCGGCAATGCGATTGATTGCGGCTTCATCCAACTGGCGGATAATGGGGCGATTTCCGGCGCTTGGATCGCTTATCTTGGGGTTTGGTGCTGACATACCCCTAGAATTAGCATGATGCGCCCCGATTCGACTATGGCGATCTTAGGGATTGCTTATCAGGCCCTCGGGCTGCCCAACCACGACGAAATGCAGCCCTTCGGGATGAAAAATCCGCTTGGCGACGCGGTTGATCTCTTCAAGCGTAACCGCATTCACTTTGTCGTTGCGGGTTGCGATATAATCGCGCGACTGGCCGCGAAATTGCATGCCGGCCATGATATTGGCGATCGCGGCGTTGCTATCAAACCGCAGCGGGTAAGCGCCGGTGAGATAGAGCTTGGCATCGGCCAATTCCTGCTCGGTCAGACCGCTTTCGGCGATCTTGGCCCACTCGGCGCGGACAACTTCGATCCCTTCGGCCATGCGCGCATTTGCCGAGGCAAACTGCCCGATGATCATATTGCCGTAGAGGGCCGAGGACAGATAAGTTCCGATCCCATAGGTCAGCCCGCGCTTTTCGCGCACCTCCGCGTTGAGCCGGGATTCCGCGCCGCCGCCAAAGACTTCCATCAAGATATAGGCGGGGATGAAATCGGGATCATCAAAGGGGATGCCCGCATGGCCAAAGAGCGCCACGGATTGCGGGGTTTCAAATGGGATCACCGTGAGGCCGCCGGTGAGCTCAAATTCAGCATCGCCAACTTGCGGCGCGCCGGTTTCGGGGAGATCGCCAAGCAATGTATCCATCAATGCGCCAAGCTCGGCCGGGGTGATATCGCCGACAGCGGAAATATAGACGCGATCGCGCGCAAGGCTCGCTTTATGGGCGGCAAGGATATCCTCGCGGGTCAGGGCGGCGGCGCTTTGCAATGTGCCCAATTCATTGGTTTCATAGGGGTGATCGGCCCATGTGAGGGCATCAAATGCTTTGCTCGCGATCTTGCCCGGATCGGTTTCATTTGAGCGCAGGATTGAGAGGATTTGCCCGCGCACGCGCTCGATTGCGTCCGGGTCAAAGCGCGGCTCTGTGAGGGCAGATTTCAGCAGGGCGATGGCTTCATCGCGGTTCTCGGTTAGAAAGCGGGCCGAGATGGAAAGCGCGTCATTGCTGCTGTCAAACGAGAAGCTGGCGGCAAGCGCCTCTTTGGCCGTGGCAAAGCCTTGGGCATCAAGATCGCCTGCGCCTTCCTCTAGGAGCGCTGTCATCAAACTGATCGCCCCGCGCGCGCCTTTTGGATCCAGCGAAGCGCCGCCTTTGAAGCGCAATTCAAGCGCCACGAAAGGGATTGAATGCTCTTCGGTGAGCCAAGCAGAAAGGCCGCCGGGGGAGGTCACTTCTTGGATTTCAACGGCGGCTTGAACGGGAGTGGTGAGGGCGAGAGCCATAAGCAGAATTGCGGCATTGCGGATCATGCGAAACGGGGTCATTGGCTTGCCTCCGCGGCTTGTGCATCGGGTGCAGGCGCTTGGAGCCAGCCCGTTACTGCATTGGATTTGTCAAAGATTTTACGCGCGGCGGCGATGACATCCTCGGCTGTGACAGCCTCAAGAATTGCGGGCCATTCAGCGATATCTTCAAGCGTGAGGCCCGAGGTCAGCCCGGCCCCGTAGCGGCGCGCGATCCCATCGACATTGTCATCGGCATAGATCAGCGAGGCGCGCAGCTGCATCTTCACGCGGGCAAATTGCGCCTCATCAACACCCTCTTCGATGAATTCCGCGATGGCTGCATCAAGGGCTGCTTCGCCCGCCGCCAGATCAACGCCGGGAACGGGCACGATATAAAGCCCGAAGGTCGTCTTATCGAGCGAGGTGCCGGAATAAAACGCTGAAGCATAAAGCGCCTTTTGCTCTTCAAATTGCAGCTTGCGGCCAAGCACGGAAGTTGTGGGCGAGCCGCCCAGAAGCTCGGCCAGCATGGTAAGCGCTGCGGCCTCTTTTTGATCGCCAGCGTTGCGCTCGGGCGCGAGATAGGTGCGGATCACATAGGGCTGAGCGACGCGCGGATCGGTATAGGTGAGGCGGCGCTCAGCAAGCTGGGGCGGCTCTGTTGGGCGGATGCGCGGGGGCAGGTTTTCGGAAGGCTCCAGCGGGCCGTAATATTGATTTGCCAGCGCGCGCACTTCATCAGGGGTGACATCGCCTGCGATGATCAGGATCGCATTGTTGGGCGCGTAATAGCGGCGGTAAAACTCAAAGGCATCCTCGCGGGTCAGCGCGCTGACCTCATGTTTCCAGCCGATCACCGGGATACCGTAGGGATGGTTCATGTATTGGGCCGCGTCGCGCTGTTCGCCGAAGATCGCGCCGGGATCGTTTTCGGTGCGCATGTTGCGCTCTTCCAGAACAACATCGCGCTCGGTTTCGACATCCTCAACGGTCATCTCAAGATCACGCATCCGGTCGCTTTCAAGCTGCATCATCAGCTCAAGACGATCTGCGGCGATGCGCTGAAAGTAGCCCGTATAATCATTTGATGTGAAGGCGTTATCCGAGCCGCCATTGCGCGTGATCGTGGCGGAAAATTCGCCCGGCTCGATATCATCGGTGCCCTTAAACATCAGGTGTTCAAGGAAATGCGCGATGCCCGATTTGCCCGGCGCCTCATCCGCAGCACCCACGCGGTACCAAACCATATGAACAACAACGGGCGCGCGGTGATCCTCAATCACCACCACATCCATGCCGTTCTCCAGCGAAAAGGCGCTTATCTCAGCCGCCTGTGCCAAAGGGGCTGTAAGGGCAATCAACGGGGCGAGTATGAGCGCGCGCAACAAACGGGGCATGGCTATCCTTGGGCAATTTACACGCTTACAGCTACGCCTTTTGGCGCGGAGTTCAACCCGCCATACGCAAGCGTGAGCAGGCGTTATTGATCGGAATGGCCTTCGGGTGGCGATGTTGGGGTCAGCACGCCTGAGCGGCGCAAACGGCGCTGTTCGGCATGCGCATCAAGGCGTTCGCGCTTATAGACCTGCTGATAAATATTGCGCCCAAAGAGGCGATCAAGCAGGCCGGATTTGTTGCGCTTACGAAAGGCCAGATCGTTTTCGGCCAGATCAGCGCGCACATTGTCGTCGCGGCCATAACGGCTGGCATAGTTCACAATACCGCCCTCTGTGCCGGATTTATTGAGCGCAGAGGCACGCCCCCCAAGCGCAACAACCGCATCTTCATTTGGGGTTGGATCAACGAGGTTTTTTGCGCCCGGTGTTGGCTCTGGCAGTTCGGTATAGCTTTTGGGCTCTTCCAGCGGTTTGTTGGGAACGATGGCAAATTCATCCGGCCCAGTGCCGCCCGAAAACGGCATCAAACGGGGCGCTTTGCCACCGCTACAGCCTGCCAGCATCAAAGATACTGCCAAGATACTGCCCGCTTTTACCAGACCTGCCCGCATTCAAGCCTCCCTCACCCACATGGTGTTTTGCTGTGTTTACCCGATCTAAGCGCAGCCGTCACGCGGCCTTTTTGCCACCCGTAAACAGAATAAGCCCAAAAGCGCCGGCGAAAATAGCGATATCGGCCACGTTAAACGAAAACGGGTTGGAAATGCCGCAACAAGACATGTTGAGAAAATCCGCCACGGCCCCGTAAATCACCCGGTCAATCACATTGCCAAGCGCCCCACCGATCAGCAATCCGCCCGCAATCAAGCCCCAGCGCCCGGGCGCTTCTTTGCGGATCCAGTTGAAAACCAAAACCGAAATGACCAGCGCCAATGCTATCAAGACCCAACGCATAATATCTGCGGCGCTAGAGAAAAGGCCAAAATTGATCCCCTCGTTCCACGCCATCCGAAACATCAAAAAGGGCGGCCAAACAGAGATTTCGCCAACCGAGATCAAATTGAGCCCATGCACAACCACAGCCTTAGACAGCTGATCAATCGCGAATGTCGCAACTGCGGTTATGCCAAGCGCGCGCATATCAGCCCCTAGTGGCGGAAGTGGCGCATGCCGGTAAAGACCATGGCAAGCCCCGCCTCATTGGCCGCAGCGATCACTTCATCGTCGCGCATTGATCCGCCGGGTTGAATAACACATGTCGCGCCCGCCGCCGCCGCCTCAAGCAAACCATCCGCAAAAGGGAAGAACGCGTCTGACGCCACAGCCGAGCCGATTGTGAGCGGCGCATCAAGGCCCATCGCCTCGGCCATCCGCTCGGATTTTTTCGCCGCGATCAGTGCAGAATCAAGCCGGCTCATCTGGCCCGCGCCTACTCCGACAGTCGCCCCATCGCGCACATAAACAATCGCGTTGGATTTAACGTGTTTGGCAACTTTCCAAGCAAACAACAAATCGCGCATCTGCGCATCCGTCGGTGCTTTTTTGGTCACGACTTTCAAATCATCCATGCCGATGAAGCCCGCATCTTTATCCTGAACCAAAAGCCCCCCCGCCACCTGGCGCACAGTCAGGCCCGGCGCCAAAACATCAGGCAAGCCATCCGTTGTCAGCAAACGCAGGTTCTTTTTCTTGGCAAAAATACTCATTGCCTCTTCGCTGGCCCCAGGCGCAATCACAACTTCGGTAAAGATCGCTGTGATCTCTTCGGCGGTGGCTGCATCCAGCGGTTGATTGAGCGCAACGATCCCGCCAAAGGCCGATGTGCGATCGCAATCAAAGGCCGCTTTATAAGCCTCAACAAGGCTTCCCGCTTGGGCAACCCCGCAAGGATTGGCGTGTTTGATGATCGCGCAGGCCGGGCCTTTTGCAGGATCAAACTCAGCGACCAATTCAAAGGCCGCGTCAGTATCATTGATGTTGTTAAAGCTCAGCTCTTTGCCTTGATGCTGCTTGGCTGTGGCCACGCCGGGGCGGGCCGATCCATCGGTATAGAAGGCGGCTGTTTGGTGCGGGTTCTCACCATAGCGCAGGGTTTGGGCCAATGTGCCGGCAAAGGCGCGCCGCCGCGGGGCGGGTTCATTAATTGCGCTGGCCATCCATGTGCTTACGGCGGTGTCATAGGCGGCTGTGCGCGCATAGGCCGTTTGGGCGAGCTTCTGGCGGAAAGCGAGCGGGGTTGCGCCATCATTGGCTTCGAGTTCGACCAACAAAGGCGCGTAATCTTCAACATCAACAACCACATTTACAAATGCGTGGTTCTTGGCCGCAGCGCGGATCATCGCCGGGCCGCCGATATCGATATTCTCGATGCAATCGTCGTAATCCCCGCCCTTGGCGACCGTTTCTTCAAACGGATAGAGGTTCACAACCAAAAGATCGATCCCGCCGATCCCGTGCTCTTTCATCGCGGCCAAATGCGCCTCATTATCGCGCAGCGCAAGCAACCCGCCGTGCACACCGGGGTGCAGTGTTTTGACCCGACCATCCATCATTTCCGGAAAGCCGGTCACATCGGCCACATCAATTACCGTAAGCCCCGCATCCCGAAGCGCCTTGGCAGAGCCGCCGGTTGAGAGCAATTCAACCCCGCGCGCCGCCAGCGCCTTGCCCAGATCAATCAGACCCGTCTTATCGGAAACAGAAAGAAGCGCGCGGCGAACAGGATAGAGATCGGTCATTAATTTGGGCCCCCAAGGCAGATGTTATTCCAGCGTCTCGCTCTCATCTCGCTCAAGATCACGGATCGTTGTGGGCGTATCCTGTGCTTTGGCCAAGGTCCAGCGGACGCGGGTCGCATAATCTATTGCGCGCCCAGATAGAACCACTTGTTTGCTCGCACGGGGCTTTAATCGCCCTTTTTCAAGATAAACAGAGGGCAAAAGCTTCATTTCGCCCGCTCCATCGTGCCGGAATATCCAGATCTCACCGCTTTTGAGCGCCATGGAGATCGCCGTGCCGCCCATATCAAGGGTCGCATCAACATCGGGATGCAGATGAAAGCGCACATCAAACGCAAGGCCCGAAAGCCCCGAAGCATCGCGCATCCGATCAAAGCGGCGCTCCTCTGCAGTATCAATCGCGGCGAGCGTATCTTCGCCTGCAATTCCGCGCCCATCGTTTGATAAATCAAGGTGGCGGATGTGGGTCAGGCCATGAGTCGAGACATAGCCATCATGGCCCGCGACAAGCCCGGTGCCATCTTCGCTTTTGCGCGCCTCAATGCGGACTTCGCGCGGGGTATGGGCCAGCAATTCGCGCGGATGCCCGCCAATCATGCGAAGCGCGCCGAGGCGAGACGAGCTATAGCCCTCAATCCCCAGCGTGGAATGCGAAGGGGTCGCCCGGCCAGCGCGCCGCCAATCCTCGCCAAAGCTTACCCCCGAGCCGCAATTCACGATCAAAGGGCGCCGCCCGGAAGTGAGCTCAAAGGCAAGCGTCGAGGCATGGCCATTATAGCTCGCTTCGCGCTGGGGCGGTGGGGCCGCATCTAGGATCAAGCTGGTGCGGCCCGCAGAGAGCCGCGCATAGCCCATCGCAAGCCCTGCACCGGGCATGGTTTTGACGCCAGAAGAGGCCAGCGCTTGATCGAGCCGCCCCTCTTGGCCGCGCCCGCCGCCATGAAAGCGCGCAAGGCCGCCATCGGAATGGCGCAGGGCGCGCAGGGTTGGCGCGATGCGTTCAATTGCAGCCAAATGATCGCGCGCGGGCATCATACCGGCTTCCGATAGGGCGGCTGCGGCCCAATTGAGCAGGGTGAAAACTTCGAGCAATTCTTCGGGGTTGCGGGTTGGAATGCCGCCCTCGATGTCGATCTGATCAATACAATCGCGCGCCAAAGCCTTCATCGCGGGAGCAACATGCGCATCCATCCCGGTCAGCGAAAGGCCCGCATAGATCAGCCCTGTGAGCGCCTCAAACCGGGGCAAGCCGCGCGAGGCAGACTGCCAGCGGCGCGACAGGAAAATCGTTTGCTGGGCAAGCGAGCGGTAGAAGGCGACCGAGGTCTCTGTTTCGGCGCCAGAGAGCAGGAAGAGCGCGTTGTTGATCCAGCGGATGAGGCGGCGCCCGGTAAGATCAGGCGTCCAGCCGGGGCCGCGCCCTGCGGCGTATAGATCGATCCACTCATGGGTCCATGCGCGGGCCAGTTGGCGCGCGGGGCCATCGCCGACAGCCGCGAGATCATCAAGCCAAGTAAAGCCGTGAATTTCCTCGTCAAAGGCCGCGCCGGGGCTTTCCACTTGCCAGAGTGACGGCCCATCAGAAACGGCCAAATGCCCGGCAAACAAAAGGTTGCCCGCGATCAGCTGTTTGCCGCGCGCATAGGTGCCGATCGTGCGTGGCTCGGGCTGGGATTGGAAACCAGAAGCAGGGCGCGCAAGCGAAGCGCGCCGCGCGTGAAAGCGGTTCATCCAGCGCGTGCGTCGCGCGGGCCAACTCTCTGAATGTCTCACGGGGCCTGCCTCGCTTTGCCTCGAAATGGCCATTTGGCCTTCTTTTGGCAGATCATACGCGCGAGAGGCGTGCCTGTCATTGGTTAATGCGCGCTTTAGACGGGCTTGCGCAAAACCGCGACGAAAAAGCCATCCATCCCGCCCAGATCAGGCCAATAATCGGGCCGCAGCCGCAATCCGCCCTCGGGCAGAATCCACGCAGGATCTATGCCGGGAACGTTCAGCGCAGCTTCGTCAACCGTGATGCCGGGATTGCGCTCAAGCGCGTCTTTGATCTGCTCTTCGCCCTCGTCAATCAGCAGGGAACATGTGCAAAAAACCAAACGACCACCGGGCTTTAGCAGGCCCAGCGCGCGATCAATCAGCTCTTCTTGCAGAACGAAAAGCGCGGGGAAATCGCTGCCGTCTTTGGCATAGGGAAGATCGGGGTGGCGGCGGATTGTGCCTGTGGCGGTGCAGGGCGCATCGAGCAGAATCGCATCAAACGGCTCGGCTTGGTATTCCAGCGCATCACCCTCGACAATTTCCGCCGAAAGGCCGGTTCGCGCAAGGTTTTCGGCAACCCGCGCGAGGCGTTTGCCGGAGATATCAAGCGCGGTGACATGCGCGCCAGCAGCGGCCATTTGCATCGCTTTGCCGCCCGGAGCGGCGCAAAGATCAAGCACGCGCTCGCCTGGTTGCGCATTCAAAACGCGCGCTGGGATCGCGGCGGCCGCATCCTGCACCCACCAATCGCCCGCCTCATATCCGGGCAAGTTTGAAACCTGCCCCGCATTGGCAAGGCGCACAGAGCCGGTTGGCAGCAAGATGCCGCCCAGCGCTTGCGCCAGCGCCGCGGGATCGCCCTTAGCTGTGAGATCAAGTGGCGCGCCAGCCGTATGGGAAATCTCAAATGCCTCAACGATCTTTTTGCCGAAATCCCCCACAAGCACTTTGCGCAGCCATTTGGGCATGCGCGGCACGGGCAGCTTTTCCCAAGCCTGCGGCCCTGCTTCAGAAACCCGGCGCAGCACAGCGTTCACCAGCCCGCCAAGATGCGAAAGCTGCTTATGCCCGCGCACGATCTCAACGCAGGAATTGACCACGCCATGGGCCGCTGCGCCTTCTTGGCAAATCTCATAAGTTCCGAGCCGCAGCACATTAAGCACATGTGGATCGGGGCGATTGCGCAAAAACGGCCCGAGCATCCGATCGCAGCGATCCATATAGCGCAGGCACTCGAGCGTGAGCCGCTGGGCGCGCGCCCGTTCATCGGGGGCCAGTTTGCCCAAAGGGCCGGGCAGCAATTCCGCCATCAAGCGATGTTCATCCGTCACGGCATCAAGAAGCGTGATCGCCGCCTTGCGTGGCAAGAAACCTTGGGGCGGGGCATTGCGCTCAGTGCTCATATTCGGTGCTCATCTTTGGGGTCGATCTTGTTTTCTATGGGCTGGGGGGTATATCAGCATGGCCAAGCCGACAAGGACAGATGCAATGAGTGATACACCACAGAACGCCCCCAAGGATGATCTGCCCCCTGCTGCCAAGCGCGCCTTGGCCGAAGCAGAGGAGCGGCGCAAAAACGCGCCCAAGCCTTTACCGCTAGAGCTTGGCGGGCGCGATGGGCCCGAGCCTGTTCGCTATGGCGACTATGAGAAAAAGGGCCTCGCGATCGATTTTTGATCGGCGCGCCCTCAAAGCCCAAGCACATCCATCATATCGTATTCGCCGGGCTTTTGCCCCTGCCCCCAAAGGGCCGCGCGCAATGCGCCTCGGGCAAAAAGCGAGCGATCCGAGGCCACATGGCGCAGCGTGATCCGCTCGCCGGGGCCAGCAAACAGCACATCATGCTCGCCGATAATATCGCCGCCACGAATGGCGCTAAAGCCGATATCGCCGCGTTTGCGCGCGCCAGTGATGCCATCGCGGCCAGAATCGCGCACCTCCTTGAGCGCAACGCCGCGCCCCTCGGCCGCCGCTTCGCCCAGCATCAAAGCCGTGCCTGAAGGCGCATCCACCTTGCGATTGTGATGCGCTTCAATCACCTCAATATCGTAATCATCGTCCAGCGCGGCCGCTATTCTTTTGGTGATCCCAACCAGCAGGTTCACCCCAAGGCTCATATTGCCCGCACGCACGATCACTGAGTGGCGGGCAGCAGGGGCAAGCTTAGCGATATCCTCATCCGTCATCCCTGTTGTGCCAATCACATGCACAGCGCGGGCCTGCGCGGCCAGCTCAGAAAACGCAATCGTCGCAGCCGGGGTGGTAAAATCTATCACCGCTTGGGCATTGGCAAAGGCTTCAAGCGCGTCATCCGTCACGGTAACGCCGCACTCAACCCCGCCCATCGCCACGCCAATATCGCGCCCGATCCATTCATGCCCCGCGCGCACAACCGCGCCAACAAGGCGACACTTATCCGATGCGCGCACCATCCCAATCAACATCTGCCCCATCCGGCCAGATGCCCCTGTAATCACAATCCCGGGCAGTTCGCTCATCTTCTCTCTCCTCGCTTTGGCCTTGGTGTAGCGCCTTGGCCGCACCAGTTCAAACCCTTGCTTTACGCCAAAGCCTCTGTTGCAAGGGCGCGCAATCGCGATTATCTCGGGCGCATGGCAAAGAATAGCAAAAGATCGGGCGCAGGCCCTTCGCAACGACAGCTGCGCATTGGCGAGCTGATCCGGCGCACCCTCTCGGAAATGCTCGCCCGGGGCGACATTCACGATCCCGATCTCAATCGCATGTCGATCACGATCGGCGAGGTTCGCGTCTCGCCCGATCTGCGGGTGGCAACGGCCTATATCATGCCCCTTGGCGGCAAAGATCCCGAAGGCGCGCTGGCCGCTCTGCGCCAGAACCGGCATGAATTGCGCCGCGGTGTTTCCAAAGCGCTGACGATCAAATTCTCGCCGGAAATCCGCTATGAGATCGACGATACATTCGAGCGCATTGATAACACCCGCCGCATGTTCGCCGATGAGCGCGTGCGCCGCGATATTGAAGCGCCAGATGAGCCCGAAACCGATCCTGAAACTGATTCTGGAGCCTCCTGAATGGGGCGCCGTAAAAAGGGCCGCGATCTTTCGGGCTGGGTGATTGTTGATAAGCCAGCAGGGATTACATCCACTTCGGTGGTGAACAAAGTTCGCTGGGCGCTCGATGCGAAAAAGGCCGGCCACGCAGGCACGCTTGATCCCGAAGCCACAGGCGTTTTGGCCGTGGCGCTTGGTGAGGCGACCAAAACAGTGCCCTACATCACGGACGCGATGAAAGCCTACCGCTTCATGGTCCGCCTTGGCACAGCAACCAATACGGATGACGCAGAAGGCGAAGAAATCGCCACAAGCGAGATCCGCCCAACGGACGAAGAAATCATCGCCGCGCTCGCGCCCCTAACCGGCGACATCATGCAAGTCCCGCCAAAATTCTCGGCCGTTAAGATCGACGGCGAGCGCGCCTATAAATTGGCCCGCGATGATGCCGATTTTGAAATCGCCGCCCGCCCGCTTTTCGTCGAAGAGCTCAATCTCGTTTCACGCCCCGATGCGGATCACGTTGAGCTTGAAATGATTTGCGGCAAAGGCGGCTACGTGCGCGCCATCGCCCGCGATCTGGGCGAAGCACTGGGCTGTTATGGCCATGTCCAATACCTGCGCCGGGTCTGGTCTGGCCCATGGGAAGCGCATGAGGGGATCACGCTTGAAAAAATCGATGCCCTCGCCAAAACGCCCGCGCTTGATGCCTTCATTCGCCCCCTTGAAGAAGGCCTTAGCGATCTGCCAGAACTTCGTACCAATGAAGAAGGCGCTGCCAAATTGCGCAACGGCAATCCCGGCTTTGTTTATCCGGGCGATGCGGAATACGGTGATGAAGCCTGGGCCTCGCTCCATGGTGAAGCGATCGCTGTGGGCATGTTTCGTGGCAGCGAGCTTCACCCAAGCCGGGTTTTCCTGCGCCCAGCAAAGAACTAAGCCTCCTCTTTTTCTTGGAAAAAATACTCAAATCATACCGCGCGCCAAACGCAGCCCTTGATCCAAGCCACAGCAGCCGCCACAAATCCCTATGATCACCCGCACCCATATCAAAGACGATGCCCCCTCAGAGGCGATCTACTCGGATTGCGAGCGCTACCGCTATGCGTTGACCCGCATCTGGGAGCCGTCAGGCAAGCGCGCGTTGTTCATCATGCTCAATCCCTCAACCGCAACCGAGGTTCAAAACGACCCAACGGTCGAGCGCTGCGAGCGGCGCGCGCGGGTGCTTGGATTTGGCAGCTTTCGGGTGACCAATATCTTTGCTTGGCGCGATACAGATCCGCGCAAAATGCGTGCCGCCGCCGATCCGATTGGGCCAGAAAACAACGCGGCTATTCTTGAAGGCTGCGATTGGGCCGATCAGATCATCTGCGGCTGGGGCAGCCACGGCGCGCATCTGGATCGCGGCGCCGAGGTTGAAGCGATGCTGCGGGATCGCAATCTGGCGCTTACCTCCCTTGGCCAAACCAAAGAAGGCCAACCCAAGCATCCGCTCTATATCGCCTATGCCCAGCAGCCCGAGCCTTGGCCAAAGGCCTAGGCCAAATCAGCCGCGCCCCGCTGGAAAGATATCGTCAACCACCTCGGCATATACATCCTCGGTGCTGGCCCCGGCCCCGCCGCGCAGGATCGCAACCACTTCACCGTTGATCATCACAAGGCTATCGCTGCCCTCATCTGAGACAACCACATCAAGCGCGCCATAGCCTGCATGAGGATTGAGCGTGACCCGTAGGAAATCTTCGCCGGGGGTGAAATCGGTTATTTCGGCAATGTTATCGGCCTCGTCCACATCCGTATCGGAATAGAGCCAGAAGACATCCGCGCCCGCGCCGCCCGTGGCCGTATCAGCGCCATCAAAGGTAATCGTATCATTGCCTTCGCCACCGCTTAGCGTGTCAGCCTCGCCATCGATATGCCATGCAAATTCGTGATGCTCGGCCACAATGCGCTGGCCTGCATGGCCGAGGTGATCAATCTGATCGTCGCCCGCGCCGCCGCTCAGCATATCCGCGCCATAACCGCCCCGGATCGTATCATCCCCGGCGCCGCCATCAATCGTATCATTGTCCGAGCCTTCAAGAGGGGCCACATCATGCACGCCACCATCCAGTATTTCATCCGCAGCACCGCCGGTGATCAAATCATCGCCCGCGCCGCCATCGACGAAATAATCCGAAGCGCTTTCTTCGCCGCCAAGGATCGTATCGGCACCGTCACCGCCAAGAATGGCCGCTGTGCCTTCGCCCGCGCTCAGCAAATCATCGCCCGCGCCGCCATCAATCATCGCGGCCTCATCGCCAGCCGCTATCGTATCGGCCCCATCGCCGCCGTAGACTTGCTGCAAAATGCCGCCCGAGAAGATCACAGGCGCGCCATTGTTCAAAACAAGGCTCGCCACATCTCCGCCCGCATCTGGATCATCCGGCAGGGCGAGCGCTTCGCCTGTATCGCCAAGTGTTGTGATCTGCTGTTCTGAATAGCTGGTTTCAGGGGCGCCATCATCGCTGTGTTGCGGGGTCAGGATACTGTCTGGATCGGGATCATCGCTGCTTGGCTCATCCGCGGCCTCTGGATCGGTTGGGGCAAGAACCTCGTCAGCTGTTGCGCCCTCATCATTGGCGGTGTCATCATCATGCTGTGGCGCAAGAGCCGAGAGCGCTTCGCCGCCATTGAATTGGGTGCTTTGCAGATCATCCTCGCCGCCGGGCAAAAGGGCGGCCTCTTCAAGGATCGAAGCAAGCTCAACGGTTGTCACGCCGCCGGTCACAGGATCGCTCAGCTCAAGGGTGATATCAGCAAAAGGCACTGTATCGAGCCCCTCAAACATCAGCGAGGCCTCGCCATCTTCATGTTGATACATAAGGCTTGTGCCCTCAGGCGCATCTTCAACATAAAAATCGCCCGCGCCGCCATCTGCAATGCGCAGGGTGATACTGTCTTGGCCGGGGGTAAAATCGCTTAGGGTTGTCTCACCGCTTGAGAAATCAAGGCTGGCGTCCTGTGGCGCATCATCGCCGGCAAGAATATCGCCGCTTTGCGCGAGTTCACTCTCTGGCTCAAAGGTATCATCGGCATCATCCGATGCATCCAAATCGTCAGAGTTCATCATCCCCGGCAGAACCGCCAAGGGAAGCAAACCAAGAAATAGCAATGCCATTAGCATTTCATCACCTCACCACACACCACCTCACTGCATAGCAAGAACAGGCGCAAAAATCACGCCAATAGCCCTGATAATTCGAGCTAAACCTCTGATAAAAGTATCTAAAATTTGACAGGCTTCAAAGCGCGTTGCGCCTAAGAAACCAAAAAGCGGCCTCGCATTGGCAGATGCGGGCCGCTCATGTCGGTTGCGCTCGGAGGGGCGCTTGCCGGAATTCTTAGAGTTGGGCCAATACGTTGGCCAAAACTTCTTGGTCGGATTTACGTGTCGAGGAATTGAAAATCGCGTCAGCGCGCGGCTTATCAAAACTTTGAGCTGCGCCTGTTTTTGCAAGCGTAGCAGAATGACCACCAAGCGAATGGCTTGCGAGGCCGCGGATCATCGAACCGGGAGTGCGAAGCAAAGACAACATTGGGTGAACCTCGTTTTGTGTTTCCGTGAAGAGGTTGTGCCCCATTTCTGCCGCAAAAATCAAATTGTCGCCCCAATTGGCCTTTATTCGCATCAAATTTGCAGACAATCCCGGCGTTAACGGCTGATTAACCGCGTATCGCGCAACGAAGCGCCCGAATCTGTTGCTTTGCGATGCCTCATTTGCCTGCTAAACCGATTCTCATGGAAGAGAATACAAACGCCCTTACCGCCGAAATCGAAGCCCTGCGCAAAGAAGTCGTGCGGCTTAATGAGCATAGTTTCGTCAAAATGCACAATTCGACGGCGCGTTTGGTGATGATCCAATTGCTGCGCGGGCTGGCCTTTGGGCTTGGCTCGGTTCTTGGGGCGACGATCCTTGTTTCTGTGGCGGCATATTTGCTCGCGCAGATTGATTTCATCCCGATCATCGGCGATTGGGCGGCGCAGATTGCCGATCAAATTGGGGTCGCGCGCAGCGGCTCTGGCGAATAAGGCTTTTCTTTCAAAAGGAATCCCCCTATACGCGCGCATCTTCACATTAATATGTGAGGTACCTCCACGGGCCCTGCTGGACGACATCCCGGCTTGTGCCATCAACCCTTAATCAAGGAGACCCCGATGTCGATTACGCCAGAAGAAAAAGCACGCCTAATGAAAGAATTCGCAACGAAAGAAGGCGATACAGGTTCGCCCGAAGTTCAAGTTGCTATCCTTTCCAGCCGTATCGCTACGCTGACAGAGCACTTTAAAACCCACAAGAAAGACAACCACTCGCGTCGTGGTCTTTTGATGATGGTTGCTCAGCGCCGCAAGCTGCTGGATTACGCAAAGTCCAAGGATGTAGCACGCTACCAGTCGCTGATTGAGCGCCTCGGCCTGCGCCGCTAATCTTCGCATCTGCAAAACGTCTAAAGAAGCGCGCTCCTCGGGGCGCGTTTTTTTGTGCCTATGGCTCCGCCGCGCGCCAACCATTCCGCCTGAGCAGAATGCCCCCCTTCTATTGCACCTCTATAGAGACAGCGCATTTGCCCCCTCTTCATATTCACAGATCGCTTTGCAATTGCCGCTTATTCGTGTAAGGGCCTAAGCATCTGAGACGTAGTGCTGAGGCCCCGGCGCTATAAGAATGATAAAAGGGGTCGGCGGCAATGGGGCCGCTATGCAATCGGGAGACACGGGAAGGGCCCGTGAGTGCTCCCAATTAGGATACTATTTAGATGTTCAATGAAGTGAAAAAATCCATCCAGTGGGGCGAAGAAGAGCTGACACTGGAAACAGGTAAGGTTGCGCGTCAGGCTGACGGCACGGTTATCGCCACTTTGGGTGAAACCTCCGTGATGGCCAACGTAACATTTGCCAAGAGCCAAAAGCCGGGTCAAGATTTCTTCCCGCTGACGGTTCACTACCAAGAGAAATACTATGCTGCCGGTAAAGTTCCGGGCGGCTTTTTCAAGCGCGAAGCGCGCCCAACCGAAAAAGAAACGCTGACTGCGCGCCTGATCGATCGTCCGATCCGCCCGCTGTTTGTTCCTGGCTTCAAAAACGAAGTTCTGGTGATGTGTACGGTTCTTTCGCACGATCTGGTCAACGACCCTGATGTTGTTGCGATGATCGCGGCCTCTGCTGCGCTCACTATTTCCGGCGCGCCGTTCCGTGGCCCGATCGCCTGTGCGCGTGTTGGCTATACTGAGGGCGAATACGTTCTCAACCCATCCTGCGATGACATGCACAAGCTGCGCGACAATCCTGATCAACGTCTTGATCTGATCGTTGCTGGCACAAAAGACGCTGTGATGATGGTTGAGTCTGAAGCTTACGAGCTTTCGGAAGAAGAAATGCTTGGCGCTGTTAACTTTGCGCATCAGCAAATTCAGCCTGTGATCGATCTCATCATCGATCTGGCCGAAGAGACAGCTAAAGAGCCCTTCGAATTTGCGCCTGCTGATTACTCTGAGCTTTACGCAGCCGTTAAGGCCGCTGGCGAAGACAAAATCCGCGCTGCATATGCGATCACTGATAAGCAAGAGCGCACCGGTGCGATTTCGGCTGCCAAAGCGGATATCCTCGCAGCATTGAGCGAAGAGCAGCAAGAGGATCAAAACCTCGGCCCAGCGCTCAAAAAGCTCGAAAGCGCGGTTCTGCGTGGTGATGTTGTGAAAACGGGCAAGCGTATCGATGGCCGCGACACAACGACTGTGCGCCCAATTGTTTGCGAAACCGGCTTCCTGCCGCGTACACACGGCTCTGCCCTGTTTACCCGCGGCGAAACTCAGGGCCTCGTTGTTACAACGCTCGGCACTGGTGATGATGAGCAGATGATTGATGCCCTCACAGGCACATATAAATCGAACTTCCTGCTGCATTATAACTTCCCTCCCTATTCGGTTGGTGAAGTTGGTCGTGTGTCTGGGCCTGGCCGCCGCGAAATCGGCCACGGTAAGCTCGCTTGGCGCGCGCTTCAGGCTGTTTTGCCGGCGCCAACGGATTTCCCATATACGCTGCGCGTTGTGTCAGAGATCACAGAGTCCAACGGTTCGTCTTCGATGGCGTCTGTTTGTGGCGGCTCGCTTTCGATGATGGATGCGGGTGTTCCGCTGAAATCGGCTGTTGCTGGTGTGGCCATGGGTCTGATCCTCGAAGAAGACGGCTCTTATGCGATCCTGACCGATATCCTTGGCGATGAAGATCACCTCGGTGATATGGATTTCAAAGTTGCAGGAACCGAAAACGGCATCACATCGCTTCAGATGGATATCAAAATCGCCGGCATCACCCCTGAGATCATGGAAAAAGCCTTGGCGCAGGCCAAAGACGGCCGGATGCATATCCTTGGTGAGATGGGCAAAGCGCTGAACGGCGCGGCTGATTTCTCTGTTCACGCTCCTCGCATCGAAACCATGCAGATCCCAACGGATAAAATCCGCGAAGTGATCGGTTCGGGCGGTAAAGTGATCCGTGAGATCGTTGAGGTTTCTGGCGCGAAAGTTGATATCAACGACGACGGTATCATCAAAATCGCGTCTGCCAATGGCGATGCGATTGCCAAAGCTTATGAGCTGATCAATTCGATCGTTGCTGAGCCTGAAGAGAATAAAATCTACAAAGGCACAGTCGTTAAGATCGTTGATTTCGGCGCATTCGTGAACTTCTTTGGCAAGCGCGATGGCTTGGTGCACGTTTCTCAGATCGAGAACCGCCGCCTGAACCATCCTTCCGACGTTCTCAAAGAAGGCCAGGAAGTTTACGTCAAACTCTTGGGCTTTGATGATCGCGGCAAGGTACGCTTGGCGATGAAAATGGTTGATCAGGCAACTGGCGAAGAAATCACAGAAGAAAAAGCTGAGTAGTCAGCATATTCTTGCTTGAAAACTTTCGAAGGCCTCGCTTTTGCGGGGCCTTCATTTTTTGGGGTTGGCTCCTAAGTTTTCGTCCGCTAGTCAGCACCCAAATCACTGTGCAATAGCGAATTACCGAGGTTACAATGATCCCACGTTGGAAATTAAAGCGCGAGTTGAAGCGCCTTGAGCGACAATTTTCCCAGATTTACTGGGTTTTCTTCGCCGGAATGCGGCGCAGATCGTATGACAAGAAGCGCGCGAAACTGATCAAATACACAGACGGCGCGCGCGCACTCAAATCGAATGTCGCGATCTTGCTGATCTATCAGGCCGATGGATTGCTTCCGTCGCTTTTCACCGAGCTTGATCATCTTTGGGCACAGGGCGTTTCTACCATCGTTGTGTCAAATGCGCCGATTTCGCCGCAAGATCGCGCGAAGCTGCAATCGCATTGCCACCTTATTCTTGAGCGCCCCAACTATGGGTATGATTTTGGCGGTTACCGTGATGGTGTTTTGACTTTGTTTGAGCGCGGCATTTCGCCCGACAATCTTTTCATTCTCAACGATAGTATCTGGTTTCCCCTCACGGATGATTGCACGCTTATCGAATCGGCAATTGCGAATGAAGCGGATCTGTTTGGCATTTCGTACAATGATCGCTCTCACGACATCTATAACCAGCATATCCAATCCTATTTCTATCGCTTCAAAAAGCGCGTAATTGACTCGTCGCATTTTGAAGAGCATTGGCGGAACCTTCTGCTCACCAACAACAAATTGATGGTGGTGAATCAATGCGAGAAAAAACTCACTTATGCGATGACCTCAAAAGGCTTCACGGTCGATTTTATGTTCGATACCAAAGATCTTCGACGCTATGCAGCCCAACTTGATGATGCCGATCTGCGCGATTTTCTTTACTATTGTACCCAGACCAACACCCATATCGCCGATGCGCTTCAGCCTTTTATCGACGCTCAAGAAAACAATCGAGACTGGCGGCAAGGGCTTGAGAAATTTATCCTCTCAGGCGGGCTTGGGGATTATTTGCTCATCATGCATCCGCTGATTTTGCTTCGCTCCATGCGCACGCCTGTGTTGAAAAAGGATCGCCAGTATATCTATCAGCTACAGCGCAAAGAGATCTTCCGCTGCGGGTTGGATAGTAAAATGACACCGATTATTCGCGACGAAATCGCGCAATGGGATCGCCCCAAAGTCTTGGCCTAAACCAAAAGAGCGCGCCGGTTAGGGCGCGCTCTTTCGTGACGCATTTGCAAAGCTCAGCCCGGATTCTTGACGAACCGCAAATAGGCTGTCTTTTTGTCCAGCGCGCCATATTTGGCCTCGGCCGCCGCATCATCAAGCGATGTCGCAACAATCACATCCTGACCAACTTCCCAATTCGCCGGCGTCGCAATTGGCACGCCGTAAGTGAGCTGAAGCGCATCAAGCGCGCGCAGGACTTCGCCAAAATTGCGCCCGATTGTCATCGGATAGGTCATCATCAGTTTAAGCTTCTTATCGGGCCCCACGATAAAGACAGAGCGCACCGTCGCGCTATCGGCTGGGGTGCGGCCATCGGGAAGATAGGCCTCGGCGGGCAGCATATCAAAGGCTTTCGCGATCTCTAAATCCTGATCCGCAATGATCGGAAAGGTCACAGGCGCGCCAGCAAAGCCTGAAATATCGTCTTTCCATTTGATGTGTTCTTCAACACCATCCACGGAAATCCCGATCACTTTGGTGCCGCGCTTGGCCCATTCATCGGCAAGCTGCGCCACAGCGCCGAATTCGGTTGTGCAAACCGGGGTGAAATCCTTGGGATGCGAGAATAGAATCGCCCAGCTATCGCCGATCCAATCGTGAAAGGTGATCTCCCCTTCGCTGGTTTGAGCCGTGAAATTTGGTACTGTGTCATTGATGCGCAGAGCCATCTGGCGATCTCCTCTTTTTATTTGACGTTCCGTCACATACTTAAGCTTCGAAACGCACTAGTGAACCCCTCAATGAGAGATCATTATGTCGCATGAATATATCACGTCGCTTGGAGGAGGACAGAATGATCGAGAAAAAGCAATTCTATATCAATGGGGCATGGGTTTCGCCGCTGGATGGGCGCGATCATCAGGTCATTGATCCCTCAACGGAAGAGCCCTGCGCGGTGATCTCTTTGGGCGGTGCTGCGGATGTTGATGCCGCTGTTGCTGCGGCGAAGGCGGCTTTCCCAGCGTGGATGGCAACCTCGAAAGAAGAGCGCATTGCTTTGGTTGAAAAGCTCGCTGCGGTTTATAAAGAGCGTTGGGGCGACATGACCCAAGCGATTGCGACTGAGATGGGCGCACCGCTTGATCTGTCCAAAACGGCGCAAGTTGGGGCGGGTGCGGCCCATATCAAGAATTTTCTGACGGCGGCCAAAGATTTCGAATTTATCCGCCCGCTTGGCGATCATGCGCCCAATGATCGGATCATTTATGAGCCGGTTGGCGTTGCCGCGCTGATCACGCCATGGAACTGGCCGATGAACCAAGTCACGCTCAAAGTGATCGCGGCGCTTCTTGCGGGCTGCACTATGGTTCTCAAACCGTCCGAGGAATCCCCCCTTTCGGCGATCATTCTGGCCGAGATCGTTGATGCCGCTGGCTTCCCTGCTGGTGTTTTCAATCTGGTGAATGGCGATGGAATGGGCGTTGGCTCTGCGCTGACTGCGCATCCTGATGTGGATATGGTAAGCTTCACCGGCTCTACCCGCGCGGGTGTGGCGATCTCCAAATCAGCATCCGATACGCTCAAGCGCGTCCACCTTGAGCTTGGCGGCAAGGGGGCGAATATCGTCTTTGCGGATGCAGATGAGGCGGCGGTTAAGCGCGGCGTGATGCATTGCATGAATAACTCCGGCCAATCCTGCAACGCCCCAACCCGCATGTTGGTTGAGCGCTCGATCTATGACACGGCGGTTGAAACAGCAGGCGCTGTTGCGGCCAAAGTTCAGGTTGGCTCAGCCCATGAAGAAGGCCGCCATATTGGCCCGGTTGTGAATGAGGCCCAGTTCAACAAGATCCAAGGCCTGATCCAAAAGGGTATCGATGAAGGCGCGCGCCTTATTGCTGGGGGAACGGGCCGCCCTGAGGGGGCCAATCGTGGCTTCTTCGTGCGCCCAACGGTCTTTGCCGATGTAACCCCAGAGATGACTGTATTTCGCGAAGAAATCTTCGGGCCAGTGCTCTCGATCATTCCGTTTGATACCGAAGAGCAGGCGATCAAAATGGCCAATGATACGGTTTACGGGTTGACCAACTACATCCAGACCCAAGATGGCGCCAAAGCCAATCGCGTGGCCCGTCAGCTGCGCTCCGGCATGGTTGAGATGAACGGACAGCCACGCGGTGCTGGTGCGCCCTTTGGCGGGATGAAGCAATCGGGCAACGGGCGCGAAGGCGGCGTCTGGGGCCTCGAGGATTTCCTTGAAGTGAAATCTGTCTCTGGCTGGGCCGCCGAATAAGCGCGCTTCCTGTAGCGAAACAAATCAAAGCGCCGGGGCCTCATCGCTCCGGCGCTTTTCCTTTGCAGCTCATGTGCATGATCGCACCAATCCTCTGCGCAAAGCCGCCTTATCTGCACATCTCCAAAGCGCTAAATAGGTCTCAACCAGCCGCCAAAGGAGATGCGCCATGCGACTCAATCAAATCAAAGGCCTTCATCACGTTACCGCCCTCGCCTCCGGCGCACAGGCCAACAATGCCTTCTTTACCAAAGCCCTCGGCCTGCGCCGCGTCAAGAAAACCGTGAATTTCGATGCGCCCAGCGTCTATCACCTCTACTATGGCGACACGGCCGGAACCCCCGGCTCGGTGATGACATACTTCCCCTTCCCACGCGCCGCCCAAGGCAAGCCCGGCAACGGCGAAGTCAGCACAACAGCTTTCAGTGTTCCCAAAGGCAGCCTGCCCTTCTGGGCCGAACGGCTCTCAACTTATGGCGTCAAAGACCTCGCCCAGGATCAGTCTTTCGGCGCCAATCGGCTCTCTTTCAAAGGCCCCGATGGCGATCCCCTCGCCTTGATCGAGGCCGATGATCCCCGCGCGCCCTGGACAGCCGATATTGATGAAGCCCATGCCATCCGCGGCTTTCATTCGGCTGCCATGCGCGTGGCCGATCAAGGGGCCAGCAATGAGCTGCTCCGCTTCATGGGCTATGAGCCACTCGAGACATCCGGCAACACAACCCGCTTCATCATGCCAAACGGAAACGGCGCGGATACCATTGATCTTGAAGAGTTCCCCGAAGCCGCGGATGCCGATCAAGGCGCAGGCTCGGTCCATCACATCGCCTTTGCCGTAGAAAACCGCGCCCGCCAACTTGAGGTCCGCGAAGCGCTGCTTGATACCGGCTTTCAGGTCACGCCTGTGATTGATCGCGATTACTTCTGGGCGATCTACTTTCGCGCCCCCGGTGGCGTTCTCTTTGAAATCGCCACGAATGAGCCAGGCTTTGATCGCGATGAAGACGCAGCCAATCTTGGCCAAGCCCTCAAGCTCCCCGCCCAGCACGAACACCTGCGAACAACCCTTGAGCGCCGCCTAGAACCAATCACCGACTAGTCTTTTTCTTGGCAATAAATACTCGCGCCGCAGGCACGGCCGCCCCAAACGCGCCGCCTTAAAACGGGCACTTTGCCGTAAACGAAACCCCTGCGCCGCCATCTGGGTGGCGCAGGCGCAGGTTCTCTGCGTGCAACATCATGCGCGGCGCATCTAAGGCCGCGCCGCTTGCATAAAACGGATCGCCCATAATCGGGTGGCCCAGCTCGCGCATATGCACCCGAAGCTGATGGCTGCGCCCGGTGCGCGGATAAAGGCGGATGCGCGTCGACAGCTCATCATAGCGCACAACGCGCCAATCGGTGATCGCCTCGCGGCCATTCTCGTGATCAACCATCTGCAATGGCCGGTTTGGCCAATCCGCACCAAGCGGCAGATCAACCGTGCCTGTGCGCTCTTCAACCCGGCCCCAAACGCGCGCAACATAGGTTTTCTTGGTGCGGCGTTTCTCAAACTGCTGGCCAATATGGCGCTGCGCATGTGGGCTGAGCGCAAAGATCATCACACCGGATGTATCGCGATCCAAACGATGGATCAAAAGCGCCTCGGGAAAGGCCGCCTGCACCCGCGTGATCAGGCAATCCGCCAGATGCGCGCCCTTGCCCGGCACAGATAAAAGCCCCGCCGGTTTATCAACCGCCAAAAGCTCATGATCATGATGCAAAATGCTAAGGGGCACATCGGGCGGGGCGTAATTGCTATCCATAGCGCGGGCCTAACATGGCGCGGCGCGGCTGCCAATTCCTCGCGCAAGGATCAGGGTCAAAAGCGTGCGATTTGCTCGGGCCCGTCTTCAATCTGATAATAATCGCCCTTATCGGCCACAAAGATATGCGAAGTGATGCTGAGGCCCGTCGGCGCATCCAAACTCCCCGCTGCGATGCTCATTGCGCCTTCCTCTTTCATCTCCCAAAACAGCGATGATCCGCAAGCCGCACAAAAGCCGCGCCGTGCCCAATCTGAGCTTTTATACCATGTCAGTTTCCCCTCAAGGTTGCTGATCTGAACCTCTTTCGTTGGCGCCTGCGTTGCGGCCCAGTAATGCCCGCTCGTCTTGCGGCATTGCCCACAATGACAGGCGATAACCGGGCGCAAATCCCCGCTCACCTCATAGGTAACCGCGCCACACAAACATCCACCCTTAGCCATTGAAATCTCCCTCTGGCCCAGAGGCCATTCCCAAAAGAACACCATAAATGATGAAACATAGCCCCATCACCCGGCGCAACCAAACATTCATCACGGCCCCCATGGCCAGCCTCCCAAGGCGCGCACCAAGGGCTGTGTAGCCTGTATATGACAGGGAAGTGATGATCAGCGCGGTTGGCACAATCACCCACATTTGGCCCGCAAGCGGCACATCCGTTTGGACAAATTGCGAGAACGCCGCGAGGTATCCCGCAACAGATTTTGCATTAATCGTAGCGATCATAAAAGCGCGCCCATAGATCGAATGGGCGGTGGTTTCACGCGCTTTAAGCGGGCGCTTTGCCAGCCACAGGCCGCGCAGGCCCAAAAAGATAAGGAAAGTCGCGCCGATATATTTCGCGATTTGAAAGCCCATTGGCGAGGCTGCGATCAGGGCGGTGATCCCGGCGGCAGAGAGGCCAAGGAAAAGCGCGGCTTGGGTCAATATACCTGCCACGCCCCAGAGGCTTCGCGCAAAACCATGGTTCATGCCATTTTGGATACAGTTGATTGCGTTTGGGCCCGGGGTTGTGACGAAGAGCACCCAGAAGCTCGCAAACACGCTCCAGCCCTCAAAGCTCATTTGGCAAAGACCGACAGGAGGATTTTCTCAAGCGCTTCGGCATCTTGCTGGGTAAAAGCGTCTCTCTGATTGCTATCAATATCGAGCACTGCGATGAGCGCCCCGTTGGCGTTGAACACTGGCAGAACGATTTCAGATCGAGTGCTGGTGGCGCAGGCGATATGGCCGGGGAAAGCATCGACATCGGCGACAAGTTGGGTCTTTTCTGTGCGTGCCGCCGCGCCGCAAACACCGCGGGAAAACGGGATCGTGAGGCAGCCATGGCCGCCCTGATAGGGGCCGATTTTCAGCAGTTCCGGTTCTGTAACGCGGTAAAAGCCTGTCCAATCAAAGCGCTCGTCCGCGTGATGCAATTCGCAGGCGATTGTGGCCATGAGAGCGACTTCATCGGTTTCATTTTCGGTCAGGCTTTGGATGGTTTTGGCAAGGTTTGGGTAATCCGCGCGCATGGTTTTGCTTTCGTTAGGTGGGAGGGGGCTGTCTGCCCCCGCTTGCTGGCGCAAGCCCCCCGAGGATATTTGGCCCGCTGTGAAGCTAGTTCAGCTCAATCGCGATTGCTGTGCCTTCGCCGCCGCCGATACAGATCGCCGCGACGCCACGTTTGAGGCAGCGGGTTTCAAGCGCATTGAGGAGCGTCACGATGATACGCGCGCCTGATGCGCCGATGGGATGGCCAAGAGCACATGCGCCGCCGTTTACATTGACGATATCATGGCTCAGCGCGAGCTCTTGCATGAAAGCCATGGGGACAACGGCAAATGCCTCGTTCACTTCCCAGAGGTCCACATCTTCGATGGTCCAACCGATTTGTTTGAGCAGTTTACGCGTGGCGGGCACGGGGGCAGTTGGGAAATCGGCGGGGGCTTGGGCATGGCTTGCGTGGCCAAGGATGCGCGCGCGGGCATTTTGAGCCTTTGCGCTTAGAACGAGGGCTGCGGCGCCATCGGAGATTGAGGAGGCATTGGCGGCGGTGACTGTACCATCTTTGCGAAAGGCGGGTTTTAGAGTTGGGATTTTTTCTGGGCGAGCTTTGGCGGGTTGTTCATCTGCCAAAAGGGTTTGATCGCCGTTTCGGCTTTGAAGTGTGACATGGGCGATTTCGCGGGCAAAAGCGCCTGAGGCATTGGCGGACAGCGCGCGCGACAGAGAAGCAAGCGCATATTCATCCTGTGCTTCGCGGGTAAACTGAAAGGCTTGGGCGCAATCTTCGGCGAAAGTGCCCATCAGGCGGCCCTTATCATAGGCGTCTTCAAGACCATCGAGGAACATGTGATCGATCACCTCACCATGCCCGATCCGTGCACCGCTGCGCATTTTTGGGAGCAGGTAAGGCGCGTTTGTCATGCTTTCCATGCCGCCCGCGACCATCACTTGCGTATGGCCAAGCGCGATCTGATCAAAGGCCATCATCGCCGCCTTCATCCCAGAGCCGCACATTTTATTGAGTGTGGTGGCTGGGATCTCTTCGCCGAGCCCTGCAGCAAACCCCGCTTGGCGCGCCGGTGCTTGGCCGATCCCTGCGGGCAGAACACAGCCCATGAGCAATTCTTCAACATCGTTGGCGGTGGTTTTGCCATCAGCAAGCGCGGCTTTTATCGCGATCCCGCCCAATGTTGGCGCATCCACGCTGGCAAGCGCGCCTTGGAAACCGCCCATTGGTGTCCTTGCAGCACCTGTGATGTAGACATCGGCCATATGTTCAATCCTTTGCATATTTCTCTTCACGCATACCGAATGGTAATGATTTCTGTCTAGCCTTTCCCCAAGTTTCGACAAAAGGAGACCGGGATGAACTTAGAAACCGAGCATTTTTCCGATGCTTTGCTGATATCGGTTAAGGAATCACGCATTGATGCCGCTGTGGCAATCCAATTCAAGGATTCGGTGCGCGCACTGACAGAAGGCGCGCCTGATCGGGTTATTCTTGATATGACAGCGGTTGAGTTTTTGGACAGTTCCGGGCTTGGCGCCGTTGTTGCTGCGATGAAGCTGCTCGGTGCGGATCGCAAGCTTGAGCTCGCAGGGCTCAGTGCCACTGTTGAAAAAGTGTTCCGCCTCACGCGTTTGGATAAAGTCTTTACCATCCATCAAGATGCCGCGACCGCTATCGAAGGTCTGGCGCATGCGTCATGAAACGTTAGGCAATGCAAGCGGCGCGCAGATTGATCCTGCGCCCCTAACGGGAGGTGAATTGCGCCTTGTTTTTGGGGCCTCTCCGCTTGCCGTGCGCACCGCACTTACCAGCATATGCGATTGTTTGCGCCAGCTTTCTTTGTCGGATGAGGAAGTTGGCTCGGTTGAGTTGGTGCTTGCCGAAACGCTGAATAATATTGTCGAACATGCCTATGAAGATAGTGGCCTTGGCGAGATTGAAGCGCGCATACATCTGGGTGAACGCGGGCTTATGTGCTGTATCTATGATGATGGTCTAGAGATGCCGGGCGGTATGCCTCCGCTTGGGATGGCGGCCGATCCATTGGCGGATATGGACGATTTACCCGAGGGCGGGTTTGGCTGGTTTCTCATCCGGGAATTGGCGAAGGATTTGGAATATACACGGGTTTGCGGGCGCAACAGAGTGACCTTTCGCATCGCCGTTGGAGAGATGATCGCCGCAGATTAAACGCTGATTTGCGCGAAAGGCTTCCGGCCGCCGAGCTTTGCTCTGCGGCTTTTTGCATGTTTGGCCACGCCTGCGCCAAAAAACGTAATGCCCTGAAAATGCCCTGATCTGAGCAAAGCCGCGCCAGATTCGGAGTGCAAAAGAGAGGGGTAGCTGCATAAAGCTTCCCTCGGCGTCGTGTTTAACAGCCCCCACCCAGTACGCGGCGCCGAGGACTTACTCTTCCAGACAAACGACAAAACACCCCGCGCTTGGCAAGCCCATCGCGGGGTTTTAACCTGTTTGGGATCAGGGAGGATTACAGATATGCGCGATTTTCAATTGCCCGGCCGCTCGGCGGTTTATGCCAGCAACGGAATCTGCGCGACCTCGCACCCTTTGGCGGCCAAGGTTGCGATTGAAATGCTTGAGGCGGGGGGCAATGCCGTTGATGCGGCCATTGCGGGGGCGGTTTTGCTTGGGATTTGTGAGCCGATGATGTGCGGCATTGGCGGGGATATGTTTGTCTTGCTGAAGCCCGCGGGGACCGAACAAGTTGTTGCGCTCAATGCGTCTGGTCGCGCGCCAAAGGGGCTCAGCTCTGAGAGGATGCGCGCGGATGGGCATAAACTTGTTCCGCTGCACGGTGTCGAAGCGATTACCCTGCCCGGCGCGATTGATGGGATGTGCCGCCTCTCTGCGGATTGGGGGCGCAAAGGGCTTGATGCCTCTCTGGCGCCTGCGATCCGCTATGCTGAAGAAGGCATTCCCGCTGCGCCGCGCACGGCCGATGACTGGCGCAAAACGGCGCAGGCTTTGCAGGGCGATGCGCGCAGGTTTTATCTGCTGGATGATAGGCCCGTTGCCCTTGGCCAAAGTTTTCGCCACCCAGAGCAAGCGGAGGTCTTGCGCCGGATCGCGGCCAAGGGGCGCGCTGGATTTTACGAGGGCGACGTTGCCGAAGATATGATCGCCTCGCTTCAGGCCATGGGCGGCAGCCATAGAATGGAAGATCTTGCCGCAACCAAATGCGAATACACTGAGCCAGTGGCAGGAAATTATCGCGGGCATGATCTGATCGAACATCCGCCCAATGGCCAAGGCGCGACCGCCATCCTGATGGGCAATATCCTAAGCCATTTTGATCTTGGTGCTCTTGAGCCTTTTGGCGCCGCGCGCGCTCATCTTGAGGCTGAGGCTGCCAAGCTCGCTTATAATGCGCGCAATCGCTTTTTGGCCGATCCAGATTACACAAGCCGCCTTGCGCATATGCTTGCGCCCGAAACGGCGGTGGCTTTGGCCGGGCTTTTTCATCCGAACAAAGTGATTGAAAGCGCGGCCGCGATCTCGGAACAGGTGCATAAAGATACGGTTTATCTGACTGTGGTTGATCGCGATGGCATGGCCGTTTCATTGATCTATTCGATCTTTCACGGCTTTGGCGCAGGGCTGGCCAGCAATCGCTTTGGCATCCTGTTCCAGAATCGCGGCGCGGGTTTTACGCTTGAAGCGGGGCATCCCAATGAGGCCGGCGGCGGCAAGCGACCGATGCATACGATTATCCCTGCGATGCTGCGCGAAAACGGGCGGATCAGCCAAAGCTTTGGAGTTATGGGCGGCGCCTATCAGCCCAATGGGCATATCCGGGTTCTATCTAATCAGGTCGATTATGGGATGGATTTGCAGGCCGCCTTTGATGCGCCGCGCAGTTTTCCTGATCGCGGCGTGCTCCAGGTTGAGCGCGGCTATTCAGATGCGGTACGCGCTGAACTGGCCGCGCTTGGCCATAAGGTTGAAATCCCGCAAACCGCGCTTGGCGGCGGGCAGGCGATTGCGATTGATGAAAGTGGCGTTTTGATCGGGGCATCTGATCCGCGCAAAGATGGCTGCGCGCTTGGCTATTAAGCCGCGGTCAATTCATCTGAAAATGGAGCGGGTATTGGCCATCTTCGAAGGGGCCAAACAGATCGTCCAAATCTGGGTGATCCACTGGCTCGCCGGAATAATCCGCCACGAGGTTCTGTTCCGAGACATAAGCCACGTAATAGCTTTGATCGTTTTCGGCCAGAAGATGATAGAAAGGCTGGTCCTTTTCGGGCCGCGCCTCTTCAGGAATTGCATCATACCAGTCTTCGGTATTGGAAAACATTGCATCCACATCAAACACAACGCCGCGGAAGGGATGCTTCCGATGGCGAACCACTTGGCCCAGATGATATTTCGCTCGTGTTTTCAGCATAAAGTTGCAACCCCCACCGCCCGTTAGTAGACCGTTGCACTAGGGCATGTCCATGCACGGACAGTCGAAATTCGGGAAACAGTCTGTGATCTTAATCTTAACAGTGTTGGAGATTGTGGCCCCGGTGTTCTTGTTGGCGCTGATTGGCTTCGTTTGGGTCAAGCTCGGATTTGAGTATCGGATTCAGTTCGTCACGCAGATCGCGATGACCCTTTCGGTTCCTTGTTTGATTTTCACCTCCCTGATGAAAACCGATATTTCGCCGCAAGCGTTAACAGCCGTTTCGCTGGCGGCGGCGGCGGCCTATGGCGCAGTAACAATCACAGCCTATCTTTTAGCCCGCCTCGCTGGGATCAATATCCGCACCTATCTTGCGCCGCTGATCTTTGGCAACACCGGTAATCTTGGCCTGCCTCTTGCGCTTTTTGCCTTTGGTGACGAGGGTTTAGGTTATGCTGTCGTTATATTTGCGATCATGGCGGTTTGGTCTTTTACCTTTGGGGTTTGGGTTGTTTCGGGCGGTGGAACGCTTTCCAAAGTGCTCAAAGAGCCGCTCGTCGGGGCGACCGTTTTGGGCGCGATCTTCATGTGGCAAGGCTGGGAAACGCCAACGTTCCTAACCAACACGCTTAGCCTGATCGGCCAGATCGCCATCCCGATGATGCTGATCACCCTTGGCGTTGCGGTTGCGCGGCTCACACCGGGCAGGCTTGGGCAGGCATTTGGGATGTCGGTTGTGAAGGTCGTTCTTTGCGTTGGGATCGCTTGGGGGATTGGGCGCGCGTTTGATTTGCCGCCAGTGGCCTTTGCCGCTCTTGTGATCCAAATCTCAACCCCGGTCGCTGTGACCTCTTATTTACTGGCCGAGAAATACGGCGCGGATGCTGATTCGGTTGCTGGGCTGGTTGTCGTCTCAACGCTGCTATCGGTGATAACTTTGCCGCTCACATTGGCCTTTGTCCTTTGATCGCAACGATATTTGATTTCAAATGCGGCGCGAATTGCGCTAGGGTCGCCCAAAGACAAAAAACGACAAAAAGCGAGTGAGGCCCATGAGCAGACTTCTTCGCACGATGGCATTGTTAACCTTGGTTGCAGCATGCGGCAGCGGGAATTTTTCCGCACCGCGCAATCTGGATAACGCATGTTCGATCGTGTCCCAACGCCCGACCTATCTGAAAGCGATGAAACGCGCTGAGCGCCGCTGGGGCGTTCCTGTTTCGGTGCAGATGGCGACGATTTATCAAGAAAGCAAATTCATCGGCAATGCGCGCACACCGTTTCGCTATGCGCTTGGGGTGATCCCGATGGGGCGCCAAAGCTCGGCCTATGGGTATAGCCAAGCGCTTGATGCGACCTGGCTTGAATACAAGCGCGCAACGGGCAATCGCAGCGCCAAGCGCGATGACATTCGCGATGCGACCGATTTTATGGGCTGGTATATGAACGGCTCGACCGAGCGGTTGAACATCTCAAAACGCGATGCACGGGCGCAGTATCTGGCCTATCACGAGGGGCGCACGGGCTATGCGCGCGGCTCGTATAATTCCAAACCTTGGCTGTTGCGTGTTTCTGGCGAAGTCCAAACGCGGGCGCGGGAATATGAGGCGCAGCTGCCCAATTGCCGCGGTTAGGCGCGCAGCGCGGCGGGATCAGTTAAACCCGGCGCGCCGCATTTCTTGCAGGATATTGAACCGCGTATCGCCGATTGCGATGCCTTTGTTCAGCTCTCCCAGAATTACCGTTGTGCTGCCGCCGCCCCCATCGTTGATCTTCCACTGGCGCAGCTCTGTTGGCGCGCCCGTAAAGACAAGCTCAATTGAACCGTATTCAGGGTGATCCGGGTCTTGGGCGCGCACGGTCGTGGTGTTGGCGTCCGATGTATGCCCTGTCACCATGCGCGCACGGCCCAGATCAACATTGGCCGCGAGGATCAGGCTAAGCGGCGTTTTGGCCAAAGGATAGCGCTCGGGGGGCTGATTGCTTTTCTTATCAAAGATCGCAACTTCACCGCCGCCCGCCAAAACCAAGCTCGCTTCGGGCGGGTTATATTCAAACCGAACGCGGCCGGGCCGTTTGATGAAAATCGTCCCGGTGGAGATTGTCCCATCATCATTGATCTGGGTAAATTCGCCCTTGGCCGTTTTGAGCGAATTGAGATAGGCGGAGATTTCCGACAGCGAGAGCTTGCCCGCCGAATGGGCAGGAAAGCTAAGCGCCAGCAAAAGCAAGGGCGCGAGGATAAGGCGAAGCATTTTCATGCTCTCAACATAAGCTCTGATCCGCGCGCGCACCATCGCACAATTGATCACATGGCAGAGAATTGCCCGTGATCAATGCTAGTGCTGCTCAGGGACGAGAATTTCGCGTTTGCCCACATGGTTGGCCGGAGAGACGAGCCCTGCATCTTCCATCTGCTCAACAAGACGCGCGGCCTTGTTATAGCCGACGGAAAGTTTGCGCTGAATATAGGAGGTCGAGCATTTGCGATCCTTGATCACAATCGCCACGGCCGTATCATAAAGCGCATCCTCAACATCGGAATTACCGCCAAGCCCAAGCACAGCATCAATATCGCTTTCGGTTCCCTCAGCCGGGCCTTCCACAACGCCGCCAATATATTCCGGCGGGCCATAAGCCTTCAGATGGTTGACGATTTCCTCAACCTCTTCATCGCTCACAAAGGGGCCGTGAACGCGGGTGATCTTGGAGCCGCCCGCCATATAAAGCATATCGCCCATGCCAAGCAGCTGCTCTGCGCCCTGCTCGCCAAGGATCGTGCGGCTATCGATTTTGCTGGTCACCTGGAAGGAAATCCGCGTGGGGAAGTTGGCCTTGATTGTGCCGGTGATCACGTCAACTGATGGGCGCTGGGTCGCCATGATCAGGTGAATGCCCGAGGCGCGCGCCATCTGTGCGAGGCGCTGAATACAGGCCTCGATTTCCTTGCCCGCAACCATCATCAAATCGGCCATCTCATCGACGACAACAACGATATAAGGGATGCGCTCGGGCTGAAATTCTTCGGTTTCAAAGATCGGCTCGCCGGTATCATCATCAAAACCGGTCTGAACCGTGCGCTTGAACATCTCGCCTTTATCAAGCGCGTCTTTCACACGGCCATTATAGCCATCAATGTTGCGCACGCCCATTTTGGACATTTTGCGATAGCGCTCTTCCATCTCGCCCACGACCCATTTTAGAGCCACAACTGCCTTTTTAGGGTCTGTTACAACGGGGGAAAGGAGATGCGGGATGCCATCATAAACGCTGAGTTCCAGCATCTTCGGATCGATCATGATCAGGCGGCATTCATCCGGCGTCAGCTTGTAAAGCAGCGACAGGATCATCGTGTTGATCGCCACGGATTTACCCGAGCCGGTCGTCCCTGCAATCAGGAGGTGAGGCATCTTGGCAAGGTTGGCAACAACAGCATCGCCGCCGATATCTTTGCCAAGCGCAAGCGGGAGCTTCATGTTGCTATCGCCGAAATCACGCGCTGAAAGGATCTCACGCAGAACAACTTTTTCACGGTTTACGTTGGGCAATTCGATCCCAATCACAGAGCGGCCGGGAACGGTTGAAACACGCGCAGAGATCGCGCTCATCGAGCGGGCGATATCATCGGCAAGGCCGATCACGCGGCTGGCTTTCAAACCCGGTGCAGGCTCAAGCTCATACATGGTTACAACGGGGCCGGGGCGCACCGAAACGATCTCGCCCTTCACGCCATAATCATCGAGCACGTTTTCAAGCATGCGCGCATTTTCTTCAAGCGCTTCATCCGATAGGTGATGGCGCTCGACAGTTGCAGGGCTGGACAAGAGCGAAAGCGGCGGGGTTTCGTATTCCGCGGCGCTATCCTCAAAGGCCAAAGCGGGCTGTGCTTCGGCGATGGCTTTGCGCGAAGGTTGGGGCGCTTTGCGTTGCGCATGTTGGACAACGGCTTTTGGCTCGGGTGCGGCCGGCTGTGGCACAAAGCGCTGCGTTGGCAATGGTGCGGGGTCGGCGGCGGGCGCGGGCGCGGCATAGGAATGCGCGTCTTGCAAGCCTGTCTCAACGGGGGCGGTTTGGGCCATCATTGGCGCGCTGGTATATTCGGCTGCAAACTCGGTTGCGCGGCCAAGAACGGGCGCGGCCAGCGGGGCTTGATCACCTTCTGCATGGGTCATCGATGCGGCCAAGATCATTGGCTCGGGGCCCTTGCGATGGCGGCGCACAGCAGCCGTTAGCGGCGGTTCATCGCGCATTGCGCCAGGAATAGGGGTTTGGCGGGCGCGGGTTTTTATCACATCGGCAATGCGGGCTTTGATCCGGGCATCGCCATCGCCTTCATCAATCACCGCGCCTTGATATTCTGGCGTCTCGATCAATTCTGGCTGCGGCTCAACGGCGCGTTTGAGCAAGGAGGGCATACGCGCAAGAAGGCCTTTTGGCTCAGCTGCGGGGGTAGGTGCTGGCTGGGATTCCGCTGCAAAATCAGTGAGATAGTCCTGTTCTTGGGCGTGATATTGCTCATGCGGCGCAGGATGCCCCGGCGCCTCAGCGAACACAGGCTCGGCGCGCAAAACGCGGTTTGTCGGGGCGGCGATGGGCGGCGCGGAATAGTATTCTTGCGCAGTTGCCGCTTCTGCTTCGGCCAGGGCTTGGGCTTCAAAGGCGCGCCGCTCAGAGCGGGCAGCACGGATTTCGGATGTTTTGGCGCCCATAGTGCGCGCAGCAATCGTTGCCCCAACGGCCCCTTTGCCCAAAATGCGCAGCAAAATCGCATAGGTCATCACTGTTCCGGTGATCAAAAAACGGCCCATGCGCTTGATCTCAGGCCTGGTGAAGCCAAGCACATAGAGCGACATGGCGATCGATCCAAATGCGGTAACAATCGCGAGGAATTTAAAGCCCAAAGTTGCTTTGATCGGCAGCAGATTCACCAGCGTTCCAAGCAGTGTTTCGCCAAACATGCCGCCAAGGCCAAAGGAATGGCTCCAGCTTTCAAAGGGCGTAATCGTAGCTGCATAGACCGAGACAATCGCAATCCCAACCAATGCAAAAAACAGACGTGGAATCGCGCGTTCTTCACCGCGATGCATCAAGAAGCGCAGGCCCCAAGCGGCAAACACAGCCACAAAACCCCAGCTCGCGACGCCCACAATCATATAGAGCGGCGAAGCAATAGAGGCCCCAAAGCGCCCCAACAGATTGCGCGCAGGCTCATCCGTGGCGGAAAGCCAGCTCGGATCGGTTGGTGTATAAGAACCAAGGATCATCGCTGTGAGCGCGGCCAAAGCCAAAAGGCCAAGGCCCAAGAGCTCTTTGCTTCGCTGTTCCAGAATGGCTTGCGTGTTGCTGTCGAGTAGCGGGTCGCGTTGCCGTGCCTGATAGGATGCCATGTTATTCCTCGTCTTCACCTGTAGAGACAGTCGCGCAGCTCGATCAGCGCGCGCTGAGTTTCTTCTTTTGGGGCCACAAGAGCGACCCGGATATAAGATGCGCCGGGGTTTTCCCCATCCACATCGCGGCTGAGATAAGCGCCGGGCAGAACCCGAACACCTGTCTCGCGCCAGAGTTTCAATGCAGCCATTTCGCCATCTTCAACGGGCAGCCACATGAAAAAGCCAGCTTCGGGCGCGCCTGCACCGGGCTGATCTTTGAATATTTCGTCTGCTGCATCGAATTTCGCCGCATAAAGCGCGCGATTTTCGATGACATGGGCCTCATCCGCCCAGACCTTTTGCGCAACTCTTTGGAGCGGCAGCGGCATTGGTGCGCCGGAGTAAGCGCGCAATTGCTTGATTGCCTTGATGTTTTTCGGGCCGGACGCCACAAAACCAGAACGCAACCCGGGAAGGTTTGAGCGTTTGGAAAGCGAGTTAAACACAACGACCCGCTCGGGATCGGCGTTTATCTTAGCTGCGATTTCTAGCGCGCCCGTTGGCGGCGTATCACGGTAAATCTCGGAGTAGCATTCATCGGCAAAGATGCGGAAATCGTGCTTTTCGGCCAAAGCAATCAGATCGCGCCAGTACTGGGCCGAAGCAACAGAGCCCTGCGGATTGGCCGGTGAGCAGACATAGGCAATTGCGGTGCGATCCAGAAGGGCCGGATCAAGCGCTGTGAAATCGGGAAGGAAGCCGTTTTGCGCGGTTGCGGCGATATAATGGGGTTCGGCGCCAACGGTCAGGCTTGCGATTGCATAGACCTGATAGAAGGGGTTTGGCATCAGGATCGCTGGCTTTTGGCCGTTTTTCTGCTCTGGGCAAAGGGCAATCGCGGTGTTGAACAGGCCTTCGCGGGTGCCGTTTAGGGCCATGATTTGCGTTTCAGGATCAAGGTTGGCGCCGAAACGCCGCGCGATCCAGCTCGCGATAGCAGCCAGCAATTCAGGCGCGCCATCATTGGGCGGATAAGAGTTAAACTCTTGAGAATTATCAGCAATTATCTGCGGCACCCATTCGGGAAACGGGTGTTTCGGCTCACCGATCGTCATATGGCGCACATCCCCGCCCGGCGCATAGCCGTCGAGAAGGCTCCGCAGGCGCGGAAACGCATATTCTGGCAGGTTCGAAAACCGCTCTGGGAACGATGGTGTCACTTTATTTTGCTCTACTGCCTCAAGTTTCGAGATCATTTCGCCTCGAATTGCCCTCAAGATAGCCAAGGAAAGAGCTTTGGTCCAGAAAACGCGCGCTTCTTTTTGGCAGAACGCGCGATATGTGGCTTTTAGGCCAGCGCGGCCTCAACAGCGGCCCCAAGGCGAAGCAGTTTTTCCTCTTGTCCCGGCGCGCCGTTGAGCAAAATGCCGCAAGACGGCACCCCTGTTGGCAAGGAGAGCCCGCACAGGCCCATCAAATTGCCGATCCGCGTGTTGCGCAGGGCAAGCAGGTTTTCGGCGACGTAATAATCGTGATCCGTGGCAAGGCGCTGCATATTTGGCGGCAGGATTGGCGCTGTTGGCATGATCACCGCATCAAAATGGGCAGCTTTTTGCGCGTAAATCGCTCGAAGCGCATGCAATCGCTTCCAGCCAGCAGCAAAATCTGCGCCGCTCCAATTGGCGCCAGAACGGAACCGTTCAAGGATCTCTGAGAACATCGCTTGCGGATTGGCCTCGATCACATCGCGCCATTGGGCATAGGCTTCGGTGGTAAACAACACGCCGGTTAATTCCATCGCCTCGGCGACTTCCGCAATGGGGCGGCGCTCAACAATTGCACCTGCTGCAATCAGCTTGTCGCGGGCCGCCTCGTAGGCTTTGAGCGGGGCCTCGCGGATATCCTCAAAGGCCACGGTTTCAAGCTCCAAAAAGCGGCGGCCTTGCAGGGTCGTCCCACGCAGATCGGCAGGTTTGCGCCCCTCAAGCGCGCCGAGCATCAAGGCGGCATCTTCCACAGTGCGGCACAATGGGCCAACCGTATCAAAGCTTTCACAAAGCGGCACTGTGCCCTCAAGCGAGAGCCTTCCAGCCGTTGTTTTTAGCCCCACCAGATCGTTCCAAGCCGAAGGGATACGCACCGATCCGCCTGTATCAGAACCGATTGCACCGGCCGCAAGCCCGAAGGCAACCGAAGTCGCTGCGCCTGAGGAAGAGCCGCCCGAAACTGCCTCGGGATCGTTGATACAGGGTGGGGATTGGGTGCTTGGATTATAGCCAAGGCCAGAAAAGGCCAGCTCTGACATATGGGTTTTGCCAAGGCAAACCAGGCCGGAATTGGTGGCGGCGCGCAGCACTTTTGCATCCCGTTTTGGAGTGCGCCCGGCAAGCAAGGCCGAGCCGGCTTCGGTCACAACTCCGCTTGTATCAAACAGATCTTTCCACGAAATCGGAACGCCATCAAGCAGCGATCTGCGCTGGTTATTTTGGGCGCGAAACGCGGCGGCCTGGGCCTCACTTTGGGCGCGCTGCGGGGTAAAGCGGGCATAGATACGCGCGCTTAGGGGATGGTTTTGAGCGGCTTCAAGATAGCATTGGGTAAGCGCGACAGGATCAATCGCGCCTGTGCCAATCGCCCGGCCCAGATCGCCCATACTCATCTTAAGCCATGTCTCGCTCATGCCCTGCCCCTTCACGCTTGAATTCAGGGTAGCGGCACCAGAGCGCATGGACAATCCCGCGCGCGCGGCCATATTGGGCTTATGAAAATGGATTACGATATCGCGATTGTGGGCGGCGGGCTGAATGGCCCCGCTTTGGCGCTGGCACTGGCGGATGCGGGCCTGCAAGTTGCGGTGATTGATGCGCTGCCAGTGGCGGCGCGGATGGGGGATGCGTTTGACGGGCGCGGTTATGCGCTGGCGCTTTCCTCACAGCGGCTTTTGGCCGGGATTGGCATTTGGGATGCTGTCGCCAAGCATGCACAGCCGATTTTGGATGTCTGCGTTACTGATGGGCGCGCCGGCGAAGGGCCCTCGCCTTTCATACTTGAATTTGATCACGCGGAAATTGATGAAGGGCCGATGGGCTATATGCTTGAGGATCGCTTTTTGCGGCGCGCGTTTTTGCTGGCTTTGAAGGCGCATCCCGGCATCACAGAGATTTCCGGCGAGACGGTCATTGCGCAAGAGATCACGCCAAGCGGTGCCATGCTCACATTGGGCAGCGGTGCGAAGATCGCCGCGCGGGTGATTGTGGGTTGTGATGGGCGCAGCTCTGGAACGGCAGCGCGCGCGGGGATTAAGCGGACGGGCTGGGGCTATGGTCAAACTGCGCTTGTCTGTGCGATCGCGCATGACTTGCCGCATAATGGCTGCGCGCATCAGTTTTTCATGCCCTCGGGGCCGCTGGCGATCTTGCCTTTGCCGGGCAACAAAAGCTCTATTGTTTGGACCGAAGGCGAGAGTGTTGCCGCCAAGATCAATGCGCTTACGGATGAGGATTATCTGGCCGTTTTGCGCCCCCGCTTTGGCGATTTCCTTGGGGAGCTATCACTGGCTGGCGCGCGGTTTAGCTATCCGCTGAATCTCACAATTGCCAATCGGTTTGTCAGCCCGCGCTTGGCGCTTGTTGGCGATGCGGCGCATGGGATGCATCCGATTGCGGGCCAAGGTTTGAATGCTGGCCTGCGCGATGTTGGGGCTTTGGCCGAGGTGCTGATCCTTGCCCATCGGCGCGGCGAAGAGATCGGCCAGATTGATGTTTTGGAGCGGTATCAGCAGTGGCGGCGCTTTGATACGGCCACGCTTGCCCTTGCGACCGATAGTTTTAACAGGCTGTTTTCCAACGATAATGCACTGCTTCGGTTTGGGCGCGATCTTGGTATGGGGGTGCTCAATGCTCTGCCAAATGTACGGCGCAGAGCGATCCGTGAGGCCGCAGGTCTTAGCGGCGATCTGCCCAAATTGATGCGCGGCCTGGCGATTTAATCGCTAAGCTTGCGCGCCTCGTCCACCAGCATAACCGGGATACCGTTGCGGATCGGATAGGCAAGACCAGCGGCCTTTGAGATCAATTCTTGATGCTCTGGATCATAGGAAAGCGGCGCTTGGGTATGGGGGCAGACCAGCGCTTCGATCATCCGGCGATCAAAAGCAGGGGGTGTTTGGGCGGCCTCGTCTTGGGTTTCTTCAACCATCACATCATCTCCTCATTCGTGCCGCCACGCAGGGCGAATTCCAGCAGGGTTATCAGCGTTTCACGCCGTGTAGCGAGGCTCGGCGCTTCGAGCAATGCTTGTTTGTCCTCGGTCTCAAAGGGGCAGAGCATGGAGAGCGAATTGATCAGCATTTCATCTCCGGCGCCGCGCAGGCTTTCCCAATCGGTATCGAGCTGTTCTGCAGCGAAATAGCGGCCGAGCAGATCAAGGAAGCGGTCGCGATCAAACGCCTGATCCTTTTCGGGCACACCAAGATCACGGGTGAAATCGGCCCAATCGGGATGGGCGCGGCGATAGGGCGCAAAGCCTTCAAGTTCGCCCATGATCCGAAAGCGTGAGATGCCTGTCAGGGTCATCATATAGCGGCCATCGCCCGCTTCGGAAAAAGCCGTGATCCGGCCTGCGCAACCGATCTGATGCAGCTGCGGGCGATCTGAACCGCCGGGGATTTCGCGCGGCTGCACCATCCCGATCAAGCGCATCGGAGATTTCAGCGCATCCTCAAACATCTGCAAATAGCGCGGCTCAAATATATGCAGCGGCAGATGCCCGCGCGGCAGCAAAAGCGCGCCCGGAAGCGGGAAAATCGGCAAGCTATCTGGCAGATCTGCTGTGTTGAACATGGCCCTAAGCTAGCGCAAAGCGGCCATCAGGCAAATATAAGTGACGAAAGCTTGCGCCGCCCATTGAGCACCCGCGGATCATCGCCAGGCATTGCATCAAACATCATAAACAGTTGCGCCTTTGCTGCGCCGTCTTTCCAATCGCGATCCTGTTTGAACGCGGCCAGAAGCGCATCAATCGCTTCTTCGATCTGGCCATTTGCATGGAGCGCCGTTGCAAGATCAAGGCGGGCTTGCATATCGCTTGGGTCGGCGGCAACGGCGGAGCTGAGATCAGCGATGGGGCCTGCGTCTTGGGCTTGGCGGGCCAGAACGAGCTGCGCGTTGGCGGCATCAAGTTCTGTTGCATGGGCGATTTCAACCGGTGCGCCATTGAGGATCGCTTCGGCCTGATCAACATCCCCAAGGGCGATATAGGCGCGCACGAGCCCGCCATATGCGCCTGCGTTTGCGGGCTCTTCTTCGAGCACAGCTGCGAAAGTTTGGGCCGCATCTTCTGCTTCACCATCGGCAAGCATGGCCTCGGCGGCCTCAACAGCAGCGCTGAGCCCTTCATCCTCTCCGCCACCAAGAGCGGCAAGTTTTTCAACGAAGGCTTTGATTTCTGAGTTTTGGACCGCGCCCTGAAAGCCATCAACGGGCTTGCCTTCCCAGAAAGCATAGACGGTTGGAATGGATTGAATTTGCAGCTGGGTCGCGATGCTTTGGTTTTCGTCCACATTGATCTTGGCCATCTTAACCGCGCCTTTGGCGGCCATAACTTCGGCCTCAAGCGCCGGGCCCAAAGTCTTGCACGGGCCGCACCACGGCGCCCAGAAATCAACGATCACCGGAACAGTTTTTGACGCCTCAATCACATCTTCCATGAATGTGGCTTCTGAGCTGTCAAAGACCAGATCGGTGGCGGGTTGTTTTTGGCCAAGTTCAAGCATGATGGCTCCTTTGGGGGCGAGGGCATTTGCCCTTTATATGTAGATGCAGACGGGGAACTTAAAGATCGAAACTGGCAAAAACCGGGGCATGATCGCTTGGTTTTTCCCAGCCACGCACAGCGCGCTCAATACGTGAGGAATGTGCCGCGTTGGAAATATCCGGGGTGGCCCAGATATGATCAAGGCGGCGGCCCTTATCGGCGCTGTCCCAATCGGCGGCGCGGTATGACCACCAGCTATAGAGATTGCCGCTTGGGATATCTTGGCGGGTGATATCAACCCATGCGCCAGCGTCTTGGGTTTCGGCGAGCTTTTCAACCTCGATTGGTGTGTGGCTGACAACCTTCAGGAGCGATTTGTGATTCCAAACGTCATCCTCGCGCGGGGCGATATTCAGATCACCCACGAGGATGGATTTCTTGGGCGCCTCCGTGCGGAAATGATCGCGCATCTCGGCAAGGTAATCGAGCTTCTGGCCAAATTTCTCGTTGATCTCGCGGTCTGGTTTATCGCCGCCTGCGGGAACGTAGAAATTGTGAATTGTTGTGCCATTTTCAAGGCGCGCAGCCACGTGGCGCGCATGGTTAAGGCCGGCAAAATCTTCGCCGCCAGCATCTTCCAGCGGCAATTTGGAAAGGATCGCAACGCCATTATAGCCCTTTTGGCCGCGCGCAACCATATGGTGGTAGCCAAGGGCAGCAAAGGCTTCGAGCGGGATTTTTTCCACTGGCGATTTGCATTCCTGAAGGCAAAGAACATCGGGGCCATGTTCGGCCAGCATTTTACACACGAGCGGTTCGCGCAAGCGCACCGAATTGATATTCCATGTGGCCAGTGAAAACGCCATGTGATCGCCCCTTTGCATCTTGTTGTGGCAACTTGATAGCCTGCACGCGCGCGCATTGCACCCCGAAAGCTGCGCAAAGAAAAGGCCCGCCGGATGGGCAGGCCTTTTCATTCGTTTTGGCTAAATCGCGCCCGCCTTAGCGGTAAACATAGCCCTGCGGCGCATAGCCCCCGGCCCCGTTTACATAGCCCTGCGGCACTGGCGGATAGCCGTAGATTGGGCGCTGTGGTTGGCCATAGTTGGGATAGATCGGATAGCCGCGCGGCGCACGGCCCCGGTTTGGATAGCCGCCAATGGCTTGGCCTGGTCCTGCGGAGGCGGCTGCGAAATCGCCTGCTGCGGCCTCTGTTTCCATCGCGCGCCCTGCATCAAAGGCCGCAACGAGCCCGTGCAAAACAGGCATGCCCGATCCAACAAACTCAGAGGCAAGCGGCAAGGCTTGGGAATTGGAACGCATCAGATTGAACAGATGCGCAACCCGATTGCCATCGCGCGGCATGCCTTTGAAATCAGGGTGATGCGCGATCACGAGGGCCGCCATGCCACAGATATGCGGGGTTGCCATCGATGTCCCTGATTGGGGATCGAATTTGCCGCCCGGCACGGTTGAGATAATCCCAACACCCGGCCCAGCCACAGCGATTTCGCTGCCGTGGCACGTAAACGAGGGCGAGAAGAGCCCATCCCCTGCCACAAGGCTTGGCTGCATGGTCGAGGCTTCCCAAGTATCGCCGGGGAACTGGTTGAGTTGGCCGATAGCAGCCACAGCCAGAACGCTCGGCGATGAGGCAGGATATTGTACGGGCCCGCCGGAATTCCCGGCCGCGACGATACATGCAATCCCGTTTTGGACGCATTCCTCAATGGCCTGTTCAACCATCTCGGATTTCTCGCCGCCACCAAGAGACATGTTGACCACATCAACCTCTTCCTCAACGCATTTTGAAAGCGCATCAAGAAGCGAAGAGAACTGCCCCCCGGGGAAGACTTTCATCACGATGATTTCCGCTTCTGGCGCAAAGCCGCGGATCGCATCTTCATTGCCGGAATTGCCGGTGATGATGCCTGCGCAATGCGAGCCATGGCCGATCACATCGTCTTTCCACGTCGAAGTATCGGGGCGTTTGTCCTTGATATTGGTCATATCAAAGCCCTGTTTGATGTGGGAAAGCGAGGGGTGTGCATTATCCGCGCCGCTATCAATGATCGCGATTTTGACGCCTTTGCCGGTATATTCATCGGGCAATTGATCCAAGCCCATCAGCTTTTGCCCATAACCATAATGCGCACCAGCCGGGAAGTTTGGCACGGTATCTGAGATCGGTTTGAGGCGGATCACATTGATGCCAGAGGCAGACAGCGTTGGCGAGTTGATGATGCGGTTCCAGTGGCCTTCTTTGGGGCGCACAAAGACGGATTTCACCTGATTGCCACCGGGGAGTTGGAACAGTTTCAGCGTAACCTCGCCGCGCGCATTGGTTGCTGCTTCTTGGGGAAAGCCCGCTGCTTCCATCGTCACCGAGACATTTGGCAGGGGCTTATCGCCTTCGCCAATCACGCGGATTTTGACGGTCGCTTCTTTCAGAGGTGCGCCGCTAAAGGAGGTGCGCCCCATGATTTGTTGCATCATCGCAGAGGGGCCATAGGCGCCATATTGCAGATGGGAATCGACCTCGATTGCCATGTTTGGGCCAGCGGTTTGGGCAAGGATCGTCGCCTGCTCAATATCCATACGGTATTTGTAAACGGCCGTTGCCTCATCGTGGCTGCTCTTGGTTTTGAGGATCCGCGAGATGATTTCGCGCTCTGGTGTGATGCCGAAATTGCGCTCAATTGTGCGTTTGGCGGCATCAAGGGTTGAGGCGCTAAGTGGCGCGATACCGGCGCGTTTGGCCCCAAAAGAGCGGCGCGGGCCAACGAGAACATCAATCTTTTCGGATGTCTCATTGAGCATATCATGTGTGTTGTCTTCAGGCATTGGGACTCTCCCTAATGTAATGATTTACTTGAAAATATTTTAGATAAAATGGGTCGTCTAAATGGATGGAACGCTCGCTTTAATGCAATCGAGACGTCCCGTTTGTGCTTGGAACGAGGGGGAAAACCTCCTCCTCCTCTTCCGCGGCTTCTTCATCGCTGGGCGTATCTTCGATAACTTCCAGAGGTGCGCTTTCGCTTGAGAGGCTTGGCGTGAAGCCGCCAAAGAAGGGGCCGTTGTCGATCGGCGGGAGGGATTTGTTTTCCTCGGCCATGAGTTTTGGCTGAAACGGTGCGACCAGCGCGTTTAAGGTTTCGGCCGGGCCGCGCAGCGTTATGAAGCTGTTTGAGACATGAGCCAATTCGATCTGTGGATGCGATTTGGCCAAGTCATGTAGCGCCGTTAGATCCTCTTGCGTCCCGCCAGCTCTACGGTTGGGGGCGATGTTGAATTCGGTGATGCTATCCAAGGGGCTTCTCCTTCATTTGGCGCGTGATGGGCTGGCCAATTGCGGCCAGCCCGATTGTTTTCAGATCAATGGTAAACGATCTGTTCGCCCTGTGGATAGGCATAGCCATATGCCTCGGGCCCTGCTTGGAACGGCAAGAGATTGCCTGCAAAACCGCCAATTGCTTGGCCAAGCCCGCGATGCCCATAACGGCCACCAACAGCGCCGCCCA
>JBOEGE010000007.1:0-56045 GCA_050633265.1 Paracoccaceae bacterium | reverse complement strand
AGGAAGGCTCTGCGGCATAGGCATCGGGTGCGTAGCCATAGGCCTGAGGGCCTGCTTGGAAGGGCAGCATATCGCCCAAGGAACCAACGGTCGAAATCGCGCGGCCCCAGTTGCCGCCAACGTGCTGGCCGACAACAGGCGAGACGTCACGGATGAAGTTGCCCCAGCGGCCTTGTGGTGCGAATTGTGGCTCAGCGGTTGCCATGCCCGGCCCTGCTTGGAACGGCAGGAAGCCGCCTGCAATGCCGCCGATTGCGGAACCGAGCCCGCGATTGCCAAGGCGTTTGCCGATCAGGCCGCCAACGGCGCCGCCAAGCATGCTGCCAAAGACGCCTTGTGGCGCAAAACCAGATTGCTCAGCGTAGGCCTCTTGAGGATAGCCATAAGCTGCTGGACCAGCTTGGAAGGGCAGCATATCGCCCAGAGAGCCAACTGTCGAAATCGCACGGCCCCAGTTGCCGCCAACGTGCTGGCCGACAACAGGCGAGACGTCGCGGATGAAGTTGCCCCAGCGGCCTTGTGGTGCGAATTGTGGCTCAGCGGTTGCCATGCCCGGCCCTGCTTGGAACGGCAGGAAGCCGCCTGCAAATCCACCAAGTGCTTCGCCAAGGCCGCGCTGCCCGTAATGGCCGCCAACGGCGCCGCCAAGAGTGCGGCCAAGCCAGCCACCGATTGCGCCTTGGGGGGCGAATGCGGGATCTGCGGCGATGGGTTGTGGCGCTGCATAGGCTGGTTGCGCAGGGTAGGCTTGGGGATATGCGCTATAGGGAAGCCATTCGCCGAATTCGCGGGTGGCAACATTGGCAAGGCCGCCAGCAAGGCCGCCGATGATTGGGTTTTCGGTCAGAACAGTTGCTCCGCCGCCAACAAGGCCGCCAACGATTGGTGCGGCGCCTGCGATCTTGTCGCCCCAGTAGCCTTGGGGGGCAAATTGAGCTGCTTGTGGATAATAATATTGCATGGGGTAATCTCCCTGAAAATGGGTTTGTTTCTAAAAATCGTCTGTGCTGTTTTGCCATCAAGCGCGGTTAAAATATTGCGCCTGTAAAGCGGTTGGTCGTCTTAAAAATATGTCGATCAAATCGCTGTAATTCAGCACTCGACAACACAAGCATCCGCGCAAAAGCGATTCCCCGCAAGGTATGGTTTCCCAGACCCTTTGCCGCTTGGTGCGGGGCGGTGAAATGTTTTGTGATGTCAAAGGATTGGAGCAGGCGGGAACTGGCGCATGCGCTTTACGCGGCGAAAACTGTGCGAAATTCGAGGGAGAGAAAAGGCGCGCAGATTGCTCTCTGCGCGCCTTGAGCAGATTTAAGCAACGAGGCGATAGCCGCCAGATTCGGTCACCAATAGGCGCGCGTTTGAGGGATCAGGCTCAATCTTTTGGCGCAGCCGGTAGATATGGGTTTCAAGCGTATGGGTGGTTACGCCCGCGTTATAGCCCCAGACTTCATGCAGCAGAACATCGCGCGCAACGATCCCTTCAGAAGCGCGGTAGAGGAATTTGAGGATATTCGTCTCTTTTTCTGTGAGGCGAATTTTACGCTCATCCTCTGTGATCAGCATCTTCATCGATGGCTTAAACGTATAGTGCCCGAGCTGAAAAACTGCGTCTTCGCTTTGTTCATGAGTGCGCAATTGGGCACGGATACGGGCGAGAAGGACCGGAAATTTGAATGGTTTGGTCACGTAATCATTCGCGCCTGCATCAAGCCCAAGGATCGTATCGGCGTCGCTATCATGGCCTGTCAGCATCAGGATCGGGCATTTGACACCGGATTTGCGCATCCGTTTGCACAGCTCGCGCCCATCCGTATCGGGCAGGCCCACATCCAAAATCACCAGATCATAGATCGCTTCTTTGGCCTTTAGCATGGCGCTTGCGCCGCTATCTGCTTCGAAAACATCGAAATCTTCGGTCATCACCAGCTGTTCGCTGAGTGCTTCGCGCAGATCATCATCATCATCAACCAACAGTATTTTCTTTAGGGTACCCATGGCATTCCCTCCTGTTTGCGGCCGGTTCTTTGGCGCGCCTCTGGGTTAGATGTGTGCCTCGATCACGGCCACGGCAAGATTTGCTGCAATCGTCTCACGCAAGCGTGTCTGATGTGCGGCAAATGTTTCATATTCCTGCAAAGATCGCTACATCAGAGGAAAGAAATGTAACCGGAGCGCCGAAATGAGCTTGGCCCCTACCCTTACAGAGCAGTTGGCCCGCGCCCGCGCCGATCTTCGGATGGGGGTTGCTGTTGCGCTTACTGGGGCGGGCGGGGATGCGCTTGTTGTGGCGGCTGAGGGGCTTGGGGCCGCGCGTTTGGCGGATTTGCGGGCTTTGGGCGCGCCGGTTCTGGCCATTACAGCGCGCCGGGCCGAAACATTGAAGGCGCGCGCATATGATGGCGATTTGGCGCGGGTCGCTTTGCCAGATGGTGCGGATTGCGCCTGGATTGAGGCAGTTGCCGATCCTGCGGATGATTTGAACGCGCCGATGAAGGGGCCTTTGAAAACCCTGCGCGATGGCGATGCGACCTGCGCGCGCGCGGCTTTGTTGCTGGCGAAATCGGCGCGCCTGTTGCCTGCGGCTTTGGTTCTGGCTGTGGAAGATGCGCGCGCTTTGGCGGCGGCGCATGGGCTTAGCTTGCTCAATGTGGATGCGATGATGCCGGCTCTAGAGGCGCTTTCGCCGCTTCATCCTGTGGCGGCGGCGCGGGTTCCGCTAGCGGCGTCAAAGGCCGGGCGTGTGCATGTTTTTCGCCCCGAGGATGGCGGCGAAGAGCATTACGCGATCGAGATTGGCCGCCCGGATCGCGCCTCCCCGGTGCTGGCGCGGCTGCATTCGGCTTGTTTTACTGGCGATGTGCTTGGCTCGCTGAAATGCGATTGCGGGCCGCAGCTTCATGGGGCGCTTTCAATGATGGGCGCGGCGGGCGAGGGCATTTTGCTTTATCTCAGCCAAGAGGGGCGCGGCATTGGCTTGGCCAACAAGATGCGCGCTTATTCCTTGCAGGATCAGGGGTTTGATACGGTTGAAGCGAACCATCGCCTTGGGTTTGAGGACGATGAGCGGGATTTTCGGATCGGCGCGGATATCCTGCGCAAGCTTGGGTTTGGGTCGGTGCGATTGCTCACCAATAACCCGCGCAAGGTTATGATGATGCAAGAGCACGGGATTGACGTGGCCGAGCGGGTTGCGCTCAAAACCGGCGAAAACCCGTTGAACGAGGCGTATTTGGCCACCAAGGCGCGCAAATCGGGGCATCTTTTATGAGCGCTGAGGATATGGTGCTTGGCCCGCGTGGCTTGCGGCTTATGGGCGAGACCTATCCCTGCGCGATTGGGCGCGGCGGCATCCGCAGCGACAAACGCGAAGGCGATGGAGCGACGCCGCGCGGGGTGCACCGGATCATTGGGCTGCTCTATCGGCCTGATCGGATGGTGAAGCCTGCGCCTTGGGCGATCCCTATCCGTATCGGCGATCTGTGGTGCGATGCGCCGGATGATCCGGCCTATAACTCCCTTGTGCGCGCGCCATTTTCCGCCAGCCATGAAGATTTGCGCCGCGCCGATCCGCTTTATGATCTGGTGATGCTTACTGATTGGAACTGGCCTGAGGCGCGCAGCGGCGCGGGATCGGCGATCTTTTTGCATCAGTGGCGCAGGGCCCGCTTTCCAACCGAGGGCTGCTTGGCCTTTTCACGCCGCGATATTGCGCGGATCGCGGCGCGCGCAGTCCCTGGAACCCGGCTGATTATTCGCTAGCGGTTTTCGCGCCGGGCTCACGCGCCCCAAAGATCGCAGAGCCAACGCGCACATGGGTCGCGCCTTGGGCAATCGCGCTTTCAAAGTCGGCGCTCATTCCCATGGAAAGTTGCTCTAGCCCATTGCGCGCAGCGATTTTGGCCAGAAGGGCGAAATGCAGCGAGGGTTCTTCCTCCACGGGCGGGATACACATCAGCCCGATAACCGGCAATTCAAGCGCCCGGCATTCTGCAATGAAAGCATCGGCCTCAGTGGGAAGAATGCCCGCCTTTTGCGGCTCTGCGCCTGTGTTCACTTGGATCATCAGATCGGGGCAGCGGCCTTCTTCTTTGGCGATTCTTGCGATTGCTTTGGCGAGTTTTGAGCGATCGAGCGTTTCGATCACATCAAAAAGCTGCATGGCTTGGCGGGCTTTATTGGATTGCAGAGGCCCGATGAGATGGACGCGCACGCCTTCATACCGGGTGCGCAGATCGGGCCATTTGAGCGCGGCTTCCTGAACCTTGTTTTCGCCAAAGATCCGATGGCCCTGCGCAAGCACAGCCTCAACCCGCGCAATGGGTTGCACTTTGGAGACAGCAACCAAAGTAACAGCGCCAGCGGGGCGGTGCGCGGCGGCTTCGGCTTTGGTGATGCGTTGGGTGATTTCAGAAAGCGACATGGCGCGCGGGCTCCTTCAATAGACAGGGAGCACGAAACACGATTGGCGCGCGGATGAAAAGCCGCAGATGGGCGGGAAGGAAATTTCCAACCGCTCAAAGGAAAAGAGCGGCCCCGAGGGACCGCTCTTCATAGGTAGCTAATCCAGTTTGGATTAGAAGCCCATTGTCATACCGATTTGTACAACAGTGTTGCCGCCAGCTGCTTGTTTGCCAACTGCTGCGTGTGCCGAAACACCGCCGCCGAGGCTGTGCGAAACGCCTACGCCGTATGCGTTGCCAGCTGTAACTTTGGTGTAAACTGCACCAATTGTTGTCGCGCCCATCGAGTATGTACCATAAACGCGGTACTGGTTGCTGTTGCGGTAGATCGCGCCAACTTTGATGTCGCCAGTTGTGTAAGAACCGTGCAGAGCGTAGTTGGACGAAGAATCGCCACCAACTGCAACGTAGATGCCGTTCGCTGCATAGCGAGCTGCGTATTCTACGTCTGTTGCGCCAGATTTAGCTGTCGAAACTTTGAACGCGAAGTCGCCGAACGAGTAGCCAACTTTAACAGTTTGGTTGCCGTTGCCGTCTGTGTCGAAGCCACCAACGAGAGCAGGACGACCAACTGTGCCGTCAAAGCCAAGACCGCCAGCCCAGAGGCCAACAACGTCAACTACAGCACCGTTTGTGTTGCCGAGAGCGAAATCAAAGCCGTTGCCGGAAACAGTGATTACTGGGGCAAGGTTGTCGCCGCCAACAGCGTTTGCGCCGTTGTTGTTACGTGTGTCGAGCATAACGCCAGCGCCGAATGTCAGGCCGCCGTCTGTTTCTGTCGACGCGTTGAATTTAACGCGGTAACGCTGCTGAACTGAAACAGTCGAAGCAGATGTGTCGTATGTGAGACCGAAGCGTGCATCGCCGCCTACGGAAACTTCAGCAGCAGCTGCGCCAGCAAGAAGCGACAGAGCCGAAGCTGTAAGAAGAATCTTTTTCATTTCGTTTTCCCTCTAGATTTAAAAGTGCACCTCAATTCAAGGAAAGCCGAATTGAGTATGGATGGTAATTCGCGCTTTCCCGCCCCAAATGCAAGAATGCCGAAAGGGACTTCTGCAAGTTTGGAATGTATGATGCAAACTTGCCACAACACAATTTTGCCGAAAACATGCCGCTCTTTTGCTCAAGCACGCAACAAGACCTTGTCGTGCGCGCAGCCCTTATATACTAAAAATGCGTTAGGGAACGGGAATGGAGCATAAAAATGGCACAGCGCGCCGCAAAGATCACATCGCTATTGCTTGCAAGTGGCTTGGCTCTAAGCGCCTGCTCGGGCGGCTCACCCTTTGGCAAAGCCCCGCGTCAGGCCTCGGCTGAACAAGAGGAATTTACCGGTGGGGATGAGCTGGCAACCCTTGGGAGCGGCAAATCTTCGCTTCTTGATCTCTTTGGCAAGCAGAGCAATCCAAACACCGATGTTGGCGTCTCCAAATATATCTGGACCGCGACGCTTGATGTTTTGGGCTTTTTGCCTGTGCGCAATGCCGATCCCTTTACCGGCGTGATCATCACAGGCTATGGAACCCCTCCGGGCGGCGGGCGGGCTTACCGCGCCACGGTCTATATCACTGATCCAGCGCTTGATGCGCGTTCGCTCAATCTTTCTCTTTATACCAAAGGCGGCGCGGCAAGCCCTGCGACCGTTCGTGCTGTTGAGGATGCGATCCTTACCCGCGCCCGTCAGCTGCGTTCGGGCGATGCAAAGCTCTAGACCCCCGCAAGATATCCATTATATCACAACGCCGGGCCCCCTGCCCGGCGTTTTCATTTCCAAAGGACCGATCAGATGAGCAACTATTCCCCCGCAGAGCTTGAGCCGAAGTGGCAAGCCGCCTGGGATGAGGCCGAGGTCTTCATTGCCAAGCGTGATGAGAGCAAGCCCAAGTATTATGTGCTTGAGATGTTTCCTTACCCCTCCGGGCGCATCCATATCGGCCATGTGCGCAATTATACGATGGGGGATGTTGTTGCCCGCTATAAATCCAGCACGGGCCACTCGGTGCTTCATCCGATGGGCTGGGATGCCTTTGGGATGCCTGCGGAAAACGCCGCCATTGCCATCGGCGGCCATCCCGGCACCTGGACCTATGAGAATATCGCAACCATGCGCGGCCAGATGAAGCCCCTTGGCCTCTCGATTGATTGGACCCGCGAGTTTGCGACTTGCGATCCGGAATACTACGGCCAGCAGCAATCGATGTTCATCGACTTCATGGATAAGGGTCTCGTGTATCGCAAAAACGCCGTGGTGAATTGGGATCCGATCGATATGACCGTGCTTGCCAATGAGCAAGTGATTGATGGGCGCGGCTGGCGCTCGGATGCTTTGGTCGAGCGGCGCGAGCTGACGCAATGGTTCTTCAAGATTTCCGATCACTCCGAAGAATTGCTCAGCGCGCTGGATCAGCTCGATAATTGGCCTGACAAGGTCAAAACCATGCAGGCCAACTGGATCGGCAAATCGCGCGGGCTGCAATTTGCCTTCTCTATTGTGGATGAGCCGCACGGCCATGATCGGGTTGAAGTCTATACAACCCGCCCCGATACGCTGATGGGCGCCTCCTTCGTTGGCATCTCGCCGGATCATCCGCTCGCCAAGCAGCTAGAGCGCGATAATCCCAAAGTTGCCGCCTTTTGCGCCGAATGCCGGCGCGGCGGAACAACCGAGGAAGCGATTGAAAAGGCTGAAAAACTTGGCTTTGATACCGGCCTGCGCGCGCGCCACCCGTTTGATACTGCGTGGGAGCTGCCGATCTATATCGCCAACTTCATCCTGATGGATTACGGCACAGGCGCGATTTTCGGCTGCCCGGCGCATGATCAACGCGATTTTGATTTCTGCACGAAATACGATCTGCCGATCCTGCCTGTGTTTGAGCCGACAGATGCGCCGATTGAAGCGCTCGGCGAGGCCTTCGTTCCGGGCAAGACCGAAACCGTGCGCTATATACGCGGCTTTGCAGGCGATGAGGTTCAATCCGGTGAGCAGGGCGTGAACACAGCTGTGGATTTCTGCGAGGCCAAAGGCATCGGCCAAGGCGTTACCAAATTCCGCCTGCGTGATTGGGGCTTGAGCCGCCAGCGCTATTGGGGCTGCCCGATCCCGGTTGTCCATTGCGATACTTGCGGTGTGGTTCCTGAGAAGAAAGAGAACCTTCCCATCGAGCTGCCGCAAGATGTGACCTTTGATAAGCCCGGCAATCCGCTGGATCACCATCCAACATGGCGCAATTGCGCTTGCCCCGCCTGCGGCAAACCTGCCCTGCGCGAAACCGATACGATGGACACATTCGTTGATTCCAGCTGGTATTTTGCGCGCTTCACCTCGCCCCATGCCAGCACGCCGACCAATCCAGAGGATGCCGCATATTGGATGAACGTCGATCAGTATATCGGCGGGATTGAGCACGCGATCCTGCACCTGCTCTATTCGCGCTTCTTTGCCCGCGCGATGCATATCTGTGGCCACTTGCCCGCCGAGGCGATTGAACCGTTTGATGCGCTCTTTACGCAAGGCATGGTGACGCATGCGATTTACCAAAAGCAGCAGCAAAACGGGCGCCCGACCTATTTCTATCCCGAAGAGATTGAGCTGCGCGATGGGAAGGCTTTCCTCAAAGAAGATGGTTCTGAGGTAGAAATCGTCCCTTCTGCAAAAATGTCCAAATCCAAGCATAATGTGGTTGACCCGGTTGATATTATCCAAAGCTTTGGTGCGGATACGGCGCGTTGGTTTGTGCTTTCCGATAGCCCGCCCGAGCGGGATGTAGAATGGACAGCGGCCGGCGCTGAGGCCGCCTTTAAGCACCTTGGCCGGGTCTATCGCTTGGCTGCTGATCTTGCGGATAAAGCGGATGGCGGCGCTGGGGACGATGATTTGCTGCGCGCGACCCATAAAGCGATTGCTGAGATCACCGCTGGTGTTGAAAGCTTTGGTTTTAATGCAGCGATTGCAAAGCTTTATGCCTTTACCAATGTGCTCGCCAAATCAAAAGCGGGTGATGGCGCGCGCCGCGAAGCAATGCGGACCTTGGCACAACTCATGTCGCCCATGACGCCGCACTTATCCGAGGAAATCTGGTCTATGCTGGGCGGCGAAGGCCTGATTGCGCGCGCGCCTTGGCCGGTTGCGGATGAGGCGTTGTTGGTTGAGCAGAACGTGACCCTGCCAATTCAGATCAACGGCAAGCGCCGCTCAGAGATCACCGTTCCGGCGGATATGCCCAAGGAAGAGGTTGAAAAGCTGGTTCTGGCGGATCAAGCTGTTCTAAAGGCCCTTGATGGAGGCGCCCCGAAAAAGCTGATCGTTGTTCCGGGGCGAATTGTGAATGTCGTCGTATAAAAAACGCCGCTTTATGCTGCTTGGGCTGGCGCTTTTGCCAGCGCTGGCGGCTTGCGGTTTTACGCCAGCGTTTGCCCCCGGCGGCCCGGCAGCAGGGTTAAAGGGCGCGATCCTCATTGATGCCCCGAATGAGCATGATGCCTATCAACTGGTCAAACATCTTGAGCGCCGCCTGGGCCAGCCCGCCGCCCCGCGCTTTGGGCTTGGCTATGTGATCAAAACCAGCACTGAAGGCGTTGGCATCACGCCATCTCAAGAAACCACCCGATATCAATTGGTTGGCGAGGTGACATATACGCTTTCCAATCTCGCGACGGCCCAGATCATCGAAACCGGCACGGTGAAGAATTTCACCGCCTATGCTGCGACTGGCTCGACCGTTTCAACGCTGGCGGCCACACGGGATACGCGCGATCGCCTGATGGTTATCCTTGGCGATCAGATCGTCGACCGGCTGATCGTTTCCAAAGCTCTGGCAGCGCAATGAAGCTCGCTGGGCGCGATGCGACGCGCTATTTCGCCAAGCCTGATCCCAAGCGCACGGGCCTTTTGATCTTTGGGGGCGATGCGATGCGGGTTGCCCTGCGCCGCCAAGAAGTGATTGCTGCGCTGATTGGCAAGGCCGGTGAAGAAGAGATGCGCCTTGAGCGGATCCCAGCTTCAGAGCTGCGCCGCGATGGCGCGATGCTGATTGATGCGATGAAGGCGCAAGGGTTCTTTCCCGGCCCGCGCGTGGCTTTCGTTGAAGATGCCACTGATGGGCTTGCGGATGTGATCGCGGCAGGGCTCTCGGCATGGCGCGAAGGCGATGCGCAGGTCATCGTTACCGCCGGCTCGCTCACGGCGAAATCCAAACTGCGCAAGGCGTTTGAGACCCATCCCAATGCCTTTGCCGCCGGAATTTACAACGATCCGCCCTCAAGCGAAGAGATCGAGGCGGCTCTGCAAAAAGCTGGCCTTAAAAACATTGATCGGGTGGCGCTCACGGATATTACCGTTCTGGCGCGCGAGCTCTCGCCCGGCGATTTTCGCCAGACGATTGAAAAGCTTTCGCTTTATAAGATCGGCGATGAAAGCCCGGTGATCAGCGCAGATGTGCTGGCCTGCGCGCCCGCAACTTCCGAGGCCGTTCTTGACGATGTGCTTAATATCGTGGCCGAGGCGCGCACCGCTGAAATCGGCCCGATCATGGCCAAGCTTGAGGGGCAAGGCATTCAACCCGTTGGCCTTTGTATTGGGGCGATGCGCCATTTCAAAACCCTGCATGCCGCGGCTTCTGATCCCGGTGGTGCCTCTTCTGGGATTGCCCGGATGCGCCCGCCGATCTTTGGCCCGCGCCGCGACCGGATGCAAAAACAGGCGCAAGCTTGGGGTGTTTACAAGCTGGAAACAGCGCTTGGCATGCTTACCGATACCGATCTTCAGCTGCGCTCTGCTGCGCAAACCGCGCCGCAAATGGCGCTTGTGGAGCGGGCTTTGATCCGCCTTTCCATGCTTGCACGGCGCTGATCGCACCCTATCTAATGAATAAGCGCTTTGGGCCCGCCAAATGCCGCATCATTCAAGCCCCATAACCGGAGCATCCCATGATCCCCTATTCCCTGCTCGATCTCGCCCCCGTTCCCGAGGGCAGCACAACGCGCGATGCTCTGAGCAATATGAAGACCCTTGCCCAAGCCGCCGAAAGCTGGGGTTACAATCGCTACTGGCTCGCCGAGCATCACAACATGCCCGGGATTGCCTCTGCTGCGACGGCCGTTTTGATCGGCCATGTTGCGAGCGTGACAAAGCGGATAAAGGTTGGATCGGGCGGCATCATGTTGCCCAATCACGCGCCGCTGATGGTGGCCGAGGCCTTTGGAACCCTCGCCGAGCTTTTCCCCGGCCGCATTGAGATCGGCCTTGGTCGCGCACCCGGAACAGATATGGCAACCGCGCGTGCGTTGCGCCGTGGGCTGGATCACCCCGATAGTTTTCCCCAAGATGTGGTTGAGCTGATGGGCTTTCTCTCGGATGCGCCCTCGCCCGTTTCGGCCTATCCCGGCAAGGGAACGCATGTACCGATCTGGATGCTTGGCTCTTCGCTTTTTGGCGCGCAGCTCGCGGCCCAGCTTGGCTTGCCCTATGCCTTTGCCTCGCATTTCGCGCCTGCGGCTTTGAGCGATGCCATTGCAACCTATCGCCGCCAGTTCCGCCCCTCCGCGCAGCTCGAAAAGCCATATTTCATGCTCGCTTCGAATGTTTTTGCCGCCGATACGGAGGCCGAAGCGATGTTTATTCGCACCTCGATGCAGCAAGCATTCGCCAAATTACGGCTCGGCCAGCCCGGTAAATTGCCCCGCCCGGTTGAGCGGATCGAGGATCATATTCCGGCGCAGTTCTTGCCAGCCCTTGATCAAGCGCTTTCGGTTTCTGCCTGCGGGACGCCAGACATGGTGCGCGCGCAACTGGCTGGATTTATTGAGGAATATCAGCCCGATGAGATCATTCTAACTGGCAACATCCATGATCCAAAAGCGCGCTTGCGCAGCTTTGAGATTGCCGCAGAGGCGATGAAATCGCTTTAGCGGAGGCGCGCGGCGGCTTGGCCAGCACGCAGGCCCGTGGCAAGGGATGCGGTGATCAAATAGCCCCCCGTTGGCGCCTCCCAATCAAGCATTTCTCCGGCGGCGAATAGGCCGGGCAAGGCGCGCAGCTCTAAATCATCTGTAAGTTCAGAAAGCGCGATCCCGCCCGCTGTTGAGATCGCCTCATCCATTGGGGCGAGGCCTGAATATGGCACGGGCAGCGCCTTGATCAGCGCAGCCAGTTTCGCGCCGTCTTGGGGCAGAGGGCGGGCGCATTCCAGAAGCAGGGCAAGCTTGGCCGGGTCAAGCTGCGCGCTCTTGCGGATATGGCTGCTTTGGGTGGTTTTGCCGCGCGGCCTGTTGAGGCGCGCGCTGAGCGCTTCAAGCGCAACATCAGGGCGCAGATCGATCTGCAAAGGCGCACCATCGCGCAAGGCAGGTGAGAGCGTATAGATACCGCCGCCCTCAAGCCCATGTTTTGAAATCATCGCCTCGCCGCGCGAAGTGATATCGCCCGCGCTCAGCGCGATCCCTTTAAGTGGCGCGCCGAAATGGCGGCGCATGTGATCAGACCAGTCAATGCGCAGCCCTGCATTTGCGGGGGTGAAGGGCGCGATTTTGATGCCCTTATCAGCAAGCAGCTGCGCCCAAGCCCCATCCGATCCAAGCCGCGCCCAAGAGCCGCCGCCAAGCGCGAGGACTGTGCAGGTTGGGGCAAGCGTCGCGGGGCCATTCGGCGTATCAAAGGCAAGCGCATCACCATCCCAGCCACACCATTTCCAGCCGCGCCGCAGCTCAACCCCGCGCGCGCCAAGATCCGCAAGCCAAGCGCGCAGAAGTGGAGACGCCTTCATGGCGCGCGGAAAAACCCTGCCAGAAGAGCCAGTGAAAACCTCTTGGCCAAGGCTCTGTGCCCAAGCCTTCACCGCCTCTGGATCGAAGTCTTTGAGGATGGGGCGAAGAAAGGCCTCTGCTGCGCCAAAATGGGGCATAAAATCATCAAAGGGTTCATCTTTGGTAAGGTTCAGCCCGCTTTTGCCTGCCATCAGAAATTTGCGCGCGGGCGATGGTTTGGCCTCGACCAGCACGACTTTGCGCCCAGCGCGCGCCAAAGCATCCGCAGCCATCAGCCCAGCAGGGCCCGCACCAATGACCAGCGCATCAATGGGCTCGGCTGGCACCTAGATCACCAATGCTTTGATGCCGGATACATGGGTGGGTGCGGCGCCAAGGCTATCTGCGGTGAGGGCGCTCAGCGTCTCGTTCATGGCCTCGGGTTCAACGATCCGGTCAATCAGCCCAAAAGAAAGCGCTTCTTGAGCTGTGACTTTCTGCCCCGCCATCAAAATCAGTTTGCTGCGCGAGGGCCCGATGAGGGCGCTCATACGTGCAGGATCAGAGGGCTGGGGCAAAAAGCCGAGCTTCATCACCGGATAGAAGAACTTGGCCGTAGGCACCGCGATGCGCAGATCGCAAGCCAGCGCCATGCCGAAAGCGCCGCCCGCCAATGCTCCGTTGAGCGCAGCAATCGTTAGGCAGGGCAGATCAGCGATTGCGCCCGATAGCCGCTCCCATGTGGGCGAAACAGCAAGGCCCTTGGGCGCTTGTTCCAGATCGGCCCCAGCGGAGAAAACCTTGCCCTCGCCGCGCAGGATAAAGGCATTTGCTTCACCTTTGGCGGCGATGGCGAAATCGGCCAGATCGCCAAGCATCTCTTCTGTCAGCGAGTTGGCCTTTTGCGGGCGATCAATCCATGCCGTCCAAAGCGGGCCGTCTTTTTGAGTTCGGATCATTCGGAAAGCTCCAATAGGGCACGGATGCTTTCATCGCGCAGTCTGATCTCTTGGCCGAGATAGGCATCACTTTGCGCGCCCGCCATCCACGCGAGCGCCTTGGCGGGCCATTCGGGCGGGATATGATCCTCCCATTCCAGATTTGAAACAGGGTTGAGCGCAGAGACTTTGATCTCTCGTTGCATCTTTGTTGCCACGGTTCCCGGCGAGAGACCCATTGCGCGGATACCTGCTGCGCGCTCTTCCAGATCAAGCATCCGGGTCAGCATTGCCGCGCCCGCTTTGGAGCTGCAATAATGGCTCCAAGCTTCCATCGGGCCATGCGCTGCACCTGAGGAGACAGTAAGGATCGAGCCACCGCCTGCGGCTTTCATGATCGGCAGGGCGGCGCGCATACCGTAGTAAACACCTTTGAGATTGATATCGATTGCGTGGCTCCAGCTTTCGGGATCAGAGCTGGCGAGATGCGCGATTGGCTCGATCACACCTGCGTTATTGATCAGCACATCGAGCCCGCCAAAGGCCTTTACGGTCGCGTCAATGGCGGCCCCAACATCGGCGTATTTGGAAACATCGCAAGGAAGCGCGATGGCCTGATCTGCGCCGATCTCGGCTGCCAAAGCGCGGGTTGCCTCAATGCTGCGTGCACAAAGCGCTACATTTGCGCCCAATTGCGCAAACTCATGCGCTGTTGCCTCACCGATGCCGCGGCTTGCGCCTGTGATCAGCACTGTTTTTCCATGCAAAGCGTTCATATCTATGCCTCTCTACTGGTGTTTCGTGGGGAAGCTAAACCCTGCCTGCGCGATGCGCCAGCCCTTGACCCGGCCGCTTTGGCGAAAGACACTGGCGCCAATCTATTTGAGGATGAATTATGTCGTATCTTATTCGTATTTCGCTGTGCAGTGCCCTTGCTATGAGCGCCGCTTCCGCCGCCATGGCCGATATTGAGCCGCAGGATGTTTGGGATGCTTGGCAAAAGGAATTCGCCCATACGGGCCAGTCCATCACCACCGGCTCGGTTGAGGCCAAGCGCAAGCTGTTGGTGCTGCGTGATATTTCCACTGAGATGGCAAGTGAAACGGGCCACATGACGACCCAGCTCGAACAGATCGAGATGCGGGCCGTTGGCGGCGGCAAGGTCGAGATCATCTTTTCCGATGAGATCAAGCTGAGCTCAACAAATACGGTTGATGACGGGCTTAGCTCAAAGATGGATGGCGTGGTGTCGCTTGGCACGCATCGCATGATTGCCTCGGGCGATCCCGACCGGATCAGTTATGAGATCGAGGCCAGTTCAGTTACGATGGATTTGAAAAGCCGCATTGATGGTGAAGAGGATCTGATCGCCGACATCCAGTTCACCCTCGAAGATATTGCCGGAACCTATGCGACCATGCCGCTGAAAGATGGCATGTTGCCTGCCACGGTCGATCTGAAGGTGGCGAAATACACGGCTTCGGTTTTCTCTGATACGGATGAGCCAAAGGGCAAGATGCAGCTTAGCGGCGAGATGGCCGATTATACGATCACCGGGGATTTCCAATTTCCTGAGGGAAGCGCTAAGGGCGGTTTTGGCGGCTGGATGCGTGCAGGCGCATTGATAGATACGACCTATACAACCGGCGCAGGCCGTTTTGATTTTGATCTTGATGCGGGCCCCAAATCGGGCGCAGGCACAGCAACGCTTGCCAGCAGTTCTGTTGCGGTTGTCGCGGCAAAGGAAGGTATCACTTATAGCGGCGAAGTGCTTGGGCTTGATTTCATGGCCAAAGGTGCGGCCCTCCCAATTCCGCAGGTGACGGGTTCGCTTTCGCGCTATGGTTTTGGCGTGACCATGCCTGTTGGGGTCTCTCAGGAGCCGCAGGATTTTGCGCTCAATCTTGCGCTTAGTGATCTTACGCTTGGCGAGGATGTCTGGGGCTTGTTTGATCCGACCAAAGGATTGCCCCGCGATCCGGCTCAGCTTGATTTGGCGCTCAGCGGGAAAGGCAATTGGCTTGTTGATATCTTTGATCCTGAGGCCGCTAAGGGCGCCGCCCAGGGCAAGCAAGCGCCCGGCGCGCTGCAATCCTTCGCGATTGATCGCCTCAAACTCGCCGTTGCAGGCGCTTTGCTAACCGGAAACGGAGAGGCAACATTTCCCCCCGAAGCAAAAGGCAAGGCGGGCGGCTTTCCGCTCCCCGATGGAACCCTCAATCTTTCCCTTACTGGCGGTTATGGCCTGATGGGCAAGCTTACGGAAATCGGCCTTTTGCCCGCCGATCAAGCCATGGGTGCGCAGATGATGCTTGGGCTGTTTACCAAGCCGGGAACAGAGCCAGACAGCCTTACGACAGAGCTCAAATCAACATCCGATGGCGCCCTTTATGCCAATGGGCAACGGTTCAAATAGGCCCATCGCTTGCGCATTATGGCCTGCGCGATTACCTAACAATACACAAGCGATGCGGCTCAAGTGGCCGCGTCATTTCCTTTGAAAAGGCCGCCCCTTATGAGCAACCCTCTCTTAGATCTGACCCAAGCGCTTTTGGATGCGGCCAAACGCGCCGGGGCCGATAGCGCGGATGCGATTGCGGTCGAGGGGACGTCGATCTCGATTGATGTGCTTGGCGGCAAGCTTGAACATGCAGAGCGCTCTGAGGGGGTTGATATTGGGCTGCGGGTTTTGATCGGGCAAAAGCAGGCTTGCGTTTCGGCTTCTGACACTTCGCCCAGCACGATTGCCACAATGGCCGAACGCGCCGTTGCCATGGCGCAAACGGCCCCTTCTGATCCTTCCGTTGGCCTTGCAGACCCTTCGGAACTGGCGCGCGATTGGGATATGGATGCGCTTGAGTTGCATGATCCAAGCCCCGAGCCAGATGCCGCCGCGCTGCAAGAAGATGCGGCCCGCGCCGAGGCTGCTGCGCTTGGCTATGAGGGGATCACGACTGTGCAGTCGGCCTCGGCCGGCTATTCTGCGCGCAAGCTCCATATGATGGGATCGAATGGGTTTTCCGGCGGCTATGCCCGCACCGATCGCGGGCTTTCTTGCGTTGCCATTACCGGGACAGGCACAGGAATGGAGCGCGATTATTTTGGCGAGAGCCGGATTTTTCAAGCCGATTTGCCAAGCCCAGAAGAGATCGGCCGCATTGCCGCTGAGCGTACGATGGCGCGGGCTGGCGCGCGCAAACCGCGAACCGGGGCCTTTCCTGTTTTGTTTGATGAGCGGATTTCATCGGGGCTGATTGGGCATCTCTTGGCGGCGATCAACGGCACGGCCATTGCGCGCGGAGCAAGTTGGCTCCGAGATGCGATGGATCAACAGGTTTTGCCCACAGGCCTATCGATCCTTGAGGATCCGCATCGCCCGCGCACAAATGGCTCGCGCCCCTTTGATGGTGAAGGCCTGCCAACGGCCAAGCGAATGATCGTTGAAGATGGCGTTTTGCGCAGCTTTACGCTTGATCTGGCAACGGCGCGCAAGCTGGGCCTGCAAAGCACAGCAAATGCAGCGCGCGGAACCTCTTCCCCGCCCGCGCCCAGCGTCAGCAATATCGCACTAACCCAAGGAGATGCCAGCCGCGCCGATTTGATCGCGCAGATGGGCACAGGCCTGCTTGTCACCTCAATGCTTGGCTCGTCCATCAATCCCAACACCGGCGATTATTCACGCGGCGCCTCTGGCTTTTGGATCGAAAATGGCCAGATCGCTTATGCGGTGAACGAATGCACAATCGCGGGCAATCTGCGCGATATGCTGCGCAGGATTGTTCCGGCAAATGACGCGCGCATGCATCTAAGCCGCATCGTTCCCTCGCTTTTGGTTGAGGGGCTTACCCTTGCCGGAGAATGATCTTTCCCTTCTGATTGAGGCCGCCAAAGAAGCCGGTGAGATTGCCCAAAGCTATTGGCAGGCCCATCCGCAAACTTGGGAAAAACCCGGCGATCAGGGCCCGGTCACCGAGGCCGATTTGGCGGTTGATGCAATGCTCGCCCGCGAGCTGCGCGGCGCACGCCCGGGTTATGGCTGGCTCTCCGAGGAATCCGAGAACGACCCGGCGCGATTGAGCACAGAACATGTGTTTATCGTTGATCCCATTGATGGCACCCGCGCCTTTATTGCAGGTGAAGATCATTGGTCTCACTCTCTTGCGATTGCCCGCAACGGCGCCGTTACAGCGGCGGTTGTTTACTTGCCGGTGCTTGGCAAAATGTACGGCGCATCGTTGGGCGGCGGGGCGACCCTGAATGGCGCCCCGATGCGCGCCTCTGTTCGAGGCGGGGCCGATGGCGCAACAGTGCTTGGCGCAAAGCCGAATTTCGAAGCGGCGCGTTGGCCTGGCGGCATGCCCGATCTGCGCCGCCATTTCCGCCCTTCGCTGGCGTACCGAATGGCGCTTGTGGCGGAAGGGCGGTTTGATGCGATGATCTCCTTGCGCGATACATGGGAATGGGATGTGGCGGCGGGGGCCTTGCTTGTTGCCGAAGCGGGCGCCGCTGTTTCGGATCGCCACGGCGCGCCGGTTTTGTTTAACAACCCTCACCCTGCGCTGCGCGGCATGCTTGCTGGCGGCAAGGAGGTTCACCGCGAAATGGCGGCGCGTCTTTCGCCTCAACCCGGCCAAAGCGCTTAGCCGCCCCCCTCCTCCTCCCCGCCCTTTCCCCTTGCTTGACCACACCCCCCTATGCTCTAGGCTGGCAACAGCGATCGAATTTCCCGAATTGGAGGCCTGCCCATGACCCAACGTTTGCATTTCGTTTTTGGCGGTGAGCTTGTTGATCCAAGCCAAAACACCTTCAAAGACGTCGACGCTATTCACATGGTCGGTGTTTATCCCAATTATGCCAGCGCCTATGACGCCTGGAAATCTGAGGCGCAGCGCACTGTCGATAATGCGCATATGCGGTATTTCATTGCGCATTTGCATCGTTTGCAGGATGAAGAAACCCCGGCCTCGCCGACCGAAGAATTGGGCTGATCCCAGCAACGGAGCCATGCACGGGCCATGCCCAAATCCCTTGCTCTTTCCTTTTATCTATCTGTTCTGGCGCGGGGGCGTTTGGGGCGGCTCGGCGCATCGCTTCGCCCGGCACGCGCCATTGCCGCGCCCGAAAACGCGCCTGCCCGCGAAGGGATTTATCCGCCCCTTGCGCCCGCAGACGGCCCGCTGATTTGGGTTCATACTGCGCAAACAGCAAGCCTTGCCCCTGTTGCTGAGATGATTACATCCATGGCCGATCAGCGCCCAGAGCTGCGCTTTTTGATCACTGTTACGGATGCAAGCGATCCCTGCATCGCCGCGCTTGATCTGCCGGCGCAAACCACCATTTTACCAACCCCGGATGACACCCGCCTTGCCTGCGCGCGGTTTTTTACCCATTGGGCGCCAGCATTGGCCATTTGGATCGGGCTCGATCTGCGGCCCAGTTTGATCTTTGAAGCCTCCGCACGCAGCATTCCTTTGTTCTCAATCGACGGGCCGCGCGCCAATGAAAGCGCGCCCGTCTGGCGCTGGCAACCCGGGATGCGGCGCGCCCTGTTGGCCCGGTTTCAACGCAGCCTTGTTGGCGATCAAACCAGCTATGCGCGCCGTCTGCGCCTTGGTGCGCCCTCCTGGACGCTTGAGGAAGTTGGCTTTCTTGAGCTTGGCGCAAGCGCGCTGCCTTGCAATGAAAATGAGCTGGCCGATATGATCGATCAGATCGGTGCGCGCCCAGTTTGGCTTGCGGCAGGGCTGGGAGAGGCCGAGGAGCAAGACATTCTCAACGCCCATCGCACCGCCATGCGCCGCGCGCATCGCCTGTTGCTTATCCTTGTTCCGCAAGACCCAAGCCGCGGGCCGCGCATTGCCCAGCGCGCCGCTGAAATGGGGCTCGTGCCTTTTGTGCGTTCCGCCGATGATCTGATCGAGGATGAATGCGCCGTCTATATTGCAGATACCGAGGATGAGATCGGCCTTTGGTATCGCATTGCGCCGGTGAGCTTTCTTGGCGGTTCATTTGCCGGGAAAAGCAGCCATAACCCATATGAAGCCGCGGCTCTTGGCTCTGCGGTTGTTCACGGGCCCAATGTTGCACAATTTCGCAGCGCCTATTCCCGGCTGGCAACAGCGGGGGCAACAACAATGGTGCGATCGGAGGCTGAGCTTGCCCATGCGATTGAGATGCTGCAAGCGCCGGATCGGGTCGCTGAAATCAACCTTGCGGCTTGGGAGGTTTGCTCTTCCGGGGCAAAGGCCGCCAACAGGATTACAGAGCTCGCGTTTGCAACCCTTGATGCAAAGAGGCCCCGCTGATGCGCGCGCCCCTCTTTTGGCATAACCCGCCGGCAAAACCCGGCTGGCAGGCGCGGCTTTTGGCCCCTTTGGGCGCGCTTTATGCAGCGGCCACAGCGCGGCGGGTTTTGCGCAGCGGGATGCGCGCGGCTGTTCCTGTGATCTGTATCGGCAATATCAACGCAGGCGGAACAGGCAAAACGCCAACCGTGATTGCCATGATTGCCCGGCTGCAAAGTTGGGGTTATGCACCGCATGTTGTGTCGCGCGGATATGGTGGAAGCTTGGAGGGCCCGGTTCAGGTTTTAGAGCGCAGCCACAGTGCACAAGAGGTGGGCGATGAGCCGCTTTTGCTCTGCGCCTTTGCGCCTGTTTGGATCGCCAAGGATCGCGCCGCGGGCGTGGCGGCAGCGCAGAGCGCGGGGGCAGATGTGATCCTGCTTGACGATGGGTTTCAGAACCCCGCCGTGCACAAAGATATCTCGATCATTGTTGTTGATGCGGCGCGCGGATTTGGCAACGGGCGGGTGATCCCGGCTGGGCCTCTGCGCGAACCCGTAGCAGCGGGGATGGCGCGCGGTGATATCACCCTGGCGATTGGCAGCGCGCGCGCTCAGCAACAATTTGATGCGCTGCATGGTGGTTTAGTGAGCTTGCCCTTGATGCGCGGCGCATTGCAGCCGCTTCAGACGGGTATGGATTGGCAAGGCTTGCGGATCTTGGCCTTTGCCGGGATCGGGCATCCCGAGAAGTTTTTTGCAACGCTGCGCGGCCTTGGCGCTGAGATCATTCGCGGCGAGGCGCTTGAGGATCATCAGCCCCTAAGTGATGCATTGATGAAGCGCCTAATGCTTGAGGCACAAGCACATGGCGCGCAGCTTGTAACGACCGAAAAAGATGCGGTGCGCTTGCCGGAAGCCTTTCGGCAAGAGGTGCTCAGCCTGCCTGTGCGCCTTGAGATCAAGGATTGGTCTGCGATGGATGCGCTGCTTGGCGCGGCTGGAATCGCACCGAAAACCTAACGCTTAGCAGCCAGTTCTGCGCGGATTTCATCCCCATGCTCATCAAGCTTTGGCGAGGGGCGCGCCATCGCAATATCCGCGTCTGAAAAGACAAACGGCGCGCGCACGGTTGGGATGCCGCCCAAATCCGCCCGCAGCCCGCGCGCGATCACTTGGGGATCGGCAAAGACCTCAGAGAAATCGTTGATCGGCCCCGCAGGGACGCCCTTTGCCTCGCAAGCCGCGAGCAAATCCGCCTTGCTCAGGCGCAAAGTGGCCTCCGTCAAACGGCGGGTCATTTCGGCGCGGTTTTGTATGCGATCTGCATTGGTTAGGAATTCGGGTGCTTGGGCCATATCCTTCAAATCAAGCAGCCCGCAAAGCCGCTGATATTGCGGATCATTGCCGGTTGCGATGATGATATAGCCGTCTGCGCAATCAAAAACCTGATAGGGGGTAAGGTTCTGATGAGCATTGCCAATCCGCTGGGGCGCCTCGCCAGTTGTGAGGTAATTCATCCCTTGATTGGCGGTGATCGCAACGGCGACATCCATCAAGGCCATGTCAATATGTTGGCCCTCGCCTGTCTGCGCGCGCAGGTGCATCGCGGCCAAGATGGCAGTGCTTGCATAGACGCCGGTAAAGATATCCGTTACCGCTACGCCAACTTTTTGCGGCTGACCAACAGGATCGCCCGTCACAGACATCAGCCCCGACATGCCTTGGATAATGTAATCATATCCGGCCCGGTGCGCATAAGGGCCCGTCTGGCCAAAGCCGGTGATGGAGCAGTAGATCAGGCGCGGATTGATCGCCCGCAGGCTTTCATAATCCAGCCCATATTTCGCCAATCCGCCAAGCTTGAAATTCTCGATCAGGACATCCGCATCGGCAATCAGATCGCGCACCAAAGCTTGGCCCTCTTTGGTGCGAAAATCGCAAGCGATCGAGCGTTTGCCGCGATTGCAGGAATGAAAGTAGCTGGCGCTGCGATCTTCATCGCGCTCAACAAAGGGCGGGCCCCATTGGCGCGTATCATCGCCCGCGGGGCTTTCGACCTTGATCACATCTGCGCCCAGATCGGCCAGCGTTTGCCCCGCCCATGGGCCGGCCAAAATCCGCGCCAGCTCAACAACTTTTACCCCTGAAAGCGGAGTCATTACTCGGCCAGTTTCTCTTCAATCACGGCAGCGAAATCGAGGTAGCTCATGTTGGAATATTTCTTGCCATTGATGATGAAGCTTGGCGTTCCAGTGATGTCATCAGCGGCGGAATTCTTCTCAAACAGCGCCATCATCGCTTGGGCTTTTTCGCCATCGTTCAGGCAGACATCGAGCTGTTCATTGCTTAGCCCGGCGGTGCGGCCCAGCTTTTGAAGACCCTCAGAAATGCTCACAGGATCACCGCCGCCAAGCCATTCTTTTTGGTTCTTATAAATCAGGTCGGCCAGCCCAAAATAGCGCAGATCACCGCCGCAACGCGCAACCATACCGGCCCAGAGACCATAGCGATCGAAGTAAACCTCGCGGTAGATGAAATTGATCTTACCAGTATCGATATAGTTTGTTTTCAATGGCTTGAAGGTATTTGCATGAAAGTTCGCACAATGCGGGCAAGTGAAGGACGCGTATTCGATCACGGTGACTTTCGCATCCGGATTGCCAAGGCTCATCTCCTGAATGGCGCTTGTATCAATGGTGCTTTCGGAATCTTCCGATGGCGTTGCCATTTCGGTTGTTCCGGTCTCGGTTGCGGCCATTTCACCGCCCGTTTGCGAAGAGTAAAGCGCATAGCCGCCCCCAAGGAGGGCAATCACGGCGGCGACAAGGATGATCGTGCGTTTCATTAGGGGGCCTCTCAGAGCGGTTTTGTTCGGGATAGAACGTTTTGGGCAAGGGTTTCAAGGGCCGTGCGCAGGCCTTCGTCTTGGGCTGTTCCGGCAAGGCCGCGCGCCTCGGCAACCACTTCTGCGCTTGGGGCCGGTTTTTGGGCTTTGGGCGCATGGCCAAACTGGGCGCGCCCTTCAGCAAAGCCTGTTGGCGCGGTTTGGGTGATGCGGATATGGTTGATGGCGCTGTAACCGTAGCAGGCATTCACCCGCTCTTTGATGCGCGGCAAATCGGCCTGAAGCATCGGCGCTTGGGCGCCCGTGGTGAGCAAAGTGAGCGTCGCGCCAAAGCCGCCCGCGCGCCCATAAGAGACCTTGATCGGATTGGCGATGGCGGCGGTATCTTCGCCCACGATCTCTGCCCAATGGGTGAGCAGGCGCGCCACGGCAAAGCCGCGCTCTTCGCCAACTTTGCGGATTTGCGTCTGCAACAGGCCTGAGGTGCGCTCAAATCCACGCTTGCGGCGCGAACGTTGAAACGGCGTCTTGTCCTTTGGCGATGTGGTCTTGGCGCTCATCTCTGGCCTATCCTGAGTTGCGCCCTATTCTATGCCAAGTGAAAACATCCGCCAGCCCTAAGGCGGCATCGGGAGCATAAACATTGCGTGAAGGTAAACTCAGCACCCAGTTGTTGGATTGGTATGATGCCAATGCGCGCGAGATGCCTTGGCGGGTTGGCCCTGCGGCGCGCGCTTCTGGGGTCTTGCCCGATCCATATGCGATTTGGATGTCTGAGGTGATGTTGCAGCAAACGACTGTCGCGGCGGTGCGCGGCTATTTCGCGCGGTTCATTGCGCGCTGGCCGGATGTGAAGGCGCTGGCGGGGGCGGATGATGGCGATGTGATGGGCGAATGGGCCGGGCTTGGATATTATGCGCGCGCGCGCAATCTGCTCAAATGTGCGCGGGCTGTTGTGGCCGATCACGGCGGCCAGTTTCCTGATAGCTACGAGACGCTACTCAAGCTGCCCGGCATTGGGCCCTATACCGCTGCGGCCATCGCCTCGATCGCCTTTGATCGCGCGGAAACAGTCGTTGATGGCAATGTCGAGCGGGTTATGGCGCGGCTCTTTGCAGTGCGAACTCCGCTCCCTACGGCCAAGCCCGAGCTTACGGCCCTTGCTGCCAAGCTCACGCCTCGCAAACGGCCCGGCGATTATGCCCAAGCGGTGATGGATCTTGGCGCAACCATCTGCACCCCGCGCAATCCGTCTTGTGATACTTGCCCGCTTCACGGCCCTTGCAAAGCGCGCGCCCAAGGGATCATGGCCAGCCTTCCCGCAAAGCTTCCCAAAAAGCCCAAGCCCGTGCGCCATGGCACCGCCTGGCTCGCACAGCGCAATGAGGAATGGCTGCTCGAGCGGCGCCCCGATAAAGGCCTCTTGGGCGGAACGCTCGGCTGGCCCGGTGCAGATTGGAGCGAGGATAAAGAGGCCGATCCAGGCCCGCCGCCTTTTGAGGCGCGCTGGGAAAACCTCGGCCAAGTGCGCCATACGTTTACGCATTTTCACCTCTTCCTGACCGTGATGCACACCAGCGATCTGCGCAACTCCGCCCCCAAAAGCGGCGCGTTTCAGCCGCTTGATCCAAGCGATCTCCCAACCGTAATGCGCAAAGCCTTTGATCTTGCGCAAACACATCACGCAAAAGATTGAGTACCAAGGGCCAAGCGCATACCCTGCGCCAAAGCGCCCCAAAGGATAGACCATGAGCCGCACGATCCCGCCCCTCCCCTCATTTCGCGCCGCCGCCCCCTTTTGGCTCTCGCTTGGCATGGTCCCGATGGCGGTCATCGGCGCGGCCTTCGGCGGCTGGACGGTGCTGCTTTTGCCTGCATATGGCTGGTGGCTTTTTACATTCCTCGACGTGTTGCTTGGCCAAAACCTCGACAATCCCGATCCTCAAACGCCCGATGCCGATCTCTTTTGGTATCGTGCGATAACCATGCTCTGGCCACCGATCCAAGCGGTTCTGATCTATGGAATGATCGCCTATTGCACCCGCGCGGATCACCTTGGCACGCTGGAATGCATCGTCCTGTTCTTTGGCGTCGGCGTGGCTTCGGGCGCCATTGGGATCGTCTACGCGCACGAGTTGATGCACCAACGAAACCGGCTTGAACGCTGGCTCGCTGATCTGCTGCTGGCAAGCGTGCTCTATTCGCACTTTCGCTCCGAACATCTGCTCGTCCATCACCGCCATGTCGCCACGCCGCGCGATGCAGTCACCGCGCGCTACAATGAAGGGTTTCACCGCTACTTCTTTCGCGTCCTGCGGGATTGCCCGCCCTCTGCCTGGAAGGCCGAAACCGCCTTGCTTGCCCGCGCCAACCGCCCAAAATGGCACCCAAGCAATCCGTTCTGGCGCTATGCGATCCTGCAAGTGATTGCGCTGATCCTTGCGCTGATTGTCAGCGGCCCGGCTGGCCTCGCCCTCTTCCTGTGGCAAGCCTTCATCGCGATCTGGCAGCTTGAGCTGACCAATTATGTTGAGCACTACGGCCTCACCCGCCGCCACCTTGGCGAAGGCAAATACGAACACGTCAAACCGCATCACTCATGGAACGCAGCGCATAAGGCGACCAACTGGCTGCTGATCAATCTCCAACGCCACTCCGATCACCACTACCGCCCCGATCGCCGCTTTCCACTGCTGCAAAACTACGCCGAAGAAGACGCGCCCCAGCTTCCCTTCGGCTACCCATTGATGACAGCCGCCGCCCTGATCCCACCGCTTTGGCGCAGGATCATGAACCCAAAGGTGCGCGCTTGGCGCAAACAGTTCTATCCGGATATTGAGGATTGGTCGGAGTACAAAGCGGGTTCGCTGCCGATGCCGATGCCGGAGTAGAGCGGCTATTTGGGGGTTACGGACACACAATATGGGAACCTAACTGAATGCCCGCATCCAATATTTTAGTTACCCAATAGACTCGAAAAAACATTTTGAGGTGAATGCGATGCCAAAGCATTCAGTGGGAACATAGATGCCAATAGGGCAGGGTCTTCGATTTTGCCTCGGGTTGCAAATTCGCAAATGGAAACTTTAACGACGAATAACCTGTCCTTCGTAGCGTCGAACTTAGACCCAGTGTAGATTGAATTTGCTATGCTCTCAGCCGACTTCGGAGATTTGAAGACGACCGAAGAAGTCATTTCTTCCCATGTGCTCTCACCAACAGCTTCGCGACGAACAGCATCAACAACACTTGTATATCTTTCGCCATAATTTCCAACTTCAGCAATGCGGAATGAAACCTCATAATTATTCATATTTGATGCGCCTCCAGGCGCTGCGCCGCAAACATGTCGTCTTGACCTTCCACGTGGAAATAGCCAATCTGACAGTGGGAGGACATGCTGCGGCATGTTTTTGATTTTGAATCGGCCTCGGGACAATCTGTGGTGGAGACGCCCGAGGTCACCCACTTCATCTGGGATTATAAAGCAGCTCCATCGACAAGTCGAATCTTTTTGATCCCCATATGTTCCCCATACGTTTCTCCCAGAGCACTCGCCTTTTTCTTGGCCAAAATACTCCTGCCGGAGGCTCCTGCATGCGCCTCAATCACCCCCCTCAAAACCAAAAAAACCCCGCCACAATGGGCGGGGTAAAGGTGATGCCGTGGAAGTCAGGCCACAGGCACCGGCGGTATTCGAATATTTGTGAGGATCACACCATTTCGGCGCGGATTTGCTGGCGCAGCAGATCGATTGGCACGCGATCACCGTCGCGTTTGTAGCACCAGTAGGTCCAGCCGTTGCAGCTTGGCGCGCCTTCAAGAGCGGCGCCGACTTGGTGGATCGAGCCACGCTGATCGTGGGCAACGAGCGTCCCATCGGCGCGGACTTTGGCGCGGTGGCGGCCGTTCATCGATGTCAGTTCTTCGCCGGGGCGCAGCATGCCGCGCTCAACCAATTGGCCGAAGGGAACACGCGGTTCAGCGCGTTTGGATGTGCTGACCTCAAGCGCTTCTTTATCAAACTTGCGCACCTTGGCGATGCGCTTTTCAGCAACCTCGCGGTAAGCCGCCTCGCGTTCGATCCCGATGAATTCGCGGCCGAGCATTTTGGCCACGGCGCCGGTTGTCCCAGTGCCAAAGAACGGGTCAAGGACCACATCGCCGGGATTGGTGCTGCCGACCAAAATGCGGTGCAACAGGCTTTCGGGCTTTTGCGTTGGGTGGGCCTTTTCGCCGACCTCATTTTTGAGCCGCTCATTGCCGTTACAAATCGGAAGAACCCAGTCTGAGCGCATCTGAATGCCCTCGTTCAAGGCCTTCAACGCTTCGTAATTAAAGGTGTATTTCGAGGCTTCCTGCTTGGAGGCCCAGATCATCGTTTCATGGGCATTGGTAAAACGTTTGCCGCGGAAATTGGGCATCGGGTTGGACTTGCGCCAGACCACATCGTTCAAAATCCAGAAGCCTTGGTTCTGCATCGCAGCTCCAACGCGAAAGATATTATGGTACGATCCGATTACCCAGATTGCGCCGTTTGGTTTGAGAAGACGGCGAGCTGCGGCGAGCCAGGCCGTTGTAAACTTATCGTAAGCCGCAAAAGACGAAAACTGATCCCAATGGTCATCGACTGCATCCACTTTTGAATTGTCAGGGCGGTGTAAATCACCACGCAACTGCAAGTTATAAGGCGGATCAGCGAAGATCAGATCGACAGAGCCTTCAGGAAGGCTGTTCATGATGTCGATGCAATCACCGGACAATATCTGATTGAGCGGAAGCGTTGCCACTTCCTTCTTAACTTTGGTTTTCATCTCTGCCTCATACCGCGCTTTTTGCGCTGATTTATTGATGCCTAGGATGAGTCAAAGGTGATTCGCGGTCAATTTCTTTTTTGAATCAGTAGGTTAGTTATTTATCTTGATACAAGATATTGTGGATGGGTTTGAAAGAACGTCTATGGTGTGGGGTCACGCCGAATTTGGCGAGCCCCTCCTGATGCGTTTTTGTCCCATATCCGGCGTTTGTCTCCCAGCCGTAGTGGGGATGCTGTTGCGCTAAATCCACCATCAGCTGATCACGCCATATTTTGGCCACAATTGAGGCCGCTGAAATCGAAACAGAGCGCGCATCGCCCTTGATGATTGCCTCGCCTCGCCCGGCAAGGCCTTTGGGGATCATATTGCCATCAATCAGCAGATGATCAGGCGCAATTGCAAGGCCTTGCACGGCGCGTTCCATCGCAAGGTGTGAGGCGCGCAGGATGTTGAGCGCGTCGATCTCTTCAACGCTGGCGCTGGCGATGCAGACATCCCCATATTCATGGATCGCGGCGCGCAGGGCTTCGCGCCGCTTGGCTGTGAGCTTTTTGGAATCGTTGAGGCCTTCGGGAATATGTTTGGGATCAAGCCAGACAGCCGCCGCAACAACAGGCCCCGCCCAAGGGCCGCGCCCAACCTCATCAACGCCTGCAATCCGAAGCGCACCTTTGGCTGCGGCCGCAGCTTCGAAGGAATAATCAGGGATCTGTTTTTCAACTTTTGTCATGCCGCTGTTCAAAGCGCAGAGGCGCGCGCACGGCAAGGCAAAAAGAGGGGCGGATCGGCGCAATGCCCACCCGCCCCAGTTCAAAGGACGCAGAATAATTTGGGGACAACCGCGCCCTAAGGAAGGAGTGCGGCCTAGCGGCGCGCCTCAATACGGTAGCCTTCGCGGGTCAGGCATTTGGATTTAAAGAAGGTGCGTTCACCGCGGCGGGTTTGCAGCTGGGCTTCGCAGCGCTGGGGCAGGAAGCGCGCGCCGCGCATGTTGTTGCTCAGGCAGCGTTCGGAAATATAGCGAAATTGCTGATTGCTATTGCGCCCATATGCACAGGCGGCAGGAATGGTTTTGGCGCGATGATTATTGCCACGGCGCGCGTTGTGATCATTGCGGCCACGGGTATGTGTATCGCGGGGATGTGCATTGGGCCGGCTATGAGGCGTTGTGCGGGCGCTCTCTTGCTTGCGGCTATTTTCGATCGCGGCCCCAATCGCAAAGAGCGCAAGAGCCCCAGCCAAAACCCGCGCCGCTTCGCGATCGGAACCGGCCCGTGCAGGCGATGCGGCAACGCTCGTTAGCGCAAGGGTTAGGGCAAGGGCAGAAGCGGTTGCTGTTTTGCTTAGGGCGAATTTCATATTTGAGAGTTTCATCTGTTGGGCCTTCCTTTTTGATCTGCGCATAGGCGCTTGGTGAGATCAGGATGGGCGGTGCCCTTTGAGGTAAACAATATCACTGCGATGTTATGGAATAGCGCCCCCGGCAAGCGCGCTTGATATTGAATAACAACCCAGTTCCCCGCTATGTAGGACATATGAAAACTCGCATCCCCTCCCTTGCCGCGGCGCTTCTTTTGGCGCTTGCCGCAGGCTCCGCCCAAGCCGATTGCTATGCCGATTATAAGGCCAAGCAGAACGACCCTTTGAAGCTGCACTATGGTGTTGCCGCGATCCCTCAGGCTGCCTGCGGAGATCTCGCAGCGGCGAAGGATGCGCTTGCGCCGCGGCTCTCGTCTGCGGGCTGGACACTTCTGACAATCATCTCCACTTTCGATGAGACCAAATTGCAGGAGAAAAAATCCAGTGCCGCCGCATATTTCCTCCGTTACTGATAGCCGCTTTGGCGCGCGCGCCGTTACCATCGGGATGGCGGCCATTGTTGCGATCCTTTTGGGGGCGGCGGTTTTGCTTTTTCTCAATCTGCCGGATGCCAATGCGTTTGATGCCCGGGTTGAGGCGCTTTTCGTGGCCAATGCGGATCTGAACTCCGGGGCCGAAATCAAGCTGCTTGAGATCCTTGCAAGCTCTGGCACGGCCTTTGCCGATACATTGGCAAGCTATCGCATGGTGATGTTTGTGCTGCTGATCTTTGCCACGGCTTTGCTGGTTGCTGCACTGGTTTTTCTTGTGATGATCATCGCCCTGACCAAGCGCATGTCTGAGGTTGAGCGCGCGGGCATTCAGGTTTCTTCGCTGCTGATTTCGCGCGAGGAAAATACTGTCTATCTCAACAATATGGAATTTCGCCTCACCAAGGCGGCGATTGAGACCCTCTCGATCCTGGCCGAAGCGCGGATGGATGAGGATGTGCTTTCGGGCGCCGAGATAGAGGGGATGATCTCAGGGCGCCCCTCGATTGACTGCGATGAAGCCGCGGGCGCAACCCGGATCAAGCGGCTTCGCGATGCGCTTGGCAATCAGATGGTTAGCGAACTCTTGGTGAAAAACATCGCGCGCAAAGGCTATATGCTTTCGGTCGCTAAAGATGTGATCCGGATGGTTTAGCCGCCTTACAGCTTTAAAAAATACGGATCAACCCGGCGCCAGAAATGCAGCAAATCATGCGCGGTGGCGGGGCATTTCCCCATCGCCTCAAGCGCGAAAATATCTGCCGCAACAAGGGCAGAAAGCCGATAGCCAATCTGATCGCCCTTGCCGGCAAAATTATCACCAACTTCAGCCGCCGCAGAGGCAAGTGCGAAACTGATCGAAAGCGCGGGTGCATCGGGCCAATGGCCGGCCATATCACGCACCAAAGAGCGGCACTGATCCCCATCCGCCCGTGACAATGCGCGCGTTGCGAGGGCGATCATCGCCTCGATCGTATCTTCGCGCATATCCCACAACCCATGTCACCTTAACCCAGAGGCAGGTTAATGGGTTTTGCCCCCTGAAAACAATCGGATTTGCGCCCATTACGGCGCGAAAATGCGGATAGTTTGCGCTATTGGCGCTTTGAGGATCAGCAGGGCTTTGGCTATGATGCCTTGCGTCGGCTCCTTTCTACAGGCCTATTCCACCCCATCGGTTTGAGCGCTGCGCCGCCCCAGGCATAAGATTGATCACGCGCTCTGCGGGTTTTGGAGGGCGATATGTAGCCGGAACAGGATACGGCTTGCCCCCGCTTCACGCACAATGAAGGCGCGCAGCATCGCCTGCCAATAAAAGCCTGCCCAGCTTCAGATCATGACCAACAAGCGACCATTGCTTTCATTCAGGTCATGCGGCGTTAGGTTTGTGATTATTCATACGGAGCGGGCCTAAATTCGCGCCGGAGTTTCCTTGTCGCTTGTTTGGCCTTGCAAAGGGGCACTGCGCATTGCCGAGCGGCGGTTTATCCAACGAATGGGGCTGGATATGGTGCTGTCTATTGGTAGGGTCAGGTATGAAACGTTTTACGGCTCTTATTGGTTTGTTTGTGCTCTTGCTTTTGGGGGCAGAGCTTTATGCGCGCTTTGCTCTTGGGCTTGGACAACCGCCGCTTTATGTCACCCATCCAACGATCGAATATATGCTGGCCCCAGACCAAGACCTGCGCCGCTTTGGCAAGTATCACCATTACAATGCGTGCGGGATGCGCAGCCCAGCGCTTGATCAAATCACCCAGCCCCAGCGGATTATGGTCTTTGGAGATTCGGTTTTGAACGGGGGGAGCCAGACCGATCAAAGCGATTTGGCGACATCCATAGCCACAGACAGCCAGAGCTTCTTTGGGAATGTCAGCGCCGGATCATGGGGGCCTGAAAACATCGCCGCTTGGATCGAGGTATTTGGCTTTCAGGGCGCGCAGACCGCGATTATCGTGATCAGCGCGCATGACCTTTATGATACCCCAACATTCGCTCCGCTCAATCCACAGACCCACCCAACGAAAGCGCCCATTCTTGCGCTTTGGGAAGGGATAGCGCGCTATCTTCCCCGCTACTTGCCTGCATTTATGAAGCCGCCAAAAGCAATCGCCCCGCCAGAGATCAGTGCGCCGCAGAGCATTGTGAAATTCATTGATCTGGTAGCGGCCGCCGATCTGCGCCTTTGCGCCATTCAGCATCAAACGCGCCGCGAATTAGAGCTGCCGCCCAGCGCAGCGCATACTGAGATCAAAGCGCTGTTTGAAACGCGCGGCGCGCCGGTGCTGGACTTCGGCAACGCGATGCGCACCGCAAAGGATAGCGCCTATCAAGACGATATCCATATCACCCCAAAGGGGCAGGCGCTTTTGGCGGGATACCTTGCGGAATGCGCGCAAATGGCCCGCATTCCGACGCCACTACCGCATTAAAGCTTATAGCTTGGCAGCGAATGAAAAGCATCTCGAAGGGCATCGCTCCAACCATTGGAGATAGATTTGTAAATCGGATCCTCGGCTTCAATCCGCTTCTCTATGCCCATCTCAAAACTATCGTTTTCATAGATCTGCATATCAAATGGCAACCCAACAGAGAGGTTGGATTTTACGGTTGAATCAAAGGAGACCAGCAGCAATTTCACTGCATCATCAAATGACATATCCGGATTGTAAGCCCGCACGATGATCGGCTTGCCGTATTTTGTTTCGCCGATCTGGAGGAAAGGCGTATCGGCCGAGATTTCGACGAAATTTCCCGCAGGGTAGATCATAAAGATCGAAGGTTGCCCGCCTTTGATCTGACCGCCAAGGATCAGTGTCGCTTGGAATGTGCTGTCGGATGTAAGGCCGGTCGGGCTGCTGGTTGAGATCACCTCTTTGAGGGTATCACCGACAAGGCGCGCAACTTGAAACATCGTTGGTTGGCGCAGAATGCTTGGATCGCGATCCGAGGCCGCGATAGAGCGCTCTTCGAGAAGGCTGATCAAGGCCTGTGTTGTTGCCAAATTCCCGGCTGTTAGAATCGTAATCATTCGTTCGCCCGGCGTGTGCCAGGAGAAAAGCTTGCGACTGACAGAGAAATTATCGACACCCGCATTCGTGCGCGTATCGGACATGAAAACCAAGCCCCTATTAAGACGTAAACCGACGCAGTATGTCATATTGGATCACTTTGCTGAGCTAAGATCGTATGGCTATCTCTACTGCTGGACTTGCAACGATACAATCATCGATTCTTCTGCTGTGCCCACACGTAATCCTGTGATTGGGGCCGCATCGCGCGCATCATTGCCGATCGCCAGTTTGACGTAGTGCTCATCCGGGCTGATCCGGTTAGAAACATCAAAACCAACCCAGCCAAGGGTATCGACATGGACTTCGGCCCATGCATGGCTGGCGTCTTGATCAATACGATCAACCATCATCAAATAACCGCTGACATAGCGCGCAGGAAGCCCCGCTGCGCGCGCCGCCGAAATAAAGATATGCGCATGATCCTGGCAAACCCCATGCCCGCCCGCGAGCGCCTCTTGGGCCGTTGTATCGGCATAGGTGCGGCCCGTTTCATAGGGCGCCGCATCTAGGATCGCTGTTGAAAGCGCGTGAAGATCATCAAGCGGATCGTTTGGATTTTGGATCAGGCGCGCGAGGGCTTTGATTTCTTTGCTGGGTTTCGTTAGCGCTGTTTGCTGGCGAAAATGCCAGAGCGGCGCCGCGCCATAAATCTTGCCAATCACACCAGCCGTATCATTGGTTTGCACGGTTCCGCTTGCGGTGATCTCAAGGGATTGGGTGCCCTCAACGGCGCGCAGCAGATCGGTTTGATTGCCGTAATGATCCAGATAGCTTGCCTCGACCTCGCCGCCATTGATCACGAGCGACCAATCTATGACAGTCTGCTGACCATCGCTAAGGGGGCGCAGCCGCGCCTTTTGCAGCGCATAATGCACCGGCTCATCATATGTGTAATGCGTCGTGTGAGAAATATTGAGGAGCATCTACCCGGTAAACCTGTAATCCTGCTCGATCTGGGAACCGAGGGCATTGTTATCGCTGATCATTGATCCGATAAACTCGTGCAACCCATCTTCAAAAATAGAGCTGATATCGCGATCCTTGAGCCTTACACGTAGGATGTCTGCAAGCTCATGGCAAGGATGGCGCTCACCGTATTCATTTGCGAGATATTCCAGATTGTCTTGGATTTGGTGAATACAAAAGGCAAGCGAACGCGGGAAGCGGCGATCGAGAATCAGAAATCGAGCGATCGCATCGGCTGTCATATCGTCTTCATCAAGCCAGCGAAACGCCCGGTGCCCAGAGACAGAGCGCAGGATCGTTTCCCACTGAACATTATCCAGATTGCTGCCAACAAAAGAGGTGACTGGCAGAAGGGTGTAATATTTGACGTCGAGAATACGCAGCGTGTAATCGGCGCGTTCAACAAAGGTGCCGATGCGGCTGAAATCATAAATATCGTTGCGCAGCATGGTCCCGTGAAGGGCGCCGCGCACAAGGGCGGATTGCTGGCGGATTGTGGCCAGAACAGAGGGCAGTTCGGTTTCGATAACACGGCGCTTAAGCAGGCGCTGCATGCTCATCCAGTTTTCATTCACCGCTTCCCAAACTTCCGTCGTCAGGGCGGTGCGCACCAATCTGGCATTGTCACGGGCCTGTTTGGTCACATTGAGAACAGAGGAAGGATTGTCTTTTTCGCGCAGCAGATAATTGACCACATCGGTTGCGTTATAGCTCTCGTTTGCGGCCTCATAGCCTTGCAGGGCGCCGGCGGTTGTCACAACGGATTTCCATTCCGCCTCGCCATCCGAAGAGCGGGTAAGAGCGATGCGAAAGCCCGCCTCAATCAATCGGGCTGTGTTTTCGGCGCGCTCCAAAAAGCGGAACATCCAGTAGAGGCCACCTGCGGTTTTACCAAGCATATCAGTCCTCCAGAACCCATGTGTCTTTTGTACCGCCGCCTTGCGAAGAATTGACCACAAGGCTCCCGGCTTTGAGCGCAACCCGGGTAAGGCCGCCGGGCGTGATGTTCACCCCTTGCGGCGAGACCAGCACAAAGGGGCGCAGATCGACATGGCGCGGCGCGAGCTCTTTTTTGGTAAAAATCGGCACGGTTGAGAGCGAAAGGGTTGGCTGTGCGATGTAATTGCCTGGGTTGGATTTGAGTTTGGCCGCGAAATCGGCAAGCTCTTTTTTGCTGGCGGCAGGGCCAACAAGCATCCCGTAACCGCCCGAACCATGCACCTCTTTCACAACCAGATCCGCCAGATTTTCCAGCACATATTTAAGACTGTCTGGCTCCGAGCAGCGATAGGTTAGTACGTTTTTCAGGATCGCCTTTTCGCCCGTGTAGAACTCAACGATTTCCGGCATATAGCTATAGATTGCCTTATCATCGGCAACGCCTGTTCCCGGCGCATTGGCGATGGTGATATTGCCTGCGCGATAGACATCCATGATGCCGGGGACGCCCAGCATTGAGTTGGGATTGAAGGACAGCGGATCGAGGTATTCATCATCAATCCGGCGATAGAGCACATCAATCACTTTATAGCCCTGCGTTGTGCGCATGGCGATATGGCCATCAACAACACGCAGATCATGCCCCTCGACAAGCTCCGCGCCCATCTGATCGGCCAGAAAGCTATGCTCAAAATAGGCCGAGTTATGAATGCCCGGTGTAAGCACGGCCACGCGCGGCTTGCCCTCACAGGATGGCGGCGCACAGGCGGCAAGCGAGCGGCGCAGATTTTTGGGATAATCACTCACGGGCTGCACCCTGATCTTGCTAAACAGCTCCGGAAACATTTGCAGCATGGTTTCGCGATTTTCGAGCATATAGCTCACCCCTGAGGGCGTGCGCGCATTGTCTTCCAGAACGTAGAAATCATCCTCTCCTGTGCGCACAATATCGGTGCCCACGATATGGGTGTAGATTTTGCCGGGCGGGGTAAAGCCCATCATCTGGGGCAAAAACGCATCGTTCTGCGCGATCAGCTCAACAGGAATGATGCCAGCGCGCAGGATTTCTTGTTTGTTGTAAATGTCGTGCAGAAACGCATTGATCGCGCGCACGCGCTGCTCGATCCCTTTGGCGAGCTTTGTCCATTCGTTGTTGGCAATTATGCGCGGCACCAAATCAAAAGGGATCAGGCGCTCTTGGGCTGCGGCCTGACCATAGACGTTGAACGTAATGCCTGTCCGGCGAAAAAACGCTTCTGCTTCTTTTGATTTTTTGGTCAGCCGCGTTCGATTTTGCGCGCTAAACCATTGGTTATACGTGTCATAAGGATAGCGAACAGAGTCTTCTGTTTGCATCTCGTCGAAATGATTCTGCGGTTTTTTCATTGCTCCAGCCTATGGCAATTCCGTGTTGAAGCAATCGGTTGTTTACTTTCGCCGCATCGGCGTGGTGCTTTCCCCAGCGGAAAGCTTATTAACCGCGCAGTTTGAAAACTTTTCGCGCGAAAGGCGCAGCCAGCCCCAGAAACATTGGGCGAATGGCAGGCGGCCCTTTGAAAACATGGCGCAATTTAGAGGGTTAGATAAGCTTCTCGGAAATCGCGATGCGAACCGCATGGGTAGTGTTGCGCGCGTTAAGCTTCTCTTTGACCCGCGACAGGCGCAATTTCACCGTCGGCTCAGCAACACCCAACTCAAAAGCTATCTCTTTTTGCGAATAGCCATCGGCGGCCAAGCGCAGGGTTTCAATCTCTTCTATGGATATTTTGCCCTCAAAGGCGCTTTGGGCGAGATCTTCAAGAATCTGCATGCAAATCTCTAGCTCGCTGTCTTCAAACTCCCGATCTGATCGCGCAATCGAAAGAAGCGATCTGCGCCCGCCAACAATTGTCGCCAAGGTCGCGCCGAAACACAGATCATGGGATTTCGCGCGTTTAAAGATCGGGCTGGCGCGGTTTATCGCGGATTCGCTCCAACGGCATGTTCCCGTTCGGGTCATGCTCCAATACATCATCGGATCGATAAACATATAGTTGCGCGCTTCGTATTCTTCCTGCCAGCCCTCTGGATAGGTGCTTACAAAATACTCCGGCCCGCGCACTGTTACGTTTAGGCCAATCATAAAGCCCATGGTCGAAATATACGCCAGCAATCCAAGCTGTTTATCAAAGCGCGCCGGGATCTGTTTGTAGTTTTTATCCGCCATCTTCCTATACTTTTAGCTAGTCATTTTTGGTAGACTGGTCAAAATACTATTCTCGTTCAGATCGAATAGTGCAATCTATTCTATATGGATAGATACACAAATGAAGAAAATTTTGAGCTGACCCAAGATATGGTTCAGTCGCTCTTTGTCTACTTTGAGGCTTTCGCTGAAGACGGCGTTCTAAACATTCAAAAAGACCATAAGGGGCTTTGGTTTGTTTCGTCGAAAAGGCGGGCGTTTCTTGGGCTTGCACGGTTTCCAAAGCGCAACAAACAGCGCTTGATATGACTCAAAGCACTGGTGGCGATGCGTATCAGATCGACATTGTTCGATACCCGGGAGATCTTGCGCGATGGCATCTCATTCGGGCTTTTTTACAGCTTAGAACAGATGTTTTTGTCGATCAGATGAGCTGGAATCTCCATGTCTATGACGGTTTGGAATTCGAGCAATATGATACGCTTTCGGCGGTTTATATCGTCGCGCATAAGGATGGGCATGTGCTTGGCGGCGCCCGTTTGGTTCGAACCGACAATCGCAGTGGCGTTTATGGCTATATGATCCGCGATGCGGCGCTTGGCATGCTTGAAGGTTTGCCGAATAACCTATGCACAGAAGACCCGCCAACCGATCGCGAAACCTGGGAGCTGACCCGATTTATCGCAACACCCGGCAACGCTTGCGGCAAATCAATCCTTGAGGCCTCAAACGGCTTTTTGCGCTCCCAAGGGGCCAAACGCTGCCTCTTCCTCGGCCCGCCGGCCTTTATGCGCATGGCCAGATCCATGCAATTCGCCCCCCGCCCCTTGGGCCCAATCACCGGCAACAAGGACGGGCGCTTTTTGGCCTTCGAATGCGTGGTTCGCTAGGCGGATTTGAGGTTTTTAGCATCTCGCGGCTCATCGTTTTTTCGATGGGATTTGGCGGCGCCGGTAGGATTCGAACCTGCAACCTGCCCCTTAGGAGGGTATCTTTCATCGCGCTAGTCCTTGTTGTTTTTCAGATAATTATCGGTATTTGAGGGGATATTTTGTACGGTACGTTCTCTAAATAGCGCCCGTATATCGGCCTCATCCGTCTCGGCGTGGGCATAGATCCGCATCGGCAAATTGGGGTCTGACCAGCGGCCCGCTTTGGCTGCGGTCACGGGATCGATCCCTTGGCGCACCACAAGCTCAGTAAAGAACCCATGCCGCCCCGCACGGTGCGCTGACAGGTAGGGAATGCCCGCGCGTTTGCAGATTGTCCGCCAGCGCCCAGAGTATCCCGTCGGACTGCCATAGCCGAACACCCGCGCTTTCATGAACTTTCCAGTCTTGCGGTTCTTCGGGCGCTTGGCCCTAAGCGCGCACATTTCCTGCATCATCTGCGGGGACACGGTGATCCACTCATCGGGATGCCCCTTCTGCGCCTTGAGCCGCACTTGATTTTTGGAGGGTCGCAGATCATCGGGCTCGAGAGACGTCGCCTGGTCGATGCGCGCAGCGGTCTCGAACATGAACCGCAACAAAGCCGCATTGTAAGGATCAGCGACTGCACAAAATGCTTCCACCCAGTTTTTGTCCGACGGCATGCGTTCGACACGGCTTGGCTTACCTCGAAACTTGTCCTGCGCAATCCGTTCAAATTTGTCGTAAGCCTTTACGCGAATGAGCGGCGTGCCCTCCAGCTCGTGCGCGTTATTGATGACCGCACGTGCCGGCGTCACGATTTCGCGCCACCACGTATCTGTGCACGCCTTCGGCTTCAGCTTGGGGCCAAGACTTTTGAGCCGCGCTCCAGTAATCGCACCCAATGAGAGATGCCCGATCTCTTCAACGATGGGAATCAATTGTTTCGCGGCGACTGGAGACGCCTTGTAGAGCATGATCGCGTCCGCGAAGGTCATATTGACCTCGTCGCCAATGAGGTACCGACGGATTTGAAACTCGGTCTCGCGCGTTATCCAGTCCCGTGCGCCTGCTTCTGTAGATGCCTTAGTGCTGCGCCGGTATGGACCGGCGATTGGCCTGCCGTTGTATTCGACCCAGCCTTTCGCCCAGAAATAATTCCCACGTTGGTAGATTTCGAGTGGCATGACGGACCTCCTTCGAAAATGGCATCGATCTGCGCAGGCGTGATGAGCATGGTGCGCCCGAGGCGATAAAAGGCCCTCGTGGCATTGGCGCGCTCACGCAATGTGCGCTCGGATACATCAATGCCCATGCCCGCCATGACCTCAACCCACTGTGTCGGCGTCTTGCCCAACGCAAGGATCTGGGAGCCTTCTGGTGCTTCGACTTCAGCCATTGTGAACCGCCTTTCCTCGTTAAACCTAGATCCGCGTTCCGCATGGAATCGCTTGTCCCGCACCATCTGACGTGATCAGATGGCTTAGAATGTAAAATACTGTCATTTTGTGCAGTCTCGCGCGTAAATACAGTCCCGTCAACAGGAAACCGTGCATGTCACGAGATTCTAAAAGTGTGTTTGTTGCTATGGGTGCTCGGCTGGCGATCGTGCGCAACGAAATTGGCCTTACCCAAACTGCGCTTGCCGATGCTCTCGGTGTGTCGCACCGTGCCTATCACAGCTATGAAAAAGGTCAGCGCGGGTTACCAGTCGAAGCTCTTGTTGCCTTGGGTGACAGCTTTGATGTCGACATTGCATGGGTGCTTATGGGAACCAAAGCTATCCGCACGGCGCATGACTTCAACGCCCTAAAGCGGATCGAAACAGAGCTCGATCAGCACCTCACCTCAGAAGGCATAAAAATCAAAAGCGAAAAACGCGGCGCAATTATCGCCCGTTGGTATCAGTCGCACGTCGAAGGCCGCGAAGTCTCCGACGACGACGTGCACACATGGATTGAATTGGTAAGGGAGTAAGAGTGTGAATAAACCAAGCAAACAATGGCAGCAGATTAGACGTGCAACTCTGGACCGTGTGCGTCGCCGAGTGATTGACCCTATGCAACCACTTACCACACTCTTCGTCGCGACAGTCTTGCTCTATAGCGCGGGATTTGTGCGCCTCAACATACTTGCCGAAACAGGCCAAAACTACACGTGGCTCGACGCGCTCCAGATCCTCGGAACGGCGGGCTCAGGCCTCCTGCTCCTCATCTTGTCTGGCGCGGTGATGACGCTCGGCTTTATGTCGATGAGGTTGGAAAAGGTGACGCAGGGCAGCGAAGGGGCACACTAAACCGCCCGCAACTGCGTCTCATCGGCTTTGACGCGTGTTTGCGCACCCATCAGGTCCATCAAGACCCAAACACGGCGATCCACGTCGATTTTCTCGACCTCACCGACAAAATCGGAGAACGGACCTTTGGCAAACGTCACCGCGTCCCCCGTCGCGAGAGCGGACTCCGCGACCAGTTTGCCCAAACTGTCGCAGCGCGCTTTTAATCCATCTACAAGCCCGCCTGGCACTGGCGCGGGCGCGCGCCCGAAACTGACGAGCCGTGTGATGCCTTGCGTAGAATTGATCGCCCGCCAACACCCCTGAACGGCATTGAACGCAACAAAAATATAGCCAGGGAAAAGGGGCCGCCGCGCGGTCACAAACCTGCCAGATCGCTGCTGTGTGGTCTCTTCGAGAGGCAGAAACGTCTCAAACCCCTGCCGTTCGAGATTGCGTTTTGCAATCTGCGAACTGTTCGGCTTCAACTGAGCCAAGAACCAACTCATCTCTTTATCAACGACATTCTGTGTCATTCCACACCCCTTAACAATCACGACACCATATATCGTTCAATTTCGAACAATTACAACATCGGCTGCATCGCACCTAAGTGCCAAACCCCAATTTTTACAGTTGCCCGCGCGCCAGTCTTTGACTACTGCTCAAATTTGAACGATGGAATATCAATTTGTCACGCCAGCTGATTTCTCACGGAGCGCCGTACAGGCAGCTCTAGTGCGGTAGCCTGCCAAGATCACAGCCATATGACACGCTCCCAACTCCAAGAAGATATACATTTTCGCATCCTTCGGCTTCTTCAAGAAAACCCCGAAATGTCTCAACGCGACCTTGCAAAAACCGTGGGCGTGAGCGTGGGGCGAATGAACTACGTACTCAACGCGCTCGTCGACAAAGGGCTCGTGAAATTGGGTAACTTCACGGCGGCGAAGGACAAGCGGCGATACGCCTATGTTTTGACGCCAAAGGGAATCTCGAAGCGAGCTGCCCTGACCCGCTCGTTTTTGGCGCGGAAGGTGGCGGAGTATGAGACTCTTCGTGAGGAGATTGAGGCTCTAAACTTTGAGATTAATACTCTCCGCAGAGAGTAATTGTGTAAGCTGCGCGCGTTGAACGCCCGCACTCAGTGTACAGATCTAGGGGCTTGAGCAACGAAGGGCTTCTGTTTTCCGGCCTGAGCAAAAAGTTTTTGCCGAGTCATTCGACGCCTAAGGAATTTTCGCCGATCATACTTTACGACCGCAACGAGACCATAAACGCAGTGACTAGCCCACGTAATTGGCAAGTGAGAAACTTAAGCTCTAAATTTAATGCGTTGGCTTTTGGATGTGGCAAACAATTTTTGCTAAAACGGTAAGAAATTGAATCTAATTCGCTATATATTGCTAGTCCTCGTCTTTTTCCCTTCGGTAACGTTTGGTGTTATTTCTGCTGAAATTTTCCCTTGGGCAGCCATGTTCGCAATAGCATCGTTGCGGTATATTGGCAAAAAGGAGGCCACGCTGACCGCCGCTCTGATTCTGGCCATGTTGATTTCCGCTGGTTGGTCGTTGATGACGTTGCGAGGATCCGATGCAGTTCGTAGCCTCGCGGCCTACTTGAATTTCGTCCTGGCGTTTGTGACCTTCATGAATCTATCGGAACGGTGGCAGAGAAGGGCTATTGATGTCGGGTGTAAGACCCTTGGCTTTTTTGTGTGTTTAGGCATTGCTCAGATTCTGGGAATACTTGATACCATCGACGGTTTGCTAAGTACTCTTGTGCCGCGTGCCACTGCTAGTGCGCTAACCAATATGGGGGGGCGCGGAGTCACCTTGTTGTCCAGCGAACCTAGCCGTGCTGGCGTCGAAGTTGTCTACCTGTATCTCTTGTATCGTTTAATAGTTCGTCGGAGACGCAGCCTGATTGTCGAAGATGTTGGGCTCTTGGTATTCTTGGCCGTTGTGATTAAAGCCGCTCAGCCGTTCGCTTTTGGAGTACTTGCGGTTGGAATGCTCTTTGTACGACGTTGGTATCATGTCGCATTTGTAATTTTCGTGATGCAGTTGGCACCTCTTGTCCACCTTGGAAACAGTGATTCTCGAATTTTCGTTCTACTCAACAGTGTTAAAGAGATGGGCCTTTCCGAGGCGCTATTTTTCGTGGCCAACGAATCTGGACATCGATTGATATCGATCTACGCATTCTTCATCTATGGCTTCTTGAATCCCCTCGGTGGAGGAATAGGAAGTTGGGCTGTGTCGTCTATCGAGGCCATTCGGGTGGCAGGAGTTAATATATCAGAATTCCGCTATTTCACGGTTCATGGCGATGGGAACATCATCGGCATCCGCGGGTCGGGCGTACTGTCCAACATGATGCTCGACGGCGGAATTATACTCACCGCTATATTTCTCTACTGGTTATTTGGAATTACAAAACGTTACCGAACGTGGGATCATGTAACTTGGGTGATCATGGTAACTCTTCTTTTCAAGATCAGTTTTATTGGATCAATAGGAGAGCCAATCCCGTGGGTCGTTTCTGCACTAGTCTTACGCGACAACTATCGAAGAAGAAATGAAGTCTGCGAATATCGCGAAAAATCAGAAATGATGGCTAAATAATTTTCCGGAGGCCTAAATTGAGTGGAGTAAATGAACATCTTTCAAAAACTGATCTAAAAGCTCTTCAACGGGTTCTGACGATGATTGCTTGCGATGTCGACGCTTTTTGCACAGAGCACGGGATCACGTATTACCTTATGGGCGGCACAGCTCTTGGCGCCATGCGGCATAAAGGGTTTATTCCATGGGACGATGATTTCGACATCTTCATGGACCGTCAGAACTATCTAAAATTTTTGGCAGCTTGTGAAGCCGATCTGGATACCGAAAAATACTATTTGCAACGAGAGGACACAAACGAGTGGCCTCTGCTCTTTTCGAAAATCCGCCTGAATAATACCCTATATGTCGAAAGGCTCGACGATATAAACAAGATGCATTCAGGGATCTATATAGATGTGATGTGCCTCTACAATGCGTATACTAACGATGCCATGCGTAAGTTTCAATTCCTCGCAGCCCGTATACTTTCGGCGATCGGTCTAGCGAGGCGCGGGTACGAAACGAATTCGCGCGCCAAACGTCTGGCCCTAATGATCGCACGGATCGTCGGACGGACTCCCGTCAAGCACGCTCTACACTGGATTGTGCGCTCTCTTGATGACAAAGACACCGAACTAGTTGGCCATTTCTTCGGTCGCGCACCTTTTCGCAAGACGTCTTTTCCCCGGGCATTTCTGGGTAAGACCCGGCGTGTGCCATTTGAGGACGCCGAGCTTCCAGTTGCACATAATGTCGAAGGTTATCTTTCGGCCAGATTTGGACCTATTTATATGAAACCTCCGGACCAAAAAACGCGTGATGCATACCCTAGCCATCTGATTTCATATGATTTGGGGCCATACGCATGAGCAACACTTTAGCTCATAAACCGACTCCCCCCTCGCTGGCTGCAATGCTGTGTCTCTACAAGAACAATGTCGGTTCTGAAGTCGAAGAGGCGCTGCGCTCCGCTTTCGATAGTCAGGAGCTTGCGCCTGTCCAATTGATCGTCGTTTTCGATGGGCCCGTACCGGATGATGTAAAAGAGGTGATCAATCGCTTCTCCGAGAACCACAACGTCAAGCGTATAATCCACAACGAGTGCAAAGGTCATGGTGCTGCGCGATCCGCGGCACTAAACGCCTGCGAATACGAATGGATCGCCATCATTGATGCAGACGATATATCGATGTCCAATCGCTTTAGCTCATTGTTAGAGCTCGCAGAAGCGCATCCCGAGGCTGCAGTCATCGGTGGTGGTTTGATAGAATTCCAATTGAAAAACGGCGAGCGAGTACTTGGATCGGAATTAAGCTATCCTCACTCGCCGGCTGATGTCCGACAATATATCGCCAAACGCTCACCGATCGCACAACCGACATCAATTTTGCGGGTTGCTGCGGTCAAGGAAGTTGGAAACTACCAGCACTGGTACAACAACGAAGACTATCACCTTTGGATCCGGCTGGTCGCAGCGGGATACGAGCTATGGAATGTGCCGCATTCTGTTCTGTGGTTCCGAACAAACTCTGATCTGTTTGCTCGTCGTGGTGGCTTCAGGTATTGGCTCAACGAAGCGAGACTTCAGGTATTTAGCTACCACCAGGGGACAACCACGATCGGCAAGTTGTTTTTTGGAGTATTGATTCGGTTTATTGTTCAGGTCGTTATGACGACCCAGTTGCGCAAACTGTTCTACACAAAGATGTTGAGGAAAATATGATCACTTTTAGGCGATATCAATCATTCCTTGAAGGATTGTCTGCCCAAGGGATTCAGGCAATCCGAGTCAATCAAATTGCCGAGAAGTCAAATGCAGACAAGTTGTTGGTGATCAAGCATGATGTGGAAGCCAAGCTCCCACTCGCGCTTAAGCTTGCGCGCATCGAAAACGAGTGCGGTCACAAGGCAACCTATTATTTCCAGGGTGAACTTCTTCTTCAGGACGAGGCCACAGACATCTTGCGTGAAATTGCCGAACTCGGGCACGAAACCGCGTATCATTATGATGTACTCGATGCCTGCGATGGTGACTATGAAAAAGCAAGGGTTGAATTCGAACGTTACAAACTTTTGATAGAACAACAATCGGGGCAGACCCTTCGAACCGTCTGTCCACATGGAAACCCTACAAAAGTCCGAAAAGGGTGGCGTTCGAATAAAGACTTCTTTCGCAATGCTGATATTCGTGCTGCCTATCCGAACATCAGCGACATCGTTGTAGACTTCGATCGGATGGTGCCTGATGGGACATATCTGTCGGATGCAGGATTCAAATTGCGCCGAATTGGCAACATCAGTGGAAATGATTTTTCAAACGAAACGGCCATTATGGACGGAGCGGCCGTCGATTGGTCCTTGATTGGTAGGCTTGTCGCATCTGGTAGCGGAGTTGTTCTGTCTGTCCATTCCCATCGCTTGCGAGACAGCGAGCTATCTATCTGGTTGCTAAAAAATCGTATGAAGTTTCTGAGAAACGGATATCGAGTGGCAAAGCAGATTCCTTTCGTCAAATTTCTAGCAAGCAAGATGTATTCGCAGGCAAGAAAATTCTAGTTCTACAAACATACTCAACGCGCACAACCATTGCTGAAAAAGGAAACACCTTCTAGTGCAGGAACTTCTCAGATCATTTGGTCAATCGCAACTGTTCATCATTTCACTGGCCAGCGTCGGCTTGGCAATCTGCATTGTGATAGACCAGGCCCAGTTGATTGCCAAATATTCCGGCGTTCTGAAAGAACGTGTTGCAGGTGGATACAACGCCGCTATGAAGATTATGGTGCTGAACCGATTTGGTGCAGCACTCTACTTCATGCTGATCTCGATATCGATCGATCTTGGTATGACAGCAGATGTCATCGCGCTATTCTTTTGCGGCGCGATCGCCGTTATCATAATCTTTGATTTTTTTACTTCTTTTTTACTCATGAAGCAAAACCGTTGCTCGATCAAAATCATGTTTGATCCAAATATGGCCTACAAACCCGTTGCAATGGCGATGATCGCAGCATTGTTCGGAATCTTAGGCCTAACGTTTCCCATGTTATTGAGTTCGGCGAATCCCGTTTTGCGGCTGACTATGGCGAATACGGGTTTTATCCTTAACTCGGTATTCACCATTCTGACGGTTTTCTTTGTAGAAAGCCATATCGCGCAGCTCATCGATGACACTGATAAACGGCACAGATTGGCGCATTTCGTCATTGCGGTCTTTGTGATGCGATTTGTGGCCGCAATTATCGCACTGCTTTTAATGTTGGCTGTATTTTACCACACCGAGAAATTGAATCTATCAATGCTGTTCCAGAATGAGTAATTTTGTTGAAACACAATTTGTAAACCTAGATCGCTAGGATTGACGGCCCAAAAAATTCAAGAGGAAGCCCGTATGAATTCCCAAAAAGTCGTAGGATATACCTCTGGTGTATTCGATATGTTCCACGTTGGACATCTCCGCATCCTGTCTCGTGCCCGTTCCCTGTGTGATCACCTGATCGTCGGTGTGAGCACAGACGAACTAGTGCAAAGCTATAAGAACAAGACACCGATCATCCCTTACAGTGATCGCGCCGAAATCGTATCGGCTGTGAGCTATGTGGATCAGGTCGTGGCACAAAACAATCGAGACAAGTTTTCGGCATGGGAGCAGCATAAGTTCAATGTCATGTTCGTCGGTGATGATTGGAAAGGCAAGCCTGTATTCTTGGAAGCAGAACGCAAACTCAAATCAGTTAATGTCGAAGTTGTATATTTTCCCTACACTAACAGTATTTCTTCAAGTCGGTTGACAAAAGTTCTGGAGGCGATTGAAAGGAACGGTAGTTTGATATGAATTCGAAGCATTATGACAATTCCGGGTCAGCGGCGATTTGTGTACTTTCTTATGACGGCGCATCAGATTTGTGGGCTCCATTTTTCGATGGGCTGATGAGCGCGTGGCCCAATCTTACTTTGCCTGTATATTTGCTAACCAACCACAAACAATATGATGGCCCTCACAACGTTCGGTCTCTGGCAGTTGGTGAAGACCGTGATTGGTCTAGCAATTTGATTAAGGCGCTCGATGGCATTCAAGAACGACATATTCTCTTTATTTTTGACGACTTTTTTATTCGTAAAGTGGATGTGCTGCAAGCCGATCACTTTATCAAACGCTGCACCCAAGAAGGTTGGGGATACCTAACACTGCACCCGAACAATTACATCGAAAAACGCCTTGAACAGGGCATTCGACAAATTTCGGAACACGGCGTGTATCGCTGCACGCTAGTTTACGGGATCTTTCGAAAAGACGTATTGGAAAATCTACTGAAGCCGGGTGAGAGCGCTTGGGACTTTGAAATAGAAAGCGGCATTCGCGCACGAGGTTTGCCTCTATATTCGGTAGAAAAGAGGATATTCAGGCACTATCACCTCCTAAGAAAAGGGAAATGGATGCGTCCCGGTTTTCCCGCTCTTGCAGCGAAATATGATCTGGACAGATCGAGACCAGTAGAGACCAATTTCGACTATTTGTTGCGGGAAGCCAAGGAATGGGTCTTCCGCAAGTACCATAAATTGCTGCCAGGGAAAATGATTGAAAGACGAGAGAACCGACGGAAAGCCTAGGCCCGACAAGGGCAACCAAAGCAAAAAGGACAGCGACGCGGGCACTCCTGATAAGGAACGTTTCATGACCGAGGTTACCAAGAGATGCACCAGACACTTCGAGCTTTCGACTATCCAAACTCCCAACTCATTGCCACCAATCACTGGTCGGTCTTACTGCGCCCTCGGCAAGTCACGCTTGGCTCGTTGGTCTTGGTTGTGCAAGACGACTTGCGATCTCTTGGTGCACTGCCTAAAGCCGTAGCACAAGAGCTTCCAACCGTTGTTGCCTCAGTCGAGGCTGCCCTGCGATCAACATTCGGGGCCGAAAAATTCAACTACCTATGCTTGATGATGGTTGACCCTCAGGTGCATTTTCACATTATCCCCCGCTATAGCCGTTCAGTCCGGTTTTACGATAATGATTACCACGATAATTTTTGGCCCGGCCCACCGGATGTGACTACAGCCATGGACAATGGATCTACGCCAATAGCGCAGCTGAAAGAAACACTTGGATCCGCAATTGCGCGGGAATTTGACCTAACCAAGATTTGAACAGCATAAACACGGCCTCTGACGTCACCATCTAGCGCCTTGGCCTCCCAAATACGAGTAAACGGAGCATTTGAATGAAAAAACGCGCACTTATTACAGGTATAACAGGGCAAGATGGCTCTTATCTGGCCGAATTCCTGTTGGAAAAAGGGTATGAAGTTCATGGGATCAAACGCCGCGCCTCGTCGTTCAATACCCAACGAATTGATCATATTTTTCAAGATTCTCACCAGCCCAACGCACGATTAATACTGCATTACGGCGACCTAACAGACAGTTCGAACCTGACACGGATTCTTCAAGAAGTTCAGCCTGACGAAGTCTATAATCTAGCTGCTCAGAGCCATGTTGCCGTCAGTTTCGAAAGCCCTGAATACACCGCTGACGTCGACGCCATCGGTGCGTTGCGTTTGCTGGAGGCCATTCGGTTTCTTGGCCTCGAGAACAAGACACGGTTCTATCAGGCGTCTACGTCCGAACTTTATGGACTGGTTCAGGAGATCCCGCAGACAGAAGCGACACCTTTCCACCCGCGCAGCCCTTACGCGGTTGCCAAGATGTATGCCTACTGGATCACGGTGAACTATCGCGAAGCGTACGGCATTTATGCTTGCAACGGCATTCTCTTCAACCACGAGAGCCCCCGTCGCGGAGAGACTTTCGTTACCCGCAAGATTACGCGTGGCCTAGCCAATATCACCCAAGGCCTAGAAAAGTGCCTCTACATGGGCAATATCGACGCGCTTCGCGACTGGGGGCATGCCAAAGACTATGTACGGATGCAGTGGATGATGCTGCAACAAGAGGCTCCCGATGATTTCGTGATCGCGACCGGTGTCCAGTATTCAGTGCGCCAGTTCATCGAATGGTCCGCAGCCGAGCTTGGAATTTCACTTCGTTTCGAAGGCACGGGGATTGAGGAGATTGGCGTTGTGGACGCGATCGACAGCGAAAAAGCGCCGGCTCTGTCTGTCGGCGACGTGATCATTCGCATTGATCCCCGCTATTTCCGCCCCGCCGAAGTAGAAACCCTTCTAGGCGATCCCACCAAAGCCAAGGAGCGTTTGGGCTGGGTGCCGGAAATCACCGCGCAAGAGATGTGCACTGAAATGGTCGCCGAAGACCTCAAAACCGCGCGCCGCCATGCCCTGCTCAAAGAGCACGGGATGGCTGTGCCCGTCTCGCTCGAGGACTGAGCCAATGAAGGTCTATGTAGCAGGACATCAGGGCATGGTGGGCCGTGCGGTCTGCCGCGCTTTGACAGTGCGGGATGACGTCACATTGATCACTCGGACAAGCGCCGAGCTGGATTTAACCGACCAAGCCGCGACACGCGCCTTTTTTCAAGACACACGCCCTGATCAAGTCATCCTCGCTGCCGCCAAGGTAGGTGGGATCCAGGCAAACAACACCTATCCCGCGGAGTTCATATATGAGAACCTAATGATCGAAGCGAATGTCATCCATCAAGCCTATGCCGCCGGGGTGCAGCGCTTGCTTCAACTGGGTTCCAGCTGCATCTACCCCAAACACACCCCTCAACCCATGACCGAAGACGCGCTCCTTACCGGCCCGCTCGAGCCCACCAACGAACCCTATGCCATCGCCAAGATCGCCGGGATCAAATTATGTGAGAGCTATAACAGGCAGTACGGCACCGATTACCGGTCGGTCATGCCCACCAACCTCTATGGGCCAGGCGACAATTTTCATCGCGAAAACAGCCACGTACTGCCCGCCCTAATCCGCCGTTTCCACGAGGCCGCGCGCGATGGTGCAAGCGAGGTCACCATATGGGGCAGCGGCACACCCCGGCGAGAATTTCTGCATGTGGACGATATGGCCGCTGCCTCACTTTTCGTGATGGATCTACCCAAGAGTATCTATGACCGAGAAACAGACCCCATGCTCAGCCACATCAACGTAGGCTCAGGAAATGATGTGACGATCCTATCTCTCGCGAAAACCGTAGCCAAGGTGACCGGCTTCACCGGCGCCATCACAACCGATCCCAGCAAACCCGACGGCACTCTTCGCAAGATGATGGATGTCAGCCGCCTAGCCCGCCTGGGTTGGACTGCGAAGATAGGGTTGGAATACGGGATCAAGGAAACCTACGAGTGGTTTCTGAAAAACGCCGACAACATCCGACAGTAAGGAGCTTCTATGACCGGCGACATCCACCCCATCTTGCTGTGCGGCGGTTCAGGCACCCGCCTTTGGCCCTTGTCCCGCAAGTCCTATCCCAAGCAATTCGTCAATTTGATAGGCGATCAAAGCCTTTTTCAGGCGGCGGCCACCCGCCTCTCAGGCTCAGGCTTTGCCGCGCCCACGGTTGTCACCAGCGGTGATTTCCGCTTTGTGGTGATCGAACAGTTGGCCGCACTGCAAATGAGCGCGGCCCAGATTTTGATCGAACCAGCCGCACGCAATACCGCCGCCGCCATCTGTGCAGCCGCCGTGGCGCTAGAGGCCCGCTCGCCAGGCGCGTTGATGCTGGTCGCGCCGTCCGATCACGTGATCCCTGACGCGGCACAGTTTCGGGACACGGCGCGAGCTGCCGCCCCAGCCGCAGAGGCCGGGCAACTTGTGACCTTTGGCGTCCGGCCCAGGCATGCAGAGACAGGGTATGGTTGGCTCGAACTCTCGAAAACTCCCACAGAGGAATTTGATCCTGTGCCGCAACCGCTGCGCTCCTTTGTTGAAAAGCCCGACCTCACTACGGCGGAGGCGTTGCTCAACGGGGGCGGGCATCTTTGGAACGCGGGCATCTTCCTCTTCTCGACGACGTCGATCCTCGCCGCTTTCGAGACTCATGCACCCGCCATTCTCACCTCGGTTCGCGCGGCCTATGACCAGGCAGAACAGGACCTCTCTTTCACTCGACTGGCCCCCGCCCCCTGGGAGGGGGTCGAGAATATCTCGATCGATTTCGCAGTGATGGAACGAGCTGACAACCTCACCGTCGTGCCCTATGGCGGCACTTGGTCGGATCTGGGTGACTGGTCTGCGATCTGGCGCGAAGGCGCAAGCGATGCGACCGGCGTGGTGCGCCAGGGCCCTACTACCGCTCTCGAATGCCGCGACACGCTGTTGCACGCCACTAGTGAAGCACAAGAACTAGTGGGGATTGGCCTAACAGACATGATCGTCGTCGCCATGCCCGACGCAGTCCTGGTCGCCCATAAAGACCGCGCACAAGAGGCTAAGGATGCCGTCGCGGCGCTCAAGGCAAAAGCCGCGCCTCAGGCGGAAATCCTGCCCCGCGATTATCGCCCCTGGGGCTGGTACGAGAGCCTTGTCGTCGGCCCGCGCTTTCAGGTTAAACGCATCGTCGTGCATCCCGAAGCGGCGCTGTCGCTGCAAAGCCATCACCACCGCGCCGAACATTGGATCGTCGTAGAAGGCACTGCCAAAGTCACTGTCAATGGCGAGATCAAACTGGTCTCGGAAAATCAGTCCGTCTATATCCCGCTGGGCGCTGTCCACCGGATGGAAAACCCCGGAAAAGTTCCCCTCACCCTGATCGAGGTGCAGACCGGCGCCTATCTCGGCGAAGACGACATTGTTCGCTACGAAGACATCTATGCTCGCGGCCAAGGTGCCAAGGGATGAATCTGATTCGCTTCAAAGCCCATGGCCACTTGAGAGTCGATTTGGGCGAAGGAATCTCCTTCCACGTGGGGCGCTCCTTTGCGCAGGGTTTGGGGGAGGAAACAGTTGTGGGCTTGCTGGCTAAATCGTATCTGGCCAACAAAGACCCCAGCGACACTGACATCCACTCGGGCATGCGTTTCGCGTCAACACGCACCAGTCATGGCTTCATCAAACAGACTTTGCTCGGAAAGGATGCGATCAATGGTCGCCCAATGTCAGCGCATCATTATTTTCGAGATTTAGTGTATTGCGACAGCAGAGTATCCCCTAGTTTCTGGTTGCCGAATTGGTCATCCAGAATGGATCATTGTCCTATATGGAGGCAAACCAAAACGCAGCGCTTCCGTCGTCGGATGAGATTAACTGTGCAATGGATGACTAGCCTTCAGCAATCAAACGCGTTTGAAAGCTTAACTCGTGAAACTAACAAGATCGACAGAATAGGTTATGATATAAAAACTCTGTTGGCTAATCTATCCAACTTTATAAATCCAAGTTACTATTTACAGAAACGGACGGCGACAATTCGCTTGCAAATATGACCTTTTCTGATCGCATAGTAAAACGCTCTTTCGACTTCACGGTAGCGGCTCTTGGGTTGTTTTTTTATGGCCGGTTATCGTTGTGACCACGATAATGGCCAAACGTGACACTGGCGCTAGTGGACTATTTAAGCAGAAACGAGTTGGTCGCAATGGCAGACTGTTTCAGGTTTATAAGCTACGTACAATGATTCCAGTTGAGGGCACGACCGTCACCGCTAAAAACGACCCGCGTATAACTCCGCTTGGTATCAAGCTGCGGCGTTGGAAGCTTGATGAACTGCCTCAGCTTTGGAACGTACTCGTCGGAGACATGTCCTTTGTTGGCCCTCGCCCTGATGTTCCAGGTTTTCTAGATCGCTTGCTTGGTTCAGAACGCGAGTTGTTGAAGCTGCGCCCTGGGATTACTGGCCCGGCGACGATCAAGTACAGGCACGAAGAAGATATCCTCGCCAATGTTGACGATCCAGAATCCTACAACACCGAAGTCATCTGGCCCGACAAAGTCAAAATAAACCTGCATTATATGCACAACTGGAGCTTTCGTGCTGATATTGAGTGCATTCTGGAAACCATTTTTAAGTGAAACAATCTAAAGCAATACTGTTTTCTTGGCAGGGCAAATGAAAGAGATATGCAATCTTCTGAAGGGCCCCTCTACACATTCATGTACCGAAACAATAGGACATTGAAACGGTCATGGCTGTTGTCCATACCTAGGATGAGCCGATTGCACCCGAAGAAGCAACCTGCGGCTTTGGTGCGATGCGTCACATCTTCTGCGAAGATGTCAGCGAACGTCCGGACATCGTGCCCGCGCAGTTCCGCGTGCTTGTCACACGCGGACCCAGAACGCCAAGGTATTGATATTGACCGGTCCACATTAGCATTCAGGGTCAGCAACGCAGCCTATGAGCTAAGGCCAAACCATGACGCGCCATTGGCGGCATCTGACCTGCCAGTACACGGTTATTTTGGGTACAACCGCGTACTTGATCTGCGGGATAATGCGCCCATTTAACTAGCGTATTGTCGGACGCATACACGTCGCAATCTCGTTGGTCTAACCTATCACAACGTCGTGCCTATCGCAGAAGAGTGCCTCCGACAGATCGCAGCTCTTTACAGAATTGAGACACAGGCTCGGGGCACATCTGCAGAGGATAGACTGGCGCTGCACCAAGCCAAAAGCACGCCCAAGACCGCGCAACCTTCAAAACATGTCGGGATCACTCCCACACGCAGATCTCTGCCAAATCCCCAACAGGAGATGCGCTCAAATACTTAGCCAAATGCTGGAACCAGTTTATCCTATTCCTGACCGATGGCCGCATCGAAATGGACAGTAATGCTGTTGAGTTCTCAATCAGCCCCATTGTAATACAACGCGAAAACTCGCTCTTCGCGAGACACGACGCAGGCACCCAAAATTGCGACATACTCGCGTCGCTCATTGAGGCATTCTAACACCATAAATCTAGCCGCATAGCTACTTGACTGGCGTCCTCACAGCCATGGTCAACGGCTTAAGCAGAAACACATCGACCAGCCGCTACCGTGAAGTTATGAGGCTTGAAGCAACGCTTACTATAGGATTCAAGCGGATTTCCATTGGTACGCTTAGGATCTCGGCATCCGCCATGCCTACATCAAACGTGGCACGCCCTAGTTCAAAGGAAAGTTAGAGCAAGCCCACCATTCTGACAGACGGGAGTTTTTTCAACTGCTCAGTTATTAGAGCGGTTTCGATCTCGAGACCGAACTGGACGAGCAGCAACGCTTCTACAACCCCCACTAACCGCATGGTGCTCGAAGTGGACGACACCTTCCTAAGCACTCGGAGAGAAGCTATAGTCAAAAAAAGGGAAGCCTCACGAGCAACCGCACCTTGAATTAGTCAAACACCAGAAGAGCATAACATTCTCTTAGTTTAGGCCGCATTTGAGCTCCAAAATCCTGACGACAAGCAATTTACATGGACAATGATATGAGTAAGACTGAATTCGCCCCTTGGCCCTCTTTCACCCAAGAAGAAGCTGACGCCGTTCAGTGCGTGTTGCTGTCCAATAAGGTCAACTACTGGACCGGCCAAGAGGGGCGCGAATTTGAGAAGGAATTCGCCGCCTTCGCAGGTACATCCCATGCGATTGCGGTGGCGAATGGAACTTTGGCGCTCGATCTCATTCTGGCAGGCATGAACATCGGGGCACACTATGGTGGCAGCAAGGATGATGAAGTCATCGTGACACCGCGTAGCTTCATGGCGTCGGTCTCGACGGTGGCCAATGCGGGAGCAAAGCCCGTATTCGTTGATGTTGATCGCGATAGTGGGAACATGTCGGCGGCGACCATTGCGCCAATGATTACACCCAAGACCAAGGCCATCATTGCCGTGCATCTTGCGGGGTGGCCGTGCGATATGGACGAAATTATGGCGCTTGCTCAAACACACGGGATCAAGGTCATCGAGGACTGTGCCCAAGCGCATGGCGGCACCTACAAGGGCATACCGCTTGGCGGTATAGGGCACGCCGCCGCATGGTCGTTCTGTCAGGACAAGATCATGACCACGGGCGGCGAAGGCGGCATGGTCACCACCAATGACGCGGCACTTTGGGATCGCATGTGGTCGTTCAAAGATCACGGCAAAAGCTTCGATACGGTCTACAACAAGAAGCATGCACCGGGGTTTCGATGGCTCCATGAGAGCTTTGGAACCAACTGGCGCTTGACCGAGATGCAATCCGCGATCGGGCGCATCCAGCTTACGCGGATGCCCGAGTGGACAAAGAAGCGCTCGGCAAACGCGCAGGCGCTCATTGACGTTCTCGGGACGTTTGACTGCATTCGCATGCCATTGACCGCGCCTGAGAACCAAAATGCTTTTTACAAGCTCTACGCCTATGTCGAGAACGATAAGCTCTCCGAAGGATGGTCGCGTGATCGCATCGTCGCAGAGATCAACACTAAGGGTGTTCCTTGCATGCAAGGCAGCTGCTCAGAAATCTACCTCGAGAAAGCATTCGACGGAACAGGCTGGCGGCCTGAACACAGTCTGCCGGTGGCAAAGGAGCTCGGCGAGACAAGCCTAATGTTCTTGGTTCACCCAACGTTGTCGCGCGAGAATATCGAAGACGCTGTGACAGCTGTCCGCGATGTTTTGAGCGCAGCAACGGCATAATTGGAACAACCCAATCGGCGCTTTTTTGTCAGCGGAGCGTCGACTGTCCGATGGCCGCATGAGTTGCCTGTCAATTTCCAAGTTTAATGTTGAAGTTAACCGCCTTTCGGTTCGATTTTCCTTGTGCGCAACCCTTTTCAATCCCCTGTCTTTAGTAAGCCACCCACTCATAACCGTGGTTGCCTTCGTGATCTTCCCATTCAACGCCTACCCCTCGCCGCCAACTCGATGGCAAACAGCGCCGTGATGGCAGCACCCATTGCGGGGCGGCTGCGGGTGTCGTGCGTTGCCAACCAAATTCGCCCTGCGCACCGTAAGTCCCGAGCCGCATATTGTAGTTCTCTGAACAATCATCGTCGCTGCCACTTTCGCGATGACGGTAATGGCGCACATCCCAAACACGGATCGAGCGTACGAAATCGAATTCCAAGCCACTGATGTCGATGTCGGCACCGCCTTCAACCATTTGAGCCAGAATGATTTGGCCAAGCGTTTGCCTTGATTGATTTCTGGCTTCCCAGACTCTTGGGGCCGCATTTTGCAATGGGCCACTCATTGAAGCGCCCATAGGGCAACGCCAGATTTGTAAAGGCGGCTCAATCGGCCAGGGCGTGATCCGACGGATGAACACGGCACGGGCATGAGTACATTCCGCTGACGCAGGCCACCCACCAGCCAGGCAAAGCAGAATGGCACAGTCGACCTGATAGGCCTTAGCCGCCTGCGGAGCTACACTGGTAAGAAGAGCCATTGCAGCTCCCAAAACCCAATCACTGATCAACCGACGCCACATTTCAATTATATCCTATTATCTACATAATTATATTATTGTTACTCTACGACCAACCTCAACCTTTTCACCATATGCGAGCATTACGTTTATGATGTTCGCGCGCGCTTTGTGGAATATATTCCGTAGAGAGGCTCTCGTGATCTGGCCGAATACAGGTCATGAAAGTACGGGACCGAGTAGGGCTAAATGTTCGGAATCTAAGAAATTCCAGAGGATTGAACCAAGAACAATTAGCTTTAGCTGCGGACGTTGATCGCAGCTACATTAGCGAGATCGAACTCGCCAAAAATTCAGCATCAATCGATGTTCTGGAGCGGATTGCTGATGCTCTCGACGTCGATACCAAAGTATTGTTTAACAAGAGGGGCTAATTATGCCCAAATTTGAGAGTGTTCGCGAAACAGCCAAAGCAATCGGTCGTGTTTTTTGCATTAAAACAGGCGAAGAAATCGGCCTGCTGTATCGGTGGGACAATGGCGAGACACAGGCCGCGATGTATAACGGCGGCTTGGCTGCTTCGCCAACTTTCGAAGATCAAGCCACTAGACCGGACCTTGGTGCAAATTGCGGCTAAGAACCGGAATGAGCCCTTTTTGACGGATGCCGCGCGTCGTACGAATGTCCGCAGTTAGTATTGAACAACTTGTCGTTGGCCACTAGGTTTGGTGCATGTCCTATGTTGTTTCTTTCATTGCGCTTTTGCTGGTTGCGAATGCCTTGATCGCGTTCGGAATCGCGTTCTATTGGCAGGCAAGGGTCATCTTTACCTTGTTCGGAACTGCGGATTGGGAAGGTGCGCCTGACTGTCCGTCGTCAGGGTTTTTGG
>JBOEGE010000006.1:0-310227 GCA_050633265.1 Paracoccaceae bacterium | reverse complement strand
AAAACCCTGACGACGGACAGTCTGGTGGTCCATTAATGAACAAAAATTACGAGGTTTTGGGCATCATCCACAAAGGTGGCCCTGTTGCCTACGTTGCAAAAGATGGAAGCGTTTCTCCACAGCGGCAGCTTGCGGTTGCGATTTCAGAGCTAAAAGCATGGGTTTCGACCCTGCCGTAAGTCACTATGCGCAAACACATCCTTGTGGCATTGCCGGATACCTGTACGCGCAGATTGCTACCCCAGTGATACCCCAGCTCAAATTGGGCAAACACGCAATAAGCCGCGCAGCGCACAAAGCATTTATTTTATTAGATTTAAATGGTGCCCAGGGGCGGAATCGAACCACCGACACGAGGATTTTCAATCCACTGCTCTACCCCTGAGCTACCCGGGCACCGGGAACGGCTGAGCCGTTTGGGTGGGGTGTAATTAGACGGGGCTTGGCGCGGTGTCCAGTGCGATTTACCCAATGGGGGCGAAAAGTTTTGCAGGCTTTGGCCAGGCAAAGCGGCAAGCCTAGTGTGGGCGGGTTTTGGCGGCGTTTTCTTCTTCAATCGCCGCGTCGATCTCATCGGGGTCTTCTTCGTTGCCGCCGGGGATCACATAGCTGCCGGTGAGCCATTTGCCCAAATCAACGTCCGCGCAGCGGCGCGAGCAGAAGGGGCGGTATTTGGCATCGGTGTCTTTGGCGCAGATCGGGCAGCTCATCGCAGCAGCTCCGTAATTGGTTGGCGTTCGCGCTTGCGTTGCAGCTCGTAGAGGCCGAGCGGGGTATAGCCAGCAAGCGCCGTCTCGATCTGATCGGCGCGCAGGGCATTGCGCAGGATTTGCTCGAACTGTTTGCGATCTTTCTTGGGCATGGGCGCAAGATCAAGGGTTATCTGCCCGCCAAGACCACGGCAGCGCAGGGCGCGCGGCAGGGCACGGGCAAGTGCGATATTGGCCTTGAGGCCCGCCGCAAGGGATGTATCTGCGCCGGTGTTGATATCAACGGCGACAAGCGCGCGCGTCGGCTCGATATAGGCATAAGCGCCGCCGGTAAGCTCAATGCGCGGATCGCTCAGCGCATCAATGGCATCCAAGATACCGTGATCCTCAAAGGCGCTCTCTTCATCAGCGAGCTGATCGGGCATGCCCCAATCGCGCCAGGCCAATGTATGGGCATCGGGCGCCTCAACTAGGCATTCGGGCAGGCCCTCGGCTTGGGCAAGAACGGCCTCTGCCGTTGCGCGCATATGGGCGATGTCATCGGCAATCTCATCGCCATCCGCGCCTTCGCAGATCGAGCGCAGGATAAGGCCATAGGGCGCGCCATCCATCACTTCGGTCGCGATTTCTTGCAGGCGGACGCGCTCTTCTTCATCGTGGATCGCGCGGCTAACGTTTAGACCGGGCGCATCGGGCGTAATGATCGCATAGCGCGATTTGAACAGAACCCGCGCGGTGACCGGGGCCGCTTTGCCCTCTTCGCCATAGCCGGTCACTTGGCAAAGCATCGTCTCGCCGGGTTTGAGGTTTTTGGCGCCGCGCAGATAGGCCATTCCGGCTTCTGGCAGGCGGAGCATCGCGCCCCCCTGCCCTTTCATCGGGCGCTCAACCGTGGCGCGGAAAATCGCGCCGGGCGCAGGGGCGCTGCCGGGGCGGGCATCAATCAAAAGATCGTCAAGCTTGCCATCGACCATGCGCGCAGCGGCGCGGCGGCCATCAATCTCGCTCAAAGCAACGAGTGTGCCCTTCATGGCTTTTCTCCATATAAAGGATAGCCAGCGGCCTGAAGCATCTGGGCGACCTCATGCACGGGCAAGCCCATCACGCCGGTATAAGAGCCTTGAATCCATGAGATAAACGCGCCTGCGGGGCCTTGGATGCCATAGCCGCCCGCCTTGCCGCGCCAATCCTCGCTCGCCAGATAGCCATTCAATTCGATGTCGGAGAGGCGCTTCATCTTCACGATTGTGATGCTCTCGCGCTCCCAAACTTGATTGCCGCGCCTCACCGCAACAGCCGTAACGACCCGGTGGCGCCGCCCGCCCATGCGCATCAGGAAATCGGCCGCTTCGCCGGCATCCGCAGGCTTGCCCATGATGCGCCGCCCGATGGCCACGGTGGTATCGGCGCAAAGCACGATATCCTCGGGATCAGCGGCAATTGCATCAAGCTTTTCGCGTGCCATACGCGCACAATAGCCGCGCGGGAATTCATCCCCTCGCGGCGTCTCATCAATATCGGGGCTGGTCACCGCATCCGGCACAGCGCCAATCTGCGCCAGCAATTCAAGCCGGCGCGGGCTGCCTGAGCCGAGAATAAGCCGCACGGAACGCGGCTTACTTGAAGCGGTAATTGATCCGACCTTTGGTCAGATCATAGGGGGTCATCTCGACCTGGACTTTATCGCCTGCGAGAACACGGATGCGGTTCTTGCGCATCTTGCCTGCCGTATGCGCGATAATTTCATGGCCATTCTCAAGTTCGACCCGAAACGTCGCATTGGGCAGGAGTTCCTTCACGACACCGGGGAATTCGAGCATTTCTTCCTTGGCCATGTTTACTCCATCATTGCACCGCCCGCCTGTTGCGAGCGCGCTTTAAATGCGCCTAAAGGCAACGTTTTTCAAGGCGCAAATGGCGTTTATTGAAGTTTGTGCGGGCAAGAGCGGCCTCTGAACCGGGCCAAAGCGCGATTAAGCGGGCAAATCAGCGCCTTAGCCCTCGACTTCATCGCTCATGGGTGGGCCAAAGCGCGAAACGATCCGCTCAGAAATTTGATCGCGCGCGTTGCGGTATGCGGCGAGTTTATCTTCGCGGCTTTCGCCAATGCCAGAGGGGTCCATCACCGGCCAATATTCAACGTCTAGGTGATAAAAACGTGTAAGGTCAAGGGCTTGGCGTTGCGCCGCCGGGGTTAGGGCGATCACCAGATCGTAAGAAGAAATATCATCGCCCCATTGATGCATATCCTCAAAGCTGCGCGCGCGGTGGCGCGAAAGCTCAATCCCAAGCTCGGCGCAGACCGCAACGGAAAAGCCATCAATCTCGCTTTGGGTGCGCACGCCAGCGGATTGCACATAGACCCGCGTGCCGTAATATTTCTTCATCAGCCCTTCGGCCATGGGAGAGCGGACAGCATTGTGATCGCAACAAAAGAGGATCGAATTGGGCAAACCTCCCTGCGCCATCCTCTAGCCTCCCCAGTGCAAAACGCAGATCAGCGTAAACAGGCGCCGCGCGGTATCGGTATCCACATCCGCCTTGCCCTCGAGCCGCTCCATCAAAACGCGCGCGCCCTCGTCATGGATGCCACGGCGGGCCATATCGATGGCCTCGATCTGCGAGGGGGGCAGCTTTTTCACCGCATCAAAATAGCTTTCGCAGATTTGGAAATAGTCTTTTACAACTTGGCGAAACGGCCCAAGCGAGAGGTGAAATTCGGCCGCCTTCTCGCCTTTTTCTGTTGTAATATCAAAGACAAGGCGGCGCTCGCGGATCGCCAAGCCAAGCGCATATGGCCCGGGCACAGCATCACGATCTTCGCGCGGCGGCAGATCAAAATTATTCGCCTCCAAAAGATCAAAGACGGCGACTTTGCGCTCTTGTTCGATCTCGGGCGTGGGGGCCGCGAGGCCCGCATCATCTATCGTTATTGAGGTGAGTTTACTCATTATCAGGACCATTCAATCGATCAAGGCGGGCGCGCACGGACAGGCCATGCGCCTCTAGGCTTTCGGATTTGGCGAGGCGTTCGGCAGCGGGGCCGATGGCTTTTAGCGCGGCGGGTGTCATCTGGGCTGTTGTCGTCCTTTTGAGGAAATCTAGCACAGAGAGGCCGGAAGAAAAGCGCGCAGATCGGGCTGTTGGCAATACGTGGTTTGGCCCGCCGATATAATCGCCGATGGCTTCGGGGGTAAAGGCGCCAAGGAAGATCGCGCCTGCATGGGTGACTTTGGCGCTCAGCGCTTCTGGATCGGCAACGCAAAGCTCAAGGTGCTCGGGCGCGATACGGTCGGAAAGGGCGGCGGCCTCGTCCAGATCACGCACAACAATCGTTGCGCCAAAATCGCGCCAGCTTGCGCCTGCAATGGCGCGCCGCTCAAGGGTTTCAAGCCGTTTTTCAACGGCTTGGGTCACTTTGGCGGCAAATTCGGCGCTGTCGGTGATCAGCAGGGATTGCGCGCTTTCGTCGTGTTCGGCTTGGCTCAGCAGATCGACAGCGATCCAATCGGGATCATTATCCGCATCCGCAATCACCAGAATTTCCGATGGGCCTGCAATCATATCGATCCCGACTTTGCCAAAAACGCGCCGCTTGGCTGCCGCGACAAATGCATTGCCCGGCCCGGTGATTTTATCGACCGGTTTGATCGTTTCTGTGCCATAGGCCAGCGCTGCAATCGCCTGCGCGCCGCCGATGCGGTAAATCTCATCCACGCCGGCGATGCGCGCGGCCATCAGCACCAGCGGATTGGCGATCCCGCCCGGCGTTGGCACGCAGATCGCCAGCCGTTTAACCCCCGCAACCCGCGCCGGGATTGCATTCATCAGCACTGAAGAAGGATAGCTCGCCAACCCGCCCGGCACATAAAGCCCCGCCGCCGAAACAGCCGACCAGCGCCAGCCAAGGGTTGCGCCGGTCTCATCTGTCCAGCTTTCATCAGCGGGCATTTGGCGCGTGTGATAGGCGCGGATGCGCTCTGCGGCCAGTTCAAGCGCGGCGCGATCTTCGGGCGATACCTTGGCGCATTCGGCCTCGATCTCATCGGCGGAAAAGGCCAGCGTTTGCGCCGTTAGATCCATGCGATCAAACTTGGCCGTAAGCGCGATCACTGCTGCATCCCCGCGTGCGCGCACATCGGCAATAATCGCCGCGACGGTATCATCCACATCGGGCGCATCTTCGCGCTTCATATTCAAAAGCGCGCTAAAGCGGGCCTCGAAATCTGGGTCGGTGGTGGCGATGTGCATCGGCATGGGCGGCTCCCTAATATCTGCATAGCGCCCGCGCTGCGGGGCCTCAAGCTAGTCGTGGGTTGGGATATGTTTTGAGGGGGCGATATAGGGGCGGGTCACGTCTTTGATTGTGGCGTCCAGCGCCTCGACATTGAGCGCAATGGCCCCATCGCCCGCAAGCGTGAGCTCTATGCGGCCAGTGCCATCAACCCCGGGGGTAAACGAGATGGCCAGTAGCGACAGGATCAGATCGGGATCGTTGCGATCAATGCCCGTGCTGGCCACAGAAAGCACATCCTCAAACCACAGCAGCGTTTGCACGCGCTCGGGCGGGCGGCCGCGGGTTTGGGCGGCTGGCACATCTTCCCAGCGAAAGCGATTGAGCAGCAGCGCAAAGCGGCGGCGATCCATATCAAAGCGCATTTCCGGCGCGGGCAGAATGGCATCTTGGGCAAGCGCCGAGATCACCGCGAGATCCTCTGCATCCAGCGCTTTGAGGTGCAGCGGCTGATCGCCACCGTCCTCGAATTTTGCGTCTTCTACCATAGGGTTAGGCCTTGATCCGCTCGATATTTGCACCAACAGCGCGCAGCTTTTCCTCGACCCGCTCATAGCCGCGATCAAGGTGATAGACGCGGTTCACGATGGTTTCGCCTTCGGCCGCGAGGCCCGCGAGGATCAGCGAAACAGAAGCGCGCAGATCGGTCGCCATCACGGGCGCGCCTTTGAGTTTCTTGACGCCATGAACGGTCGCGTGGCCGCCATGCACCTCAATATTTGCGCCCATGCGGATCAGCTCAGGCGCGTGCATAAAGCGGTTCTCAAAAATCTTTTCTTCCAGAACGGAAGTGCCTTCGGCTGTGCAAAGAAGCGCCATCATCTGGGCTTGAAGATCGGTTGGAAAGCCGGGGAATGGCTGGGTTTCGATATCCACGGCGCGCAAGGGCGCATCACCGCGGATAACTTTTAGGCCGCGTGGCGTTTCTTCAACGGTGAGGCCCACAGCGACCAGTTTTTCAACGAAAGCCTCAACCAAATCCATGCGCCCGCCGATGCACTCAACCTCGCCGCCGCAAAACGCGGGCGCGAGCATATAGGTGCCAAGCTCGATACGATCGGTCACGACCGGATGGGTCGCGCCGTGCAGCGATGTAACGCCCTCAATCGTGATGGTGGAGGTGCCCTCGCCTTCGATATGGGCGCCCATGGCGCGCAGGCATTGGGCCAGATCAACGATCTCTGGCTCGCGCGCGGCGTTTTTGATCTGGGTCGTACCTTTGGCGAGGGTCGCGGCCATCAGCATGTTTTCTGTGGCGCCCACGGAGGCAAAGCGCAGCTCATGCACCGCGCCTTTAAGGCCGCCGGGCGCTTTGGCGTGCAGGTAGCCGTCTTTCAGCTCGATCTCGGCGCCAAGAGCTGTGAGCGCATCAACGTGCAAATCCATCGGGCGCGCACCAATCGCGCAGCCGCCGGGAAGCGAGACAACCGCATGCCCAAGGCGCGCCAGAAGCGGGCCAAGCACAAGGTTGGAGGCGCGCATTTTGCGCACGATTTCATAATCGGCAACGGGGTTGATCTCGCCGTGGCTCGACATCGCCAAGACCTTGCCCTCTTGCAGGTTTGAGACTTCGGCCCCCAAAGAGGCAAGCAGCGCGGTCATGGTTTTGATGTCGCTGAGGCGCGGCGCATTGGTGAGCGTCAATGGCTCTTCGCTGAGCAAAGTGGCGGGCATCAATGCAAGGCAGGCATTCTTTGCCCCCGCGATTGGAATTTCGCCGCTCAGTGGGCCGTTACCCTTTACCAGAATTGAATCCATACCGCTGCCTCACTCTTTGTTATCTGCGCTTTGCGCTTTTCTTGCTCGGGTCTGTGCTTTGCGTTTGGCCATATTGGCCTTGAGCGCCGCCTTCAAGCGGGCTTCGCGTGCTGTCAGATGCGGCTTTTGCGCCTCTGAATTGGAATGTCCCGGTTTGTGCTCCATCCCGCTTTCTCTAACGCAGAGGGGCACAAGCGTCTAGTTTCTTTGGCGCGGGAATGGGGGGATTTCGCGCCCGATTTAGCCGATTTGCGCACCGAAGATGCAGCGGGGCTGGCTGGGGCGATCCTTTGGAAAGAATTTGGCGCGTGGTTTGCGGCGATCTGCGCCGAATTTCGCATTGATGCCTATTGCGCCGCGCGCCGTTTGCGTCTAATCAGCCGCCCACACGTGGTGCATATATGCGCTGCTTGGCTGTGGTAGCTCAGTGGTAGAGCGCGTCATTGGTAATGACGAGGTCGGGAGTTCAATCCTCCCTCACAGCACCATTCCTCTTTCCCCCCGCAGCACGCGATCCAAAAGCCTGATGCGATGCGCCATAGGCCGGCTTTTAAGCGCCGCTTTGGCGGGCGTTTTTGCGTTTAGGATTTGGGCGCGTGCTTGGGGATTTGATCGGAGGATTGAGAGAGGTCTTGCTGAGCCCATCCAGCACTTTTGGCCTTCCAGAGCCCTGCAATAAGCAAAGCGCCAGCACCGATCCCCGCATAGCAAATCAGCGCGGCCCAAAGCGGCGCGCCGATAAGAATGAGCGATAGAGTTGCGATTAAAGCGACCCCGATGGACAGAACCAAAATACCAAGCATGACACCCTCTGAAGCTATCAAAGGCCAGGCGGCCCATTTAATCAAGGATTCGCACTCATTTGGCCTCAAAAGGCTTAATACGTCGCAAATTTGCGCGAATTCTGCGCAAAAAATGCAAAACGCCACGCAAAATATCGCGCGGCGTTTTCATTTTTTAGCGGGGTGCTGAAGGATCAGCTGGCCCAAGCCCAAGGTTGAATAAAGGCGTTCAGCACTTTGGCAACGGCCTCATCTTCAACACCCGAGGTGCGCGTGACCTGCGCCACGAGGCCAAGTTTCTTATCCTCTTTCACCGAAACCACCTGCGCGGAAACTTTGGCATCCTTCAGCGCTTGGTTATAAATCCGGGTGATCGCAGAGCGGCGCAGATCCGGCTTGAAGACCTTGCCAACAGCCGTTTTGGGCAGCTCTGGCATGATCTCGATATAGCGTGGATTGGCGGCCCGTTCGTGGATGTGTTTCTTGGCATAGGCCATCAATTCATCCGTTGTAACACTCGCGCCGCTTACCAGCTCAACATAAGCGCAGGGGATTTCGCCCGCATGCGCGTCTGGCTGGCCAATCGCGCCAACAAAGCCAACCGCCGGGTGCCCGGCCAGCGCTTCTTCGATTTCTGCCGGGTCAATATTATGACCGCCGCGGATGATCAGATCTTTGGCGCGCCCGGTGATATAGAGATAGCCATCGCTATCAATCCGGCCCAAATCGCCTGTGCGCAGGTAACGATCCATATGGAAGAGATCGTGGTTTTTATCGGCCTCTGTATAGGTGCTTCCGGCGAAAACGCCCGGATTGGCCACACAGATTTCGCCAACCTCATCGGTTTTGCATTCCACCAATTCGCCTTGGGCGCCATGGATCAGAATTTTGATGTCTGTATAGGGGAAGCGAATGCCGACAGAGCCGATTTTCTTTTCGCCATCCACAGGGTTACAGGACACAAGGCATGTGGCTTCGGTCAGGCCATAGCCCTCAACGATTTTAACACCTGTGGCCTTCTCGAAGCGCTTATACAGCTCAACCGGCAGCGGCGCAGAGCCGGAAAAGGCGGTTTTTACGGTCGAGACATCCGCATCCACCGGGCGCTGCATCAGGGCCGAAATGGCCGTTGGCACGGTGATGATAAAGGTGATCTGCCAGCGCTCAATCAGCTTCCAGAAGTTATCAAACACCCCATCGCCGCGATAGCCAGAGGGGGTTGGGAAGATCACATGCGCGCCGGATGAAACGGCAGCCATAACAATCACATGGCACGCAAACACATGGAACAGCGGCAGCGGGCACATCACATTGTCTTCTTGCGTATAAAGAAGCGTGTGGCCGACCCAGCCATTGTAAACGATGCCCGAAACTGTGTGTTGGGCGACTTTTGGCATGCCGGTCGTGCCGCCCGTATGGAAATAGGCCGCAACGCGATCGGTGAGGCAATCTTCAAAGGTCAGCTTATCGCTAGGATGGGCCGCGATCGCGCGATTGAAATCCATAACATCGGCGTGATGCTTATCGGCGCCGGGATTTTTGGGGCGCACAAGCGGCACGATCCAGCTTTTGGGCGGGGTGAGATAGCGATTAAGATCAATCTCAAGGATGGTTTTAACATTGGGCGCAAATTTCACCGCCTCGGCCGTTTTCTGGGCCAGATCGGTGCTTGGGAAGGCCTTGAGCGTGACCACAACTTTGGCGTTGGTTTCGCGCAGGATCGAGGCGATTTGTTCGGCTTCAAGCAGCGGGTTGATCGGGTTAACGATCCCGGCAACGGCCCCGCCAAGAAGGGTAATCAGCGTTTCATTACAATTGGGTAGGATATAAGCGACCACATCCTTTTCACCCACACCAAGCGCACGAAAACAATTGGCGGCCTGGGTGACTTTGGCGTGAACATCATTCCAGCTTAGGGTTTCGGCTTTGTCTTTTACGCCGGACAAAAGCTGAAAGGTAAAGGCGTCTTCTTTGCCGTAATTATCGCGCGCGCGGGTCACCAATTCATACATGGAGCGCGGCACATCGCGTTCTTCCCATGTGAATTCTTTTTCAAGGCGCTCTGCGTCTGCAACGGTGGCGAATTTGCCGATCATCGTGGTGTCCTCCCCTACAACCTGCCGCGCTGAATTCGCGGGCTTCGATTGGAAGGAAGGATGCGCGCAAATGGGGGCTTTGCGCAACCCCGCTCGCAACTTGGCGCGCACAAAACGCAACGTAAAAAAGGGCGGGGCACGTTGAACCGCGCCCTGCCCTCAAATTTGATCCGTTGCAAAGGGCGATATGCGATCAATCCGCGCGCCTTTGCGAAGGGTTTAAGCGCCAGTGCCCGATGTTGGGATGCGCAGCATTTGGCCGGGATAGATTTTATCCGGGTGGCTCAGCATTGGTTTGTTGGCGTCAAAGATTTCCATGTAGCGGTTGCCATCGCCCAAGGTCTTTTTGGCCACGGCCCAAAGTGTATCGCCTTTTTCAACGGTGTGGAAAACTGGCTCAGAACCGGCCACGTTATCCTCGACCGCGCCAATGCCTTTGACATTGCCAACCGCGAGGATCACTTTTTCCTTCATCTCTTGGCTTACGGCTGTGCCGCCAACTTTTACAGTGTCGCCGTCCAGCTCAATATCAAGACCTTCCGCCTGAAGACCCAGCTCTTCGATTTCGGCCAAAAGATCCTCTTTCTTAGGATCGCTTTTGCCCAGAACCGATTTGCCTGCGCCTTTTACAAAACTCCAAAGTCCCATAGTCCCCACTCCGTGTTGGTTGATTTGGCGTGCAGGATTAACCGAAACGCGGGGCATGTCGAGGGGGAGTTATGCGCCGCCTCTCCCCCCATTGTGGGATCTTTCTTGGCGCGGTTCTATGCGGCCCAATCGCTTCCGGCGGTAAATTGCAGACGCGCGAGGCGTGCATAAAGCCCGTCTTCGGCGACAAGCGCATCATGGGTGCCCTCAGCGACGATTTTACCACCATCAAAGACAAGAATGCGATCGGCCTTTTTCACCGTGGCCAAGCGATGCGCAACGATCAATGTTGTGCGCCCTTCGGCCAATTTATCAACAGCCGATTGCACCGCCCGCTCGCTTTCGGCATCAAGCGCAGAGGTGGCCTCATCCAGCAGCAAAACAGGGGCTTGGCGCAGGATGGCGCGGGCAATGGCGATCCTCTGTTTTTGCCCGCCCGAAAGCATCACGCCGCGCTCACCAACATAGCTTTCATAGCCCTCGGGCAGCGCCGCGAGGAAATCATGCGCAGCGGCGGCGCGCGCGGCGTCTTCAACCTCGGCATCTGTGGCATCAGGGCGGCCAAAGCGGATGTTTTCGCGCGCCGAAGCCGCAAAGATCACCGCATCTTGGGGGACCATGGCGATATGGGCGCGGAAATCAGCGCGGGTCAGATCGCGAAGATCATGGCCATCCAGAGTGATGGCGCCCTGATCGGGATCGTAAAAGCGCTGAAGCAATTGGATGATGGTGGATTTGCCGGCGCCAGAGGGCCCCACAAGCGCAACCGTTTCACCCGGTTTCACGGAAAAGCTGATGTGATCAAGCGCGGCAGCCGCAGGGCGCGCAGGGTAGTGGAATGTTACATCCTCAAAGGCAATCTCACCCTTCACCGGGGTTGCCAGTGCTGCGGGATTGGCCGGATCGGCAACCGTATCTTCGGCGCGCAGCAGCTCGATCAAGCGCTCGGTGGCGCCCGCAGCCCGCTGCAATTCGCCCCAGATTTCCGAAAGCGCCGCAACTGAGCCTGCCACCATGATCGCATAGATCACGAATTGCACCAGCGCGCCGACGCTCATCTCATCCATCCGCACATCGCGCGCGCCGATCCAAAGCACCCCAACAACCCCGCTAAAGATCAGCGCGATCACGATCACAGTCATCAAGGCGCGGGTTTTGATCCGCTTGCGCGCGGAATCGTATGAGCGCTCTGTGACGGTATTGAAGGAAGCCTCGGATGCGCCTTCGCCGGTAAAGGCCTGAACGGTTTGCACGCTGAGCAAGGCTTCGGATGCAGAGCCGGAGCTTTGGGCGATCCAATCCTGATTTTCACGGCTCAGATTGCGCAGGCGGCGGCCCAGAACGATGATCGGGATCACCACCGCAGGCACGATCAAAAGCACAAGAAATGTGAGCTTGGCCGAGGTAAACAGCATCAAGACAAGCCCGCCTGCAAAGATCAAAACATTGCGCAGCGCGACCGAGATTGAGGAGCCGATGACCGAGAGGATCAGCGTTGTATCTGTGGTGATGCGGCTCAGCACTTCGCCCGTCATGATGCGTTCATAAAAGGCGGGCGACATGCCGATCATCCTCGCGAAAACCGCTTTGCGAATGTCGGCAACAACCCGCTCGCCAAGGCGCGTCACCAGATAGTATCGCAGCCCCGTGCCCAGCGCGAGCAGGCCCGCAATCGCCAAAGCCGCGCCGAAATAGCGATCCAGCAGCATGCCATCCGTGGCTTCAAACCCATCAACAACCCGGCGCACCGCAAGCGGCATGATCAGCGAGATACAGGCTGTCAAAACAAGCGTAATGCCCGCCAGCGCCATCATCATCCGGTAGGGTTTTACAAAGGGCCAAAGGCCGCTGAGCGCGCCAAGTTCTTTTGATTTGGCCCGCTCGGCTTCGGATTGCAATTTTGGATCGGCCATGGGTGCCCCTTTGAGTTCAGGGCAAACAGATAACCATCGCAACTGCCTATCGCAACCGGCCAATATGGCGCGGGCGCATAAGGGGCGCTGCGCCTGCATTTGGGCGGCCCAATTCCAAGGGTTTCCGCTGCGGATCGGGCGCGAAATCTGGGTTGAAAGGGCCGATTTTGCGCCGCTTAGCGGCTAAGTGATTGAGCGCAAAGCCCAATTATGGCCGAAAAGTGGCGCGCATTGGTTAATTTTATGTTAATTTCCGAATCGCGTCTTGCTGGGCGCGCTTGCATTTTAAAAACACTGGGGAGTGTAATGATGGCTATTGAATCAATTATTTCAGAGATTCCGACTTCTTTTCAATGGGATGGCACGAGCGGTGATGATTTTGCCAATCTCACATTTCTTGAAGATGCATTTGATTTCATCTCGGTAACGACAGGGCTTGGCAATGACACGGTCATCCTTGGCGGGGGCGATGACAGCGTAGATGCCTCCGGGGGCGACAATTATATCAGTTCTGGGGATGGCGCTGATTTCGTTTTGACCGGGGCGGGCAATGACACGGTTTATGCAGGCCGGGGCGATGATTTCATCGTCTCTATTGGCGGCGATAATGTTATCCGTGGCGGTCATGGCAATGACACGATCATCACAGGCGATGGCAACGATCTGATCCTTGGCGATAAGGGCCGCAATTTTATCGATGCGGGCGCCGGCAATGACACGATCAACACAGGCGATCACAGCTCAACCATCAATGGCGGCGAAGGCGATGATATCATTGTGGCGCGTCTCAAAAAAGGCGCAGCGCATGAGCTGACGGGCGGCGCAGGCGCGGACAGTTTTGAATTCATTCAAGCCGGTGCAAAGAAGATCGCCCATGTCACCATCACCGATTTCAACGCGGCCGAAGATACGATCATTGTGGATGGGATTGATGCCCAGGCGGAATTCTTTGATGCCTTCTTCAGCACAGAGCCTTCCGATTTCTTTGGCGGTCTGGCCGAGGTCGATGGCTCAACAGAGATCACCATCGGCAATGGCGATACGATCACTTTGCTCAATGTATCGGTTGGTGAATTCATCACCTCGATGTTTGAAGAGTATGTTCCCATCGTTGGGTAAGCTTGCGCATTTCAAAATCCTAAAGGGTCCGTATTGCTTATGGCGAGGCGGGCCTTTTGTTATTCTGCGGCGGTTTGCGCGTTTGGCAGTGTTGTTGCCAATGGCAATTCATGCATCCGGGTTGAGATCAGACAGGCCAGCGCCGCCAGACCTGCTGTAATGTAAAAGATCGGATGCAGGGCCTGGGTAAAGGCATCCAAAACAATCATGCGCACCGGCGCCTCAAGGGCGGCCATTGCAACCGGATCAAGCGAGCGCACATTCTGTCCAGCAGGCAAAAGCCCCGGCAGCATTCGCGCGCCGACCCCGGCGGCAAACATAGCCCCAAAGGCCGAGGTCCCAAGCGCGCCGCCAATCAGGCGAAACATATTGACGCTCGCCGTAGCAACCCCAAGCACCGTGCCCGGCACAGCATTTTGCACCGCCGCCACGCCAACGCTCATCACCGGGCCGATGCCAAGCCCGGCCAGAAACATAAACAGCGCAATCATCCAAAGCGGCGTCTGTGCGCTAAGGGTTGAAAGCAGCAACATCGCAAAGCAAAGCAGCCCCGTAGACATCATCGGAAGCCGTTTGTAGCGCCCCGTATAAGACATGATGCGCCCTGCTGTGATCGAGCCGCCGATCAGCCCAACCATCATCGGCAAAACAAACATCCCCGAGGTGATCGGATCGACCCCTTTCACCATCTGCATAAAGAGCGGCATGAAGGTGATGGTGCCAAACATCGCCGCGCCAACAAGGCAGCCCATGGAATTGACCACGAGAAAATTGTTTACGGTGAAGAGCTTAAGCGGCAGGATCGGCTCTTTGGCGCGCCTCTCAACAAGGATGAACCCGATCAGGCAAAGGGTCGAAAAGCCGATCAGCCCAAGCACGGGCGCAGAGGCCCAAGGATAGAGCGCGCCGCCCAGATTGAGTGTTAGAACCAGGCTGGCGAGCAACGCGGTGAGAAAGCCTGCGCCGAGGTAATCAATGGAGCGTTGCGCGCGCGCTTTGGTTGGTTCGAGCACCACGCTGAGAATGACAAAGGCGAGGATCCCGACCGGGAAATTCACAAAGAAAATCCAGTGCCAGTTCACCTCATGCACGATAATGCCGCCCAAGAAGGGGCCAATCACCGTTGAAAGCCCAAAGACCCCGCTCAAAAACCCTTGCACCCTGCCCCGCTCGCGCGCCGGAACAAAATCCGCAACAACGGCCATTGCAACAACAATCAAGCTGCCCCCGCCAAGCCCCTGAATAAAGCGCCCCGCGACCAGCATCCCCATGCTTTGGGCAAAGCCGCCGATCAATGCGCCACCAAGAAAGATAAAAATCGCCCCCTGCAAAACGATCTTGCGGCCAAACAAATCGCCCAGTTTGCCCGCGATTGGCGCCCCGACCGTCGAGGCCAGAAGATAGGCGGTGATGACCCAAGAGATATGATCTAACCCGTTGAGTTCCCCAACAATTGTTGGCAAAGCGGTTGAAATGATCGTCTGGCCCAGAGAGGCAAGAAACAGCACAGAGGCAACCGTGATAAGGATCAGGCGGACGGGCTGTTGTTCGGGGGGCGGGGCAGCTTGGGCTTGGATTTGAGAGGGATCGGCTTGGAAGGGTTTGGTCACGGGCTGTCCAGATGGTTGGGGCGCGAAAGTTACGGCGTAAATCAAAGCATGGGTAAGGGGCAAAGGAGGCTTGATCGCGCGCCCTGAAATAGATTAATGCTGCGTGCATATATGTGCCATTGGCAAATACATGTCAATCGCATGTAATTTGCGGCGCGGCCCCAGCGCCATAAGTTTAAGAGGATTTTAAAGGAATACCGTGCCCAGCACCCAAGAGACATTAAACGCGCTAGAGGCAGCCGGGCTTGATCGTGCTTCGGCCCAAGGCGCTGTGACGCTTGAGGCGATCATTCAGCGCTGGCGGCGGCGCGCGGTGCGGCGCTTGCCTGAACTGCGCGCGATCAAGGCGCTTGGCCTGCCGCTGGATGTGCCGCAATTTGATGTGCTCAATGCGATCTGGGATCCCTGCGGCGAATTTGGCCGTGATCCTTCTGAAAGCGCGGCTTCCGCTGCTGCCGCTGCTTCGGGCGGCCTCTCCGCGGGCGGTGAAGAGATCATGGTCGCGACAATCGCAAAGCGGCTTTCTATTGATCCCTCTCGTGCGAGCCGGTTGGTGAGCGATCTGATCAGCGCCGGATTTGCACGCCGCGCGGTCAGCCAATCGGATGCGCGGCGCACGATTGTTGAGCTTACCGATGAAGGCGCTGCGGCTGTTTCCTCTGTCCGGGCGTATCGCATTACTTTAATGGCGCATTTTCTCAAAGGCTGGAGCAATGAAGACATCGCAGCCTTTACCCCGCTGTTCGAGCGCTTCATTACATGGACAGAATCCGCCGAGACCCAAGCGGATGGCCAAACCGCACCTGAAGAGCCTAGAACCGGAGCCCCGGCGAAATGATCCTGTACCGGCTTCTCTTTGGCCTGATTGTGCCGCTGCTTTTGGCCAAGTTTTTGATTGCGCGTTGGCGCGGGCGGGGCGATGCGGGCGCAATATCTGAGCGGCTTGTGCTTGATGGCGGCGCTGGCGGCGGGCGTGTTGCGCGCGGGCCTGTGATCTGGCTGCATGGCGCATCACTTGGTGAAGTGACGGCTGCGCGCCCTTTGATCCGCGAGGCTTTGGCGCGCGATCCCCAGCTTGAATTCATCGTAACCGCCAATACCGCAACGGGGCGGGGCGCTGTAATGGGCTGGCAAGAGCCGCGCGTTCATGCTGCTTTTGCGCCGCTCGATTATCGCTTTGTGCAGCGGCGCTTTTTGGGCCGTTGGATGCCTGATGCATTGATCGTGATTGAGAACGAGATTTGGCCCAATCGCTTTGCCGTCTGTGCGCGCGCCAAAGTGCCGATTGTGCTTGTTGGGGCGCGGCTTTCAGAGGGATCGGCCAAGTTCTGGCGGCTGTTTGGCGCAGGCTTTGGGCGCAAGGTTTTTGGCGCGGTTTCCTATCTGGGCGCGCTTGATCCAGCCTCGGAAGAGCGGCTGCGTTTGCTTGGTGTGCCCGAGCGCGCCATCGGGCCCAATATCTTGCTTAAAGGCGGCGTTTCTGCCCAAAGCGGCGAAGCAAAAGAGCTCAATAAACTGCGGCAAACCTTTGATCGCAATAAGACATTCCTCGCCGCCTCGACCCATGAGGGCGAAGAGGGCATGATCTTGCGCGCCTTTGTGCAGACCCGTGCTGCCTTTGGCGATCTGCGCTTGATTATAGCGCCGCGCCATCCCGATCGCAGCGCTGAAATCATGGCGCTGATCAAAGGGGCTGGGCTGCGGGCTGCGCGCCGCTCCAAGGGCGAGGATCCGGCCCGCGCGGATGTCTATCTTGCGGATAGTTTGGGCGAAATGGGGCTTTGGTTTCAGCTTTCATCTGTTGCCTTTATTGGCGGCTCATTTGTTCCCAAGGGCGGGCATACCCCTTTTGAGCCGGCGCAATTTGGCACAGCGATTTTGCACGGGCCCTATACCGAAAACAATGCCGCCGCGTATCGCGCTTTGGCCGCTGGTGGGGGCGCTTTGCCGCTGACCAGCGCCCAAGATCTGGCCCATACGCTGCGCTCGCTCATCGCCGAACCGGCCCGCGCCGAAGCCTTAAGCGCCGCCGCAACCCGCGCCTTGGCCCCATTGCGGCGCGAAGATGATGGCCAACGCATGCTTTGGGCGCGTATCGCGGCCCTTACCGGAAATCCTGCGCTTAAATAACAGCCTTTGGGCTTTTCACAGCGAAGGCCCCTTGCTACGCTCATCATATCTTAAGTTGATCCTGCAAAGCTTTGGCCTAACTCAATTGATGGGGATGTTGGCGCCGCAGGGGATGATTTGCCGCCCCTTTTGGCCCCATTGGCCTTTGGAATTCTAAGGTTAGAGAAGCGCCCTGATGCTGTTGATGACTCCGGTGAAACAAAAGACGCTCAAGATGCGCAACGCACAAAAGAGCGATTTGCGCACGCAGTTCGGCGCTTTGTGCTATCGTATCCGCAAAGATAAGGTGCAGGTGTTGCTTGTTACATCGCGGGGAACGGGCCGTTGGATCATTCCAAAAGGCTGGCCGATGGATGGTGCGACCCCTGCCAAAGCGGCCAAGGTTGAGGCTTGGGAAGAAGCGGGCGTTCAGGGGCGCGTTTACCCGGTTTGTGTTGGATTATACAGTTATTTCAAAGAGATCGGCCCAGATCGGATGCCATGTATTGTGGCGGTATTTCCTGTTGCGGTGAAGCGGCTTTGCGATGAATTTCCAGAGGCCGGAACACGCAAGCGCAAATGGGTTACGCCCAAGAAAGCCGCGAAAATGGTCGATCAGCCTGAGTTGGGGCAATTAATCGCTCAATTCGATCCGCGCGGCCTGCGCCCTTAAGGAAACGCGCCAAAAGTGGTAAACCTGTTTTTGGGGAGCCACTTCTTGCGAATTGTTTTAAAGCCTGTGTTAGCTAGTTTATTGCAATATTGCGGCACGATGAATGAGGTGCACCAATGATACGCTATCGGCTGAAATGCCCGGAGGAGCATGGATTTGACAGTTGGTTCAAATCCTCGGACGCCTTTGAAAGCCTGCGCGCGGGCGGGCATTTGTCTTGCCCGATATGCGGCGATACGCGCATCACCAAGGCCATTATGGCCCCGCCCATCCATTCCAAATCTGACAGTCTCCCCCTGCCCCCAAGCACAAGAAACAGCGATGAGCCCGCCCCGGCAAGCGCAGCACAAAGCAGCGCCAGCAACAGCGCGCCCTCGCCCTCAACAGGGGCCGATCCCAAAGCGCCGCCCCGCCAAACCCTGCTCACTTCGCCCTCGGATCGGGTCGCAACTGCGATGGAGCATCTTAAGCGCGAGATTGAGGCCAATTCGGATTATGTCGGTGCGGATTTCGCCCGTGAGGCGCGCGCGATGCATGACGGCGAAACGCCCGAACGCGCAATTCACGGCGAGGCCGGGCCAGAAGAGGCGCGCGCCTTGATTGAAGAAGGGGTGCCTGTGCTGCCCCTGCCCTTTTTGCCGCGTCGCAAGGTCAATTAACCGCGCTCTTTTCGCCTAGGGCCGCAGAGGCCAGACAGCCTGCATCCTCGCGCTCAAAAACCGCCCAGATAGTGCGATCAATCCGCCTTCTCCCTTGCCCTTTGCCCGGCCATCCCCTAGGAAACTCGCGGACCTAAAGCCATGAGGGAAGCGGCGCATAATGCCCATTCTGGTAATGAAATTCGGCGGCACATCGGTTGCCAACACGGATCGTATCCGCCACGCGGCGGAACGTGTGCGTATTGAGGTGGCCAATGGCTATGATGTGATCGTTGTTGTCTCGGCAATGTCGGGCAAAACCAATGAGTTGGTTGGCTGGGTGAATGAAACCTCGCCGATGTATGATGCGCGCGAATATGATGCGGTTGTGGCCTCGGGCGAGCAGGTAACGGCTGGTCTCATGGCGCTCACTTTGCAGGAAATGGATATCCCGGCGCGCAGCTGGCAGGGCTGGCAAGTGCCGCTCAAAACCAATTCTGCGCATTCCTCGGCCCGGATTGCTGAAATTCCGACCGAGAATATCAACGCCAAATTTGGCGAAGGCATGAAAGTTGCCGTTGTGGCCGGTTTCCAAGGCATCAGCCCCGAGGGGCGGATCACCACCCTTGGGCGCGGCGGATCTGATACAACAGCCGTTGCCTTTGCCGCCGCCTTTGAGGCGGAGCGTTGCGATATTTATACGGATGTTGATGGGGTCTATACCACCGATCCGCGCATCACAGACAAGGCCCAAAAGCTCGATAAAATCGCCTTTGAGGAGATGCTCGAGCTCGCTTCACTTGGGGCGAAAGTTTTGCAGACCCGCTCGGTTGAGCTGGCGATGCGTTATAAAGTGCGCCTGCGCGTGCTGTCTTCATTCAAAGATTATGACCCCAATGCAGGCACTTTGGTCTGCGCCGAGGAGGATATCGTGGAAAGCAGAGTAGTCAGTGGCGTGGCCTTCAGCCGCGAAGAAGCAAAGTTGACATTGATCTCGGTCGCGGATCGCCCGGGCATCGCGGCGGCGATCTTTGTGCCCTTGGCTGAGGCTGGGGTGAATGTGGATATGATCGTGCAGAACATCTCGGAAGAAGGGCGCACCGATATGACCTTCTCCTGCCCGATTGATCAGGTCGCGCGCGCCAAGGCCGCTCTTGATGCGGTTTGCGACAAGGGTGATTTGAATTTCAACGAGCTGGTGGCCGATACCAATGTTGCCAAAGTTTCCGTTGTGGGCATTGGGATGCGCAGCCAATCCGGCGTTGCGGCCAAGATGTTTAAGGTTCTGGCCGATGAAGGCGTGAACATAAAAGTCATCGCGACCTCGGAAATTAAGATTTCCGTGCTGATTGATCGAAAATATGTAGAATTGGCTGTCCAAGCCCTGCATGATGCATTTGAACTGGATAAGGCCGGCTAAAAGGCCCCAGGAAGGGACCATGGCTGACGAGTTTGAAAGTCAGAGCCGCAAGCTACTAGGGCGGCTCCGTGACACATTGGCAGAAGATAGCGCGGGCCAGACCCGGCTAGATCGCATCACGCATTTGATTGCCGATTCGATGCGCACAGAAGTGTGCTCAATTTATCTGTTCCGCGATGCTGAAACGCTTGAGCTTTGCGCAACCGAAGGCCTGAAAGCCGAAGCGGTTCACCAGACCAGGATGCGCATTGGCGAGGGCCTTGTTGGCCGGGTCGCGCGCTCGGGCAATCCGATCAATTCGGCCGATGCCCCCCAAGAGCGCGGCTTTCGCTATATGCCTGAAACGGGCGAGGAAATTTACTCGAGCTTCCTTGGTGTGCCCATTCAGCGGCTTGGCGAAACACTCGGCGTTTTGGTCGTTCAATCCAAAGTGGCGCGCGAATTTTCCGGCGATGAAATTTATGCGCTAGAAGTTGTGGCGATGGTTCTGGCCGAGATGACAGAGCTTGGCGCTTTTGTTGGCGAAGGCTCGGCGATGGCCGCGCTGCATCAACAGCCCGTGCTGTTTCGCGGCGGGATCGGCCAAGAGGGCGTGGCCGAGGGGCATGTTTATCTGCACGAGCCGCGCGTGGTTGTTACCAATCCGGTTGCCGATGATCCGGCGGTTGAATTGATCCGTTTGCAAGAGGCGGTGAATGCGCTGCGGGTTTCCGTGGATGATATGCTTTCGGTGATGAAAAGCAGCGATAAAGAGCAACGGGATGTGCTTGAGGCTTACCGGATGTTTGCCCATTCGCGCAGTTGGATGCGCCATATGGAAGAGAATATCGCGCGCGGGCTTTCAGCCGAAGCCGCTGTCGAAAAAGAGCAAACCGCAACCCGAAGCCGCCTTTCCAAAGTGCCCGATCCTTACCTGCGCGAGCGTTTGCACGATCTGGATGATCTCTCCAATCGGCTCTTGCGCATCCTGACGGGGCAAGGCTCGGAAACCGGCGCTGAAATGCCCGAAAATCCGATCCTGATTGCGCGCAATATTGGCCCGGCTGAATTGCTGGATTACGGCAATAATCTTAAGGGCATCGTGCTTGAGCAGGGCTCGGTCGGGAGCCACGCAGCGATTGTTGCGCGTGCTTTGGCCATCCCTTTGGTGATCAATGCCGCGCGGATCACCGGCGAGGCGCTCAATGGCGATCCGATCCTTGTGGATGGTGAGCAAGGCGTTGTGCATCTTCGCCCCGAAGAAAGCGTGGCCTCGGCCTTTCGCGATAAAATCGCCATGCAGGCCCAAGCCCAAGAGCGCTATATCTCCCTGCGCGACAAGCCTGCCATTTCGACCTGCGGGACAACAATTTCCTTGCAGATGAACGCCGGCTTGATGGCCGACCTGCCTTCTTTGCGCAATTCTGGGGCCGATGGGGTTGGGCTGTTTCGCACCGAGCTGCAGTTTCTTGTGCGCAATAAAGTGCCGCGCCGGGGCGAGCTTGCGATGCTTTATGGGCGTGTGATGGATGCGGCGGATGGCAAGCGGGTTGCCTTTCGCACGCTTGATATCGGCTCGGATAAAGTCCTGCCCTATATGAAGCCGCAGGACGAACCAAACCCTGCCATGGGTTGGCGCGCGATCCGGGTTGGCCTGGACAAAAAGGGCGTGATGCGGATGCAATTGCAGGCCTTGATCCGCGCCTGTGCGGGGCGGCCGCTGACGGTTATGTTCCCGTTTGTGGCGCAGTTGGATGAGTTTCGCGAGGCCCGCGCGCATGTTTACTCTGAGCTTGAGCGCGAAAAGCGGCTTGGCCATACTTTGCCGTCATCGGTTGAGGTTGGGGCCATGTTGGAAACCCCGAGCCTTGCCTTCGCGCCCAAGCAATTCTTTGATATGGCTGATTTTATTTCCATCGGCGGGAATGATCTAAAGCAGTTCTTTTTTGCGGCTGATCGCGAGAATGAGCGGGTGCGGCGGCGTTATGATACGCTCAATGTTTCGTTTTTGACCTTCCTTGAGCGCATCGTTGAGCGCTGCAACGAATCCGGCACGCCTGTTTCGTTTTGTGGCGAGGATGCCGGGCGCCCGCTTGAGGCGGCGTGTTTTGCGGCGATGGGTTTGCGCAGTCTTTCGATGCGCCCTGCCTCGATTGGGCCGGTCAAACATCTGATCCGCCGCATCGATTTGGCGGCGCTAAAGCTGGTGATTGAGGAGTCTGCGGCGCGCGGCGATCAATCCGTGCGCGCGGCCGTGGTGGAACATCTCAGCGCGGATGGCTGGATCGCTTAGGCGGGTTTTTCCTGCTTTATCAGCGCGTTAAGCTCGGCAACCAATTCCGGCAAAGGCCGCGCGCTATCCTCGGATATGCGGCGCAGCCCGAAATAGACATGCGCCATTTCCTGATAGTATTGGGTAAAGGCGTAATTCGTCGCAGCCCCCGCCGCGGCCCCCAAAACCGGCACGGCGCGACTTGCCAATCGCTGGCCCATCATCGCGGCCACGCGCGGCGCGATCCGCATCAGCATCGTATTGAGCGCAACCCCTGTGAGTGTTACCCGCGCCAGAACAAAGCCAAGATCCGCGCCGTCATCGGCCTCCATCGGGCCGCCAGCGGCAAAGATTTGCAAGCAATCGCGCCGGGTTTCTTCGTGATGGGGATCAAAGCCGTATTCGGTTGAGATCGCGATGATCGCGCGCATCAAGACCGTTGTGGAAAAAGGCAGCTCAACAAGCGCTGTGGGCAGCCCGCCGAGCCCGCCAAGCGCGCCCATGGCCGCCGCGATGGCCGTGTTCATCCGCTGGCTTTGATCGCGCATGCCCGCTTTGCGCGAGACATGCGCTGCGCTAAAACACCCCTCCAAAGCGCGCAGGGTCGCCGCCTCAACCGGTTTGCGCACCGGTTGGGGCAGCGCGAGATAGACGTTTTCAACCTGCCCGCCCGCTGCGGCAAGCAGCTGCATCGTGATGCTTTCGGCGGCGCGGTGGCGCGCAGCCAGATCCGCCAACGCTTGGGGCGTTGCAGCTTGCAGGATCGCATGACCCTCATCATCGCTCAGCAATACGGGCGGTTTTTTCATACCCTAAATTTGGGGCGTATGGCGCGCCTTTTCAAGGCACCCTCTCCCCAGCGGGCCCATGATCGGGCAGATCGCGCTGCACTTTGCCCTTCACCCCATCCCAAGCGCCGCTTTCAATATCATAGGCCAAAACCCGCGCTGGGTTGGTCGGCGGGGGCATTTTCACGCCGCTCAATTTGCTAAACCCAAAGCGCCCGTAATAGGGCGCATCGCCAACAAGCATCACCCGATCCCAGCCGATTTTTCCGGCCCGCTCCAAACTTTCCTGGATCAGCAGCGCGCCCAGACCTTCGCCTTGGCGCGTTGGGTGAACAGCCACAGGGCCGAGCAACAAAGCGCGCCAGATCTCACCCTTTTTGCTGCGAATTTGCACCGGCCAGTAGCGGATGGCCGCGCCCAAGGCCCCGGTTTCATCGCGCGCAATCAGGCAAAGCGGGCCAATCGGCGCTATTTCATCGCGCAACCGATAAGAGGAAAGCGCCTCTCGGCCGGGCGCAAAGCACAAATCATAAAGCGCTTCGACCTCCCACCAATCCTCGCGCGTTTCTTCGCTTAGCTGAAACAAAGCCCCTGCCCTTTGTTATGCGCGCCCGGTTTTTCGCGCGCCTCTGTATGCTTTGATTTGAGCAGATGTAGCACCGCCGTCAACCGGTTAGCGCGTTTTTGACTGGCCACAGGGCCAGCACAGCACTATCTGAGGGGCATTGAAGCGAGGATACCAGATGTTTTACAAACCCGCCGAGGGCCACGGCCTGCCGCATAATCCGTTTAATGCGATTGTTTCGCCCCGCCCGATTGCGTGGATTTCGACCCGTGGCAAAGATGGGCGCGAAAACCTTGCGCCCTATTCCTTTTTTAATGCCGTGGCTTACACGCCGCCCCAAGTCATGTTTGCCTCGACATCGGGCAAACCGGATCGCGCCTTTGGCAAAGATACGGTTGCCAATATTCATGAGACGGGTGAATTTTGCATCAATATCGTTGAACATGCGATGCGCGATGCGATGAACATCACCTCGGGCGGCTGGCCTGCGGATGAGGATGAATTCAGCCTGGCCGGGATCGCGCGCGAAGAATGCGAAACGATTGCTTGTTCGCGGATTGCGGGCGCGCCGGCCTCTTTGGAATGTAAATTGACCCAGATGGTAACCCTTGAGGGCGAGACGAATTTTGCCATTTTCGGCGAGGTGACAGGCATTCATATGCGCGATGATTGCTTAAAGGACGGTGTGTTTGATGTGCTGTCGTTTCAGCCTTTGGCGCGCCTTGGGTACCGGGATTATTCGCGGGTGACAGAAGTCTTTAGCCTTAAGCGCCCCGGCGAATAGGCCTGTATTAACGGCTAGAAAAAAGGGCGCTGCGTTTTGGTAACGGGCGCCCTTTTGCATGTTTTGCATGCGGTTTAATGCCCGCCAAGGATGCCTGTGCGCACCGAATAATTCGTTGCGATCTGGTAATCGGGATCATCCTCGCTATCAACGATGAGCTGCCCGGCCTTTGTCAGCAAACGGTGGCAATCATGGGACAGGTGGCGCAGCTGGATCTCTTTGCCCGCCGCTTCATATCGGCCTGCCAATGTTTCAATTGCGGTCAGCGCGGATTGATCGGCAACCCGGCTATCGGCGAAATCAACGATCACGGCGGCCGGGTCTTTGGCTGGATCAAACATCTCAAGAAACCCATCGACAGAGCCAAAGAACAGCGGCCCCTGGACTTGGTAAACCTTGGCGCCTTCGGGGGTTTCATAGGTTTTGGCATGGATGCGGCTGGCGTTTTGCCAAGCATAGGCAAGCGCCGAGACGATCACCCCAACAACAACCGCGATGGCAAGATCTTCGGCCACGGTCACAATTGTCACCAAGATGATCACAGCGGCATCAAGGCGCGGGATTTTGAGCATGATTTTGAAGGAGTTCCAAGCAAATGTCCCTATCACCACCATGAACATCACGCCGACAAGGGCTGCGAGCGGGATTTGTTCGATCAGGCTGGATGCGGCCACAATAAAGAGCAGCAAGAACAACGCCGCCGCAATGCCCGAAAGCCGCGTGCGCCCGCCTGATTTCACGTTGATCATGGATTGCCCGATCATCGCGCAGCCGCCCATGCCGCCAAAGAAACCGGTCACAGTATTGGCGACCCCTTGGGCCACACATTCTTGGCTCGCCCCGCCCCGCTCGCCGGTGATTTCGCCGACCAGGTTGAGGGTTAGCAAGCTTTCGATCAGGCCAATCGCGGCGAGGATCAGCGCATAGGGAAAGATGATTTCCAGCGTGTGAAAGGTTGTCGCCCAGTCGCCAAACATCGGCACAACGGGGATATGGAACTGCGGCAAGCCGCCCTTGATCGAGGCCAGATCGCCAACGCGCGGCACATCAATGCCAAAGGCAATCACCAACACGGCCACGATCCCGATCCCTGCGAGCGGCGCAGGGATCACATTTGTTATTTTGGGCATGCCCCAGATGATCAGCATTGTGAGCGCCACAAGGCCAAGCATCATGATCAGCGGCCAGCCGGTCATCCAGCCGCCGCCTTGCTCTGCGGGCAGTTTAAACTGGGTCAACTGGGCAAGGAAGATCACGATCGCCAGACCATTCACAAAGCCAAGCATCACCGGATGCGGCACCAACCGGATGAATTTCCCAAGTCGGAAAACCCCTGCCAGTATCTGCAAAATCCCCATCAAAACCACAGTCGCAAAGAGATATTCAACCCCGTGCTCGGCCACAAGCGCGACCATAACAACCGCCAAAGCGCCCGTTGCCCCCGAGATCATCCCCGGCCGCCCGCCCATCACCGCCGTGATAAAGCCAACGATAAAGGCCGCGTAAAGCCCAACAAGCGGATGCACCCCCGCCACAAAGGCAAAAGCAACCGCTTCGGGCACCAGCGCGAGCGCCACGGTAAGCCCCGAAAGAATATCGGTTTTTGCTTGGCCTGGCGTCAGGCGACCGCCAGTGAATTTGATTTCGGGAATGGAGAGTTTGTCCGCAAAGGACGCCAGCGTCGATTTCGTCAATTGATGATCCAATTCGGGGATTGTGCGTTTGGCGCGGGTCTATCACTGAAGTGTTGAAATCTAAAGGGCGGAATGGTTAAGGGGCTTTGACGCGCGGCGGGTGATGTTTTTGGCGGCGCAAAAGGATGGCTTTTCCTTTGGCAGCCTTGGATTTAGGCTCGCGGATAAGCGCAGATGACATAGGGGCGGATTTTGATGGACAGAATGATTGGTGTGATCGGCGGCTCTGGGGTCTATGAGATCGAGGGGCTTGAGGATGCGAAATGGGTCGCGGTTGAAAGCCCGTTTGGGGCGCCGTCGGATGCGATTTTAACCGGTGTGTTGGACGGGGTGCGCATGGCGTTTTTGCCCCGGCATGGGCGCGGGCATGTGCATACGCCTTCAACGGTTCCTTATCGCGCCAATATTGATGCGCTCAAGCGGCTTGGGGTGACGGATTGCATTTCCGTTTCGGCTTGTGGCTCGTTTCGCGAAGAGATGGCGCCGGGTGATTTTGTTATTGTGGATCAGTTCATTGATCGCACTTTTGCGCGCGAGAAAAGCTTCTTTGGCACAGGCTTGGTTGCGCATGTGAGTGTGGCGCATCCGACCTGTGCGCGCCTCTCTGCGCTTTGCTTGGAAGCGGCGCGCGCGCAAGGGGTGACCGTTCATGATGGCGGGACCTATTTGGCGATGGAGGGGCCGCAGTTTTCCTCTGTGGCCGAGAGCAAAATGTATCGCGAAGCTTGGGGCGCGGATGTGATCGGGATGACGAATATGCCCGAGGCCAAACTCGCGCGCGAGGCCGAGATTTGCTATGCCTCTGTGGCGATGATCACCGATTTTGACAGCTGGCATCCGGATCACGGGGCCGTTGATATCACTGCGATTATTGCCACTTTGGGCGCGAATTCTGCCAATGCAAAGGGGCTTGTGGCGCGCATCCCTGCGCTTTTGGAGGCGGCTTATGCGCCTTGCGAGGCGGGCTGTGATCGCGCCCTTGAATACGCGGTGATGACAGCGCCGGATGCGCGCGATCCGGCGATGGTTGCAAAGTTGGGCGCCGTTGCGGGCCGGGTTTTGGGCTGAGCCCTTCGGATTTGAGTATTTAGACCAAGAAAAAGGTGGCGAGATGAAGCAGGTTAAGGATTACATTCGCACGATCCCGGATTTTCCGCATGAGGGGATTATGTTTCGCGATGTGACGACCTTGTTTGGCGATGCGCGCGGGTTTCGCATGGCGGTCGATCAGATGCTTGCGCCTTATGTGGGCGAGCGGATTGATAAGGTTGTTGGGTTGGAGGCGCGCGGGTTTATTCTTGGCGGGGCTGTGGCGCATCAGCTCTCGGTTGGGTTTGTGCCGGTGCGCAAGGCGGGAAAATTGCCGGGCGAAGTGATCTCGCAGAAATATGCGCTTGAATATGGCGAGGCGGAGATGGAGCTGCATGTGGATGCATTGGCGCCGGGCGAGCGGGTTTTGATTGTTGATGATTTGCTCGCAACGGGCGGCACGGCAGAGGCGAGCATTTCGCTGATTGAGCGGTTGGGGGCGGAGATTGTTGCTTGCGCCTTCGTGATTGATTTGCCCGAGCTTGGCGGGGCGGCGAAATTGGCCTCTCTTGGGTATCGTGTTGATACGCTTTGCGAATTCGAGGGGGCGTGAACGGTTTGGTAAGGTTTCGCACGTAATACTTGGCGGGCCAGTCGGGAGCCTGGCATGCTTGCACCACATGTGAAGTAATTCACTCGAAACGCCCTGCTGCCCCCCAGCAGGGCGTTTTTTATTGCCCGATTTCTGGCAGGATCGCGCCGGGATTCATGATGCCGTTTGGATCGAGCGCGCCTTTGATTGCGCGCATGGCGGCGAGTTTCGCAGGATCGCTGTAGCGCGCCAGATCATCGACTTTGAGCCGCCCGATGCCATGTTCGGCGCTGACCGAGCCATCGTATTCATCCGTTAGATCATGCACGAGGCGGCTGATGGGCGCGCGCAGATCGGCGTAGTCTTCGCGCTTTTTGCCCATGGCGGGGAAGACGTTATAGTGCAGGTTGCCATCGCCCAAGTGACCAAAGCAATTGATCCGCATATCGCCAAGGGTGGCAAGGCGCTCGCCTGCGCGGGCGATAAATTCGGGGATGGTTGAGAGCGGCAGCGCGATATCATGCGAGGCGATTGCGCCGATGCGTTTGTTCGCCTCGGGGATGGTTTCGCGCAGTTTCCACAGGTTTTGCGCTTGGCTCTCGCTTTGGGCGATGGTCCCGTCTGTGGCAAGGCCTGTCTCCAGCGCGGCTTCGAACAGGGTTTCAAAGGCGGCCTCGGTGGATTGCTGCGCAGAGAGGCCAAGGCCGATAAGCACAGACCATTCAGGCGCTTTATCAAAGGGTTGGCGGGTATCGGGGCAGGTTTGGCTCAGGAAATTATAGCCCTCTTGGGACAGGATTTCAAAGGCTGAGATGCCTTCGCCGATCTGGCCTTGTGCAAGGCTAAGCAGATCGAGCGCGGCTTGGGGATTGGGAACAACAAACAGCGCAGTGCCGTTGTGGGCGGGGGGCGCAAACAGGCGCAGGGCGGCGGCCGTGATCACGCCGAGCGTGCCCTCTGAGCCGATCAGCAGGTTGCGCAGATCATAGCCGGTGTTGTCTTTGCGCAGGCGTTTGAGCCCGTTCCAAATGGTGCCATCGGGCAGCACCGCTTCGATCCCGAGGCAAAGATCGCGGGCATTGCCATAGCGCAGCACGTTGAGCCCGCCTGCATTGGTCGCCAGATTGCCGCCGATCCGGCAGGAGCCTTCAGAGGCAAGCGAGAGCGGGAAGAGACGATCAATGGATTGAGCCGCGGTTTGGACATCGGCAAGGATGGCGCCGGCCTCGACGATCAGCACATTTTCAGAGGGGTAAGAGGCGCGGATTTTGGTCATCCGTTCCAGTGAGAGGATCAGTGGCGCATGGCCGCTTGCACGCACTTGGCCAAGCACCAGGCCGGTGCCGCCGCCATAGGGCACAACGCCGATGCGGGCTTCATTGGCGAGGCGGATCACCGCAGCGATTTCTGCGCTCGATTGGGGCGCGATGGCAAGGCCGACCTCGCCTTTGATCCGGCCGCGCGGCTCTTCCACATAGGCGTTGGGATCGCGAAAGCTGGCCTCGGGAAGGCACGCGCGCAGGGCGTTTTCGAAGGCTGGCGTGATGGCATTGAGCGGCATTGAGGCGGCCTTTTGGGCAGGATAGGGGCGCGTTACAGAAACATGAGGGGCGATTGGGCGCAAGGTTTAGGCCTGCGACATCTCGGCGATCTTCACACAAGAGCGCAGGTTGCGCGCGGTGATCGGCGCATCGAAATGGCGGGCGATATTGGCCGCGAGGCGGGATTTGCCATAGCCGTTGGGGGTATGGAAATAGGTGATGCCGTTGATACATTCCGCTTCTTCGCCGCTGGTTGCGGCCGCGCGGATTGCGGCCAAATCGGGCGCGCCGCCAAAGAGGAGGTGCAGCGTTGTTGGGGCGTCAATGGTTGCGGGGAATGGGTTGGCGTTGAGCGCGTCTTGCAGGGTTTGGGCGGTGAGCAGCATCACTTCGGGGCGAAAGCTGAATTGGGCCTCAACACCGGATGCGATGGCCTCGCTGATTGCGCTGGCAGGTTCATCGCTGGCAAAGATCGCATTGCCGGACTGGACATATGTTTGCGGGTTTGAATAGCCTAAGCCACTGAGCATGCTGCGAAATTCCGCCATGGGCAGCTTGCCATGCCCGCCGACATTCACACCGCGCAAAAGGGCGATCCATATCTGCATCTCACGGCTCCTTTATGCCCTTGGTCACTTATCCAACATCGGTTTTGCCGCGCCGATCTGATCGCAGATTGGCATAGAGAACGTGATTGCGCCAGCGCCCGTTGATTTGGAGATAGCTCTGGGCAACCCCTTCATATTTAAAGCCACTTTTTTCCAAAACCCCGCGCGAGGCGATGTTTTCGGGCAGGCAGGCGGCCTCGATCCGCGACAGATCCATTTCTTCAAAAGCATGGTGCACAACGGCCTCGATGGCTTCGCGCATATAGCCGTGCCGGGCGAAGGCCGCGCCGATCCAATAGCCCAAAGTGCCCGCTTGGGCGGGGCCGCGGCGGATTGTATCAAGGGTGATCGCACCGAGGATTTGCGCATCTTCGCGCCGGATCAGGAAAAGCGGAACAGCCGCGCCATTGGTGATCGAGCGCTGCGCCCAATAGACGCGATTGGTGAAGCCTTTGCGCAAGAGGTGATCTTTGGCCCAGGTGGGCTCCCAGGGGGTGAGGAATTCCGCGCTTTGCTGGCGCAGATCGACCCAGGCGCGAAAATCGCCGTGGACGGGCGGGCGCAGGCTCATCCGATCTGTTTCGATCCGAATTTTGCGCCGCGCTCTGAGCATTAGGCCGCAAGCCTTGCGCGCAATTGTTCCAATGTTGGGGCGGCCTCGACCGGGCCATAAAGCGCAAGGGCCGATTGGGCGATTGTCATGTTTTGCGCAAAGGCTTTGACGTCGCCCGTTGTGACAGCATCAATGCGCGCAACGGTTTCGCTAAGCGGCGGCACCCTGCCCCAGATCGCGACCATCCGCGCAAGCCGTTCGGCGCGGCTTGAAGGGCTTTCCAGCCCCATCAAGAGGCCCGCTTTCATCTGGGCGCGAGCGCGGGCGATCTCATCGGGGCGCATATCTTCGGCGGCGCGTTTGATCTCATCCATGGTGATTTCAGCCAGTTCACCGATTTGTTCGGCAGAGGTGCCCGCATAGATCGTTGTTTGGCCCGTGTCGCCATAAGCGCCGGTTTGGGCGTAGATCGTATAACACAACCCGCGCTTTTCCCGGATCTCTTGGAACAGGCGCGAAGACATCCCGCCACCAAGCGCCGTGGAGCAGATCTGCGCGATGTAAATATCTTCGTCGCGGTAGCTCGGCCCTTCAATGGCAAGGGCGAAATGCGCTTGTTCAAGGGGTTTGATGGCGCGGTGTTCGCCGCCCGAGAAAGCCGAAGAAATCACCTTGGGGGCCGGGCGCGCTTCTATATGGCCAAAGAGGCGCTCGGCCTCGTGCACCAGCGCCTCATGATCAACGCCCCCTGCCGCAGAGAGGATCATGCGATCCGGCGAATAATGTTCGCGCACAAAGCCGGAAAGATCATCGCGCCCAAAGGCATTCACCCGTTCATCCGGGCCAAGGATCGTTCTGCCCATGGGCTGATCGGGATAGGCCGCCGCTTGGAGCCAATCAAAGATCACATCATCCGGTGTATCCGCGGCTTGGCCGATCTCCTGCAAAATCACGCCGCGCTCGACCTCGATCTCGTTTGGATCAAAGATCGGGTTGAGGATAATATCAGCAATAACATCCAGCGCGAGCCCCACATCGGCCTGCAAAACGCGCGCATAATAGGCTGTCATTTCGCGCGAGGTATAAGCGTTTAGGTAGCCGCCGACATCCTCAAGCACTTCGGCGATTTCAAGCGGCGAGCGGCGCTCGGTTCCTTTGAAAGCCATGTGTTCGAGGAAATGGGCGATGCCATTTTGCTCAAGCCGCTCGTGCCGCCCGCCCGCTTGGACCCAGACCCCGATAGAGGCGGATTGCAGGCCGGGCATATTTTCGGTGACGATGCGGAACCCGTTGGAAAGGGTGTGAAATTGGACGCTCAACGCTTGGTGCGCTCCTGAATAAGGGATTTGAGGGCAGTGAGATCATTGGGCACGCGGGTCATCCGCTCTTTGCGATCAAAGAGATCGGCCATATGGGGCGGCAGCGCGGGGCGGATACCTGTTGCGGCCTCGACGGCATCGGGGAATTTGGCCGGGTGGGCCGTTGCCAGCGTGATCATCGGGGCTGCGCCGAGGTGCTCGGCGGCGACTTTGACGCCAACAGCCGAATGCGGGCAGAGAATTTCGCTGGTCTCTGCGTGGATCGCTTTGATCGTGGCGGTGGTTTCGGCCTCGCTGGCGCGCCCGCTGTCAAAGTGGCTGCGCAGGGTCTCAATCGCGCCTTGCGAGACGGTAAAGCCGCCTTCTTTCAGCTCACCCATCAGTTGGGCAACAGCCGCGCCATCGCGCCCGTAGGCATCAAACAAAGCGCGCTCAAAATTAGAGGAGACCTGAATATCCATCGAGGGCGAGATGGAAGGGGTCACGCCCTCTTTGGTATGGGCGCCGGATTGGATGGTGCGGTGCAGGATATCGTTTTGGTTGGTCGCGATCACGAGGCGATCGATTGGCAGGCCCATTTGCTTGGCGATGTAGCCTGCGAAAATATCGCCGAAATTGCCTGTGGGCACGGTGAAGGAGACCTTGCGATGCGGCGCACCAAGCGCCACGGCGGAGGTAAAGTAGTACACAACTTGGGCAAGGACGCGCGCCCAGTTGATCGAATTCACCGCGGCGAGTTTGACCCCTTTGCGGAAGGCCTCATCGGCGAACATTTCCTTCAGCGCGGCTTGGCAATCATCGAAATCACCATCCAGCGCGAGGGCGTGAACGTTGGCCTCGGAAGGGGTCGTCATCTGGCGGCGCTGAACATCCGAGACGCGGCCATGCGGGAAGAGGATCACAACATCAACGTTCTCAAGCCCGCGGAATGCCTCGATCGCGGCAGAGCCCGTATCACCAGAAGTCGCGCCAACGATGGTGACGCGCTCTTTGCGCCGCGCCAGTGCGGATTGAAAGAGCTGGCCGATCAGCTGCATGGCGAAATCTTTGAACGCCAGTGTTGGGCCGTGAAACAGCTCGAGAAGGAAATGGTTGGGGCCAAGTTGGACCATGGGCGCGCGGGCGGTATGGGCAAAGCCAGCATAGGCGCGTTTGATGATGGCGCGGAATTCTTCGTCGGTGAATGTATCGCCCAAGAAGGGGCGCATGATCGTAAACGCTGCCTCTTCATAACTTGCGCCCGCAAGGCCTGCGATCTCATCAGCGCTGAGCGTCGGGATGCTTTCGGGCACATAGAGCCCCCCATCAGGCGCGAGCCCGGTGAGCATGGTTTCCTCGAATGAAAGCGCCGGGCTTTGGCCGCGGGTCGAAATATAACGCATGGAATGTCCCGTTTGGATCGTGCCGGAATTAGGCGGCTTTGGTTCTGATACGCCAGAGCTGGTAAACTGTCATCCCCAACCAGACAAGAGCGAGCGAAAACCATGTGATTGCGTATTGCAGATGGTCGTTTGGGATGCCCTCAAGCCCAACAGGCATCGGCTCAACCCCCTGCCCTGTATCAGAGTGCGCGATGATTAAGAGCGGCTCGGTTTGCAATGCGACGGCCATATCGGGGATGTCGCGGGCAAACCAGATGTTCTTGGCGGCGTCATTGGGCGGGGTTGAGGCGCTGCGATCATCGGGCGTGTGGATATTGCCGGTGATGGTGAGGGATGCGGGCGGGCGCGGCACATCGGCGGCAGCAATTTTGACAAAGCCGCGATCCAGCAGGATTTTGCGGCCCTGATCGGTTTCAAACCCGGTGATGATCCGGTAGCCCGCGCCGATTTGTTTGCGGCTCACCAGCACATGGATTTCGGGGCCGAAGGTTTTGCCGGTTAGCGAAACGGGGGCGTATTTTTCCGGCGTGGCCAGATCGGCCAGCGGCACAGCGGGGGCAGAAATGCGCGCCTCGATATCGGCCAGAACGGCTTGTTTCCAGGCGAGCCGTTGCACTTGCCAAATGCCCAGCGAGAGCAGGATCGCGATCCCGCCAAGCCCGATGATGAGAGGGCCGCTCATTCGTTTTAGCATGAAGACCTCGGCAAATTTGGGATCTCTTTGAAGCAAAAAGCGCGCACCAAGGCACGCGCTTTTCACAAACTATCGTGTCGTTTAGCGCTTAGCTGCCCCAGACGTAGACAGCCACAAAGAGGAAGAGCCAGACAACATCCACGAAGTGCCAGTACCAAGCCGCCGCTTCAAAGCCGATATGCGCCTCGGGGGTGAAATGCCCCTTGATGGCGCGCAGCAAGCAGACTGCGAGGAAGATCGTGCCGATCACAACATGAAAGCCATGGAACAGCGTTGGCAGGATGAAGTTCGAGCAATAAACCTCGCAACCGCGGCCAAAGCCGAATGTCGCGTGGCTGTATTCATAGGCTTGGAAACCGGTGAACAGCAGGCCAAGAGCCACCGAAAGCGCGAGCCCATTGATCAGGTCTTTGCGGTTGTTTTCATGGGCAATCGCGTGGTGCGCCCATGTACAGGCCGCGCCCGAGCAAAGCAGGATCAGCGTGTTCATCAGCGGCAGGTGCCATGCATCAAAGGTCTCGATGCCAACGGGGGGCCAAACGCCATCAACGGCGGGCGAGTCTGGGCCCATCGGATACATCGCGTTTTTGAAAAAGCCCCAGAACCAAGCGGCAAAGAACATCACTTCGGACATGATGAACATCAAAACGCCGTAGCGCAGGCCGATTTTCACAACCGGCGTGTGATCGCCAACATGGCTTTCGGCCACAACCGCCGACCACCAGCCAAACATTGTATAAAGCACGGCCGCCAAGCCGATGAGGAAGATGAACGGTGTAACGCCCTGCATCCACATCACTGCGCCAAACAGCATAACGAAAGCCGATACTGCGCCCATAAAGGGCCAGATCGAAGGGGTTAGAATATGGTAGTCGTGGTTCTTTTCATGTGCCATGTGCGATCCCCGCCTGGGATTTAATTTAGACCTGTCCGCGGAGCCGTTGCATCATCAATCAGATGCGCTGTCTCTTCGGGCAAATCGGTTTCATAGAATGTGTATGATAGCGTGATGTGTTTTACAAACTTTGCATCACGATCTTGTCGAATTTCGGGATCAACATAGAATGTTACGGGCATTTGCACCCGCTCTCCCGGTTGAAGCACCTGCTCGGTAAAGCAGAAGCAATCAATCTTGGTGAAAAAGCCGCCGGCCTCATAGGGGGCGACGTTATAGGTTGCTGTGCCTGCGATGGGGCGATCGGTTGGATTATAGGCCTCATAGAAGGCAAGGCCGGTTTCACCGATTTTGAGCTCCATTTTGCGCACAACGGGTTTGAACTCCCAAGCCATGCCGCGCGCGATTGTGGCGTCAAAGCGGATGGCGATTGTCTCGTCTAGGATCACATCAGAGCCTTGATCGGACACAGATGTTGTACCGCCAAAGCCGGTGACTTGGCAGAACCAGCTATAGAACGGCACGGATGCCCAAGCGAGCGCGCCCATCAGCACAACAACGCCGCCCGCCATCAGGGCGGTTTTATGGGTGCGCTCTAGGCTCATTGAGCGGCCTGCGCTGCAGGTGTTTGTGTCGTGGCCTCGGCTGCGGGCTGATCTGCGGGCGTTTCAACGGCGGGTGCGCGGTAGGTTCCGTTGCGCGCCGGATCAAGCACAGAGACTTTGACAACCGTCAGCACCATCACAATCGCGACCAAAACGCCAAGCGAAATCCCAACCCCAAGGTTGCGGCTAAAGCGGCGTTTGTGCAGTTCGTGATCTTTGGTGATGGCCATGATGTTCTACCAGCCCCCAAGGCCAAAGCCGCGCAGCGTGGCTTCCACCAGCAATGCGCCGAAATGGACGAAAAGATAGGCCAGCGAGAATTTGAAGAAGCCCTTCTCGGCCTTGTATTGATCGGCTGCGGCTTCTTCTTCGTTCCGCTTGAGGATCGCAAAGGCGCCCTTGATAAACCAAAGGTTCGCGGCCACAGCCACAGCCATATAGACCGGCCCGCCAATCGAGGTGATCCCAAGGCCAAGCGCGACCGGGGCAAGCAGCAACGTATAGGCCAGGATATGGCGGCGCGTGACTTTGCGCCCATGGGTTGAGGTCAGCATCGGAACGCCTGCCTCATCGTAATCGGCCTTCATAAACAGCGCCAGCGCCCAGAAATGCGGCGGTGTCCACATGAATGTGAGGCAGAACATCAGCACGCTTTCAATCGAGATGCCGCCCGTAGCGACGGCCCAACCGATCATCGGAGGAAAGGCGCCAGCGGCCCCGCCAATCACGATGTTTTGCGGCGTCCAGCGCTTGAGCCACATGGTATAGATCACGGCGTAAAAGAAGATGGTAAAAGCCAAGAGCCCCGCTGCGACCCAATTGGCCGCCAGCCCAAGAAGCAAAACGGAAAAGCCAGAAAGTGCGACGCCAATGCCCAGCGCTTCGCCCGGTTCAACCTTGCCCGAGGGGATCGGGCGTTTGGCGGTGCGTTTCATGATCGCATCAATATCGGCATCAAACCACATATTGAGCGCGCCAGAAGCCCCCCCGCCAATCGCGATAAACAGGATCGAAACAAGCGCGATAAACGGATGCACCGGCACAGGCGCCACGATCAGCCCCACCAAAGCGGTGAACACAACAAGCGACATCACGCGCGGCTTAAGCAGCGCGAAGTAATCGCCAAAGCTTGCCTCGTTTTCGTGATCCATTGCGGTAGAATCGCTCATGCGCTTGAAGCCCTTTTCAGGCAGTTTTGTTAGAATTCCAGCCAACAGGCCGCGCGATATGCGCCGCCTGTTGTTTTAACTTAAGGCCCGCTCGCTTATTCGGCAGATGCCAAAGCAACGCTTGGTGCCACCTGCGGGAGGCCTGCATATTCTTCGATCGCGCCGCTCAGCCATGCATCATATTGCGCTTGGCTCACCACTTTGACGGTGATTGGCATATAGGCGTGATCCTTGCCGCAAAGCTCAGAACACTGGCCAAAATAAACACCTTCGCGCTCAGCATTAAACCATAGCTCTGCTGTGCGGCCCGGAACGCCATCTTGCTTCACGCCGAATGCGGGGATCGCCCAAGAGTGGATCACATCAGAGCCCGTGACCTGAACAACAACCGTTTTGTTCACTGGGATCACAACGGCTGTATCGGTGGCCAAAAGGAATTCGGCGCGCGAATAGCCTGCGCGTTCAAGCTTGCCGACCATCGCATCATTCAGCACGAAGGGGGTTACCTCTTCATCGCCATCGCCCAATGTCGCCGGGTGGCCAAGCATATAGCTGTCAAATGAGAACTCGCTATCGACATATTCATACGTCCAATACCACTGGTTGCCCGTGGCTTTGATGGTGATGTCGGCGGTTGGGATCTCTTGCTGTTTGAACAGAACCGGAAGCGAAAAAGCCCCGATAAAGACCAGCACAATGATCGGCAGAACCGTCCAAGCCACTTCGACAGGGGAGTTATGGGTAAAGGTTGCCGGCGTTGGATTGGCGCGTTTGTTAAAGCGCAGGATCGCATAGAGCATCAGGCAGGTCACAAAGACAACGATCACCGAGATGATGATCAAAATCATGTGGTCCAAATCTTGCAAATCGCGGGCAAGTTCGGTCGCCGCTGGCTGAAAGCCCATTTTGCCATCAATGGGCCGCCCAATGATTTCTAGGCCCGAAAGCGCATCCTGTGCCACGGCGGCGCTGGCGGTGATGCTAGCCAAAAGTGAGGCCGAAAGGCCCGAAAGAACGGTCATAAAGCGCATTTTATCATCCTGTTTCGACGCGCAGCCATTACAGCCTCGCCCGGGCCCATCGCGCGCTGCGAATGGAATCCCATTGTCTCCTGTGCGCCAAAAACCATATTAGACGTTGCGGGACAAGCGATACTAATGCGGCAAAGGGCCGCTTTTTTGATCTAATTCACCCCCGCGAGGAGGATTTTCCATGTCGTCAGAGCGCTTTGACCCCTTTGAAACAAGCCTGGATCGCGATTCTGCGCTTGGGCTTTTGCGCAAAGCGGTGGATGACGCGGATGATGGTGAGTTGTTTTTAGAGCGGCGGCGATCGGAGGCTTTGGTCTTTGATGACGGGCAGGTAAAGACCGCAAGCTATGATGCATCCGAGGGGTTCGGCCTTCGCGCGGTGCGTGGCGAGACGGCCGGATATGCCCATTCGACCCAGATTTCCGAGGCCGCTTTGGGGCGCGCCGTGGCAACCGCGCGCTTGGCCGTTGGCGATGGGGGTGGCGTGATGGCGGATGCGCCCCGCCCGACCAATCGCAAGCTTTACACGGATGAAAACCCGATGGACGGCGCGACCTTCCCCGCCAAGCTTGATTTGCTGGCCGAGATTGATGCCTATGCGCGCGCCCTTGATAAGCGGGTGGTGCAGGTAACGGCCTCGCTGGCGGCGTCGCATCAGGAGGTCTTTATCCTGCGCCCTGAGGGCAGTTTGGTTTCGGATATTCGCCCCATGGCGCGGCTCTCGCTTTCGGTGATTGTTGAGGAAAACGGGCGGCGCGAGGCGGGAAGTGCGGCGGGCGGCGGGCGCGCGGGCCTTGATCTGCTGATTGCGCCGGAATTCTGGCAAGCCTCGGCGCGCGAGGCCCTTCGCATTGCGCTGGTGAACCTGCGCGCAGAGCCTGCGCCGGCGGGCGTTATGGATGTTGTGCTGGGCAATGGCTGGCCCGGGATTTTGCTGCATGAAGCCGTTGGCCATGGGCTTGAGGGCGATTTCAACCGCAAGAAAACCTCGGCATTTGCAGGGCTTATGGGCAAGCGTGTGGCCTCTAAGGGCGTCACCGTGCTGGATGATGGGACGATCCCGGATCGGCGCGGCTCAATCTCTGTGGATGATGAGGGCACGCCCAGCGCCAAGAATGTTTTGATCGAGGATGGCATCCTTGTTGGCTATATGCAGGATCGCCAAAACGCGCGCCTCATGGGGGTTGAGCCAACCGGAAACGGGCGGCGCGAAAGCCATGCCCATGCGCCGATGCCCCGGATGACCAACACCTATATGCTGGGCGGTGATACGGCGCCGGGTGATATCGTTGCTGATTTGAAGGATGGCATCTATGCGGTTGGTTTTGGCGGCGGTCAGGTTGATATCACCAATGGCAAATTCGTGTTTTCCTGCACCGAGGCTTACCGCGTTAAAAATGGCGTCGTCGGCGCGCCGGTAAAGGGGGCCACGCTGATTGGCGATGGGGCGACCGCGCTTCAGCATATCCGCGCGATTGGCAATGATATGGCGCTTGATCCGGGCATTGGGATGTGTGGCAAGGCGGGGCAATGGGTGCCGGTTGGGGTTGGTCAGCCGACGATGCTGATTGGCGGGCTAACGGTTGGCGGCGCTGCGATCTGATCGGCGCCCTGCGCGCGGGGTGAGCTTTGCACGCAGGCCGTTGGATGATCTGCGGCAGGCATATAGCGCTGTGGCGCAGATGATTCTTTATCGTGGTTAAGAAGAGCCTGCCGATAAGCACATGAAATATATCAATTTTGTAGAAGTTTTCAAACATTCACGTTTCATTAACCAGCTCTGGTGCATGCTAAAGGGGCAAGAGATGGAGCGACAGGATGGCCAAGGATTATTTCCCTTCCCCCCACCCCCTCACCCCACCCCACAGCGAGGAAGATACGCTTTCCTGGCTCCGCCTCTTGCGCTCACGCCGCGTTGGCATTTCCACATTTTATCGTCTGCTCGCTGAGCATGGATCGGCCCAAGAAGCCCTTGCTGCCCTTCCCGATATTGCCCGCGATGCGGGTGTTTCCTCTTATCAGATATGCCCCGAAGGCGTTGTTCTTGCCGAATTAAAGGCTGGGCGCCTTGCAGGCGCGCGGCTGATTGCCAATGGTCAGCCGGGTTATCCCGCAGCCCTTAGCGATCTTGCCGATGCGCCACCCTTGATTTGGGTGCGCGGCAATAAGGCGTTGCTCGGGCGGCCAATGATTGCTCTTGTCGGCGCGCGCAATGCTTCAAGCCTCGGCATGCGTATGGCGCGCAAAATGGCGGGCGAATTGGCGGAGGCGGGTTATATTGTTGTCTCTGGGCTGGCGCGCGGGATTGATACGGCTGCGCATCAGGCCGCGCTTGAAAGGGGCACTGTGGCTGTGATGGCGGGCGGTGTTGATGTGATTTACCCGGCGGAAAATGCTGTTCTGGCCCAAGAGATCGAAACGCGCGGTTTGCTCCTTTCTGAGCAACCCATCGGCCTTGCCCCGATGGCGCGCCATTTCCCGATGCGCAATCGGATCATTTCAGGGCTGTCTGAAGCGGTCGTTGTGATCGAGGCCGCGCCAAAATCGGGCAGTTTGATCACCGCGCGCAATGCCCTTGATCAGGGGCGCGATGTTCTGGCCGTTCCCGGCCACCCATTGGATGCGCGCGCGGGCGGCAGCAATATGTTGATCCGTGACGGGGCAACTTTGGTGCGCTCTGCGGCGGATGTGATCGAGGCGCTTGCCGATCTCGCCCCCAAAGTGGCGGCTGCGCAAAGGCACGATGCGCCTGATCCTGCCGCCATCTCCCCAGATGCGCCGCCTGCACAGCCTGCTCCGCCGAAAATGCCCCGCTCTCTGGCTGAACTGGCCGCGCTTCACAGTGAAATCCTTGGCCGTCTTGGCCCCAGCCCGCTTGCCGAGGATCAGTTGATGCGTGATCTCAATCTCAACCTGCGCGAGATCACCCCTGCCCTCACCGACCTTGAGCTTGAAGGCAAAATCGCGCGCCAGCCCGGTGGATTGCTGAGCATCCGGTGAGCGCATCCCCGCGCGCGCAATCTGGCGCCCTTTGCCGCCTCAATCCGCCGCTCGCCAAAACCGCGCATTGACAAGCCCCCCAACCCCCCACATTTTGCCGCGCCATAGTGCTCGATCCGAGTCGAAAGGAATTTTATGCCCGTTGTCGTTGTCGAATCCCCAGCTAAAGCCAAGACAATCAACAAGTATTTGGGGAGCGATTATGTCGTGCTGGCCTCTTACGGGCATGTCCGCGACCTGCCGCCAAAGGATGGTTCCGTCGATACCGAGCATGATTTCGAGATGAAATGGGAAGTCGGTTACGACAGCCGCAAACATGTAAAAGCCATCGCGGATGCGCTCGCCAATGACGATACGCTCATTCTCGCGACCGACCCGGATCGCGAAGGCGAAGCGATCTCTTGGCATCTTCAGGAAGCTCTGACCAAACGCAAAGCGATCAAAAAAGACACCAAAGTGAGCCGCGTTGTTTTCAATGCGATCACCAAGGCGGCCGTCACTGAGGCGATGAAAAATCCGCGCCAAGTCGATGTGCCGCTGGTGGATGCTTATCTGGCCCGCCGCGCGCTTGATTATCTGGTGGGGTTCAACCTCTCTCCTGTTCTGTGGCGCAAGCTGCCGGGTGCAAAATCGGCTGGCCGCGTGCAATCAGTTTGCCTGCGCTTGATCGTTGAGCGCGAGATGGAAATCGAGGCGTTTAACCCGCAAGAATATTGGAGCGTGAAGGCCGCATTCGAGACCCCGCGCGGCCAGCAATTTGAGGCGCGCCTCACAACGCTTGCCGGCAAAAAGCTTGAAAAGTTCGATATTGAAAACGCGCTATCGGCTGAAATCGCTGTTCAAGCGGTCACTTCTCGCCCGCTCAAAATCGTCTCTGTCGAGGCAAAGCCCGGTGCGCGCAACCCCTCCCCGCCCTTCATGACCTCGACGCTTCAGCAAGAGGCCAGCCGCAAATTTGGCATGGGCGCGCGCGCTGCAATGGGGACGGCGCAGCGCCTCTATGAAGCCGGTTACATCACCTATATGAGGACCGATGGCATTGATATGGCGCCCGAGGCCGTCGCGGCTGCGCGTGAAACGATCGGCAAGAAATACGGCAAGGAATACGTGCCCGGCACGCCGCGCATCTATAAAAACAAGGCGAAAAACGCTCAAGAAGCGCATGAATGTATTCGCCCGACAGATATGGATATGAGCCCGGATCTGTTGAAGATCACCGACAAAGATCAAATCAAACTCTATGATCTGATCTGGAAACGCACAATTGCGAGCCAAATGGAAGCGGCCCGCCTTGAGCGCACCACAGTCGATATTGCCAGCAATGATGATCAGGTTGGCCTGCGCGCGACTGGGCAAGTTGTTCTTTTTGATGGGTTTTTGCGCGTCTATGAAGAGGGGCGTGATGATGTCGCCTCTGAGGATGAGGCGCGCTTGCCCCAGATTATGCAGGGCGAGGCGGCCAAATTGGCCGAAAATGGCGTTTTGGCTGATTTCAACAAGGCGGCCGAGAAATCTGACGATGTGATTGAGGCGAAAGCCAAACCCGGCCTGCGCCAGATCGCTTCGGCTGTGATGTCTGAGGATGCGGCCGTTCTTGGCGCCCAGCATTTCACCCAGCCCCCGCCCCGTTATACCGAGGCAACGCTTGTGAAACGCATGGAAGAGCTCGGCATCGGCCGCCCCTCGACATACGCCAGCATCGTGACCACGATCCAAGATCGCGAATATGTCCGCAAGGATAAAAACCGCCTGATCCCCGAGGAAAAGGGGCGGATCGTGACGATCTTTTTGCTCAATTTCTTCCGCAAATATGTCGGTTATGATTTCACTGCTGATCTTGAAGGCCAGCTTGATGATGTGAGTGCGGGCGAGCGCGATTATAAGGATGTGCTCAATCGGTTCTGGCGCGATTTTTCCGTTGCGATTTCTGAAACGAGCGAGCTGCGCATCACCGAAGTGCTTGATAAGCTTGATGCAGCTCTCGCGCCGCAGCTTTATCCGCCGCGCGCCGATGGCTCTGATCCGCGCGCCTGTCCGCTTTGCGGGGACGGTAAATTGCACCTCAAAACATCCAAAACCGGCGGGTTTGTTGGCTGCGGAAACTATCCCGAATGCCGCTACACCCGCCCGATCAATGCCGATCCGGATGCACCATCGGGCGATCGGGTTTTGGGCGAAGATGGGGGAGATGAAATCTCGCTGCGTTCTGGCCGTTTTGGCCCTTATGTGCAGCGCGGCGAGCCCACCGAAGAGGTGAAAAAGCCGCCCCGCGCGAGCCTGCCCAAGGGCTGGGCGCCCGAAACGATTGATCTGGAAAAAGCGCTGATGTTGCTCAGCCTGCCACGCGAAGTTGGGCCGCACCCGGATGATGGCGTGATGATCGAGGCGGGCATCGGGCGCTATGGGCCGTTTGTCAAACATGATCGGCTCTATGCGAATATCCCTGATGTGGAGGAAGTCTTTACCATCGGGATGAACCGCGCGGTTGAAGTTCTGGCGCAAAAGCTGGCCACACGCGGCGCCGGGCGTGCAGCCGCTAAGCCTTTGAAAGAAATCGGAGACCATCCAGAAAGCGGCGGCATGATTGCTGTCATGGATGGGCGCTATGGGCCTTATGTGAAATGGGAAAAGGTTAATGCGACCTTGCCCAAAGGCACCGAGCCCGAAGATGTGACTATGGATTTGGCGGTTGAATTGATCGCGGCCAAACTGGCCTCAAAAGGCGGGCGCAAGAAAGCGGCGCCGAAAAAGGCTGCGGCCAAGAAGCCCGCCGCGAAAAAGGCAGCCCCAAAAAAGGCCGCCGCCAAGAAGCCTGCTGCCAAAAAACCAGCGGCAAAGAAACCCGCGGCGAAAAAGGCCAGCGAAGGCTAGGCCGGCGAACCCGCCCCGCCCTTTCGCCCCTTTGATTTGGCCGCGTTTCGCTTTGCCGTTTGACATAGCTGCGATGCAGAGTAACCTTTGAGCAATCATATTTTGCAGCGCAGCAATTGATTGACATGCGCAACTATACTATCCTGCCGCAATTGGATCGGGATCAAAGGGGAGACGGAGATGAAAAAGGTATTTGGATCAGCCGCAGAAGCGCTTGATGGTGTGTTGTTTGACGGCATGACGATTGCGGCGGGCGGGTTTGGCCTTTGCGGCATCCCCGAGCTTTTGATCAATGCGATCCGTGATGCGGGCACCAAGGAATTGACCGTCGCCTCGAACAATGCAGGGGTTGATGATTTTGGTCTCGGTGTTTTGCTGCAAACCAAACAAGTGCGCAAAATGATGAGTTCTTATGTTGGTGAAAATGCTGAATTCATGCGCCAATATCTTTCCGGCGAGCTTGAGCTTGAGTTCAATCCCCAAGGCACATTGGCCGAGCGGATGCGCGCAGGCGGCGCGGGCATTCCGGGGTTTTACACCAAAACGGGCGTTGGCACGGTGATTGCTGAGGGCAAAGAAACCAAAGTGTTTGACGGCCAGGAATACATCATGGAAACCGGTATTTTTGCTGATCTGGCGATTGTCAAAGCCTGGAAAGCGGATCCGACCGGCAATCTGATTTTCCGCAAAACCGCGCGCAATTTCAATCCGCCCGCGGCGATGTGTGGCAAAGTTTGCATCGTTGAGGTTGAGGAAATCGTGCCAACGGGTTCGCTTGATCCTGATCTCATTCACCTGCCCGGCGTTTATGTGCATCGCATCATCCAAGGCGAGCATGAAAAGCGCATCGAGCAGCGGACAACGCGCGCAGCTTAGGCCCGCGCGCATGGCCTCCCCCTATGACAATGCCCCGGCGCGCGCTTTTTGGCGCAGTGGTGTGGTGGCGCAGGATGCAGGCGCGATAGAGGCGCTTTATGTGCCCAAATTCGCGATCACCCGCGACAGTAAAATAATGACCGCGGGAAGCTGTTTTGCCCAGCATTTGCACCGTTCGCTGCATCAGCTTGGCTGGGGGGTGATGGATGCGGAGCGCATTGAGGTTGCGGTTCCGCAAGACGTTCTTAAGGTGCATTTTTATGGCGTGTTTTCAGCGCGTTACGGAAATATCTACACAGTGCGCCAGCTGCGCCAGCTGATCGAAGAAGCGCTTTATGATGGCGCCCCTGCACTGCCAGTTTGGGAGCGGGACGGGCGCTATTTTGATGCGTTGCGCCCCAATGTTGAGCCACAGGGATATAGCGATCCGGCGCATGTCAAAGAGGCGCGCGCAGAGCATCTTGAGGCGGTGCGCGATGTGCTGCGCGATGCGGATGTTATTGTGTTTACGCTTGGCCTTACCGAAAGCTGGCGCCATCGCAGCAAAGGCACGATCTATCCGGTCGCGCCCGGAGTGATTGCGGGGCAGTTTGATCCGGCTATTTTCGAGTTTTACAACGCCCCTTACGAGGACATTTTGGACGATATGCGCGCTTGCCGCGATATGGTTCGGGCGATCAATCCGGGGGTGAATTTCTTGCTCTCGGTTTCGCCTGTCCCGCTGACAGCAACGGCCAGCGGCAAACATGTTCTTTCGGCCTCGAGCTATTCCAAATCGGTGATGCGTTCGGTTTGTGGCGTGCTCGCGCGCGAGGATGGTTTTGATTATTTCCCCTCCTATGAGGTGATCACCAGCCCCAGCGCGCGCGGCGTTTTCTTTCGCGAAAACCTGCGCGAGCCAACGCAGGCGGGTGTTGCGGCGGCGATGGGGATGTTTTTGGCCGCCCATGGCAGCGATCCCGAGGAGGCCGCGCTTTTGGGCGTTCCGGCGGCGGCAATGCGCGCCAGCGATGCCGATCCCGAGGGCGAAGATGAGCTGATTTGCGAGGAGGCCATGCTTGATGCGATGCGCCCAAGGGGGGGGGCACAATGAGCCGCCTTTTGATCCTTGGCAATTCTCATGCAGCGACCCTGCGTTTGGCGCAGGACGAGATTGCGCAGGCCTACCCCGACTATGAGATTTCCTTTTATGGGCTGCCTGCGCTTGCTTATGACCGCGCACAGAAAGATAAGCACGGCCTGTTTGGCCCGGCAAAGGGCGATTCCTTTGGTGCCAAGAAGGCCCGCGAATGGAACAGTGATCGGCGCATTGATTTGGCGCCATATGATCGCATTTTCGTGGTTGGGCATCGCTGGCGGATGTATTATTTGGCGCGGCTTTTATATGTGCGATATGTGTATGGGATGCAGCGCGTTCGCCAAAAGGCCGGGATTTCCGAGAGCTTTTTATTGGCGGCGATGGCGGCATGGGTGCGCGATGGTACGGATGAGATCATCGCCAAATTCGGCGCCGATCCGCGGATGATTTTTGCCCCCTCCCCCTATCCTTTGGCGCGCGCCTCGCTCAAACGGGCCGAATGGGAGCCTGCCTTTGGGCTAAGCTCGCGGCTTGCTGATAGCCAGATGATTTTGGACGTTTACGAGGGGATGATTGCCGATGAGATGGAGGCCCGGGGCCTGCATTTTGTCTTGCAGCCGCGCGAAACGCTTGATCGTGCGTTTTTGACCAAGGACGCATATGCCCGCGTACCCGAAGAGGAATTGGGCAAAGAGGGGGTTAAGGATGATCACCGCCATACCAATGCGGCCTATGCCAAGATATTGTTTGCCGCCATGCATGAAGCGGCGCAGCAAGCCCCGATAGACAAACAAAGTAATGCGCCTCATCCTGAGCAGGTGCAGCAATCCAAAGCCTCGCATTAGGGGCGCGAATTTGCCGCTTTGGCGGCGCAGAAAAGGACAAAGATCATGAGCTGGGATCGCAATCAAATGGCTGCCCGCGCGGCGCTCGAACTCGAAGATGGCATGTATGTAAACCTTGGGATTGGCATTCCAACGCTGGTTTCGAATTACATCCCCGAGGGTGTTGAAGTGACGCTGCAATCGGAAAACGGCATGTTGGGCATGGGCCCGTTCCCGATTGAAGGAACAGAGGATGCCGATCTGATCAATGCGGGCAAGCAGACGATCACCGAGCTGCCCCAAACCGCTTATTTTGACAGCGCGATGAGCTTTGGCATGATCCGTGGCGGCAAGATTGCGATGGCAATTTTGGGCGCGATGGAAGTTGCTGAGAATGGCGATCTGGCGAATTGGATGATCCCGGGCAAGCTGGTCAAAGGGATGGGCGGCGCGATGGATTTGGTTGCCGGTGTTGGCCGCGTTGTGGTTGTGATGGATCACGCCAATAAGCACGGCGAGAGCAAGGTTTTGAAGGCATGCACATTGCCTCTGACTGGCAAGGCGGTTGTCGATCGGATCATCACTGGGCTTGGTGTTTTGGATGTGGTTCCTGGCGGGTTGAAGATTGTTGAGCTTGCAGAAGGCGTGAGCGAGGCCGAGTTGCGCGCAGCGACTGAGGCAACAATCGTCGATTAAGCCTTTGTGCAGTATGGAGAAAAGGGCGCGGCTTGGCTGTGCCCTTTTTGTTTGGCGCGCGCGAATTGGCCCCGGCGCTCTTGAAATCTGGTCAATTTTTTCGCGCACTGTTTAACAAATCGAAACAGCATCATAATATCGCCCCAATTGGTTCCTAAACGGGCAGTGATGACGATGACGCGTTCAGATATCCCGCCCTCGCGCGCGCCTTTGCCCGTTGCTTCCAAGCAATGGCGGGATCGCGCTGTTTTGATTGGGCTTTTGGCGCTTGTGGGCTTTGGGATGATCGGCGCGATTGCCGCGACGGGCTGGCAAGAAACGCTTGAACAGCTGCGCAAGATCTCCCTTTGGCAGTTTGGCGCTTTGCTGGCTCTTTCGCTGGCCAATTATGGGCTGCGGGCGCTTCGTTGGCATGCCTTTGCGCGCCGCCTCGGTTTAACAACGCCATTCACCCATAACGCGCTGCATTTCCTTGGCGGCTTTGCCATGACGGTTACTCCGGGGCGCGTTGGAGAGCTGGTGCGGATGCGTTGGCTTTATCGCGAAACGGGCTGGGCCTATACGCGCACCGCGCCGCTTGTTTTGGTCGATCGTGCGGCGGATCTGGCGGCGATGGCTTTGCTGATGGGCTTCTCTTTGCTTTTTGTCGGGCATGGGATTTCGGGCGCTTTGCCGGTTACGATCCTTGCGCTTGGCGCGGCGTTTATCGCCACACGCCCGCGCCTTTTGGCTTGGATTGCAACGCTGGGGCATCGCGCCACGGGCCGCGCGCCGCGCCTGTTTGCCAAGCTGCGCACCGCTGCGCGCTCGCTTGCCCGGTTTAGCCATGGTGGCACGCTTACGATGGCGGGGCTTTTGGGCTGTCTTGGTTGGGCGGCTGAGGGCTATGCGTTTTATCTTTTGCTGGCGTGGATGGGGGCGGATATTGCGCTTTCCACGGCTATTGCGATCTTTATTTTCTCGGCGCTTGCGGGCGGGCTTACCGGCGCGCCGGGCGGGCTTGGCGGGGCAGAGGCGGCGATGGTTGCTCTGCTGTCGCTTGAGGGCGTGCCGCTTGAGATGTCGATCCCGGCCACTGCAATCATCCGGCTCACCACGCTTTGGTTTGCCATTCTTATTGGCCTGGCGCTTTTCCCGCTGGCCGAACGAAATTCGCTGAAATCCAGAACCTGAGAGTTAGATATGTTGTGGAATAAAATCACCTATTCTGGTTGGGGCCGCGCCCTGACTGCCAGCGGCGAAGTTGCCCGCCCCGAGCGTGCTTCTAGCTTGCGCAAACTTGCCGCCGAGAGCCCTGCGCCGGCCATTGGCCAGCTGCGCTCTTACGGAGATGCCGCCCTCAATAATGAAGGGCGCGCGATTGATATGACGCGCCTTGATCGGCTGCTTTCCTTTGATCCTGAAAGCGGGATTGTCGAGGTTGAGGCCGGCCATAACATTGGCGATCTGGGCCGGGCTTTCGCGCCCAAAGGCTGGATACCGCCGGTGATGCCGGGCACAGGATTTGCGACCGTGGGCGGCTGTATTGCCAATGATGTGCACGGGAAAAACCATCATGTGGTTGGCTCTTTTGGCCAGCATGTTGTCTCGATCACGCTGTTGCAGAACGGCAAGGCCAAGACGGTTACGCCCGAGAAAACCCCTGATCTGTTTCGCGCCACCGTGGGCGGCTTGGGCCAGACGGGGATTATAGCCTCCGCCAAGTTGCAGCTGATCCCCTGTAAGGGTGATATGATGGTGCTGACCGAGCGGCGCATTGATGGCTGGGAAGAATTCCTTGAAGCGCTCGATCATTCGCCTGCCGATTATACGGTTGGCTGGATTGATGCGACAGCCAAGGGCGCGCGTTTGGGCCGCGGTATTCTGGAAGAGGGCGAGATCACTTCGGGCATTTCCCCCACCGTGGGGCGCAAGAAAGAAGTGCCGTTCAACGCGCCGCATTGGGCGCTTTCTGGCCCCATCGTGCGCCTGTTCAACGAGGCCTATTTTCGCCGCGTGCCAGAGACAGGCCGCACGACCGTAAAGCCGATTTCTGAGCCCTTCTTTCCACTTGATAAAATTCACAACTGGAACCGGCTTTATGGCAAGCGCGGCTTTCACCAGTTTCAATGCGTGGTGCCGATTGATCAGGCGGATGTGCTCAAACGCATGCTTGAGATGATCGCCAATTCCGGGCTTGCCTCGCCTTTGGCAGTGCTCAAACGGATGGGCGAAGGGCGCGCGGGATATATGTCTTTCCCGATGGAAGGCTACACTTTGGCGGTTGATTTCCCGGCCCGCGAAGGGGCGAGCAGCCTGATTGGCGAGCTGGAGCGGATGACGCTTTCGGCGGGCGGGCGCATTTATCTGGCCAAGGATGCACTGGCTGCGGGCGAGCGCCTTAAACCGATGTATCCAGAGCATGGAAAATGGTGCAAGGCGATCGCGAAAGCCGATCCTGAGGGCCTTTATACAACCGATCTTATCCGCCGCTTGGACCTAAGGAGCGCATCATGACTGACACTTGGATTCTACTCGGGGCGACCTCTTCTATGGCGCGGGCCATGGCGCGATCTCTGGCGGCTGAGGGGCATAATATCCTGCTTGCCGGGCGCGATATGGATGATCTCAAAACGGTCGCGGCCGATTGCCTTTTGCGCGGCGCACCGATCTGTGAGGCGGTCAAATTCGATGCGCGCGATCCGGCCAGCTTTGCGCCGATCATTGCGCGGGCCGAGGCCGAAGAAGGCCAGATCAGCGCGGCCGTGTTCGTTGGCTCCATGCCTGATCAGGCCGATATTGATGCTGATCCCGCGCTGATTGACGGCACAGTGATCGACAGTTTCACCGGCCCTGCCCGTTTCCTTCAAATGCTTGCGCCCGTTATGGAAGCGCGCGGTGGCGGCACGGTTGTTGGGGTTGGATCTGTGGCCGGGGATCGCGGCCGGATCGGCAATTATGTATATGGCGCGGCCAAAGCGGGCTTTGCCACTTATCTTTCGGGTCTGCGCAATCGGCTGACGCGCGCGGGCGGGCATGTGGTGACCGTTAAGCCCGGCTTTGTGGATACGGCGATGACTTGGGGGATCGAGGGGATGTTTCTTGTTGCTACGCCTGAAAAGGTCGCAGCCGATATCCTTAAGGCCGTAAAGAAGAAGCGCAACGTGATCTACACGCCGTTTTTCTGGCGCTATATCATGCTGATCATTCGCCATATTCCTGAGTTCATCTTCAAGAAAATGTCGATCTAAGCGCGCCCTTTATTCCGGCCCAACATCGGGCACCCTATAGAGACAAAAACGCCGAGAGCTTTTGCGAGCACTCGGCGTTTTGCGTTTTATCGCGGCTTGCCTAAAAACCAAACCATTGATGAAACAGCCCTGCGGCATAAAACATCAGCGCCAATGTGATCAGCAAAAGCCCGATACCGCGCTTATCGCGCATGGCAAAGACGATCGGGTCGTAATCCTGTTTGCCGAAATAGCCCAAGCGCATCATCCGGTAGAGCCAGGCGGCCATTGGGATCAGCGCAGCCCAGAGCAGCCATTGGCTTGGGTAAAGCTTCAACGCGTTTTCGGTAAAGCTATACATAAAGAAGATCAGCAGGGTTGCGAACATCCCCAGCGCGGCCACATTGAGCAGATCGCCGCGATCCTTGCGGCCATATCCGCGCCCGGGCAGGCGATCATCATTGGTGGCAAGGGACAGTTCAGTAAGGCGTTTGACGCAGCCAAGGGTGAGGAAGATCGGGTAGATGAACACAAGCAGATAGCCCGAAACATCGACCTGCGAAGCCGCCGCGCCCGCAACCACGCGCAATGTATAGAGACCGGCCAAACAGGCGATATCGATCCAGCGCATCCGTTTGAGCCGCAGCGAATAAGACAGCGAGAGCAGCATATAGAGCGCAACCACGCCAAAGAACGCAGGCCCAAGAAGATAACCGATGCCCAGCGCGAGGATGCCAAGCCCTTTACAGGCAAACATCCCCACAAGGATCGGCACTTCGCCGCTGGCAAAGGGGCGTTTGCATTTGGTTTTATGCAGGCGATCGGCCTCGAGATCGAGCAGATCATTGACGATATAGATGCTGGAGGCGGCAAAAGAAAACGCCGCCATGCCCGCGATAACGAGGAAAAGGGTTGAGAGGGTGAAATCATGCGCGGCAATCATCGGCAGCAACAGCAGGATGTTTTTCACCCATTGATGCGGGCGCATCGCGCGGATGAGATCGCGCATTTTCCATCCACCGGGCAGCGTGCTTACGGATTTTCCTGCCTTTGCAAGAGCCGCCTCTTCGCGGGGCAGATCGCCAACGATCAGCGCGTTTTCGGCGTGATCCCAGATGGCGCGATCAGCCGGCTCATTGCCTGCGTAATCAAATCCGGCCTCGCCGAAGGTATTCACCAATGCTTGCGCTTTCGCCTCGCCTTTCAGGTTTACCCCATTTTCCGAGGCAAAGACCCGATCAGACAGCCCATGGGCTTTGGCCAGCGGTTCGACCAGCGAAATATCAGAGGCCGAGGCGATAATCACTTCGCGCCCCGCGGCAACAGATTCGCGGGCCAGTTCGGCCACGGCTTCATTCACCGGGAGCAAATCGGCGCGGATATCGGCGATCTCGGCCAGTTCGGCTTTGAGCTTGGCGCGATTGCGCAGATTGGCAAAGCTCGTGCGGATCACGCGGATTGGATCTTTGCCCAGCCCGGCCCAAAACGTCTCAAGCAGCATATCGGTGCGCAGGAAGGTGCCATCGGCATCCAGAACCAGCGGTTTTTGGTCAGCCATTGGATGGCACTCCTTTAATAGCAAAAACGCAGCCATCCGAGACAAGCTCGGGCGGCGTAAGACAAAGGCCGCGCGCAACGGTCCAAGCGGCCATGACTTTGGGCACATAGGCGCGGGTTTCAGGATATGGCGGGACGCCAGAATGGGATTTCACCGCGCCCTCACCGGCATTATAGCCAGCCAGCGCAAGAACGGGATCGCCGTCAAACTCGCCAAGCAACCAATCGAGATAGGCCACGCCGCCTTTGATGTTCTGTTTGGCATCATTGCTATCGGTAACCCCAAAGCGTGCGGCCGTATCCGGCATCAATTGCATCAGACCCTGCGCGCCCGCCGAAGAAACCGCATCAATTTTGCCCGCGCTTTCAACGCCGATAACAGCCAGCACCAGCGCCGGGGAAACTTTTGTCCCTATGGTTGAGGCGAGAATATCGCGGCCATGGGTTTCGGCGATATCCTGAAGATGCTGAAGGCGCGGCATCTTCACAGCTGATCCGATGGGCGCATCATTGAGCTTTTGAACCGCCGCAGAAAGGCGCCCGGGGCCGGTATCATCCAAATCCGGCGAAACAAGCGCCCAATACCATTCATAGCCCGATGGTTTCAGGGAGGCTTTAACCGGGTCTTCGCTTTTGGGCGCTACGATTCGCTTGGTGGCATTGGGATCAATCTGCACTGTGATCCGTTTTGCCCCCGTCGCGCGCGGCACACCGACACGTTTAAAGGTGAAATCCGGATAGGGCTTGGGCTCTTCAGCCAAAGCGGGCGCCGCTAAGAGTGCGCAAATCATCGATATGGTGGGCAATACGCGCCGCATTATACGGTTCCTGCTCTGGGCCGTTTTTTGTTGTTGGATCTGTTTTGGCAAAAATACCCTGATTTGCATAGGGATTAAGCGCGTTTTGGAACCAATCAGATGCAGGCGCGCACCAGTGCTCTGCGCGCAAATCAACAAAATGCACTTTTGGTTAAAATTTTTTATCGTTTAAAATCATAGCATTAGGTAAAATAATTGCGGAAAAGCGCGGCGCGCCAAAAAGGCCGCGGAGCCGCCAAACTGTTGCCCCAATGTAAGGGCTTATTAGCTACATCGAAAGCGGCACTTCACCGGATCAGGAGAAACCTGGTTCACAGGGTCGCCTTAGTAACGTGCAAATCTAAATGAAATTCCTCGGAGGGAAAACTTATGAAATTCTTCAAACTCGCAAACACATTCCGCAACGACGAAGACGGCGCTGTAACTGTTGACTGGGTTGTTCTGACAGCTGCGGTTGTTGGCCTCGGCGTTGCAGTTCTGACAACTGTTTCCGGCGGTACAAAGCAACTTGGCGGCACAATCTCGGGCGCTCTTAGCTCGATGACAACTGCTTCTTACTAAGCTTTCGCTTTAAGACTTGGAAGGCCGCGCCCGGCAACGGGGGCGGCCTTTCCTATTGGAGCGCTTGATTTGCGCATGCTGCGATCTTGGTTTGCTTGTGCAAGGCCCCTGCCCGATCTGATGCTTTCGCGGTTTGGCCAACGCCGCCCGCGCCCAATCTGATCTTCTGCCTGATCTGGCCGCGCGCCTTTCTGACCCGCAGCATGCGCCTTCGATGTGCAATCCGCGCTTAATCTTGTAAAAATGCCGCCTTCGTTCACAAAAAGCGTAAATTCCACAAGCCAGACGCGCGAATTGCACGATTTCGCCACAATCATCAGCGAAAGATCAACAATCATGAAGTTCATGGCCAGTTGTTCAGAAGAGCAAAAGGGCCGGATCTTGAAAGGACGAGAAAATGCGTTTGGTTTTTAGTTTCGTGCTCGTATTGGGTTTGGGCCTTGCTGGCTTTGCCGTTTACATGGCCAAAGATTACATTGGCGCCTATCAAGCCGAGCTTGCCAATGAACGGGCGGCGCGCGCACAGATGGTGCCAACCAAAGATGTCTATGTCGCAAATCGCGTGCTGGCATATGGCGAGGTTCTGACCAAAGAAGACGTCACCGTTATCAAATGGCCAGAAAACGCATTGCCCGAAGGGATCTTCCACACAGAAGAAGAGCTTTTCCCCAATGAGAATAAAGACGCGCGGATCATTCTGCGTAAAATGGAAAAGAACGAGCCAGTCTTGGCTGTTAAAATTACCGCCCCTGGCGAAGATGCAGGTGTCTCGTCGCGCCTGGCTGCTGGGATGCGCGCTTTTGCGATCCGCGTCGATGTTTCTACAGGTGTTTCGGGCTTCTTGCGCCCAGGGGATTATGTTGATGTCTATTGGACGGGCCGCGCCTTTAATGGCGAAAGCACCGGCGATGTGACCAAATTGATCCAAGCCTCGATCCAAATCATTGCAGTCGATCAACAGGCCGATGGCGAAAATACGAGCCCCTCGATTGCACGGACCGTCACAGTGACCGTCTCGCCTTCGCAAGTGGCCGCTCTGGCTCAGGCGCAATCCTCTGGCCGCCTCTCGCTCTCGCTTGTTGGGGTGAACGAAGAGAACAAAGCCGCCGATGTTGAGATCAATCAGCAACAGCTTTTGGGCATCGCCGATAGTGAAGTGCCCGCCCCTGTTGAAGTGGCCCGCGTCTGCACAATCAAGACGCGCAAAGGCGCCGAAACAGTGGAAACACCAATCCCTTGCACCAACTAAGGTGCGAAAAGTGCAAGCGGGGCGCTCTCTGAATGAGGGCGCCTTTGCTATGTTTCGCGCTGCGTTTTGCCAACCTGTTGCGAGTTATCCACATAAATACACCCCGCCAACCAGTTGATTCTTGCAAAAAATCGCGACTTGGCGCATGTTAACGCTAATTCGGGCAAATAGACCCGTCCTGAGGCGTGATCGGAGAGGCAGGATCACTATGAAAATTGATATGTTTATGAAGGCAGCTGTTCTTGGAATGGCTGTAGTTGCGACCACGCCAATCTCAGCTCCGGCTGAAAGCTTGCGTGTTATGACAGGCTCTGCATCGCGCAGCCTGAATGTTCCAATGAACACTGCTGTTGTTGTTGAAAGCGATGTGCCCTTTGCAGAGCTCTCAATCGCCAACCCAGGCATTGCGGATATTTCGACCCTGTCGGATCGCTCCATCTATGTTTTGGGCAAAGCGCCCGGTTCAACAACACTAACCCTTCTGGCCCCCGACGGCAGCCTGATCACCAATGTTCAGGTTCTTGTCACGCCGGATATTTCGGAATTCAAAGAGCGCTTGCGCCAGGTTCTTCCGGGTGAAAACATCGAAGTGCGCACCGCCAATGATGGGATCGTGCTTTCGGGTGTTGTTTCTTCCTCGGCCAAACTGGATCGCGCGCTTGATCTGGCCGAGCGTTACGCGCCCGACCGTATCACCAATATGATGAGCGTTGGCGGCACGCAGCAAGTGATGCTGAAGGTGCGCTTTGCAGAGATGCAGCGCTCGGTTTCCAAGAGCCTTTCGGCCAGTCTTGCGATGAACGGCAACGTTCTTGGCGGCGGGCTTGGGGTTCAGGGCGGCTCTGGTGCGTTTACCTCGCAAGCCAATATCAACAACGCCATTGATGGTGTTTCAACAACCGGGGTTTCCTCGGGCGGCGAAGCAACGGGGCGGTATTTGCTTGGCTTTAACGCAGGTGGCCTGCAATTGGCCGTTGCGCTTGAAGCGCTTGAATCCAAAGGCGTTGTCCGCACTTTGGCCGAGCCAAACCTAACGGCCCTTTCAGGCCAGCAGGCCAAATTCCTTGCGGGCGGCGAATATCCGATCCCGGTAAGCCAAACCAATGGTGTTGTCACGGTTGAGTACAAACCTTTCGGGGTTGAGCTTGAGTTTGTTCCCCGCGTTGTTGACGCAGGCGTGATCAATATCGAGATGAAAGCGGCCGTTTCCGGCATCGACAGCTCGGTCAGCTATAATAACAACGGTTTTTCGGTAAACGCCTTTAAGCGGCGCGAAACCTCGACAACGGTTGAAATGCGCGATGGCGAAAGCTTTGCGATCGCGGGCCTATTGCAGGATGATTTCCAAGATCTCGCAGGGCAAGTGCCTTGGCTTGGTGATATTCCGATCTTGGGTGCGCTTTTCCGCTCGGCTGATTATGCGCGCAAGCAATCAGAGCTGGTGATCATCATCACCCCGCATCTGGTAACGCCGACGCGCGGCGAGGCTTTGGCCCTGCCAACCGATCGCATTCGTATTCCAACGGAAAACGAACTCTTCCTCTTTGGCAAAACCATCGGTGGGGCGAACAAAGCGCCCAAAACCGGGGCGGCCGCCGAAGTCGCGAAACAGGACTTTAACGGGTCCTACGGCTATGTGATGGAGTAAGATTATGCGGGGGCAGATCAAGATTATCCTCGGCGCGACAAGCCTTTTGGCGCTTGTTGCCTGTGAGCGCGGCGCGCTTGATAGCTGGAACTCACCAGCCGGTTCGTTTGTGGATGAGGGCGGCTTTGGCAACCCGACGATGAACAACCATTTGGTGATGACAGGTCAGCGCGATTATGTTGTTAACCTGAACGCGCGTTTTGCCGCAGAAGTTCCCTCGACCGTGAATTTCGCGTTTAATTCCGCGGTGTTGGATGCGTCGGCTCAGGCCACATTGCGCAATCAAGCACAGTGGATCCGCCAATTCCCTGAGGTTCGCTTCAAGGTTTACGGTCATACGGATCTTGTTGGTTCCAACGCTTATAACAAATCGCTCGGGATGAAACGTGCGCGCGCTGTTGTTGCTTATCTTTCGACCCAGGGCATCAGCCGCTCGCGCCTTGAAGCGGTTGTTTCCTTTGGCGAAACCCAGCCGCTTGTCGTGACGGATGCGCCCGAAATGCGCAACCGCCGCACCGTGACCGAAGTTTCCGGCTTTGTGAAACGTCACCCAGCAGTTCTGAACGGCAAATATGCCGCCGTGATCGCGCGCGAATATGTTGAAAGCGCCCGCCCACAATCCGATCTTGTCGATTTCGGCTCCTCAAAAACTGAAGAATAAAGCTCAAAGGGCAACATCGTCGCCAGAAAGCGCATAATTACGCGATTTTGGCCCCAATGTTGCCCACTTTCCCCGGCATCTTACCCTAAATGGGAGCAGTGTGTGCGAAACCCAATCGCGCGTGCGAGCTTTGACGGGGACGATCCGAGTAGAAAATGCCGGGCAAAAAAGTCTCTGTTGTAGTTCGCCTTTGATAAAGGACGAGACGCAATGAGCAGTGCAGCGTTGCAACAAGAACCCGATCCAATCGTCGCTTGTACGATTTCGCGGGATGTTCAAAACTTCGATCTGTTGATCGAGGATATGGAAACCGAGCTTGGAGAAAGCTGGGGGGATCTCTCGTTTGAGGATGCCCGTGTTTTCTTGAGCCAGCCGGAATCTGAAAGCCTTGAGTTTGTCGCGATTGCGATCGACGATGAGGATGAGGACAAGCTTGCCGTTATTGCCGCTTTGATCACCAAAGCTGTTGAGGCTGGGATCAAAGTTATCCTTATTGCAGAAGAGGTTAGCCCTATTGCGCTGCACCAGTTGCTAAAGCTTGGTGCCGAAGAATTTGTGCCCTACCCGCTTCCCGATGGTGCGCTTCACGATGCCATTGATCGCATGCGGGCACCGCCCGTTGCCGCCCTTGAGACCGCCGCTGCGGATGCGCCCAAGCTGCGCGCCACAGGGGATCGCAACGGGGTTGTTTTGCCGGTTCACGGGCTTGCAGGCGGCACAGGCTGCACCACTTTGGCGGTGAATCTCGCTTGGGAATTGGCCAATATGGATAAGGACAATCCACCGCGGGTTTGCCTGTTGGATTTTGAGCTGCAATTCGGCTCGGCCTCGACCTTCCTTGATTTGCCGCGCCGCGAAGCGATTTACGAATTGTGGGCGGATACCGAATCAATGGACAGCGATGCCTTCATGCAGGCGCTTTTGACCTATAACGACAAGTTGCAGGTCCTCACCGCGCCGGCCGATATTCTGCCGCTCGATATGATCGGGCCCGAGGATGTTGAGCGGGTGATCGAGGCGGCACGCACCAACTTTGATTATGTGATCATTGATATGCCAACGGCCGTTGTTCAATGGACAGAGACGGTGCTTCAGGCGGCGGGTGTTTACTTTGTAACGCTCGAGTTGGATATGCGGTCTGCGCAGAATGCTGTGCGCATGTCGCGCGCGCTAAAGGCCGAAGAGCTGCCGGTTGAAAAGCTGCGCTTTGTGCTGAACCGCGCGCCAAAACGCACCGATTTGCAGGGCAAGAGCCGCGTGAAGCGCATGGCCGAGCATCTGGATATCGATATCGAGTTGCAGCTGCCCGATGGCGGAAAGCAGGTTGTTCAAGCCGGGGATCACGGCATGCCAATGGCCGAGAATTTCGCCAAGAACCCGTTGCGCAAAGAGATCGCCAAGCTCGCGGCCTCTATTCATGAACATAACGCTTCGGCCGCTGAAGCCGCCGCATAAGAGGGTCATTCGATGTTTTCACGTTATAAAAAATCCGGCGAAGCTGGCGCGACACGCGGCGATGCCCCCAAGGCCAAAGCCGATGCGGCCATTGCTGCGATTGCACTGGCCGAGGCCGAAGCAAAAGCCAAAGCTGCGGATAAGCCGGCTTCTCATCGCCGCCCTCTTCCCAAGAAGGCTGGTGAAGTTGTCCCGATGGACAAAGAGAAGAAGCGCAAAGAACGCCTGAGCGATGTGAAAACCTCCATGCACAAGCGTTTGCTTGAAGATCTCAATTTGGGCGCGCTTGAAAGCGCCTCGGAGTCCGATCTTAAGGCCGAGATTTCCGCCATTACATCAGAAGCGATGGAAGAGCTTGGCCTTGTGCTCAACCGCGAAGAGCGGATGACCCTGAACCAGGATCTCTATGACGAAGTGCGCGGCCTTGGCCCGCTTGAGACGCTTTTGAAAGACGACAGCGTCAACGATATTCTCGTGAACGGCCCGCAACAAATTTTCGTTGAGCGCAACGGGAAGCTGATGCTTTCGGATGTGACCTTTAAGGATGAAAAGCATCTGTTGCGGATCATCGACAAGATCGTTTCGGCCGTTGGGCGCCGTGTGGATGAAAGCAATCCATATGTGGATGCGCGGCTTAAAGATGGCTCGCGTTTCAATGCGATGGTGCCGCCGATTGCGGTTGATGGCTCGCTTGTTTCCATTCGTAAATTCAAAAAAGAGAAGCTGGCGATTGATGATCTGATCAATTTCGGCGCCTTTACCGAAGAGATGGCCGCCTATCTTCAGGCCGCGGTTTCGACCCGCCTCAATGTGATCGTTTCGGGTGGTACGGGCTCTGGTAAGACCACCACTTTGAACGCGCTTTCGAGCTTTATTGACAATGATGAGCGCATCCTCACGATCGAGGATACGGCCGAACTTCAGCTCCAACAAACCCATGTTGGCCGGATGGAAAGCCGCCCTGCCAACGTTGAGGGCAAAGGCGCTGTGTCTCAGCGCGATTGTTTGAAAAACGCCCTTCGGATGCGCCCAGATCGCATCATCGTTGGGGAGACCCGCGGCGAAGAAGTTATCGATATGCTTCAGGCGATGAACACTGGCCACGACGGCTCTATGACAACAATTCACGCCAACTCGGCGCGTGATGGGGTCAGCCGTTTGGAGAATATGATTGCGATGGCCGGTATCGAGATGCCGCTGAAAGCCGTTCGCAGCCAGATTTCTTCGGCGGTGAATTTGATCGTGCAGGCCTCGCGCCTTCAGGATGGTTCGCGCCGGATGACTTCGATCACCGAAATTACCGGGATGGAGGGCGATGTGATCTCGATGCAGGAAGTGTTCCGCTATCAGCGCACTGGCCTCACCCCTGACAATAAAATCATCGGTCATTTCACCGCCACAGGCGTTCGCTCCCATTATTCCGAGCGGTTCCGCATGTGGGGTTATGATCTTCCGCCTCAAATCTTTGAACCGTTTAAACCGGAGTAAATCCAGATGACAATTAGTGCAGAACCGCTGATTTATGGCCTGATTTTTGTCGCCGTGCTGTTTCTGGTTGAGGGGGTTTATCTTCTCTTCTTCGGGAAATCGATCAGCCTCAACAATCGTGTAAACCGCCGCCTTGAGATGCTTGAAAAGGGCGCTCAGCGCGAAGATGTGATGGAGCAACTCCGCAAGGAGATGGGCCAGCATATGAAATCGCGCCGCCTGCCGCTCTATTCGATCCTGGCAGAAAAAGCGCAAAAAGCGGCGATCGCTTTTACCCCGCCTCAGTTGATCATGATCATGGTTGCTTTGGCTGTTGTGGCCTTTCTTGGCCTCACAATCGGGACCGAAACAAGCACGCCTATTCGCGTGGCCATCTCTGCGGCGATGGGTGTTGGCGGTGTGTTTGTCTGGATTCACAACAAGGCCAAGAAGCGCCTTGCTTTGATCGAAGAGCAACTGCCCGATGCGGTTGAATTGATGGTGCGCTCATTGCGTGTTGGGCATCCGTTTTCTTCTTCTTTGACAATCGTTTCCAAAGAAGTGCCCGATCCCTTGGGCACCGAAATGGGCGTTATTTCGGACGAAAGCGCATATGGGCGCGATGTTGGTGAAGCGCTCAAAGCGATGGCAGAGCGCCTTGATATGCAGGATTTGCGCTTCTTGGCTGTGGCCGTTGCGATCCAGCAGCAATCGGGGGGTAACTTGGCCGAGATCCTTGAAGGGCTGTCCAAAGTGATCCGCTCGCGTTTCAAGCTGTTTCGCCGCGTTAAAGCCATTACCGCTGAAGCAAAATGGTCTGGCATGTTCTTGTCGATCTTCCCCTTGGGCGCGCTGATCATGGTCAATGTTATTCAGCCCAATTATTACGACGACGTGATGGATACACCTGTGTTTATTCCGGCTTGTCTCGTGGTTGCGGCCTTCTTGGTTACGAATATTTTCGTGATGAAGACGCTCGTGAACATCAAAGTGTAAGGACAGAGAAATGCAAAATCTGATCAATTCCGTCCTCGGCGATACGCTTGGCCCCTTTGGCCCGATCATCATTGTTGGTGCGCTTGGGCTTATCCTCATTCTGCTGATGTTGCCGCTATTGATGCGCAAGCAGGTCGATCCGATGGACAAGCTGCGCGATGAAGTGCGCGGCAAGAAAAAGCCGACAAAGGACGAAGAAGTTGCTCTGCGCACAGGCACAAAGAACGACAAGCTTGAGAAGTATTCCAACTTTCTTGAGCCGCAAAACGCAGAGGATTATTCGGCCATCAAGCTGAAGCTCGTGCAAGCGGGGTATCGCGGGCCAAATTCGGTGCGTATGTTCCACTTTGCGCAATTCTCGCTTGGGCTTGGGTTGCTGGCTGTTGGCATCGTGCTTGCTTTGTTGAAACAGGCAAATGGCGATCCAACGACTCAGGTCTTGATGATGTATGTGCTTATCCCCGGCGGGATCGGCTATATGCTTCCCAAATATTGGATCACGCGCCGGGTTGAAGCGCGCAAAGAAGAGATCGTTTATGGCTTTCCAGACAGTCTTGATATGATGCTGGTCTGTGTGGAAGCTGGGCAATCGCTTGATCAGTCGATCATCCGCGTGGCAAAAGAAATCCGCGCTGGTTTCCCGGCATTGGCCGATGAGTTTCAGATCGTAAGCAACGAGATGAAAGCCGGTAAGGACAAGGTAACGGTTCTGCGGGATATGGCCGAGCGTTGCGGTGTGCCGGATGTGGCGTCTTTTGTGACCGTGCTTATCCAGTCGGCCAGCTTTGGTACCTCGATCTCGGAAGCCTTGCGGGTTTATGCCGGCGAGATGCGCGATAAACGCGTTATGCGCGCCGAAGAGAAGGCAAACACCTTGCCTACCAAGATGACACTTGCCACAATGATGCTCACAGTGCCGCCGCTTTTGATCATCCTGATCGGGCCATCGGTCTGGGGTATTTATACAATGCTAAGCGGCGAAACGCCCTTCTAAATGAGGGCGCAAACGTTTGGCGCTTGGTGAAGGGTTTCATGCGGCTTACGTTTGGATTTATCGCGATACTCGGCTTGGTGGCCGCCTGTGAGAACACGGGCGGCCTTCGCCCATTGCGCGGGGATAATCCTTATGCGCCGGCCGGGGTTTCGCAAAAAGGCGACTCTGTGGATGGTTTGTTGGTTGGGCATCGGCTTATGGAGGCGGGCGAATATGAGCTCGCGCTCAAGGCCTATCTGCGCGCCGCCGGAACCCATGGGATGAACGCCGACACGCTTTCTGCGCTTGGCTCGGCCAATCTGCGGCTGGGGCGTTTGGGGCAAGCGGAAACACTGCTGCGCAAGGCTGTTGCCGAGGATGAAACCTTCCCCCCCGCCTGGAACAATCTGGGCGTGGTTTTGATGGAACGGAACAAAATTGGCGAAGCAGAGCGGGTTTTTCGGACTGCCTTTGCGCTGGACAGTGGCGAAAGTGCCGACATTCGCGAGAATTTGCGCTTGGCCCTCGCAAAATTGGAAAATCCGGCCTATGATGAGGCCGATAACAACGCTTTCGCCTTGGTGCGGCGTGGTGGGGGGAAATTCTTGCTCCTGTCGCGGTGATACTTTGGAAGAAAAGCGGATCATGTGAGAGCAGTAAGAAGGACGCAGGCAAAATGCGCCATATTTCCCTTGTTTCACTGTGCCTTTGTGGGGCCCTTGCCCTTTCGGCATGCCAAAAATCTGGCAATAGTGATGTAGAACGCGCCGCCGCTAAGGGCGTGAATGTCATTGATGAGAGCAATCTCAATGAGGTGATGCTGCAAGCGGCCGATCCTGTTGAAGCTGTCAACTATTTTGCCAAGGCCGCGGGCCAAGAGCCGGATCGGATGGATCTTCAGCGCGGGCTTGCCCTATCGCTGATCCGGGCCAAACGCCCGCAAGAGGCCCTCCCTGTTTGGGCGCGTGTTGTTGCCAGCGATGAGGCGACCTCTGAGGATCGGGTCAATTACGCCGATGCTTTGATCCGCTCGGGCGATTGGGCCATGGCCAAGACCCAGCTTGATAAAATCCCCCCAACCTTTGAGACTTATAAACGCTATCGCCTTGAAGCGATGGTTGCCGATAGCAATCGCGAATGGAAACGGGCCGATAGTTTCTATGAGACCGCCGCAGGCCTGACGACCAAACCATCAGGCGTTTATAACAACTGGGGTTTTTCCAAACTGACGCGCGGCGATCACGCCGGTGCCGAGAAAATGTTTGCCCAGGCGATCACCTATGATCAGGGCATGTTCACCGCCAAGAACAATCTGGTTTTGGCCCGCGGAGCGCAGCGCAAATACGATCTGCCCATCATCCCGATGAGCCAGGTTGAGCGCGCCCAACTGCTTCACACGCTTGCGCTTTCGGCGATCAAAAAGGGCGATGTGGCAACAGGCAAAGGCCTTTTGACCGAAGCGATTGATACCCATCCCCAGTATTTTGAGGCCGCCGTACGCAGCCTGAATGCGCTTGAAGCCAATGTGACCAACTAATGGATCACCTTTCGGCCGCGACCGCTTGGTGGTTCTTGCCCTTTGTGCTGCCCATTTGCATATGGGTTGCGTGGAATGACATGAAGTTCATGAAGATCCCCAACAAGGCCGTGATCGCGCTGTTTTGCGTCTTTGCGGTGGTTGGGCTCTTTGCTTTGCCGCTGGCGCAATACCCTTGGCGCTATGCTCATTTTGCCATCGTCTTGGCGATTGGTTTTGTGGCGAATATGGCCGGGGTTATGGGCGCTGGAGATGCTAAATTTGCCGCCGCCGCCGCGCCCTTTGTGGCGGTCGGCGATCTGCCGTTCTTGATCCCGCTTTTTGCCGCTGTTTTGCTTGGCGCTTTTGCAACGCACCGCTTGTTTCGGATGATCCCGGCCATGCGATCGCGCACGCAGGATTGGGAAAGCTGGACGCGCGGCGATTTCCCCATGGGGTTGGCGCTTGGTGGGACGATGATCTTTTATCTTTTGCTGGGAACAGGCGGCATTCTTGCTGCGCTGTAACGGCGCAAAATGAAAAGGGCCGCTGGCTGCGTTAAGCGCCGGCGGCCCTTTGTTTTGAACGGCTTACATGGCTGCGCTTAGCTGCCCTGCCCGTCGACTTTCATCAAGATCAGCAGCTCTGAGCGGTAGACCTCATGCATCGGCACCGCGCGCTCTTCCATGGCCGCCAAAGACAGGCCGCGCAGCTCTGCTGCAATCGGGCATAGGGGGATCAAAACATAGTCTGCGTCCCGTATGCCCGGCGCGCCGCCATAGTTCCAGGGGGCCGCTTTAAGGGTTGGGCGGAAGGGCCCGAAAAGCCAGGTTGGGCCGTTGATATCCGTGACATAAAGCCCGTCCTCTGGCCCCAGACCGGCCTGATCGCGCAGCTCGGTTGCGACCGCCTCTTGCATCGCCCCAAAGCCAAGCATCGTTTGGCACCAAGGCAAGGTTTCGCCGCGAAATACGGTCGGTTCATCGCGCGCCTCTTTATCCACGTAAGGCAGCAAAGAGGGCATGCTTTCCTCAAGCGCGACCTTGGCATCAATCCGGTTCATCCGATCCGTGATCACTTGCACATCTTCAAAGGCTGCAACCACCGGCACGAAATCCGCGCGATCATTTGCAAAGTGGCGAAACGGGCTCGCCGCGAGATTGATCATCGAGGGAAGCGCCAGTGTAAACACCGCCACAATGGCCACCATCTGCGCCATATGGATCTGCCCGGTTGGCGCTTCATTTTTGGCCGGCAGTGCGAGGAGCAAAACCGCCATCAACATCAGCCATTGCGGATCATTGCCGAAGTTTTGATAGGTCACATAAAAGAAGCTCGGCGCGAGCAAAAGCAGCGCCAGCCCCGGCACCCCATGCCCGCCTTTGCGCAGCAGGATCACGCTGGCAAAAACCAGCACCGTTCCGACAAGATATTGCGGCGAGGACAGGATCATCAAAAACGGCAGGCCGGGCGCGGCGCGGATGTCTGAGGTGGCGACATAGATCAAATCGTTTGCATATGCGGCCCAGAAATCAACGCCGTAAAACCCCGTCACAATCACCGCAACAAGCAGCCCAAAGAAGACACCAAACCCCAAGCTGCGCCATGCTTTTCGCAGGATCAGCACCAGCGCGACAACTGGCGCGAAAGCGACGAAATAGGTCATCTTGGTCAGTGCCATTGCCGCCATCATGATGCCGATGATCGCCCCATCAACACCGGGGCGGCGCGCGCCAAGGCTTGGCAATAGCGCCAGCAAAATCGCCACATAAGCATAGCCCCAAGCCCAGCGATTATAATGCATCGAAACCGAAATGCCGGTTTTGGCAAGCCCATGCACAAGCGCCATCACCAGAATTATACATGATGCGCCAAAGAGATAGGCGACCCAGCCCTTAAGGCGGCTCGTTGCGGCCCACCAAATGAAGGGCGCCAAGATCAGAGCAACAAGCACCTGCGAGGCGACAATCGCCATGCCCATACCAAGCCCGAGCTTTTGCAAGAAAACGATCGGCAAAAAGGCAAAGGCCCCAATCGGGGTTGCGAAATCCAGATGCGGGGCCTGGCCCAAATCCATGCGCGCCAGCATCTCCATAAGATGCAAAACATCGCCTTCGTGCCGGTTGACATAAAGCCCCCCCGGAACGGCCGCGACAGCCCCCAACACAATGATCAAAACGATCAGAAAACCTGCGTAAATAGCGGGATTTGGCCTGCTCATTCCCGTCTCTCCTGTATTTTTTCGCAAGAATACACGGCAATTACGGAGTTTGTAAAAGCTTAACGTCGATTTTGTTGTCTTTGGGGGGCGAACCGCGATAGAATCGGCGCAAAAGAAGAATAAAACCAATCCAGCTGTTACAGGTACCTGATGAATATGCATGCAAGCGGCGTTCTTGCCCCGCCAGAGCCAAAAACCCTCGATGACATGCGCATCTCCATTGTGATGATGCGCGATATTCTGTTGAAAACGATGTTTCGCCAGAATTTGGAAACCGTCAGCGAGCTGAGCAAAGCGCTGTGCTTGTCTATCACGGTCACGCAAGAATTGGTCGAGCTGGCGCGGGTGCAAAAACTCGTTGAGGCGACAGGGACATTGCACGCCAATTCGGGCGGTGAGATGGGCTTTAAGCTTGGCGATGCGGGCAAGGCGCGCGCGCTTGATGCGTTGAGCCAGTCGGAATATTACGGGGCTATGCCGGTTCCGCTTGAGGTATATTCCGAGCAGATGAAGCGCCAATCGATCCGCAACATCCAAGTCACCCGCGAGCAGCTTTTGGGCGCGATGGGGCATTTGATCCTGCCGTCCGATCTGCTGGATCAGCTTGGGCCTGCGGTTGGGGCTGGTCGCTCGATTCTGATGTATGGCCCGCCCGGCAACGGGAAATCCTCGATCTCGAACGGCATTCGCGATGCGATGGGCGATAAGATTTTTGTGCCGCGCGCGATTGAATATTCCGGTCAGGTGATCACGGTTTTTGATCCGATTGTGCATACGGCCGCCGAAGAAGAGATCGAGGATCCGACCGCCCTGCGCCGCTCGACCACCAATCGCTATGATCGCCGCTATGTCTATTGCGAGCGCCCCACTGTGATCACGGGCGGTGAGCTTTCGCTTTCCATGCTTGATCTGGTTTATAACCCAACCGCGCGGACCTATCAGGCGCCGCTTCAGCTTAAATCCTCGGGCGGGATTTTTATTGTTGACGATTTGGGCCGCCAAGAAGAGCCGCCCCAAGCGCTGGTGAACCGCTGGATTGTGCCGCTTGAGGAAAGCAAAGATATTCTGGCGCTGCAATCGGGCGAGAAGTTCGAAGTGCCCTTTGACACGCTGGTGATTTTCTCGACCAACTTCCACCCGAACGAGATTTTTGATACGGCCGCTTTGCGCCGGATCTTCTTTAAGATCAAGATTGACGGGCCGGATCAGGAAGGCTTCCTCAAGATTTTCGCCATGGTTGCGCGCAAGAAAAAGATGCCGCTGGATGAGAAGGCTTTGCTGCATCTCATGAAGGTGAAATATCCAACGATTGAAAATGTTTACGCGAATTATCAGCCGGTGTTTTTGATCGACCAGATCATCGCGATCTGCGAATTTGAGGGCATCCCCTATCAAATGAGCCCCGAGCTTATTGATCGGGCCTGGTCCAATATGTTTGTGCGCGAAGAGAAGATCATTCACTGATGTTTGCGGGGGTCGGCCTTGCCGGATGCGGCATTATGGGCGGGCCGATGCTTGGCGCCTTGTTGCGCGCCGGGATTGAGGCGCGCGGTTTTGATATTCGCCCGGCAAGCGATTTTGGCCCTCTTGCGCCCCATATCTGCAATGATGTTGCTGGTTTCTCAAAGGGGCTAAAGACGCTTCTGACTGTGGTCCGTGATATTGCGCAAACCGAGGCGCTTTTGTTTGAGGATCAAGCTCTGAGCACGGCGCCTCAGCTTGAGACGATCATCATTTGTTCAACGATTTCGCCGCGCTATACACGCGATCTGCGCGCGCGCATACCGGCCCGTATCGCTTTGATAGATGCGCCGATGTCTGGCGCTCAGATCGCGGCGATTGAGGGGCGGTTGAGCTTTATGCTTGGTGGAGACGCGGGCGATTTGGCGCGCTGCCAGCCGCTGTTTTCGGCGATGGGGGCGCATTTTCATCGCATGGGTGGCTTTGGCGCTGGGATGCAGGCCAAAGTGCTGAACAATCTGCTGGCGGCCTCTCATACGGCGATGACCCGGCTTGTTTTGGATTGGGGGCATGAAGCCGGGCTCGACCCGCGCGCCTTGCTCGATATGATCGAGACCTCATCGGGGCAGAACTGGCTTGCCTCGGGCTTTGAGCAGATCGAATTCGCTAAGCTTGGCCATACGCCCGACAACACGATTGCGATCATTGTAAAAGACGTTGCAAGCGCCCTTGATGCCGCGCCAGAAGGGGCCGATACAGCCCTTCCCGAGGCGGTTCAGGCCGCAATCCGGGCGCTCAAACCTTACGATAAAGGATAGCGGCTAAGGGGGGCGATCAGTGCCTAAGCTGCGCGATCCTCAAGCAGGCCCGCTTGTTTGGCCGCATCCAGATAGCCCCGGCTTACCGGCACCCGCACTCCATCAACCAAGTTCAGAAACACCCGCCCGTTTTCGCGCGATTGCCCAAGAACCGCTTGGCGCGCAACCCAATGCGAGCGATGCACCCGCACCCCGTCGATCCCCTCAAGCTCGGCCAAAGCATCGGCAAAGCGCATCAGAATCGTCTCGACGCCCTTATCCGTAACAACTTCAACACGGTGATCATTTGAAGTTAGCCGGATCACATTGCCCCAGCGGCTTTCGGGCAGGCGCTCAAGCAGGCGCGGCGTTGATTTATGCTGAAGCTGGACCAGCCATTGCGCAATCGCGATCGAAAGAGAAATCGCCCCCACATAGAAAACCAAAATCGGCCAAGGGGTGACAGGTTTGTCGCGCAGAACGGTTGTTAGTTTTGTGATGAGGATCAGCAGCGGCGCGTAGAAAATCACCATCCCAGCCGAGATCAGCAGCCCCCGTTTGAGGATCGAAATACGCGGCGCGCGGCGCGAAATAATCAACAAAAGCGTGTGGGAAATCAGGATGGCCAGCCCAACAACCACCAGCCAATTGAGCGCGCGAAAACTATAGCTCCAAGCGGCATTCGTGCCAAAAGGGCCCGCGATCGTCATCAAAACCGTGATGACCAGCCACAAAAATACATTCAGCGGAGTCACAACGACACCGCGCAACGCGTGCAGAAAGCTCAATAATGCCTTCACCAACCAAACCCCCGTTTGTTGTCGGTTTATCGGCTGATCCAGTTTTAAAAACAACTGAATGCAGCATAAATGGTTACAATTTAGTAGATTTCGTTGCGAAATCGCCGGAAATGCGGCTTTTGGAGCGTAAAAATGCGTCTTTCTGCGCTGAAAGGCTTTGGCCTGATTGCAGGGATTGAAGGTTAAATGGCAAGGCCTTTTGGCTCATCCAGCTGATTGGCGCGGCAGCAGGCTGTCACTGTATTGGCCAGAAGACAGGCGATTGTCATTGGCCCAACACCGCCGGGAACAGGCGTAATCGCGCCGGCAACCTCTGCGGCGCTGGCATAATCAACATCGCCAACGATGCGGGTTTTGCCATTCTCAAGCGTGGTGCGATTGATGCCCACGTCGATCACCGTGGCGCCCTCTTTGAGCCACGCGCCTTTGACCATATTCGCGCGCCCCACGGCCGCAATCACGATGTCGGCGCGTTTTACGATTGTTGGCAGATCGGCCGTCCGGCTATGGGCGATTGTCACGGTGCAGCTGTCGCGCAAGAGCAGCGCCGCCATCGGTTTGCCCAGCAGATTGGAGCGCCCGATCACCAGCGCCTCTTTGCCCGCAAGCGTTCCCAAGGTTTCGCGCAGCAGCATCATACAGCCAAGGGGCGTGCAGGAGACCATCGCCTTTTGCCCGGTGTTGAGCAGCCCTGCATTGATCACATGCAGCCCGTCAACATCTTTGCTTGGGTCGATCCGAGCAACAATTTCCGTCTCGCTCAGATGGCCGGGAACGGGAAATTGGCAAAGGATACCATGCACTTGCGGATCAGCGTTGAGCTTATCAATCAGCGCATAAAGTTCGGCTTGGGATGTATCAGCCGCCAGCTTATGGGTGAAGGAATTCATCCCCACTTCAAGCGTTTTCAGCCCTTTGTTGCGCACATAGACTTCCGAAGCGGGATCTTCGCCAACAAGGATCACCGCAAGGCCGGGCGTAAGATTATGCACCTCTTTGAGCCGCGCGACATGATCGGCCACTTTGGCGCGCAGGGCGGCGCCAGCGGCTGTGCCATCAATCTTATGGGCTGTCATCGGGCAAACTCCTTGGTTTTTTCGGCAGTTAGGGGCCTTTTGCACCGATCCGCCCCTATTATCAAGGCTCAGAAAAGCCCCTCGACCTCGCCTGCTTGATTGAGCCGGATTGCCTCGGCAGAGGGGCGGCTTGGCAGGCCCGGCATCGTCATGATTTCCCCGCAGATCACCACAACAAACCCCGCCCCCGCAGAGAGCCGCACTTCGCGCACTGGGACAGAATGCCCCGTTGGCGCGCCGCGAAGCAAGGGATCGGTTGAGAAGGAATATTGGGTTTTGGCCATGCAGATCGGCAGGTGGCCATATCCGGCCGTTTCCCAGGCGCGCAGTTGATCGCGGATTTTCTGATCGGCGAGGACTTCATCGGCGTGATAGATGCGTTTGGCGATGGTTTCGATCTTTTGGAACAGCGGCATTTCATCGGGGTAGAGCGGCGCGAAATTGGCCGCGCCAGACTCGGCCAATTCAGCAACGCGGGTGGCGAGCGCCTCTGTGCCTTTGCCGCCATCGGCCCAATGGGTGCACAGATAGGCTTCGGAGCCTTGATCCTTCACATAGGCTTTGACGGCGGCGATTTCGGCCGATGTATCGGCGGTGAAATGGTTGATCGCGACGACGACGGGAACCCCGAAGCTTTTGAGATTGCCGATATGGCGGCCAAGGTTGGCGCAGCCCTCTTTCACGGCATCCACGTTTTCTGCGCCAAGATCGGCGCGCGCCACGCCGCCGTTCATTTTCATCGCGCGGATCGTGGCCACAAGGACAACTGCATCCGGCGCAAGGCCTGCTTTGCGGCATTTGATGTTCATGAATTTCTCCGCCCCAAGATCGGCGCCAAAACCGGCCTCTGTGACGACGAAATCAGCAAGCTTTAGGGCGGTGCGCGTGGCGATCACCGAGTTGCAACCATGGGCGATATTGGCAAACGGGCCGCCGTGAACGAAGGCGGGGGTGTGCTCAAGCGTTTGCACAAGATTGGGCTGCATCGCATCGCGCAGCAGCACGGTCATCGCGCCGTCGGCTTTGAGATCGCGCGCATAAATCGGTGTTTTGTCGCGCCGGTAAGCGACGATGATTGCGCCGAGGCGGGCTTCAAGATCGCTCAGATCGCGCGCAAGGCACAGGCAGGCCATGACCTCGGAAGCCACCGTAATATCAAAGCCGGTTTGGCGCGGAAAGCCATTGGCCACGCCGCCAAGCGAGGTCACCACATCCCGAAGCGCGCGGTCATTCATATCAAGCACCCGGCGCCAGACAACGCGCCGCTCGTCGATCTCAAGCGCGTTGCCCCAATAGATGTGATTGTCGATCATTGCCGCGAGCAGATTATGCGCCGAGGTGATCGCATGGAAATCGCCGGTGAAGTGCAGGTTCATCTCTTCCATCGGCACGATCTGCGCATAGCCGCCGCCGGCCGCCCCGCCCTTCATCCCGAAACACGGGCCAAGCGAGGCCTCGCGGATACAGATCGCCGCCTTTTTGCCGATCCGCGCCAGCCCATCGCCAAGGCCAACGGTTGTTGTGGTTTTGCCCTCGCCTGCGGGGGTCGGATTGATCGCGGTCACGAGGATCAATTTGCCTGTCGCGCGCGGCTCGAGCCCTGCAATGAAGCTCTGGGAAATCTTCGCTTTGTCATGGCCGTAGGGGATAAGATCGCTGGCCGCAATTCCGAGGCTTTCACCGATCTGTTGTATGGGCAGTTTATCGGCGCGGCGCGCGATTTCGATATCCGTGAGATTGGCCATCATATCCTCCCTATCGCGCCAGTTTTTGGCGGCATTGAGCAAAAGGATAGCGGCGCGATTTGCCACCGCGAAGCCTTTTGCGACTCAAATTCGCGCAAACTCGTCTTTTGCGGAGGGCAAAGAAAAATCCCCGAAACGGCGGGCGCTTCGGGGATTTCATCTGATTTTGAGCAAGGGCGCCTTAGGTCGAGGGTTCAGGCTCGCCCGCGGGGCCATCCTCGGCGCGCGGCTTTTTGGTTTTGGGGATGGCGGTGAGCGAAGGGGTATTGCCCTGGCCCGGTGTGTCATCCTCATCATCGCCGCGATTGAGCGGCAGCCCATCAATCACGCGCTGAATTTCCGAGCCGGTGAGGGTTTCGTATTCCAGCAAGCCTTGGGCGAGGCGCTCAAGATCTTCGGCCTTTTCGGTGAGGATGCGTTTTGCGGTTTCATAACCGGTGTTCACAAGCTCTTTGACCTTATCATCAATGATCTTTTGCGTCTCACTTGAGTGATTAACCCCGCCGCCATAAGCGCCTAGATGGCTTTGTTGCTCATTGGCGTAATCGACAAAGCCAAGCTCGGGCGCATAGCCAAATTGGGTCACCATGGCGCGGGCGATCCGGGTCACTTGTTGGATATCGGATGAGGCGCCGGAGGTAACATTCTCTGGCCCAAAGATCAGCTCTTCAGCCACACGCCCGCCCATCGCCATAGCGATTTTGGAGGTGTATTTGGTTAGGCTGATGCTCAGCTGATCGCGCTCGGGCAGGCTAAGCACAAGGCCAAGAGCGCGGCCGCGCGGGATGATCGTTGCCTTGTGGATCGGATCATGGAGCGGCACATTGAGGCCAACAATCGCATGGCCCGCTTCGTGATAGGCGGTAAGCTTTTTCTCATCTTCCGTCATCACCATCGAGCGGCGCTCGGCCCCCATCATCACCTTATCTTTGGCGTTCTCAAAATCTTCCATCGCCACAAAACGCCGCCCGATGCGCGCGGCCGTTAAAGCGGCCTCGTTTACAAGGTTGGCAAGATCGGCGCCGGAAAAGCCCGGGGTTCCGCGCGCGATAATGCGCAGATCAACGTTTGGCCCAAGCGGCACTTTGCGCGCATGCACGCCAAGGATTTTTTCACGGCCCTTGATATCAGGATTGGGCACTTGCACTTGGCGATCAAAACGGCCCGGGCGCAGCAATGCGGGATCAAGCACATCGGGGCGGTTGGTCGCCGCGACGATGATGATGCCTTCATTGGCTTCAAAGCCGTCCATCTCAACAAGCAATTGGTTGAGCGTTTGTTCGCGCTCATCATTGCCGCCGCCATAGCCCGCACCGCGCGAGCGGCCAACCGCATCAATCTCATCGATAAAGACGATACAGGGGGCGTTTTTCTTGGCCTGTTCAAACATGTCGCGAACCCGGCTCGCGCCAACGCCGACAAACATCTCAACAAAATCAGAGCCAGAGATGGTAAAGAACGGCACACCCGCCTCGCCCGCAATGGCGCGCGCCAGAAGCGTTTTACCTGTGCCCGGGGGGCCCACGAGAAGCGCGCCTTTGGGGATTTTGCCACCGAGGCGCGAGAATTTCTGCGGGTTGCGCAGGAATTCAACGATTTCCTCAAGCTCTTCTTTGGCCTCGTCGATGCCAGCCACATCATCAAAGGTGATGCGCCCCTGTTTTTCGGTCAACAGTTTGGCGCGGCTTTTGCCAAAGCCCATCGCCCCGCCTTTGCCGCCGCCTTGCATCCGGTTCATCATAAAGAACCAAAAGCCGACAAGGATCAGCACGGGCAGGATCAGCATAAAGATCGACTGAAGGCCTGATTGGCGCTGCGATTTCACATCAACCTTGATGCCCTGGGCGATCAACAGATTGGTGACTTCGGTTTCTTCCGGCTTGATGGTGGTAAAGGTCGCCCCGCCAGAACCTGTATAAGTGACAGATTCGCCATCAAGAGTGACATTGCTCACTTCGCCATTTTCCACAGCGGTGATGAATTCGGAATAGCTCTTGGCAGAGCTGCTCGCTGTGCCCTGCCCGTTGGAAAACACGTTGAATACAACGAGCAACAACAATAGCAGCACGGCCCAAAATGCGAAATTTCTCGCGTTACCCAAGGGGGATCTCCTCGAAAATCTTTTCAATGGCGCGGGGTCGCGCGTTACCCATCTAAAATAGGGATCAAACTGGCATGTTCAATGCGATAGTAGCGAAGTAAAGAAAACATCTTTGTCGCGCACCAGTCTTGCGGTGTAACCATTGGACAAACCGGTGCTTGGGGCAGCAAATAATTGCGCGCCTTTCCAGAGGCTCGGCATGGCGGCCAAAGTGCTGCGCGCCAAGCCTGTGGCGCGCCAATCGGGCAATTGCAGCAGGCCATCCTCAGAAAGCGCGCGCAGTCTAAGCGATTGATTTTGCGGCCCTTCAATGCACCAGCGCCCATCCCAAAGCCCGCCAATTTCGCCCAAAGCCTTTCGCGCGGCTTGGGGTTCGCGGCCGATGCGCAGGGTGATTTTATCCGAGGAAATCACGCATCCATGCAATGTGTTTGTCTGGCCCGCCCGAAGCCGCGATAAAGCATCCGAAAGCGCTTGGCTTCGCGGGCCATAATCCGCTGAGGCAACATAGCGCAGGGCCGCGCTGAGCAAACGATGCGCGATTTCGGGGCCCGCTTCATCCAGATCACGCAGATCAAAGAGGATATCGCCGCCCTCAAAACGCGCGATCCGCCGGGCCGTATCCTGCGCTTGCCTGCTCAGCGCATGGGCCGCGCTGCGCATATGCAGGCTCACATCCATCAAGGCATCCGCATCAACCCCCAAGGGGGCCAGGGCCGCCAACGCCTGGCGGGCTTTGATCCGATCAAATTTTGGGTCTTGGTTGGAAGGGTCTTCGCACCAGTCTTGCCCTATATCGCGCAGGTAATCGCGCAGATCTTCGCGCCGCTGAAGCAAAAGCGGGCGCAGCCAAGTGATGCCATGGCTCTCGCGTTGCGGCGCCATAGCCGCAAGCCCATCAACGCCCGAGCGGCGCGCAAGGCGCATTAGAAATGTCTCGGCCTGATCATCGGCTGTATGGCCAAGCGCGACCGCTTTGATGCCCAGTTCATCGGCCCAAGCGCTGATCAGCTCTTGGCGGGCGCGGCGCGCTTGATCTTGGAGATTGCCTTTGCCGGCCCAGCCAGTCCATTCGCGACTGTCATGAGGAATATTTAAGCCAGCGCAGAGCTTAGCAACGAATCCCGCCTCATCTGCGGCCTCTTTGCGCAGCCCGTGATTGATGGTGATCGCGCGCAGATCAGCGCCCGTTTGCGCTGCCCAATCTGCGGCCAAAAGCAAAAGGGCCGTGCTATCGCCCCCGCCCGAAACCGCGATCCCAATGGGGGATTGGGCATGGGGGGCCAGGGCTGAGGCGAGGGTGTGTTTGAGCAGGGCGTTGAGGGCTTTGCGGTCCTGCGCATTGGTTTTGCGCGCATCCTCCATCAGCCTGAAATCACGAGCAATTGAGCCCGACCCGCGCGGTGCTTGCTTTGGCCGCCGCATCCGATCCGGCAAAACGCGCAGAGACCTCGCCCAAGGTCACGCAGGCCTCGGAGGTTTGGCCCAATGCGCCAAGCGATGTGCCAAGGCGCAGCAAGGCATCCGGGGCGCGGGCGCCATCGGGCGCGCCGGAAAAGGCGGTAAGATAGGCGCGCGCGGCAGCGGATGTATCGCCCAATTGCGCCAGAGCTTCGCCGCGCCAGTAATGGGCATCAGCGCTGAGCGGGCCGCCGGGGTAGTTTTCGGTAAAGCGCTCAAAGGCTGCGGCGGATCCGCCGAAATCGCCTGCATCAAACGCCGCTTTGGCTGTATCGAAATCGGTTTTCTCGCCCATGGCCATCTCGGCGCCATCGCTTGGGATTGGCGTTGGCGCTGCAACCGCCGCAGGCGCTGCTTGCCCGCCGATGGGTTTGAGCGCGGGCAGATTGGCAATATCGCAGCTGCTTTCCAGCTCGCAGAGGCGGAAATTCAGATCATCCAGTTTGTTGGTGCCATCCGAGACGATGCTGTTGAGGCGAAATTCCAGCTCTTCGCTTTTGGAGGTAAGCCGCGCAAGGCCTGCTTCGATCAAATCAACCCGCTCAAGCGTCGAGCTGCCGCCGAAAGAAGAATTGGGCGCACCGGTTGTGTTGAGCTCGCGTTTGAGTTTTTGCAGCTCAACAAACAAAACAGCCATTTCCTGGCGCATATCCGCAAGGGTTTGATCCGTGGCTTGGGCAAAGCTTGGCCCGGCCCCAAACACCAAGGAAACGGCCAGAAAACCTGCGCCAAAAAGATGTGTAAAACGCTTCATAACGCAGGCCCTCACTGGTTTAGCTGATGTTGCCAGCGGCAATCACTGTCACAGCGCGCCGGTTCTTGGCATAGCAAGCTTCCTCGGAACAAACCTCAAGCGGGCGCTCTTTGCCGTAAGTGATATTGCGCATCCGATCGGGGCTAACCCCTTGAGAAATCAGATATTCACGAACCGAATTGGCGCGGCGTTCACCCAGGGCGAGGTTGTATTCGCGGGTGCCTTGCTCATCAGCGTGGCCTTCAATGATGGCTGTATATTCGCGGTTATCCAAGAGCCAGGAAGCCTGCCCCGCCAGCACAGCGCGGCCCTCCTCCGTAAGCGTCGATTGATCAACAGCAAAGAGAACGCGATCCCCAATGGTTTGTTGGAAATAGGCGGCGGATTTGGGATCATTCGCGCTGCCTAGGATGATCCCTGCGCCCGCTGCATTCGCGCCTGCGCCTGCGCCGTTTGCGTTATCAAAGCGGCCCGGGTTGGTACAAGCTGCAGCGCTCAAAGCGGCGATCAGCAGCGTTACTTTCATCAGATGTTTCATTGTCAGACGTCCTCGTCTTGTTTGTTTTTGGCTCGATTGGCCTGTTTATAGCATTTTGGCGCTGGCTTGGGAATGCAGCGCTATTTGAGCAGCGGAGACCATGCCGGATCGGAGGCCGCGGCCTGGGTTTGGATGCGGCGCAGGTTGCGCCCGGAAATATCGACCGAATAAAGCGCCGGTGCGCCCCCTGCCCCTTGGCTTTCGCGGGTAAACATAATCACGCGGCCATTTGGCGCCCATGTTGGCCCCTCATCAAGAAACGATGCTGTGAGCAGGCGCTCTTCTGAGCCATCTGTGCGCATCACGCCGATATGAAAGCGGCCTTTGTATTGTTTGGTGAAGGCGATCAGATCGCCGCGGGGCGACCAAACCGGTGTTCCGTAGCGGCCCTGCCCGTTGGAAATGCGCCGCGCCTCGCCGCCGGTTGCGGGCATCACATAGATTTGCTGCGCGCCGGAACGATCGCTTTCAAAGACGATCTGATTGCCATCGGGCGAAAAGCTTGGGGCGGTTTCGATTGCCGGGGTGTTGGTAAGGCGTTGGGCGCCGCCACCATTGATATTCATGCGGTAGATATCCGTATTACCGCCTTGGGACAGCGAGAAAACAACCACCTGCCCATCGGGGCCAAAGCGCGGCGCAAAGCTCATCGCATCGGCCTGGATATCAAGCGCGCGGCGCGCCACTGTGCCCACATCGAGCACCATGATTTTGGGAAAGCCGCTCTCGTAGCTTGTGTAAAGCACCCGGTCGCCGGTAGGCGAGAAACGCGGGGCAAGAACGATCGCGGAGGCATCTGTGAGGAATTGCAGATTGGCGCCATCGTAATCCATCACAGCAAGGCGTTTTTGGCGCGCATTCTTTGGCCCGGATTCAGAGACAAAAACAACCCGGCTGTCAAAATAGCCGCCCTCGCCGGTGATCCGGCTATAGACCGCATCCGCGACCTTATGCGCCATGCGCCGCCAGCTTGCCGCCGAGCCGCCAAATTGCAGACCATCGCCAAGGGGCGCATCCGAGAAAACATCAAAGACGCGGAACTTAACGTTGAGCCGCCCGTCGGAGCCTTGCGAAACTGCGCCCGTAATCAGGGCTTGCGCGTTGATCGCTTTCCAATCGCCGTATTGCACCGGATCGTTAAAGGCGCTGACGGTTGAGATATGCGCATTGGCCGGAATTTCGCGAAACAGCCCGGTGCCAACAAGATCTTCGGCAATCACCCGGCTAAGCTGCGCAGCCATTTCGGCGGCAGCAGGCGTTTCTGCGATAAAGGTCGGAACGGCAAAGGGCAGCGGCTCGATCACGCCCTCGGTCAATTCAATGCGCAATGGGCCGCTTGGCGCGGTATCTTGCGCCAGTGCGGGCAATGCAGGGGCCAAAAGGGCGGCGAGCAAGAAGATTTTCAAAATGTGTTTCACGGGTGCATATTCTCAGGTTTTGCGCGCAGTTCAATACGGCGCAGTGGGGCTTGATGGGGGCTAAGCGAGTTTGCGCCGCATAAGGGCGGGGCATGCGCAAAGACACGCGCGGGAAAAGCGGTATTTGAACCAAGAGGCGCGCATTGGGCAGGGATCATTGCAGCCTCATCTGGTTTGGATTGAAGGTCATCTCGATATCTTTCCAATGGCTGTATTTTTCGGCCGGAAGATCATAGCCGCCGCGCTGGCAGCGCAAAATGGCCCGGCGCGCCGCTTGAAAGGCGGTTTCAACAGCTGCGCCCGACCCGCCGGAAGAGCCGATCATGCGCAAGGAATTGCCCTGAACGGTCCCATCTTTGTTCATCTTCATCGCGATCACAACGGTCGTATTGGCCGCCTGCGATCCAACATCGACGTTCCAGCATTTTTGCACTGCAACGCGCAATGCCTCGCGTTCTCCGCCCGAAAGCGGCGGGCCAACGGGCGCGGCTGGCTCCTCTGATCCGGTGCCCGCAGCCAATGCGGCAATATCTGCGGCGGCATTGGCCGCAGTATCGCTGGCCGATGCGCTGGCGGTTTCGCGCGGGGTCTCCGCCGGGGTTTCCGCTGGTGTTTCAGCCGTTTGAACTGGCGCGGGCCGCGCCGGGCGGGCGCGTGGGCGCGGGCTGCTGGTGATGCCGGATGGTTTTTCGGCCTCGGTCACGATCTCTGTGGTGGCCTCTTGAGGCGCGGCGGCGGGGGCCTCTTGGGCGATCTCTGGCGTCTCGGCATCGGGGGAAACCTCGGGCGTTGCTTGCTCGGCGATCTCGGGGGTGTCGGGTGTTTCCTCGACGGGCTCGGGGGCAACGCGCGGCGCAGGGCGCGGGGTTGGCCGCTCAGATGGGCTTGGCGCAACGGGCGCGCTTTCGGGCTGGGATGGCTGCGGCTCAGCGGGGGGCGTGGGCGGCGCGGCCTCGCTTGGCGCATCAGGTGCTGGCTGGGCTTCGCTCGCCACGCTTGGCGTTTCAATGGGGCGCGGTGCGGGGGCCGTTTGGGGCGGCTGTGCATCGGGGTTGTCGCTTGGATTTGGTGTGCTCAGGGCGGCAAACTCAGCCTCGCTCATGATCGAAACATCGGCAACCTGCATAGGCGCAGGGTCCTCTGGCGAGAGGAAAATCCCGCCAAAAAGCACCCAGAGGATCACCCCCCCATGGCCAAATGCTGAAATATATTGCCCGGTGTTCAAGGCCTACGCCCCTACTCGCTTTGCCCGGTCATCGCCGGGCCGCCCGTATCGGTTACAAGGCCAATGTTGCGAAATCCGCCCGCATTCAGCGCGCCCATCACCTGCACAACGCGCGCATAAGGGATCGCCCCATCGGCGCGCAAAAAGACCTTGTCATCATTGCGCTCGGCGGCGATGGCGCGCAGTTTTGAGATCAGATCAGCCTCTTGCGTCTCGTTGTTCATCAGCAAGACTTGGCCATCAGCCGTAAGCGTGATGCTCAGCGGTTCTTCGCGCTCATTGGGAAGCGCTGTGGCGGCCGTCTTTGGCAGCTCGATCGGAACGCCCACAGTCATCAAAGGCGCGGCCACCATGAAGATAATCAGCAAAACGAGCATCACATCGACGAATGGCGTGATGTTGATCTCGGCCATCGGCTTTGCGCCGCCGCGGCCGCGCCGCCGCCCGCGCCGGCCCCCGCCGCCGCCCTTTTGAACCACACCCGCGCCCATCTTTAAGCGTCCAACTGGCGGCTAAGGATGGTCGAGAACTCATCCGCAAAGGCTTCATAACCGCCCAAGATATGCTCTGAATCCGTGCTCAGCTTGTTGTAGAAAATAACCGCCGGGATCGCCGCCAAAAGGCCAAGCCCGGTCGCCAAAAGCGCCTCGGCAATACCTGGGGCGACAACGGCGAGATTGGTACTTTGCTGAACGGCGATCTCTTCAAAGGCGTTCTTGATGCCCCAAACGGTGCCAAACAGGCCGATAAACGGCGCGGTCGAGCCGACAGTCGCCAAGAATGACAGCCCGCGGTTCATGCCTTCGGCCTCTTTGTTGATCGCGACATCCATCGAGCGATCAATCCGCGATCCCGCATTGGCAATCAGCCCGCCATCTTCGCGGTGGCTCCGACGCCACTCAATCATCCCAGCCGAAAAGATCCGCTCAGAGGCGCAATCCGGCTCTGGTCCGATCTTGTCAAACAACGTATCCAGCGGCTCGCCCGACCAGAAAGCGCGATCAAAAACATCCGCTTTAGAGCGCGCTTTTCGAAAGGCGATATGCTTTTGGACGATGATCGACCATGACCAAAAAGAGGCCACCATCAGCATCAGCATCACCAGCTTTACTGTAAGGGTTGCACGCATAAAAAGCGCCAAAAAGGAGAAATCAATCTCCTGCGCCATCGCAAGGGTTTCTGTTTCCATGTGCCTGCTCTCAGATGTGGCCGCGATTGTTCGCCGCTCGTGTTAGCACTTTGGTAACGCAAGTTTAGCCCGATTGCCAACAATTGCGCGTGATCCGGGGTAAATTTGAGCGTTTTAATGCAATAATAGGCGGATATTCGCTGGAAGTCTTGCTGGCTGGCCGCCCTCGCCAATCGCCACAAGCACAACGATGGCGCTAAACAAGACCGTGCCGTCGCGCCTGACCTCTTGGCGAAGGGTGAGCCGCGCGCCGCCGACGCTTTCAACATGGGTCTCGACCTGCAAGACATCGTCAAACTTGGCCGGGGCTAGATAATCAGCCTCAACCCGGCGCACAGCAAAAACGAGGCCCTCGTTTTCCTTCATGGCCAGTTGATCAATGCCCAGCTCGCGCACGAACTCGCTGCGCGCGCGCTCAATAAACTTCAGGTAATTGGCGTAATAGACGATCCCGGCAAGGTCGGTATCCTCGTAATAAACCCGCAATTCAAACAGATGGCTCATGCGTTCACCCGCGCCGAAAGCCGCAGCGCCAAAATCGGATCGCGCCCCGCTACCGGCAAAGCCCGATCATAGGCCGCGCGCAATAGGTTGGCAATTTCGGGCCGGATGATTGTCCCCTGCTCATCGGGCAATTCGGCCAAAGGCGACGTTTGCGCAAAGGCGCGATCCGACCAAAGCAAAGCCCCCTGAACGGCCGCGTTCAGCGCAATCACCTCTGCGGGAAGCTCTGCCATGGCTTCATCCATACGCACAAAATTGAAACAAGCCTGAATGCCGCCCGCCTCTTCAAATCGAAACGCGCGGTATTGCGTGGCCTGAGCGGCTGCCAGCGTGGCGATCTTTTCCTCAAGCCCGGGGATCATCTCTTCAAGGCGCGGAATTCCGGCCAAATCCTCCCATTCGCGGATGAAAAACAGCATGAAATTCGCGCCGATCTCTGGGTCTGTCTCGCCGATACTATGGCCGCAAATCGCCACCACCGCCTCAAGCGCGCCCTTGATCGTGGGCAAAACCGCCTCCTCAACCCCAAAGACAACAGGCACAATTGGCCGCTCCCAACGGGCAAAGGCAAAACTGCCATCCGCGCGCGTAAACAGCGCTTCAATCTCTTCTGGGCTCATGCCAACCTACCCTTCGCTCATTTCCCAAAAGCCATAAAGCCCCACACAAAGCATCACAAGCCCAGCCCGCTGCGCCCGCCAAAAACAGGCCCCGCGCCCAGACTTTTTCTTGGCAAAAATACTCATGCAAAACGTCCGCGCCAGCCGCACCGCTTAAGAGGAAAACAAATCGCTCGCATCCCTCAGCGGCCCCTCGCCGCTTGCCATGCCCAAATGATCCCAGGCCTTTTGCGCCAGCATCCGCCCGCGCGGAGTCCTCTGGATCAGGCCCATTTGCAAAAGATAGGGCTCAATCACTTCCTCAATCGCATCCCGGCTCTCGCTTAGGGCAGCCGAAAGCGTCTCTGCGCCAACCGGGCCGCCTTGATAATTCTCCGCGATCAAGCGCAGATAGCGGCGATCCGCCCCATCAAGCCCAAGGTGATCAACCCCCAAACGGGTCAGCGCGCTATCGGCCAGACTGCGGGTGATCCGCCCATCGCCCTCAACAAGGGCAAAATCAACCACCCGGCGCAAAAGCCGCCCGGCAATGCGCGGTGTGCCGCGTGCGCGCCGGGCAATCTCTAATGCGCCATCGGTCTCGGCCTCAATCTCAAGCAAGCGCGCGCCGCGTTTGACGATCTCATGCAGCTCATCGGTTGTGTAGAATTGCAAACGCGTTGGGATGCCAAAGCGATCGCGCAGCGGCGTGGTCAATAGGCCAAGTCGGGTCGTTGCGCCAACGAGCGTAAAGGGCTGCAACTCAATGCGCACGGTGCGCGCGGCAGGCCCCTCGCCGATCACCAGATCAAGCTCAAAATCCTCAAGCGCGGGATAAAGCACCTCTTCCACAGCCGGATTGAGGCGATGAATTTCATCAATAAACAGAACGTCCCGCGGCTCAAGATTGGTCAGGATCGCGGCCAGATCGCCCGCCTTGGCCAGAACCGGCCCGCTTGTCATGCGGAAATTCACGCCAAGTTCGCGCGCCATGATCTGGGCCAGCGTGGTTTTGCCAAGGCCGGGGGGGCCGTGAAACAGCGTGTGATCCATCGCGGCATTGCGCTGCTTGGCGCTCTCGATAAAGACCCGAAGATTGGCGCGCGCATCCGCTTGGCCGATAAATTCCTCAAGCTCTTTGGGGCGCAGGGCGCGATCCGCATCGCCGTTTTGCGCCTCGGGGCGCAGGTCGGGATCGGGGGATTGCAGCGGCTCGATCATATCCATCCGCTATCCTTTCGGGGCCAAAAGGCGCAAGGCCGCGCGGATCAAATCCGGCGCGCTCGCCGCATCGTTTTCGCCCGCCGCTTGGGCCACAGCCGAGGCCGCATCGCCCGGCCCGTAGCCAAGATTTTGCAGCGCGGAAAGCGCGTCCGACTGGGCTGAGGGCGAGGCCGACGCGCGCGCCGGCGCAGGGGCCTCCAGTACGGCCGTCTCTTCGCGCAAAGCGCCCTCAGCCTCCAAACGGCGCGCCTCACTTGAAGCGCCGCCTGCATCCAAAACACCCATCGCCATCACATCGGGCGCTTTATCTTTGAGCTCATTCACCACGCGCTGTGCGATTTTCGGGCCAACGCCGGGTGCGGCCTTAACCGCCCCCCAATCGCCCAAAGCAATCGCGCGGCTCGTGCCTTCGGGGCCAAGCGTGCCCAGTATCGCCATCGAGGCTTTGGCCCCAACCCCTTGCACAGAGGTCAGCAAACGGTGCCATTCTTTTTCGACCATGGAGGTGAAGCCGATCAATTGCAGCAGGTCCTCGCGCACGATCATCTCGGTGAACAAAGCGGCAAATTCGCCCGGGCCGGGCAAGGCCGCGAGCGTGCGCTCGGAAACATAAACGATATAGCCAACGCCGCGCACATCGATCAAAACATGATCCGATCCGCGGTATTCTATGCGCCCTGAAATCTTGCCAATCATCCCGCTGCCCTCTCCACGGCTTGCGCCAATCGTCCGGCGGATTGTGCATGATGCGCATGGCAAATCGCAATCGCCAAAGCATCCGCCGCATCTGCGCCTGCGATCTGGATGCCCGGAAGCTGCATCCGCACCATCACCTCGACCTGCTTTTTATCCGCATGGCCAACCCCGACAACGGCTTTTTTCACCGCATTTGGCGCGTATTCCCCGACAGGAATGCCTGCGCGCGCCGGGACCAGCATCGCAATGCCGCGCGCTTGGCCAAGTTTCAGCGTGCCCGCACCATCGCGGTTCACAAAGGTTTGCTCAACGGCGGCGGTATCGGGGCGGTAAGTTTCAAAAATCGCGGTGAGCTGATCAAACAGCTCGAGCAGGCGCGGCGCCAATGGGCCGGGCGTTGAGTGGCAAATACCATTGGCGACATGGCCAATCCGCGCCCCATTCACATCAATTACGCCCCATCCCAGGTTGCGTAGCCCCGGGTCGATCCCCAAAACGCGCATCAGCCGCCCTGCTCTTTTTTGTTTTCGTTTATTCGTTACGCCCCGATTAGCACGAAAAGGGAACATCCGCCAGCATAATGCGTTAACCTCCCCTTCATTCCCTGTTCACCTCTGTGGCAGATCAGCCCCGGCGGCCCTGTAATCACCGCAAAAACGCCGCGCGGCATTAGCCCGTTGGCAAGGGTTTGCACCGATAGAGAGGGCGCAGATCCGAGCTATGCCAAAGGCGCATGCCGGGCTTGCGAAAAACCCGGCTGGTGCTGCTTGGCCAAGCGCTCTAATGCACCACCCAAGACAGGCACGCCTAAAACTTAGGCAGCCAGCAAACAGATTAACCCGTAGCGCCCGGCGCGCAAAATTGTAGGAAACCGACCATGACAACGCTCGCAACACAGCAATCCGCTTCTCAATCCATGCCCTCTTTTGGCCTGTTTGCCCGCGCAAAAGAGGCGCTGCAAACTTGGAATGAACTGCGCAAAACACGCAAAGCCCTGGGCGCGTTGAACGATCACATGCTCGAAGACATCGGCCTGACCCGCAGCGATATCGCAGCACTTGGCCACCGTTCTTTCTAAGCCTCTGCTACTGGGTGCTGCGCCTTTCAGCCGCGCCCAATCATACTGCCAGAATCGAAAAGACCGCGCTGTGCAAGGCGCGGTCTTTTGCGTAACGGGCGGCTGTCTCTGATCCGGTGGGGCGCGGAGGGCTTCCCAGGGGATCAGAGCCGCAAAATCAGAACAATTCAGGCAATACAGATTTCAATTGGTTTGCGATGAATGCGGTGGCCGGATCGGCCTTCATCACATAGGCACCGGCTTGTTCAGCGATCGTGCCGGTTTCGAGTTTGGAAATGCGGGTCTCATAGGCGGAGGTGCCGACTGTGGCCAAAACAAACCCTTTAAACGCGATGAACAAAAGCAGGGTAAAGAACAGGCCGCGAAACGGAAAGCTGAAGCCCTGGCGGCGCGGCCGGGCAATCATCAAACCATCGTGGTTGATCGATGTGACATAGCCACGGGAGAGCTTTTGGTGCCGCTTGGAAATGCGGCGCATACGCTTGTCAAAGTTGAGCTGGCTGGCATCTGCCATGGCCGCCTCCATCATTACCGGCCCCCACCGATGAAGACCATAATGCGGCAGAATGTGGCCAAAAAAAGGCGAATGCGGCGAAAAAGGGCGCGCGCTGCGGTTTACTGGGGTTATTTGCGAAAAGTTAATGTGGACCAGTCAACAATCATATCGTGTTTGATAAGATTGAAGCCGAGGCGTGTATAAACACCGATCACTTCTTCGGCTTGTTCGTTCAAAAGCCCCGAGAGAATCACATAACCATCCGAATCTGTGGCGGCAAAAACAGAAGGCGCCAAATCAATCAGCGGCCCTTTGAGGATATTTGCAAAGATCAGATCAAACGGGGCGGCGGCGGCCAGCTCGGGATGATCAAAGCCTTCGGCCTGGATACAGCGCACCTGCCCGGCCAGCTCATTGCAAGCCACGTTAACTTCGGCCACATCGACAGCGACCTGATCAATATCGCTCGCCAGAACCACATTGGGAAAGACTTTTGCCGCCGCCATCGCCAAAACGGCCGTGCCGCAGCCAATGTCTGCGACCGATTTGCCGATGAACCCTTCCTCGATCAAGGCATCCAATGCGCAGAGGCAGCCAAGGGTTGTTCCGTGGTGCCCCGTGCCAAAGGCCATCGCCGCCTCGATCAGCAGGCCGATCTTATCCTCGGGCAGTTTATCCGCATCATGGCTGCCATAAACAAAGAAGCGCCCGGCCGGAACGGGCGATAGTTCGCGCCGCACATGGGCAACCCAATCGGTTTCGGGCAACTCAGAGATCACAAAGGGCTTGGCATCAAAGGCGGCGGCCAGAACGGCAAGCGCAGTTGCATCCGGGCTTTGGGTGAAATAGCCGCCAACTTCCCAAAGGCCCGAGCCATCTTCCATTTCAAACACGCCGATGCCGGTGGGTTCTGGCATCAGGTTTTCCATCGCCGCGCCAAGGGCTTCGCCGCTGGATTTGCCGGTTAGGGTCGTGAAGGCGGTAAATGTGGTCATGGGGCGTCCTTTGGGGAGGGGCGCGCGGGATGCGCCGTTGCGCCCGCTTTATCAAAGGCGCGCAGGCCCCTGCAAGGCAAATGCCCTGCGCTCCCTCCTGCTCTGGGGGGCCTTCTGCTCTGCGGGCCCTGCTCTAAAGCGCGCGCCCTGGAACGCCTGCAACAGTTGCGCAAGCCTCAACATCATGGCGGATCACAGCGCCAGCACCAATGATCGCCCCCGCCCCGATGCGCACCCCAGGCAAGACAATCGCCCCTGCCCCGATCCAAACATCCTCGCCAACGGAAATCGGCAGCGCCCTTTCGACCCCGGTGCGCCGCGAGGCCGGGGCGCGCGCATGATCTGCTGTCACAAGCTGAACGCCCGAGCCAAGCATTGTTCCGTCGCCAAGGGTGATCTCGGCGCTGTCGAGCAGAACGCAGCCCGCGTTGATGAAAACGGCCGTGCCAAGCGAAATATTGACCCCGTAAGAGCAGTGAAACATCGCCTCGATCAGGACATTCTCATCGACTTTGGCAAATAGCGCGCGCAGTTCGGGGGCCATGCCAAGCGGGGTTCGGATCGCAGGATCGGCCATGTTATGGGCATAACAGGCCGCGCGGGCCCGCGCGCGCATCTCATCGAGCCCATCTTCAAAACAGGAATACCAAGTGCCGCTGGCCATTCGGCGGCGCATCGCCTCGCTCATGCGCTTGCACCCGTGCCAATCGGGCAGCTCACGCCTGTTCCGCCAAGGCCGCAGTAGCCGTTTGGATTTTTGGCGAGGTATTGCTGATGATATTCCTCGGCATAGAAATAGTCGGGCGTGGGCAGGATTTCGGTTGTGATCATGCCATAGCCTGCTTGCGATAATTTGGGGGCGAAAGCGGCGCGGCTTTGCTCGGCTGCGGCCAATTGCGCCGCGCCATAAGCATAGATGCCCGAACGATACTGCGTCCCGCGATCATTGCCTTGCTGCATGCCTTGGGTTGGGTTGTGCCCTTCCCAAAAAGCGCGCAGCAGATCTTCATAAGTGATGGTTTTGGGATCGAAAATCACATGCACAACCTCGTTATGTCCGGTCTGGCCGGTGCAAACCTCTTCATAGGTCGGGTTGGGGGTGATCCCGCCCGCATAGCCAACGGAGGTAAGATAAATGCCCGGCAGGTTCCAAAACATCCGCTCGACGCCCCAAAAACAGCCCATCCCGAACATCGCCTGTTCCATCCCGGCGGGAATGGGAGCTTTGAGCGGGCGATCTGAGAGGAAATGCTTTGCCGCAGTTGGGATCGCTGCGCTGCGGCCCGGCAAGGCGGCGCTTGGATCGACCATTTGCATCTTCTTGGAATTCACAAATCCGAACATCAATCATCTCCCATGTCTGGCCTGGCCCGATCATCCGGCCTGCCTCAAAGATAGAGCCATGCACAGCCCTTGCAAGCGGCGTTCACGGGATCGTGGTGCCTGGGCGCGGCCGGTTCGGTTAAACGCGCGCGGCGTTTAGCGCAGCGAGCCGGGTCTCATTTCCCTTTTCGGGATGGCGCGGGATCAGCAGCGCAAGCCCAAGCGAGACAGCGGCCATTGTTGCGGCAATTGCGAAAACGGCGCCTGGCGCTGTGACCCAGATATACCCCAGAAAGGCGGGCAAAAACACTGCCGCGATATGATTGATGGTAAAGGCCACAGCGGCCGTTGGGGCAATATCGCCGGGATCTGCGATTTTTTGGAAGTAGGTTTTCAGCGCAAAGGCGAGCGAGAAAAAGAGGTGATCAACCACATAAAGCGTCGCCGCGAGCACAACACCCCAGCCGAAATAATAGATCCCGCCATAGGCCAAAAAGACACCGATCAGCCCGATATATTCAAAGGACAAAACATTGCGCTCGCCAAAACGCGCAACCGCACGGCCAAACAAGGGCGCGAAAAGCATATTGGCAACGAAATTGATCAAGAACAGCGCCGTGACCTCATGCACTTCAAATCCAAAGCGCTCCACCATCATGAAAGCAGCAAAAACAACGAAAATCTGGCGCCGCGCACCGGCCATGAATTGCAGCGCATAATAGAGCCAATAGCGCCGCCTCAGGATCATCTTTTTGATCTGCGGATGGGGCGCCTCATATTGCGGATAGGCCAGCAAACAAAACAGCGCGACCAGCGCAGTAAACCCGCCTGAGACCATATAAACAAGCTCATAGCTCAGATTATAGCTGCGCCATGTCAGCACGATCAGCCCATAAGCAATCAGCGCCGCCGCCGATCCCGCAGCGACAAGCCAGCCAAGGGTTTGTGGCGCGCGGGCCTTGTCGATCCACTGAAGTTGGAGGCTTTGATTGACCGTCTCGTAATAGTGAAAGCCGATGGAGGAGATCATCGTTACCGTCAGCAAGCCGCCAAAGGAAGGGAAATAAGCCGTGATCGCGGTGGCCACGCCAAGCATCAAAAGGGAGACGACGCCAAGGATTTGCTCGCGGATAAAGATGATCAGCGCGATCACCCCAACGGCCAGAAAGCCCGGAATTTCGCGCACCGTATGAAGCCAGCCGATCTCAACCCCGGTAAACCCAGCCGCCTCGATGACGAAATTATTGAGCAGCGCGGACCATGTTGAAAAGGCGATCGGCATGGCAAAAGCCATCACAAAGAGCAGCGCGATTGGGCGGCGCCAGAAGGGCTGCTGGGTGGCTTCTTGGGTTTTGACGATATCAAACATGGGCAAGGCTTAAACCCAAATGCGCGGTTTGACGAGGCAAATAACATGGGGCGGCCTGTGCAGAAAAGCACAAATCCTCGCACTATCGTTCACGGCCTGCCTTTTTAGGGGCATGAGAGGTTTTGAGGGCTTGGGTGGCGCCATGGATCGGCGCTGCGCAACGGGCCTTTGCGCGCAGTGGGGGGCGGCGCTGAACGGGCGCATGCGTATTGAAGGCTTTGCGCGCCTAGGGCTGTGCGCAGAGAATTGGTGCGTGATTTGGCGCGCCCTGCATTGGGGGCGCTCAAGAGGGCTTGGCGGCAATAGAGGGCTTGCCTTGAGGCCTGTTAAGCGATCGCAGCGCAATCCTGAACCAGATTACGGCCGGCTGATTTGGCCTGATAAAGCGCGCGATCCGCCCGTTTCAGGCAATTCTCAAGCGTCATATCAGGATCGCTGATGCGGCAAATTCCAAAGCTCGCTGAACAGCTTATGGTTTGCCCATCGCTAACGATCCGCAGCTGATCAATTTGATCGCGCAGCCGCTCGGCGATCTGATCGGCATTATGGGCCGCCTCCCCAGCCAAAAAGATGCAAAACTCTTCGCCGCCAAGCCGGCCCAGCGCCATCCCGCGCAGCGCGGTTTCCGAATTGCAAATACTGATGACCGATTTCAAAACCTCATCGCCAACCGCATGGCCGTAAACATCGTTTATCGCCTTGAACCGATCCAGATCAAAAGCAACCACCGCTTTGGCGCTTGTATCGGGGGCTGTGTTCTGCGCGGCGGGGTGCAGCAATTTTCGCGCCTCGCGTATCCATGCGCGCCGGTTCAAACAGCCCGTCAAAGGATCCGTATCCGCCTCATGCTCAAGGGCGGCGCGCGCATTGGCCGCGCTGACCTCTTGGGCGACCCAGGCAGCGAAGAGCTTGATCAGATCATAATCGGTTTCGGTGAAAGCATTTGTCGGAACAGGGCCGGAAAAATTGAGCGTGCCATAGCGCTGACCATCCACAATCAGCGGCGTTCCCAGATAGGCATCAAGGCCGAAATCCGCATAGCAGGGATGTTCGCAAATGGTGCTGTTTTTCGCGTCATGAAAGCCGATGGGCGCATCCGCCGCAAGCGTATGGCAGCAATAGGTGCGGCCCAGATCAAACTGCATTCCCGAAGGAATATCCGTCAGGTAGCTGGTTGAATGCATGACCGTATAGGTCTCATTCTCAATCCGGCTCACGATCCCGGTTGGCAGGTTAAAATGTTTGCAACCAAGCCAGAGAATATCCTGAAGTTTTTGCTCTGGGGTTTTTTCGTGATTTGAAGAGATTTCATAAAGCCCATGGATCGCTTGTTCGACCGCATCAATTTTCGAGACATCGCGCACAACAGCGAGATAGCCAACAATTTCGCCGCTTTCGTCGCGCATGCTGCTGCCGGTCAGTTCAGCTTTGAAGGCTTCGCCGTTCTTGCGGGCAAAGTTGACGAAAAAATGCGTTGCACTGGCGCGTTGGCGAATTGAGGTTAAGTGGCGCGCATTGGCGGCGTGATCTTTTTTGTCGGCATAAAGCGATTTTGTTTCTTTGCCGCGCAGCTCTTCAAGGCGATAACCAAACATTTTTTCAGCCGCAGCATTCACCCATAGAATGCGCCGATCGGTGCTTGTGACCACAACGCCATCGGGCAGATCCGCAAACAACCCGGCGAAATTGCCCAGCCCTTTGAGGATGGGTTCAGAAACATCGGTTTGAACGGAAGAATGATGCACGGCAATGCTCCTTGGTTTATGCCGCAAAAATGCGCCGCATTCGTTACCAAAACCTTAATATGGAGAGGCTTTCGAAGGGGGAATTCTCAGCGATTCAACTCATAAAACTCTTGGGGCCGCGGCTCATTGCGCGCAGGGATGCACGTTGCAAAGCGCCGCCAGCGGCACCGATCGCCCCTCACTTTGAGACTGAATTGCGCCCGACCGGTGATATCTCTTTTGCATCTTTTACCTGATTGCACCCCAAGGATTTGGCCTCAAACAAGGCCAGATCCGCTTGGTTCATCGCCACGGCAAGCGTCATGGAGGGGACGCTGAATTGACACAGGCCAAAGCTTGCGGTGCAACCCACCTTTTGGCCATCCAGAGGAATCGCGATTTGAGCGATTTGATTGCGCAGCGCATCAACCACGTCGGCGGCATTCTGGGCCGCTTTCCCGTGCAACAGAATAAAGAATTCTTCGCCGCCGAGCCGCCCGATGGGCTGATCCTTTAAGGCGGGGTCCGCTTTGCAGAGGCGCGCCACCTCTTTCAAGATGCTCTCCCCAACGCGCAGGCCATGTATATCCTTGATTGATTTGAGATCATCCAGCCCAAAAGCCACAACCGCTTTGGCAATCGGGGCGCCATTGGTATCTACTGCGCCCGGATGCGCCAATTCTTGCGCCGCGCGCATCCATGCAGGACGGTTCAAACAGCCCGTTTCGGGATCGGTATTCGCCCGGCGCTCCAAGGCGGCCAAAGCTTGCGCGGCGCTCAGCTCTTGCGCGACCCATGCCGCAAAGAGTTTCATCAGATCGTAATCAGCGGTGTTAAACGCTTGCCTTGCCTCGGGGCCAGAAAAATTCAACGTGCCAAAGCGGATCCCATCAACGATCAACGGGATGCCAATATAGGCCGCAAGCCCGAAATCCGCATAACAGGGGTGTTTGGCGATTTCGCTGTTTTTGGCATCATGAAAGCCAATCGGCCCATCCGCGGCCAGGGTATGGCAGCAATAGGTGCGCCCCAGATCAAATTGCATACCGGGAGGGATTTCTGTGAGCGCGCTGCGCGAATGCACGACCGTATAGATCTCATCTTCGATCCAGCTGATGATCGCAGTCGGCAGGCCGAAATGCGCGCAGCCAAGCTTCATTATATCTTGGAGTTTGGTTTCTGGCGTCAGCTCATGATTTGAGGAGATATCATAAAGCGCTTGATTGACCCGGTTGATCGCATTGGTTTCGGAGACATCGCGGATCACGCCCAGATATCCAAGCAACGCGCCCTCTTCAGAGCGAATGGGGCTGCCGGTAACATCGGCTTCGAATACCGCGCCGTTTTTGCGCTTAAAAAGGGTCGAGAACTGCGCCGATTTGGCGCCTTTGCGCATATCAACCAAATGCTGCGTGATGGTTTCATGCGCCTCCTCGGTTACGTAAAGCATCGCGGAATCCTTGCCATGCAGCTCTGTAAATTCGTAGCCATACATCGCTTCGGCTGCGGCATTCATCCAAAGGATGCGCCGCTCGGGGCTTGAGACCACAACGCCATCCGGCATATCTGCGAACAGCCCCTCAAAGGTCCCAAGACCCGAGAAAATCGGGACCGATTGGATCGTCGGGTTGCGCTTGTAAAACACAGTGTTTCTCCTACTCAACTTCCCCAGCGTAAAAAGTCATGGTTAAAAATATGCTAACCATAGAACATTGGGCGAACATTCGGCCCTGTTGGCGGGTTTAGTAGAAACTTTGCGGATCAATATCGATCTGGATGCGCAGATCGCCGCGCAGGCGGAACTGGGCGGCCCATTTGGCCAGAGCGCCTTGTAATGGAACGGTTTTTTCGGCTTTCACCAGCAGGCGCACCCGGTGTTTGCCGCGGACCCGCGCGATGGGGGCCGGTGCGGGGCCGTAAAGCTGAGCGCCGACATCGCGCAGGGGCTGTGCGCGGCGCGCCATATCTGCGCCGAGATCAAACACCGCCTGCATATCGCTGCCAGAAAGGACGATCCCGGCCATGCGCCCATAGGGGGGAACGCCGGCTGCGCGCCGCTCTGCTGCCTCGGCCGCCCAGAAGCCCTCTTCATCGCCCGAAAGGATCGCGCGGATTACCGGGTGTTCGGGCTGATAGCTTTGCAGCAGGGCCGTTCCGGGGGCCTCCGCGCGCCCAGCGCGGCCCGCCACTTGGCGCATCAATTGAAAGGTCCGCTCGGCGGCGCGCAGATCGCTGCCTTGCAGGCCAAGGTCCGCATCAATCACCCCAACGAGCGTAAGATGCGGAAAGTTATGGCCCTTTGCGACAAGCTGCGTGCCGATGATGATATCCGCATCGCCCTTGGCAATCGCCTCGATCTGCTCTTTGAGGGCGCGCGCCGAGCCAAACAGATCAGAGGAAAGCACCGCCACGCGCGCATCGGGGAATGTCTCGGAGACCTCCTCTGCCAGCCGCTCGACACCGGGGCCAACGGCGGCCATTGTGCCAACCGCTTCGCAGGAGGGGCACGCCTCGGGGATCGGTTTGGTTTCGCCGCATTGATGGCACATCAGGCGCTTTTGAAAGCGGTGTTCAACCATGCGCGCATCGCAGTGATCACAGGCAATCTGATGCCCGCATTTGCGGCAAAGCGTGATCGGGGCATAGCCGCGCCGATTGATAAACAGCAGCGACTGTTCGCCCTTGGCAATGCGCGCCCGCACCTCGCCCGCAAGGCTTGGGGAAATCCAGCGGTTGGAGGGCATCGTCTCATCGCGCATATCAATCGCGCCCATCTTTGGCATGATCGCCGGGCCAAAGCGCGCATTGAGATCAAGGCGGCGGTATTTGCCCGCCTCAACATTGGCCCAGCTTTCTAATGAGGGCGTGGCCGAGGCAAGGATCACCTGCGCCGAACAAAGCGAGGCGCGCAAAACGGCCATATCGCGCGCCGAATAAAACACGCCCTCTTCCTGCTTATAAGAACTGTCATGCTCTTCATCGACGATGATCAAGCCCAAGTCCTGAAACGGCAGAAACAGCGCCGAACGCGCGCCCACAATCAGCCGCGCGCGCCCCTCGCCAACCATCCGCCAGCAGCGCCGCCGCTCTGTCATGGTTATGCCCGAATGCCACTCAGCCGGGCGCGCACCAAAGCGTTCCTCAACCCGGGTGAGGAATTCCGATGTCAGCGCGATTTCTGGCAGCAGGACAAGCGCTTGGCGGCCGCGCGCAAGGCATTCGGCCACGGCCTCCATATAGACTTCGGTTTTGCCCGAACCGGTAACGCCTTTGAGCAGGGTCGTGCCATAGGCGCCGCTCGCGACGGCCTCGCGCATGGCGCGCGCGACTTCGGCTTGTTCATCGGAAAGCGCTTTGCCGGGATAGTTTGGATCAAGCATCGGGTAATCTGTATCGCGCGGGCTTTGCTCTTCGCGCACCACGCCTTGCGCAGTTAAGCCTTTGATAACGCTGGTGGAAACCCCTGCAACTTCGGCCAGCTCTTTGAGCGTAAAGGACAGCCCGCCATAATCATTCAGCGCCTCAAGCACCCGTTTGCGCGCAGGCGTTTCGCGGTCTGGCGCGCCAGAGCCAAGCCGGTACACTTTGCGCATCGAGGGCGGATCGCCAAGCCCGGGCGCGCGGGTCGCAAGGCGCAGCATCGCGGGCATGGGCGTCAGGGTATAATCGGCGACACGGCCCAAAAAGGCGCGCATCTCTTCGCGCATCGGGGCCGCATCCAGAACCCGCAGAACCGCGCGTATCTTGGCGATATCATAATCGCCCGCGCCCGCCCCCCAAACGACCCCAAGCACTTTGCGCGGCCCAAGCGGCACCTCGACAAAGGCGCCAAGATGGCAGCCACCCATCGGCGCTTTATAATCCAACAAACGATCCAGCGGCTGCGCGGTCAGCACGGCCACCAATTCTCCTTCGTCAAAATAACTCTTAGCGCTCATCCCCCTTGCTTAAGCCCTTTCCGGGCGCGCCACCATAGGGTAAGAGGGCGCCAATTCTCATCTTTTCGCCTCTCAAATCCGATAGGAGCCACAGCGCATGAAATTCTTTGTAGATACCGCCGATGTAGCCGCGATTGCCGAACTCAACGATCTTGGCATGGTGGATGGTGTAACAACCAACCCCTCCCTGATCATGAAATCGGGCCGCGATATTCTTGAGGTAACCAAAGAGATCGCTTCAATGGTTTCCGGCCCTGTTTCGGCCGAAGTTGTTGCGCTTAAAGCCGATGATATGATCGCAGAGGGGCGCAAACTTGCTGAGATCGCCGAAAACATCGCCGTCAAAGTGCCGCTCACATGGGATGGCCTGAAAACCTGTAAAGTCCTCTCGGATGAGGGCAAAATGGTCAACGTGACGCTCTGTTTCTCGGCCAACCAAGCGCTTCTGGCGGCCAAAGCCGGCGCGACCTTCATTTCGCCCTTCATCGGCCGCCTGGACGATATCAATATCGATGGGCTCGACCTGATCGAGGATATCCGCACGATCTATGACAATTACGGGTTTGAAACCAACATCCTTGCCGCATCGATCCGCACCGCCAACCACATGAGCGAATGTGCAAAAATCGGCGCGGATGTCTGCACAGCGCCGCCCAATGTGATCAAGGCCATGGCCAACCACATTCTGACCGACAAAGGCCTTGAGCAATTCATGAAGGATTGGGCCTCGACTGGCCAGAAAATCCTGTAATCTCTGTAAGATACGAAAACGAAGCGGCTCCCGATCGGGGGCCGTTTTGCTTTTGGGCGGGGCTAAGGCTCGCCCTCAATGGGCGAGATATCCGCGCCAAGTTTTTGCGCCTCATCGCTGAATTGCTTCAGCCCCTCATTGCCCTTTGGGGTCAGCGCATAAATGCCGCGATCGACCCGCTCAAACCAGCCGTAATGATCCGCCCGCATCAATGTCCCGGCGCGGCTGACCTCTACCGCTTTGGCCACATGCGCCGCCTTTGACGGGCCCGCCTGCTCAAGATAAATCGCGCATCTCAGCGCATCTTGGCGATAGCTCGTCATCAGCTTAACCCCCGTCACCCCGCCGCGATTGGGATCACCCACGCGCCGCTCAAATTCGCGCAGAAGCCGGGCTGATTTGCGGGCGTTCTTGCGCGGCTGATAGGGGCCGGGATCAAGATGCGCCTCAACGCGGGGATTTTTGCCAAGCTTAACCGCGAGCAGCCCAAGCCCAAGGCGGCGGCACAGCGCAATGATCTCTTTATAGCGCAGCTTCCAGCCCCGATCCGAAGAAACAGGCACCGCCAGATAGACATGATCAAACAGGCTTTGGCGCGCCACGCCCTGCATCACCAAAGCGAGCGAAAAACTCAGCTTCAGCTCGACAATCACCGGCGGCTCATCGCCCCGGATCGCCATCACATCGCAATCGCCAATCTCGGCCTTCACCTCATAGCCTTGGGCCTCGAGATATGCTTTGAGCGGCGGATATAGATCGCTTTCTTTCATCAAATCAGCCTGTACTGCGCGGGCGTTCAACGCGCCCTTTGGCCCCTCACACAGCACAAAGGCGCGCAATTCGCAAGTTTTGCCCCGCGCTGCCTGCCCAAAAGAACCGTGACAATCCCCCCACAGGCCCGCGCCTTTCGCCCGATATTCCTTGCGCGACGCGGGGCGAAAATGCTTAAACTGAGCCAAGCGCAGGCGAAGACCTGCTATTGAATTTACATATTTGCGACGAGGCACGCATGAATGAAACGGCTCTGATGGTCGATGATCTGCGCGAGCGGATTATTTCTGACCCCGATGTTATCCTTGAAGATCATGATGTTATGCGCGCGCTCATTGCGGCGAACGAAAAAGCTTTGGGCGGCAATATCGTTGATCTGCGTGGCATCGCGATGGATCGGCTCGAGAGCCGCCTCACCCGGCTTGAAGATACCCATCGCGGCGTGATCGCGGCGGCCTATGAAAATCTCGCCGGAACAAATCAAATTCACCGCGCCATCCTGCGCATGCTTGATCCGACCGAATTTGCCGATTTCCTGCGCGATCTTGGCGGGGAAGTCGCCGATATTCTGCAAGTGGACAGTGTGAAGCTCGTTCTGGAAACCCATCAAACCGGCGATGATCCTGTTGCGGCCAAGCTTGGCGATGTGCTGATCACGGCTGAGCCCGGCTTTATCGAGACCTATATCACCATGGGGCGCAACGTGCCTGTGCGCGCTGTGACCCTGCGCCAAACCCATCCTGAAACCGGGGTGATTTACGGCGAGAACAGTGATTGGATCAATTCCGAGGCCTGTCTCAAACTTGATTTTGGCCCCGGCCGCCTGCCCGGTATGTTGGTGCTTGGGGCGGAGGATCCGCACCAGTTCAAACCGACCCAAGGCACTGATCTTTTGGCCTTTTTCACCGGCGTGTTTGAGCGCTCCATGCGGCGCTGGTTGGCGTAATGCTTGTCTCTGCTGGCCTGCGCGATGCGTTAGAGGGCTGGCTTTCGCATCTGCGCGCGCTTGATGGTGCGGCGGATAATACGCTGGCGGCGTATAACGCTGATGTGGCTGGGTTCCTGAGCTTTCTGTCCAGTCATTTTGGCGAAATGGGCGGCACTTCTGCGCTTGGTGAGGTCGGCATTTCAGATATGCGCGCTTGGATGGCGCATGAGCGGGCGCGGGGCGTTTCTGCGCGCTCTTTGGCGCGGTCGCTCTCTGCGGTGAAGGGCTTTACCCGCTATGTCGCGGCGCGCGAAGCCTTTGATCCAACAGCCATTCTCGCCGCCCGCTCGCCCAAGTTTCAGCGAAAATTGCCCCGGCCCCTTTCCGAGGACGGCGCGCGCGCGATGATTGATACGGTCGGGTTGCAGGCGCGCGAGCCATGGATTGCGGCGCGCGATATGGCGGTGATTACGCTGCTTTACGGCTGCGGCCTGCGCATATCCGAAGCGCTCGGGCTGAAGGGCGCCGATCTGCCTTTGGGCGAAAGCCTGCGGATCATCGGCAAGGGCAGCAAAGAGCGGATTGTGCCGGTGATTGCGCCTGCGCGCGCGGCCGTTGTGCGCTATGTGGCCGCCTGCCCCTATGATCTTGAGCCAACAGGCGCGCTGTTTCGCGGCACGCGCGGCGGGGCGCTTAATCCGCGCCTCATCGCCAAAGTGACCGAGGCCGCGCGGCTTCAGCTTGGCCTTCCTGCCACCGCCACGCCTCATGCGATGCGCCACAGTTTTGCGACCCATCTGCTCAATGCGGGCGGCGATCTACGCGCCATCCAAGAGCTGCTTGGCCATGCTTCCCTTTCAACAACACAAGCCTATACAGCCGTCGATACGGCCCGTTTGATGGATGTCTATGCCGCCGCCCATCCGCGCGCCTGATCCGGGCCAATTGCGCCCGCCCCTCGTTTAAGGCATCAACCAGACATGCGCGCACAAACCCCAGCAATGCTCACCCATTTTCTGACCGCCACAGGTGCGCTTTTCGCGCTTGGCGCTTTGCTTTGTGCGGCGGATGGCAATTGGCCAAATATGACGCTCTGGTTGCTTGGCGCGCTGTTTGTCGATGGGATCGATGGGCCGCTCGCGCGCCACTTCAAGGTCAAGGAAAACGCGCCGCAAATTGATGGGCAATTGCTCGATCTGATCATTGATTACCTCACCTATGTGTTTATCCCGGCCTTTGCATTGATGCGCTCTGGCTTGCTGCCCGAAAGCGCGGCTTGGATCGCGGCGGGGGCGATTACATTTGCCTCGGCGCTCTATTTTGCCCGCGATGGGATGAAGACCGCGAGCCAAAGTTTTCGTGGTTTTCCAGCCTGTTGGAACATGGTGGTGCTCACCTTGCTGACCCTGACACCGCCGCTGATCATCAGCCTGCCGCTGATCCTCATCCTGACGGTCGCGATGTTCCTCAACGTTGAATTCGTCCATCCGGTGCGCACGCGGCAATGGCGGATGGTCTCGCTTGGGGCGATGATCTTGTGGTGTGTTTTGATCGGGGCCGCGGCGTGGCAGTATTTTTATCTGCCGCTCTTTGCGCAGGTGGCTCTGTCCATCATTAGCATCTATTTGCTCGGCGTTTCGGCCGTTCAACAACTGCTGCGCAAGCGCTGAATTCACGCCGCGATCGCGCTTAATAATGCGTCTTGAACGGCAGCTTAAGCCCAAGCTGAACCGTGATCGGCTTGGCCCCAACCCCGCTTTTGATCGTCTGCAAATAGCCAATGCCGCCGGAAATGCGCGCGCCAGAAGACAGCGCATAATCAAGCTCTAAGCGCCCGCCCGCCATCAAACCGCCAAGCGTTTGCACCCCGCCACCGCCCGCAGCGCCAACATGCAATTCGCCCGAGAGAAACCAATCGCGCGACAAGGGCAGCTCATAGCCTGCGCCCATGAGGCCAACCGCATAGCCCCCCGCATCGCCCAGCATCACAGTCTGCGCGCTGCCCATAAAATAGAGCCGTTCGGTGAGGAAAATATCAATGTTGCTTTCCATCAAAACAGGCATGATCGCATCGGATTTGCCGCCCTTGCGATAGCCAGTATGGGGGATTTGCGCGGTTAGCCCGGTTGAGATTTGCCATTTGCGCGAAGGCTTTGAAGGCGCGCGCCCCCGCGTTCCACCAAAGGCAAAGGAGCCGCGCAGGAAGGGCGAAACCGCGGCAAAACCGCCCTCAACCGCGGCAATTCCCGTGGCCCCAAACTCAAGCTCAAAGGCCCGCCCGAGCGGGACCGCAAAGCCGCCCCCCGCAGAGACAACGATCCCCCCGCCCGTATCCACATCGCCGCCGCCTGCAAAGCCTGCGGAGGCCTCACCAAAGGCGCGGATTGGGCCGATTTGCGCGTGCCAGCGCCGCCCCAATTGCCATTCGGCAAAGCCTTCGCCATCGCCTGCTGCGGCGCCGGAAGCTGTAATGAAGGTCTCGGCATTGCCCGCGCGCCCGAAGGTCAGCTCAGCACCGGGAAGGTACATCGTGTTGAGCTTGCGCGCGCCGCTGCGATTCTTGCTGCCCAGCGGAATGAATGCGCGCAGATGCGGCTTGATCGCGCGAAAGCTGGTGCCGCCTGTGGCCCGAAAGCCTTTGGGCCCAGAAAGATTAAGCCCGATCGCTCGCGTGATGCCGAAATTGAACGAAGGAGTCGAGATAGCCGAGCCGGTGACATGCACATAGCCAATGCCGCCATAAGCGGTAAAGTCCTTCGCGATAGGGACATAAAGCGATGCCGCCCCACGCAGCATCATCCCATCGCCAGAAACCTGCGCCGCCCCGCCACCACCACCAATAAAACCGCTAAATTCCAAGGTGTTGCGCCCAATGGCCCAGCGTTTGGCCAGCTCAACCCCGCCGATAAAAAGCCCGCCGCCATCGCCCGTTGCGGCCGAATAAATCGTTTGGCCAAAGGTAAAGCCGTTGCCGATATCATGGCGCAGGGAAAGGGAATGAAACGCGTGGATCGTGCTTTGCTTTTTGCCGAGCACTTCGAAACCGTATGTCAGCTCAAAGGGCTCTGAAACCTGTTCAGCGGACGGCGTAAACGATTGTGCCTGCGCGGGCGCAAGCAATAACGAGAGGCAAAGAAAAAGGTGGCGCATGTTCATATGCGCCACCTTAGAGGTTTGTTTACCAAGAAAACATTACCACCGAAGCGAAATGCATTTATCCCAGCGCATCGTTGCAACGGCCACACAGGCCAACATGGCGATGCGTGCCCACATCGGGCAGGATTTTCCAGCAGCGCTGGCATTTCTCGCCCTGCGCCAGCGTAAAGCTGACAGCCACACCCGGTGTATCATCAAGCGTGAAAGCACCCTCTGCGGCATCGCCTGCAACAACCTCAATACCCGAGGTGATGCACAGATCCTCAAAAGCAACCGTGCCCAAAATCGCCGCCTCTTCTGCGCCGACATAAACGATGGGGGCCGCCTCAAGGCTTGCGCCGATTGTCTTCTCGCGCCGCTCAATCTCAAGCGCGCCCGTTACAACCCGGCGCACCCGGCGAATGCTGGCCCATTTCGCCGCCAAAGCATCATTGCGCCAAGCGCTTGGCGTCTCGACGAAATCGGTGAGGTGCACGGAGGCATCCGCCTCAGGGTGGCGCTCAAGCCAGACCTCTTCCATGGTGAAAACAAGGATCGGCGCGAGCCATTTTGTCAGCCGTTCATAGAGCAGATCAAGCACGGTGCGCGCGGCGCGGCGCTGAACCGTATCGCCATCGCAATAGAGCGCATCTTTGCGGATATCGAAGTAAAACGCCGAAAGATCAATGGTCGCGAAGTTAAAGACTGCTTGGAAAACCCCTTGAAAATCATAGGCTTTGTAGCCTTCGCGGACCTGAGCATCAATTTCGGCCAAGCGGTGCAGCACCCATTGCTCAAGCTCGGGCATCTCATCGGCGGCAATGCGATCCGCCTCGGTAAAGTCGCTCAATGAGCCGAGCATAAAGCGCATCGTGTTGCGCAGGCGGCGATAGCTATCGGCTGTCCCTTTAAGGATTTCCGGCCCGATCCGCTGATCCGAAGTATAGTCGGCCTGCGCGACCCAGAGGCGCAGAATATCCGCGCCATATTGTTGGATGATCTTCTCTGGCACGATCGTATTGCCCAGCGATTTGGACATCTTCATGCCCTTCTCATCCAGCGTAAACCCGTGCGTAACCACGCCACGATAGGGCGCGCGCCCCTTGGTGCCGCAGGCCTGCAACATCGAGGATTGGAACCAGCCGCGATGCTGATCGGTGCCCTCCATATAGACATCCGCAATGCCATCTTTGGTGCCGTCTTCGCGATCGGAAAGCACGAACGAATGCGTCGAGCCGCTATCAAACCACACATCGAGAACGTCGAAAACCTGCTCGTAATCTTCTGCATCATGCAGCCCGTCGAGCATCTTTTCCTTGAAGCCATCGGTATACCAGATATCGGCCCCATCCGCCTCAAACGCCGCAACGATGCGCGCGTTCACCTCTGGATCACGCAGCAAGAAGCCCTCATCCGTTGGTAGCAATCCTTTGCGGGTGAAACAGGTGAGCGGAACGCCCCAAGCGCGCTGACGCGAGAGCACCCAATCCGGGCGGCCCTCGATCATCGAAAACAGGCGATTGCGCCCGGTTTGCGGGGTCCATGTGACCAGCTCATCAATTGAGCGCAGCGCGCGTTCGCGCAATGTGTCGCCATATGTGCTCATCCCATCGTCAAGCTTGCGATCAACGGCGGCAAACCACTGAGGCGTGTTGCGGAAAATGATCGGGGCTTTGGAGCGCCAAGAATGGGGATAGCTGTGGGTCAAACGGCCGCACGCGATGATGCCGCCGGCTTCAACCAGCTTGGCGATCACGGCATTGTTGGCTTTGCCCTCTTTGCCTTTGCGATCAAAGACTTGCAGGCCCGCAAAGAAGGGAACATGCGGCAAGAACTCGGATTCCTCGCCAACATTATGAGTCATCCGATCCAGCCAATTGCGCTTCATGAAGCACTCGTAATCGTCGGCACCATGGCTTGGGGCCGTATGAACAAAGCCCGTCCCGGCCTCATCCGTGACGTGATCCCCGTCGATCATCGGAACGTCGTAATCCCAGAAACCTTTGGCTCCTTCCATATCTCGGAAAGGATGTGCCAACCGCAAGTTCCCAAGCTCTTCAGCATTTACATCTCTGCATCTTTTCCATTGACCAACTTCAAGCCGTGCTTTTATCAATGTTTCTTCAGCCAGAGCATCTGCAAGAAGGTATTTATCTCCTTCGTCACACCGGCATCCCTCTGGGACGCCAGTGACTTCATAAAGTCCGTATGAAACTTTGGGATTGTAAGCCACGGCTTTATTCGATGGGATCGTCCAAGGGGTCGTGGTCCAGATTACAACCCCAGCACCTTGAAGATCTATGTTCATTGCCAAGTTGCCAGGGTTTTCTTCGCCCAGCTTACTACCAAGAACCTTAAACGGCACCCAGATCGTATGGCTCTTGTGATCGTGGTACTCGATCTCGGCCTCGGCCAGCGCGGTTTTCTCAACCGGCGACCACATCACAGGCTTGGAGCCTTGATAAAGCGAGCCGTTCATCAAGAAAACCATGAAATCGCGCGCGATCACGGCTTCGGCGTGGTAATCCATTGTTAGATATGGGTTTTCCCAATTGCCGGTGATCCCGAGGCGCTTGAATTCTTCGCGCTGGATATCGACCCAGCCCTTGGCAAAGGCGCGGCATTCTTGGCGGAAATCGACAACCGGCACATCGTCTTTGTTGCGGCCCTTGTTGCGGTATTGCTCTTCGATCTTCCACTCGATGGGAAGGCCGTGGCAATCCCAGCCGGGCACATAGCGCGCATCAAAGCCCATCATCTGGTGCGAGCGCACGATCATATCTTTGATGGTTTTGTTCAGCGCGTGGCCGATATGAAGATGGCCGTTGGCATAGGGGGGGCCATCGTGAAGGGTAAAAGGCTTGCGGCCCGGCTTGGCACGTAAGGCATTGTAAACATCAAGCTTTTCCCAGCGCGCAAGCCATTCCGGCTCGCGTTTGGGAAGGCCCGCGCGCATCGGGAAATCGGTGCGGGGCAGATTGAGCGTTTCTTTATAGTCGGGTGTTTCGGCGCACATAGCGGCAATCCTTAGACGGATAAATCAGGGGAATGAGGGGGCGGCGCGGGCATCCCATACGCCTTGTCCCGGCGGCTCGTTGGATCAGAGCGCCGGGCTGGTAATTCGTATAATGATCGCGAATATGCAGCTCATGGGCGGCGTTATAGGCCTGCGCGCAGGGCCGTGCAAGCGCGGGTTCTTCGGGGCGTTTTGCGGCGCGGGCGCGGGCGGGCGGCAAGGGCTGCGCTGAATTCGCCGTGCAAATGGCGCGCGCTTGGCCTAAGTCATTGCTCAAGCGGATTTGGTTGGGGGTTTTGGTGTGAAAATAGCGATTGCGGGTGCGGGCATTGGTGGGCTTACAGCGGCGGCATTGCTGGCGCGCGCGGGCCATGAGATTTGCGTCTTTGATCAGTTTGATGCGCCGCGCCCGGTTGGCTCTGGCCTTGTTATTCAGCCGGTGGGCCAAGCGGTTTTGGCCTCCAGCGGCGCGCTGCCCCATGCGCTTGAAAAAGGCAACCAGATCAAGCAGATGGTCGGGGTTGAGGCAACCCATGGCCGCATAGCGCTGCACGTCAGCTATACCAAATCCGGCGTTGATCGTTTTGGCCTCGCGATTTTGCGCCCGAGCCTGTTTGAAGCGGTGCTTGGGGCGGCCAATGCAAGCGGCGCGCGGCTTATCGCGGCGCACCGGGTGATCGCGCGCCAAGGCCAGCAATTGCGCTTTGAAGATGGGGCGATCTCTGATCCTTTTGATCTGATTATTGATGCGGCGGGTGCGGGCTCGCCGCTCTCTGCGCTCAAAGGGCGCGCGCTGCCATATGGCGCGATTTGGAGCACGGTTGATCTGCCCGATGGCGGGCCATTGCGCCCCGATATGCTTCATCAACGATACCACCGCGCCTCCAAAATGGCGGGCGTTATGCCCTCCGGTAGCCTGCCCAATGAGGCCACGCCAAAGGCTGCGGTCTTCTGGTCGCTTGGCCCCGGCGGTTATGACGATTTTCGCGCCGCCCCGATCAAAACTTGGCGCGACACAGCCACCGCCCTTTGGCCGGAATTCGCGCCCTTTGCCGAACAGATCACCGATCACGATCAGATGGTCATGGCGCAATATACCCACGGCACCTTGGCGCGCCCCTACTCTGACGGGCTGGTGCATATTGGCGATGCGGCCCACCGCGCCTCGCCGCAGCTTGGCCAGGGGGCGAATATGGCGCTGCTTGATGCCTATGCTTTGACTTGCGCTTTGCAGATGGCGGAGGGGCGCGCGGCTTTGGCGCTTTATGCGCGTTTGCGGCGCTGGCATATCTGGGCCTATCAGGCGATGAGCTGGGCGTTTACTCCGCAATATCAATCGGATAGCCGAATTTTACCAATCCTGCGCGATTACGCGCTGATGCCGCTCTCAAGGATATTTCCGCTGCCGCGCGTGTTGTCGCATGTGGTCGGCGGCGATTTTCTACAGCCCTATGCGGGGCTTGCTTTGGCGGATGCGCCCTAGGTTTCATCCGTTGCTTTTGCGCTGCCAAACAGCCCTGTAAGCGCGCGCTGAACAAGGCTTGTCACCCGCGGTTTTTTCAGCGCGCGAAAGGGCAGCGGGCGGCAAACTTCAATCGCGGCAACCCCAACCCGCGCGGTCAGCGCCCCGTTCACAACCCCCTCGCCAAAGCGGCGCGAGACCTTGGCCAAGACCCCGCCCCCCGCAACCGAACCGATCAAATCATCACCCACGGCAACTGCGCCCGTTGCGATCAAATGCGCGAAAACGCTGCGGGTAAGGCGCCAATTGCCAAGCGCGCCAGAGCGCCCGCCGTAAATCTCGGCCACGCGGCGGATCATCCGCAGGTTTGAGACAAGCGCCGTGGCCAGATCAGCCAGCGCAAGCGGCACGATGGCGGTCACAGTGGCGACTTGGCGCGCGGCCGCTTCGACCTCCGCGCGCGCCGCCGCGTCCAGCGGGCCCAAAAGCTCGACCTCGGCGAGTTCAATCAGCCCGTCTGCATCAAATATCTCGGCGCTACGCTCTTTTAGGCGGGCTTGGCCCCAGTCCAATTCGGGGCGTTGATTATAGAGCTTGGAAAGCTTGCCGGTGATGCGTTTGGCGGCCGCAATATCACCGCTCGCAAGGGCGCTATCGGCTTCGCGGCGAAACGTATCAAGCCGGGCAAGGCGCGCAAAAGCGGCGTATTCGCGGATCGCGAGGCCAAGCATCACAAGCAGAAACGCCCCGATCAGGGCGCTTGCAGAATAACCCAGGATCGCATTGCGCGCGATCAGCCCGTTGATGAAATCCCAAGCCCAAAGCGAGGCGGCAAAGCCGATGATCGCAACCGCCAATTGCCAAGCCCAACGGACAAGGCGCGAGGGGCGATGGGTGGCGATTTTGGCGACCGTCTGCATAGTTGCCCCTGTTGGCGCGGGCAAGCCGATATCAGGAACGGGGGGCGCCTCGGATGGGGTTGGGGCGGGCGTTTTGGGATCCTCTTCGAGGTCAAAGAGGATGGGGCCTTTGGGCGCGCTCATAGCTTATCTCCGATCAGAAATTCTGCGGCGCGATCAAGCCGGATATGGGGCGGACCCATTTCGGGTTTGAGCACAAGTTTGGCCGGTTCAAAGCGCATCGCGGCAAAATCTGCTTCGAGCCATTTCTGCGCGCCAGTGCGGGCTTGGCCCAAGAGCGCGCCGGGATCATCGGGCAAGGCCCCGGGATAGAAGGCCGCCTGTTTGCGCGCGCCGTCCTCGGCCAAAATCGTGCCGCGCACGCAGGGAAGATCAGCGCCCTCGTGAGGCATCATTTCTTCTGTGGTGGCGCGCAGAGCGGCCAGCGACATGGCGGATGTTTTTGCGCCGGAGAAATCCGCGCGGATGCGGGCCTCTTTCACCAAAGCATTCATGATTTCAGTAAGTTGGGGATGCTGGGTATGATGTAGGTGATCCGCTTTTGTGGCGGCAAAGAGGATTTTCTCGACCCGTTTGCCAAGCAATATCTGGCTGAGAAAAGCATTTTTGCCGGGGCGAAACGCGCCCAGAATATCGCCCATGGTGGCGCGCAAATCTTCAAGCGCTTGCGGGCCTGCATGGATTGCGCCCAATGCATCGACCAAGACAATCTGGCGATCCAGCTTGGCAAAGTGATCGCGGAAAAACGGCTTCACCACGCGGGCTTTATAGGCCTCATAGCGGCGCTCCATCTCGCGATACAGCGCGCCGCGCGGCGCGCGCGAAACCTCGGCCAAAGGCGCAAATGTCAGAACCGGAGAGCCCGCCAGATCGCCGGGCAAAAGGAAGCGCCCCGGTGTGCAATCGGAAAACCCATCAGCGCGCGCAGCCTTGAGATAGGCGGCAAAGCTTTCGGCCAAGCCTTTGGCCAGCGGCTCGTCATGTTTGGCCTGTGGATCAACCTGCTCAAGCGCATGGCGATAGCCGCTCGCCTGATCGCGCCCCGCCAAACGCGCCAAGGTGGCGGCGGACCATTCAGCATAGCTCTTATCCATCAATCCCAGATCAAGCAGCCATTCGCCGGGGTAATCGACAATATCCAGATGAACGATTTTCGGCCCCTGAAGCCCGCGCAAAAGGCCACTGGGGCGGATGCGCAGGGAAAGCCGCAGCTGCGAGATTTGCGAAGTGCTTTGCGGCCAATGGGGCTCGGGCGCGCTGAGGGCGGCCAGGTGCGCCTCGTAATCAAAACGTGGGATCGTGTCATCGGGCTGGGGCTGAAGATAGGCGGCCTCAATCGCACCCGCGCGCGCCAGTTGCGGCATGCGGCCCCGATCTATCAGATTGGCGATCAGCGCCGTGATAAATACCGTTTTGCCCGATCTTGAGAGCCCTGTCACACCAAGCCGAATGACCGGCTCAAACAGCGCCTCTGAAACGCCTTGCTGAATATTCTCAACGCCGCGCGTGAGGCGATCGGCAATATCTTCGATGATCAATGGCCTGCCCCTTTGCCGCCTTTCCCTCTCTATATAGGGAGGCATGGATCGCTTGCCCAGAGGCGGCCAGCGGGCCCGGATTGGCATTGATCAAGCCTGCGCGCCAAGTTAAAGCGAGCCCATGCCACGCTATGCTTTGAAAATCGAATATAGTGGCGCGCCGTTTTCGGGCTGGCAGCGCCAAAAGGATCGCCCCTCGGTGCAGCAGGCGGTTGAGGAGGCCTTGCGCGCCCTTGATCCGGATGTTGATACGATTGGCGCAGCGGGGCGCACGGATGCGGGCGTTCATGCGCTGGCGCAGGTGGCCCATTGCGATATGGCGCGCGATTGGGATCCGTTTCGGTTTTTGCCCGCGGTCAATCAACATCTCAAACATCTGCCTGTCTCAATTGTTCAGATCGCCCGCGTTGCGGATGATTTTCACGCCCGTTTTGCCGCCAATGAACGGCGCTATTTGTTTCGTCTTGTGACAAGGCGCGCGCCAGTGACCCATGATGAGGGCCTTGTTTGGCAGGCGCGCGGGCCACTTGATATTGAAGCGATGCGTGCTGGCGCGGCCCAGCTGATCGGCACCCATGATTTCACCACCTTCCGCTCGACCATGTGCCAAGCGAAAAGCCCGATGAAAACGCTGGATTCGATTGAAATTGAACAGCACCCCTACCCCTACGGCCAAGAATACCGCTTCTATTTGCGCGCCCGCAGCTTTTTGCACAATCAAGTGCGCAGCATCGTTGGCACGCTAGAGCGGGCGGGCGCGGGAAAATGGAGCGCGGGCGATGTTAGGGCCGCGCTTGAGGCGCGTGATCGAACAGCGTGCGGCCCGGTCTGCCCGCCGCATGGGCTTTATTTGGCCGAGGTTGGCTATGATCCTGATCCTTTTGAAACGGCCGGGGTCGCGCCTGCCCCATTTGTCGCATCGCCGCGATAGGCCTGCGCGTTTCATTCGATAAAGTTGGATGTAATTCGCCTGAGATAAGGCGCATGTGTTAACGCTATTCTCAGAGCTTCGCCTTATGCCCTCGCGGATAGGCGCCCTGCTTTTCGCGCCGCGGCTCTATATGCGCCTGTCTGGGGCGCGGCGGCGGTTAAAAGAACGGGTGTTCAGTTAACCATAGGGAAGCGTCCGATATGGTCGCCTTTCGGTCATATTTGTGCCCAGATCTGATGCGATTTCAGAGGGGCAACTTGAGGGAGACGCATCATGGACCTGTCAACAATCACATTCGATCAAATCGCTCTTGCCGCGATGAGCTGTATTGCCATCCGTGAAGCAATGATTGCGTTTCTGCCCAATTCCATCGCTGGCCCCGGCGGCTGGCTCGTTGATACCTGCCCCGGCGACGCCGCTTAAACCGGCGCCATCAGGCCGGCGTATCCGCGCGCATCAAATTGGCGCGCTTTGCCCGGATCAAATACAAAATCGCAGCTTCAATCATGGGCGCGGCCGCTGGCTGGCGCCCAAAATTTGTTGCAAAAGTTTAAAATAGGCCGATCTAAACCTTTAAAGACTATAAAGTTTAGCCCAGCAGGCTGGCCATTCGGCGCAGGGCCAGTTGATAGCCCTCAGTTCCCAAACCCGCGATAACCCCCTCGGCGCGCGCCGAAACATAGGAGTGATGGCGAAAGCTTTCGCGCTTGTGAATGTTCGAGATATGGACCTCGATCACCGGGCCTTCAAATGTGTTGAGCGCATCCAAAATCGCCACAGACGTATGCGAATAGGCGGCCGGATTGATGATGATCCCGCTCGAGGTCTCGCGCGCAGCATGGATCATCTCAACAAGCTCACCCTCATGATTTGATTGAAGAAAATCGGCCCTTAGGCCCAAGGTTGCGGCCAGTTCTGCGCAGGCCAAAGCCACATCTGCCAAGGTCTCATGGCCATAAATCTCGGGCTGGCGCAGGCCAAGCAGATTGAGGTTTGGGCCGTTGAGGATGGTGATTTGCTGGGTCATGGCGCTTCCTTTGGCGGGCGGTGATGCGCGGGCCAATTGCCTGCGGTGCCTTGGCCTCTCATAGCATAATGGTTCTAGAAATCAATGGGTTAGATAAGGGGCCGCGCGGAATTTCATCGCCCTCAAATCAATTCGCGCGCCGCCAGATTGCGCATGAATGCCCCGATCCCCATGCGAAACGGCGGGCATTGATCTGTTGGTAGGACTTCGTTTTCAAGCGATCCAAGGGCCGGGCAAGAGATGCGAACGATGTCGCCTGTGACATGGGTAAAGCCTTTGCCGGGCGCGTTTCGATCTTGGGTCGGGGCGAAGGGCGTTCCTAAAAAGAGCATCAAGCCATCGGGAGAAGGGTGATGAATATCAAGGGCTTGCGCGGCCAAATCGGCGGGCGTTCGGCTGATGTCGCGCATCAAGGCATCGGCCTCAAGGCGGTAGCCATCGCGCCCCTCAATCTCAAGTTTGAGGGTCAGATCGCTCAGATCCTCAAGCGCAAAACCCGCGTCAAACAGCCGGATCATCGGCCCGATGGCGCAAGCGGCGTTGTTATCCTTGGCATGCCCCAGCAAAAGCGCCGAACGCCCCTCGACATCGCGCAGATTCACATCATTGCCCATAGTCGCGCCCAAAATATCGCCCTTGGAATTGATCGCCAAAACCAATTCAGGCTCAGGATTGTTCCACTCCGAGCGCGGATGAACCCCAACCGCCCCACCATGCCCAATCGCCGAAAGCACCGGCGCTTTGGTGAATATCTCTGCCTGCGGGCCGATGCCAACTTCAAGATACTGAGACCATAATCCTTCGGAAATTAAGGCTTTTTTTGCCCTCTCAGCGGCGGGGGAGCCCGGCGCGATCCCCTCAAGGCTCTGCCCGATGGCGGCCCCGATCCGCGACCGTAGATCCTCCGCCAAGGCCGCATCGCCGCCCGAGCGCTCATCTATCACCCGCTCGATCATTGAGCGCGCAAAAGTCACGCCGCAGGCCTTGATGATCTGTAAATCGCAGGGCGCAAGGATCGGCAAACGGCTGCCTAGATCGCCCAGATCGCCAACCCGCACCCCGCGCGCGCTGCGCACATATTCGGCCGGATCGACCATCTCCAAAATATCGCGAACCGTCGGCGCGGCGCGGCTGGTGATTTCAAAAACCTCGCCGCCGCGGATCGTTACAACGCAGGGCCCGATCCCATAGCGGGCCACGCGCCCAAGCCACAGCCCATGCGGATCCAATGCGGCCCCCGAAACATCAATCGCCATGCCTGTTCTGCCCTAACTCCCAGTCGCACGCCAAGCGCGCCCCTTAGAGTGCCCTGATTTCAGAGGCTTAGGCCAGTTGGCTTTTTAGCCAATGATTTCGAACTTGTTAACATCAACAAGCCCCCTGTCGGTGATTTTGAGATTGGGAATGACCGGCAGCGCAAGGAAAGCGAGCTGCAAAAACGGCTCTTCCAGCGTCACCCCAAGGCTTTGCGCAGCACGGCGCAAGGCGCGCAGATTGGCCTCGACGGTTTCAAACGGCTCCAAGCTCATCAGCCCGGCAATGGGCAGCGCAAGCTCGGCCAGCACTTTGCCACCCTGCACAACAACAAATCCGCCCTCGATTTCGCCCAAGCGATTGGCCGCCTGCGCCATATCGGCGTAATCGGCGCCGACAACGGCGATGTTGTGATGATCATGGCAGACGGTTGAGGCGATGGCGCCGCGCGTAAGCCCAAAGCCGCGCACGAAACCGGTGGCCATATTGCCATTTTTGCCGTGCCGCTCGATCACTGCTATTTTGATCAAATCGCGTGAAAAATCCGGTAATTTATCGCCATCTTTGATCTCGATCTTTTCATGCAGGTGTTCTGTGATGATTTTTCCGGGGATGATCCCGATCACATCTGTGTCTTCGCGATTGCCCGCCGTGCGAAAATGCTGCGCAGCAATTTTGGGCGCGATGACCGAGTTGCGGCCAATGGGATCGCCCATTTCACGCGCCGCAAAGCCCGTTTCATCCGCCAAAATACCGCCTGCAAAAACCATCCGCGCGCGGCAGTCCTCAAGCGCGCCATCAAGCACAACGATATCCGCCCGTTTGCCCGGCGCGATCAGCCCGCGATCCTTTAGCCCAAAGGCCTCGGCCGCAGAAAGGCTTGCGGCGCGGTAGATCGCAAGGGGCGGCGCGCCAAGGGAAATTGCTTCGCGGATCATGTAATCCAGGTGGCCGTATTCGGCGATATCAAGCGGATTGCGATCATCTGTGCACAGGGCAATATAAGGCGCGTTGCGTTCTGTGATGATCGGGGCAAGCGCGTGTAAGTCCTTGGAAACAGAGCCTTCTCTGATCAAGATACGCATGCCTTTGCGCAGTTTCTCAAGCGCTTCCTCAGCCGTTGTTGCCTCGTGTTCGGTGCGGATGCCGGCCGCGATATAGGCATTCAGATCTTTGCCCGAGAGCATCGGCGCATGGCCATCAATATGATCGCCACGAAAGGCGTTGAGCTTGGCCATGGCGCCGGGATCTTGGAAAATCACGCCCGGATAATTCATGAATTCGGCAAGCCCGATGCCTTGGGGATGGCCGCGCAGGGCGATCAGATCATCGGCGGTGATTTCGGCCCCGGCTGTCTCCATATCCGTTGAAGGCACGCAAGAGGAAAGCTGCACGCGGATATCCATCACACAGTGCAGCGCCGCCTCTTGAAAGTAGCGAATGCCCGCAGGCCCGATCACATTGGCGATTTCATGAGGGTCGCAAATCGCCGTTGTCACGCCGCGGGGCGTTACGCAGCGATCAAATTCATAGGGGGTGACGAGCGAGCTTTCGATATGCAGGTGTGTGTCGATGAACCCGGGAACGAGGATCGCGCCGCCCAGCTCGATCACGCGTTTGCCCTCGTAATCCTCGCCCACGCCAACGATCGTATCGCCGCAAATCGCCACATCGCCGGCAATCATTTCGCCCGAAATCACATCATAAACCTGCCCGCCGCGCAGGACCAAATCCGCTGGCGCATCGCCGCGCCCTTGGGCGATAATATCTGAGAGATTTGTCATGTGCATGGGGGCTTCTTTGGCTGGTGTTTAGCAGATCAGCTTGGTTGCGGCTTGTCTAGAAGCGGCGCGGAAAATCGCCGCGGATTGGCAAGAAATGGCAGTATAAGCTGTGGTAATCAGCGCGCAGTTTGGGCCGCAATCGGCACTGCGCGCGCGAAGAGGTTGTTTGGTGCGCGCCCAGACTCCATAAGGGCAGCAACACAAAAGCGGGAAATTGGTATGAAAATTGCAGTGGCTGGGCTTGGCTATGTGGGCCTCTCGAATGCGATCCTTTTGGCGCAGCACAATGATGTTATTGCTGTCGATGTGATGCCCGAGAAGATTGAAGCGGTGAATGCGGGCCACTCGCCGATTTCTGATCCGGAATGCGAGCAGTATTTGGCCCATGGCGGGCTGCGCTTGCATGCAACGCTTGATGCTGAGGAAGCCTATGGCGATGCGCAATATGTGATCGTAGCGACGCCAACGAATTACGATCCGCAAACAAATGCCTTTGATACCAGCACAGTAGAGGCCGTTATCGCGCAAATCTCGACGATCAATCCAGAAGCGATCATGGTGATCAAATCGACGATCCCGGTGGGCTATACCGCCGATCTGATTGCGCGCACGGGCAGCGACAAGATCATCTTTTCGCCCGAGTTCCTGCGCGAGGGCCGCGCGCTTTATGACAACCTTCACCCAAGCCGGATCGTTGTTGGTGAGGAAAGCGAGCGCGCGCGCATCTTTGCCAATTTGATGGCTGAAGGTGCACTTGATGAGGATGTGCCAATTCTTTTCACCGGCTCGTCGGAGGCCGAAGCGATCAAGCTTTTCGCCAATACTTATCTTGCGATGCGGGTCGCTTATTTCAACGAGCTCGATAGTTTTGCGCTGGCTTTTGGGATGAACTCGCGCCAGATCATTGATGGGATCGGCCTCGATCCGCGGATCGGCGATCACTATAACAATCCAAGCTTTGGTTACGGCGGTTATTGCCTGCCCAAAGATACCAAGCAGCTGCTGGCCAATTATTCCGCCGTGCCGCAAAACCTTGTGCGCGCGATTGTGGATGCAAACCGGACCCGCAAGGATTTCATCTCGGATCAGATCATCGCGCGGCGCCCCAAAATCGTGGGCGTTTATCGGCTGGTGATGAAAGCAGGTTCGGATAATTTTCGCCAAAGCTCTATCCAAGGCATCATGAAGCGGATCAAGGCCAAGGGCATCAAGGTCTTGGTCTTTGAACCCACCTTTGAGGGCGAGGATTTCTTTGGCTCTGTGGTGACTTCGGATTTGGAGGCGTTCAAACATGTCTCTGATGTTATTTTGGCGAACCGGCATCACCATGATCTTGAGGATGTGGTGGATAAAGTCTTTACCCGTGATCTGTTTGGCTCGGACTGATTTGTATACAAATACGCCTGTTTAAGCGCAGCCTTAGCCATTCGGGCAAAATATTGTATACAAATACGCTGCGCCGCCCTATCCTTCCGGCAACACAGCCAGAAGGAAGCCAGAAATGTATCCGCTCAATGCTTGGTATGCCGCCGCCTATGATGTCGAGGTGAAACGCGCCCTTCTCGCGCGCAAGATTTGCAACAAACCCGTTGTTTTATATCGCAAACAAGATGGCACGGCCTGCGCGCTTGCGGATGCTTGCTGGCACCGGCTTGTGCCGCTTTCAAACGGCGAATTGCACGGCGATAATGTGATCTGTGCCTATCACGGGCTTGAGTTTGATGATTCTGGGCGCTGCGTTTACATGCCCTCGCAGGATACGATCAATCCTTCGGCCTGCGTGAAAAGCTACCCCATTGAAGAGCGGCATCGTTTCGTTTGGATTTGGCCCGGTGATCCGGCGCTCGCCGATCCTGCGCTGATCCCTGATATGCACTGGATGGAGGATCCCGAATGGGCCGCTGACGGCAAGGTGATCCATGTGAAATGCGATTACCGCCTTGTCGTTGATAACCTGATGGATCTCACGCATGAGACTTTTGTTCACGGCTCCTCCATCGGCAATCGGGCTGTGGCCGAAAGCCCGTTTGAGACGACCCATACAGATACAACCGCGACCGTCACGCGCTGGATGATTGATATCTCCGCCCCGCCCTTCTGGGAGGCGCAATTGGGCCAGAAAGATCATGTGGATCGCTGGCAAATCATCAACTTTACGGCGCCCTCAACCATCTGCATTGATGTCGGCGTCGCGCCAACCGGGACAGGCGCGCCCGAAGGCGATCGCTCCAAAGGTGTGAACGGGTATGTGCTTAACACAATGACGCCCGAGACCGATACAACCTGCCATTATTTCTGGGCCTTCGCGCGCAATCACAACATCCATGATCAGGCTTGGACAACGAAATTGCGCGAAGGCGTTTCGGGCGTTTTCCAAGAGGATGAAGAGATTTTGGAAGCGCAGCAAAAAGCGATTGAGGCCAATCCGGACCATGTTTTCTATAACCTCAATATTGATAGCGGCTCGATGTGGGCGCGCAAATTGATCGATGCGATGATCGCGCGCGAAGAGCCCGGCACGGCGCAGGCGGCGGAGTAATGGGCCAAGCGTTATCGGCGGCGCAGCGGGCCGTTTTGGCGCTGCGCGATATGGTTATGTCGGGCGATTTGGCGCCAGGAGAGCGGCTCTATGAGGCGGGCTTGGCCGAGAATTTGGGCCTGTCGCGCACACCTGTTCGCGAAGCTTTGATGCATCTTGCCCAAGAGGGATTGTTGGCCCGCGAAGGGGCGAGCTATTCGGTGCGCGCCTTTACGGAAGCGGATGTGATTGATGCGATTGAGCTGCGCGGCGTTGTTGAAGGAACGGCGGCGCGATTGGCGGCCGAGCGGGGCATTTCCGCCGCGATGGCAAGCGAGATGCGCGGCGTTTTGAGCGGGATTGATGGGATCGTGTCTGCAGGCGCGCATGCCCTTGATTTTGGGGCTTATATTGCGGGTAATGCGGCGTTTCACGCGCTGCTTTCGCAGCTTTGCGGCAGCGATTTGATCGCGCGGGAAGCGGCGCGCGCAACCCGCCTGCCCTTTGCCTCGCCCTCTTCGTTTTTGCGGGTTCAACAAGAGGTTCAGGCCTTTCGCGAAAGCTTGATCGAGGGGCAGCGCCATCACCGCGCGATCTTTGAGGCGATCGAGGCCCGCGAGGGCGCGCGTGCCGAAGCGCTGACCCGCGAACATGCCCGCCTTGCGCGGCGCAATTTGGAATATGTGATGCGTCAGGATCAAAGCCTGATCGCGCGTGTGCCCGGCCTTGTGCTGGTCGCGCCGAGCCGCTGAGGAGAGCAAGATGAGAAGCCAAACGGAATGGCGCGATGCTGTCGTGTTGGGGCGCGAAGAGATTGCAAAAGATGTGTTGCGGCTTGATTTTGCCGTGCCTGGCGCGCTGCCTGCTTTTGATCCCGGCGCGCATTTGATGATCCGGGTGATGATCGATGGCAAGCCTGCGATTCGCACCTATACGAGCCTGCCTGCGGCAAAGGGCGCGCTTTCAATCGCGGTCAAATTACATCCGCAAAGCCGGGGCGGTTCGGCCTTTGTTTGGGGGCTTGAGGCGGGCGATCCGGTGCGCCTAACCCTTCCCGATAATCGCTTTGAGCTGTCTTGGCGCGCGTCGGAATATCTGCTGATCGCGGGCGGCATTGGGATCACGCCGATCTATGGGATGGCGCGCGCATTACAGGCCCGCGCACAGCCCGTTCGGATGCTTTATGGCGCGCAGAACCGCAGCGCGATGCCCTTTGTGGATGAGCTGGAAGGCCTGCTTGGCGAAGCGCTTGAAACCTATAGTGCGGATGATGCGCAATTCATTGATTTTGAAGCGGAATTTGCGCGTCTTGCGGCGGATGGTGAGGCCTATATCTGCGGCCCGTTGGGGATGCTGAATGCGGCCAAAGCGGCATGGGCGCGCGCGGGGCGTCCTGTCTCGCGGTTGCGTTATGAGGTCTTTGGCGATAGCGGCAAATTCGCCGAGGAAAGCTTTGAGGTTGAGGTGCTTAATCTTGGTGTGACGGTCGAGGTGCCGCCGGATCGCACGATGCTGGCGGCCTTGCGCGAGGCCGGGGTTGAGATGATCTCGGATTGCGAGCGCGGGGAATGCGGGCTTTGCGCGGTTGGGATCATCGATACGGATGCCGAAATTGATCACCGGGATGTGTTTTTCTCTGACGAAGAGAAGCTCGAAAGCGCCCATATCTGCGCCTGTGTGAGCCGGTTTGTTGGCGGCAAAGCGATCATTGATATCGGGTATCGCGGCGAGGCAAAGAGCCGCTAACCCCCCTTCACATCATTCAACATTTGCTTGCTATAGATCGCGTAATCAACTTCGAGCGTATAGCGCGCCGACCCCAGATATGTTTTCTTTTGGCGCGCGATATGTTCTTTGATTTCAGCCTCTTGTGCGGGGCGGCTTGGCAATGTGATCTTGCCTGAAAGCAGCGCGGCAATCCATTTCCCTTGGCGCTCGACCAGCGGGATCGTCGGGCCGACGGGCTGCACCAACCCCGCAAAAATCAAGCCCGGATGCGCCGGCGGGATCATCCGGCGATAGAGCCAAGCGGCCTCATGTTTGGGATCAAACAGATAGGGGGCGAGAAACGGGAATGTCGTTTTGTAGCCGGTGGCATAAATGATCGCATCAAGCGGCGCCTCAGAGCCATCCTCAAAGCGAACCGTATCACCGCAAAGTTCGGCCACGTTTGGCTTGATCGAGATGCGCCCATGGCCGATGGCGGGCAGCAGATCTTGGCTAAGGGTCGCATGTTCGCGCCACATGGGATGTTCTGGGCGCGGCAGGCCAAAGCGGCGCTGATCCCCCTGCCCCAGCCGGATAAGCCGCGCCATGATGCGCCGGCTGATCGTTGTTGGCAGGCGCAGTTTGCGGCCAAGAAAAGCGCCCCATTGATCGATCGGAATGCCCATCAGATATTTGGGCATAACCCATGCGCTGCGCCGGGTTGAAACGATCACATGTTTGGCCCGTTTAGAAATATCGACAGCAATATCAACGGCCGAATTTCCAAGCCCAACAACCAGCACGCGTTTGCCCTCATAAGGGGCGGCGGTTCGATAGTGATGGGCATGGATTTCTTCGCCGGAAAAGCTTCCCGCGAAGTCGGGCATACGCGCGTCGGAGAGGTGCCCGTTGGCGATGATCACATGGGCATAGTCGTGCATTTCGCCGGATGTCAACGTGACGTTCCAGCGGGCGCCTGAGGGCTCAACCTTGGCAACTTCGGTGTTAAAGGTGATCAATTCGGGGATCGAGAAAGCTTCGGCATAGGCTTCGAGATGGGCAAGAAATTGGCTGTGCGAAAGGAAGTCGGGCAGCGCCGGATCGATGGGAAAATCGGAATAGCCGAGGTTGGGGCGGCTGGTATCAATATGCAGCGACGCATAGCAAGAAGACTGGCCGTTATCATTCTCATAGCGCCACATGCCGCCAATTTTCGAGCCCTTTTCAAAGCAATCAAAGGCAAGCCCTGCTTCTTTGAGCGCCTTGGCGACCGTCACCCCAGAAGAGCCTGCCCCGATGATGCAAATATCTGTTTTTGTTGCGCTATTTTGCATGCCCAAGGTAATCCTCTATAATCGCTTCAACATTTACATCCGCCCCGATCCCAAGCGCACTTGCCGCTTTTGAGACAAATCGTTTTGGCCAACCATCGACGATTGCCTGCATCTGCGGATCGGGCGCATAGCCGATTTCGCCTGCATCTGGGCGGCGGATAATTGCTTCGGCCATCTGCGAAATCGTCACGCTGAGCGCCGGCATATTCATCGCCCGTTTGGCCGGCAAAAGCGTGCTTGGCAGATCATGCAGCCGCAGCAAAGCGCGCACCACCGCACCGACCGAAGCGATGGGGATGCGGGTCTCGCCTTGCAGAGGAGAGGTGCCGCGCGCACCGCTAAGGGGTTCGCGCAGGATTTGCGCAACCCGATCCGAGATCGCCGGCTGGTTTGCACCGGGGCGGATCAGAACGATCGGCAAGCGAAGAGAGCGCCCATCAATGCGGCCATGGCGCGAATAATCAGCGATCAGCAGCTCGTTTATGGCCTTATGGCTTCCATAGGTTGTGCTTGGGGTTTGGGCTTGATCATCCTCAACCGTCTCGGGAAGAGCGCCGCCAAAAACCGCGATTGAGGAGGTAAAGATCACCTTGGGGCAGCCCTGCGCGCCATCAATCAGCTGTCTGAGCGCCTCGACATTTACCGCATAGGCTTTGGCAAGATCGGCCTCGGCATGAATGGTCAAAAGGGAGGCGAGATGAAAGATACTGTCAAATCCCTGCGCGCTTAGCTCTGCCACATAAGAGGGATCGGCCAGATCGCCCTGCCGGCGGGTGATTTTGATTTCAGCAATGCTTTCAAAGGCTGGGATGGGCGCGACATCGGCCAAGCAAATCTCGCCGATGGGGTGATTGCTGATCCGACCTTGCGCGCATAGGGCCTTGACCAAACGCTGCCCCAAAAATCCTGCGGCCCCTGTGATCAGGATCTTTTGCATCGTCATCTCAGCGGCCTTCCCTCAAAGTCATGCATCGAAAACATACCCGCGGGTATGCTTTTGGCAAGACCTATCTACGCCGCTAAGCAAGCCGTGTGAGCAAAAGGCAGGTTTCGGCGTTGAGCACGCCCTGAATGCGGCCGATCCGATTGAGCAGAAGATCGAAACTGGCCAAGCTGCGGCTCTCGCTATGGGCCACGAGCCCCCATTTGCCATTGGTCGTATAGAGGCTGGTGATTTCGGGGGTGCGGCGCAAGGCGCGCTGAACGGTTTCGGCCCGCGCCCCAAGGATTTCGATCATCGTCACCGCGTGGATCAGCTCATCGCTGCCAAGATCTGAAAGTTCGACCGTATAGCGCAGGATGACGCCGGAATCTTGCAGCGCTTTCATCCGATTTTGCACAGTGACCCGCGAGAGGCCAAGCGTTGCGGCGAGCGTTGTCACCGAGGCGCGGCCATCATGCTTGAGAAGGGCGAGAATCTCGCGGTCTATCCTGTCGATCTTGGCCATAATTGCTTTTCATAAAGTAAAAATACTTATCAAATTGTAAAGCAAAAAGACCAAAATGTGCAATCTATATTATCGGCCAAAAGCAGCACCCGCGATAATCTTGAATGAACCGAGGAGGTCGCTATGACACATCTAAACTGTATCCTTGTTGGCGCCCCAACGCAGGACGGAACCGATCAGCCGGGCTGTCTTATGGGGCCGGATGCCTATCGCACAGCTGGGCTCGCACCGGCGCTGCGCGACCTTGGGCACCGGGTTGAGGATCGGGGAAATTGCGCGATTTTGCCGACAGAGCCGCGCGCCCATAGCAATGCAGCGGTGCATGATCTCGCTCAGGTTCACGCTTGGGCCGCGCTGCTGCAAGAGGCGGCATATCAGGCTGCACGAGATGGCGATTTACCGATTTTCCTGGGCGGCGATCATAGTCTTTCCATCGGCACTTTGCCTGGTGTTGCGCGCCGCTCAAAAGAGCTGAACCAGCCGCAGTTTGTTCTTTGGCTCGATGCGCATCCGGATATTCACACGCTTTCCTCCACCAGCAGCGGCAATCTTCACGGAACCCCGATGGCCTATTGCCTTGGGCTTGAGGGGTTTGATGCGCATTACCCGAAACTTGAAAACCCAATTGATCCCAAACATGTTTGCATGCTTGGCATTCGCTCCGTTGACCCTGCCGAACAAAGCCAAATTCGCGCGCTTAATCTTGATGTGCATGATATGCGCGCCATTGATGAGACAGGTATCAAAGCGCCCTTGATGGCCTTTCTTGAGCGGGTGCGGGCGGCGAATGGGCGGCTTCACGTCAGCTTGGACGTTGATTTTCTCGATCCCGAAATCGCCTCGGCAGTGGGCACAACCGTTCCCGGCGGCGCCACGTTTCGCGAAGCGCATCTGGTTATGGAATTGCTCCAGGAAAGCGGGCTTGTGACCTCGCTGGATCTGGTCGAACTGAACCCGTTTCTTGATGAGCGCGGCAAAACGGCCCGCTTGATGGTTGATCTTTGCAGCAGCCTCTTGGGGCGAAAAGTGCTCGATAAACAAACCCGTAGCTTCTGATCAAAACCCGACAAAAAAGGAATATCGCATGAATAGTCTCCCTGCCCCCGCGGCCTCTGATCTTGCCATGGTGCCCTTTGTCAGCGTTGAGATGATGATGCGGCTGATCAATCATATCGGTGTCGCGCAGATGATCGAAGGGATCGCAGCCCATATAGAGGAGGATTTTCTGCGCTGGCCGCTGTTTGACAAAACCCCCCGCGTGGCTTCGCATTCCCAGGAGGGTGTGATCGAGTTGATGCCAACCTCGGACGGCGAAACCTACGGCTTTAAATATGTAAACGGGCACCCGGCCAATATGGCGCGCGGATATCAAACTGTGACGGCCTTTGGTGTCTTGGCGCGGGTCGATACGGGCTATCCGATTGTGCTCAGCGAGATGACGCTTCTGACCGCCCTTCGCACCGCAGCGACCTCGGCGGTGGCGGCCAAATATCTCGCGCCGAAAGGGGCGAAAACCATGGCGATGATTGGCAATGGCGCGCAGTGCGAATTTCAGGCGATTGCTTTTCAAACGCTTCTGGGCATTGAGCGCATCCGCCTTTACGATCTTGATCCAAAAGCAACGCAAAAGGCGGCTATGAACCTAGGGCAAAGCGGGCTTGAGATCATTCAATGTGCAACGGCTCAAGAGGCGGTTGCCGGCGCACAGATCATCACGACCTGCACCGCAGACAAACAATATGCGACCATTCTAAGCGACAATATGGTTGGGGCCGGGGTTCATATTAATGCGATCGGCGGCGATTGCCCCGGCAAAACCGAACTGCACCGCGATATTCTTTTGCGCTCGGATATTTTCGTTGAATACCCGCCGCAAACCCGCATCGAGGGCGAGATACAACAGCTTGAGAAAGACCACCCGGTGACCGAGCTGTGGCAAGTGATGAGCGGCGCTTGCGCGGGGCGCGTTTCCCCAGATCAAATCACGCTTTTTGACAGTGTTGGCTTTGCGACCGAGGATTTTTCGGCCCTGCGTTACCTGCGCAAAGAGATCCTCGAGACCGGCCTGTTTGAAACGCTTGATATGATCGCCGATCCCGATGATCCGCGCGATTTGTTCGGTATGATTTCGCGGGCGAAAGGCCAGTGAGCGCGCCCATGGACGCGGCCAGAACCGCCCTTCGCGCCGCCACTTTGGCCCCCGAAGAAGAGGTGCTGCAAGCGCTGTTTGACGAGGCAAATTTTACCCCCGATGAACAGAGGCGCTTTCATCAACGCGCGGTCAAATTGGTCCGTGATATTCGCGCCCAAACGCAGCCCTCAATGATGGAATTGTTCCTTGCGGAATATGGGCTTTCCAGCGAGGAAGGCGTTGCTTTGATGTGTCTAGCAGAGGCATTGCTGCGCGTTCCTGATGCCCAAACGATAGATGCTTTGATCGAAGATAAAATCGCCCCGAGCGAATGGGGGCAGCATCTTGGGCATTCGCATTCTCCTTTGATCAACGCCTCAACCTGGACTCTGTTTTTAACCGGTAAGGTATTGAAAGAAAAAGGGACACGCTCGGTTTCGACAGTTTTGCACAGCGCGATCAAACGCCTTGGCGAGCCGGTTATTCGCACCGCAGTCAAACGGGCCATGCGCGAATTGGGCCGCCAGTTTGTGCTTGGGGAAACGATTGAGGGCGCGATTGAAACGGCCGCCAAGCAGCAAAAGCGCGGCTATAGCTTTTCTTACGATATGCTCGGAGAAGCCGCGCGCACCCAAGCTGATGCGCAGCGCTATCACATCGCCTATGCGGATGCGATTTCCCAAATTGCACAGGCCTCGACATCGCAAAATGTGGCCGAGAACCCGGGCATTTCGATCAAGCTTTCCGCCCTTCACCCACGCTATGAGCAGCTCAAATCCAGCGCGGTTTTGCAAGAGCTGGTCCCGCGTGCGCTTGCGCTTGCGAGCTTGGCGAAATCCGCCAACATTGGCCTCAATATTGATGCCGAAGAGGCAGCGCGGCTTGATCTTTCGCTTGATGTGATTGAGGCCGTTTTGAGCGATCAGGGCCTTGTGGGCTGGGATGGGTTTGGGGTTGTGGTTCAGGCCTATTCCAAACGGGCGAGCGGCATCATTGATTGGCTGTATGCGCTTGCCAAACGCCTTGATCGGCGCATCATGGTGCGGCTGGTGAAAGGGGCTTATTGGGATAGTGAGATCAAGCTGGCGCAGGTCGAGGGGCTTGAAGGTTTTCCGGTGTTTACCCGCAAGCCCGCAACGGATGTAAGCTACCTTGCTTGCGCGCGTAAATTGCTTGGGATGGGCGATCGGATCTATCCGCAATTTGCCACCCATAATGCGCATTCCGTCGCGGCCATTCTTGAAATGGGCGCAGCGCCGGATGCCTTTGAATTTCAGCGTTTGCACGGAATGGGGGATGCGCTTCATGCAACGGTTTTGGCCCGCCACAAAACCCGCTGCCGGATTTATGCTCCGGTTGGCGCGCATAAGGATTTGCTGGCCTATCTGGTGCGCCGACTGTTGGAGAATGGTGCCAACAGCTCATTTGTGAACCAGATTGTTGATGAAAGCGTCGCCCCTGAAATCGTTGCTGCGGATCCGATAGCAAAGGCGCTTTCTTTGCTGAAAAACGCTCATCATTCGGGCATTGCGCGGCCTGCCGATTTGTTCATGCCCGAGCGGCGCAATTCGGCCGGATGGGATGTGAGCGATCCACTTGTTTTGGCGGCGCTCAAAGCGCAGATCAGCGCGCAGCCCCCCTATGAGGCGCGCCATTTGGACGGCGATCCAACGCCGATTTCAAACCCCGCCAATGGCCAGATCATTGGGCAGGCCTATTTCGCCGATGCAGAACAGGCGCGCCAAACAGTTGAGACAGCGCGCGATTGGTCTGACAGCACATCACAGCAGCGTGCGGATGTGCTTTTGCGCGCCGCGGATCTGTTTGAGGCGCATTCGGCCCCCTTGTTTGCCTTGATGATGCGCGAGGCCGGGAAAACCCTTGTCGATTGTATTGGCGAGCGCCGCGAAGCTGTTGATTTCTTACGGTATTACGCCGAACAGGCGCGCCATCGCGAGACAGCGCCGATTGGCCTTTTCTCCTGTATTTCGCCTTGGAATTTCCCGCTTGCGATCTTTACCGGTCAGATCGTGGCCGCGCTTAGCATGGGCAATGGGGTTATTGCGAAACCCGCGGAAAGCACGCCTTTGATCGCGGATTATGCTGTTGATTTGCTCTATCAGGCCGGGGTTCCGCGGGATGTTTTGAAGCTGATCGCAGGGCATGGTGCGCTTGTTGGCCCGGTGCTGACAGGCCACAAAAACATTGGCGGCGTGTGCTTTACCGGATCGACCAAGACCGCCCAGATCATCAACCGCGCCATGGCAAGCGCCCTGCCCGACAACCCGCCATTGATCGCAGAAACCGGCGGGTTAAACGCAATGATCGTTGATAGCACATCCCTGCCCGAACAAGCGGTGCGCGATGTGATTGCTTCGGCGTTTCAATCCGCCGGGCAGCGGTGCAGCGCGCTTCGGATGCTCTATCTTCAGCGCGATATTGCGCCGGAATTTTTAAAGATGTTGCAAGGGGCGATGAAATGTTTGCGCCTTGGCGATCCAAGCGATTTTGCGACCGATATTGGCCCGGTGATAGATGCGGCGGCCAAGGCCGGGATTGATGCGCATGTTTTGGAAGCGGCGGAGCAAGGCCGTTTGATCCTTCAGCTCGACGCGCCTTTGGAAGGAACATTCGTTGCCCCGGCTCTGGTTTCTATTGAGGGGATTGGCGCGCTGAAAAAGGAGATCTTCGGCCCGGTTTTGCATATCGCTCTTTATGACAGCGCGGATATTGATCGTGTGATTGATGCGGTAAACGGCGCGGGTTACGGGCTAACTTTTGGCCTGCATACGCGCATTGATGGGCGCGTTCAGCATGTGATTGATCGGGTAAAAGCGGGCAATATTTATGTAAACCGCAATCAAATCGGCGCAATTGTTGGCTCGCAGCCCTTTGGCGGGCATGGGCTAAGTGGGACGGGCCCAAAGGCGGGCGGGCCGCAATATCTGCGCCGCTTTACCCATGCTGAATGGCCGATTGAGCCTTGTGATATATCGCGCGAATTGCCCGGGCCGACCGGCGAATCCAATCGCTATCAGCTGCGCGCCAAGCGCCATATTCTATGTCTTGGGCCCAGTGTTAAAGACGGGGAGACCCAGCTTAAACTGGCGCGCGAGGCCGGTTCATTGGGGGCGCGTTTGATGCTTGATCTACCGCCGTCTGATCTGCGGGAGATGGCCGAAATGGATGCGGTGATCTATTGGGGCGATCAGCCCGAGGCCATGCGCGAAGCCCTTGCTGGGCGCGATGGCGCGATTGTTCCGCTGATCACCAGCCGCGGGCCGGATATCCGCTTGTTTAATGAATATTCTGTCTCGGTTGATACAACGGCCGCGGGGGGGAATGCATCGCTTTTGGCAGTGGAATAGCGCGGCTTAACGTCTTGGTGTAACTGCGCTACAAGGGCGAATGCCCGCCAAGTTGGAGCCAATCATGCCCCCCGTTCTATACTCTTTTCGCCGCTGCCCCTATGCGATGCGCGCCCGGCTTGCGCTGGCCTCCGCAGGGGTAGAGGTCGCGCTGCGAGAAATCGTTTTGCGCGATAAGGCGGCGGCGTTTTTGGCCACGTCTCCAAGCGCGACAGTGCCTTGTTTGGCCTATGAGGGCGGGGTGATTGACGAGAGTTTGGATGTGATGAAATGGGCGCTGGCGCAGAGCGATCCTGAGGGCTGGCTTGATATGCCTGCGGCGGGTTGGGATTGGATTGCGCGCTGTGATGGGCCGTTTAAGGAGGCCCTCGATCGGACCAAATACGCGGTGCGTTATCCTGATGAGAATGCGCTGGAGCAGCGTGATTTGGCGGCGGTATTTTTGAGCGATTTAGAGGCGCAGATGGGCGCGTGGATCTTTGCGCGGGCAAGTCTGGCCGATTATGCCATCCTGCCCTTCGTGCGCCAGTTTGCCAATGTGGATCGCGCTTGGTTTGATGCGCAACCCTGGCCCAATGTGCAGGCCTGGCTCGCGCGGTTTCTCGCTTCGGCGCGTTTTGAAGGGATCATGCAAAAATATACCAAATGGGAGGAAGGCGATGCGCCGCTCTATTTTCCCTAAGGCCTTGCCGCGAAACTGGGGCGCGCTAACTCCTTTAAGAACCGCAGCCAAAGCCGAAAGCCCATGCCCAAATGAATGACCCCGATCTTGATTTCCGCCCTGCCCCAACGCGCCAATCACTTGGGGAGATCGTTGTAAACGACAAGATGCAAAGCGATTATCGCTACCAGCTTAGCGCGCCCATGGGCCAAGATTTCGCGCCTGAGTTTACCCCCCATTATTCTCCCAAAGAGATGCTTGAAATGGGCGTCTTTGAGGGGCGTTATATCAATGATTGCCGGGATGAGTTCCCGTCTGATTGGTATGAGAATGCCAAGCTCAGCGACAGGGCCGATCCGGGTATGAATTACTTTGGCATCAAGAGCCGCCAGCCGCTTGCAGTCTGGCGCGAAAAGGGCTGGATTTACGGGCCCGATCCGCGCGGCTGGTTTCAATGGTATTGCCGCTATACGCTTGGCCGCCGCCTTGCGCAAATTGATGCGATCCAAATCAAACGCTGGCGCGCCTTCGCCCGCCACGCCGGCCAAATTCGCGCCAATTGCTATCCGGGCGATATGTTCTGCCGCCCGCGCCAGCGCCAAGCCTTACTGCAATGGGCTTATGATCCGCTGATATAGGCTCGTTTTGCGCAAGGGGCGTTGTGTTACTCTGGCCTGACGCGGAAATCGCGCGAAAACATATGCGCGGCTCTGGGCAATTTTTATTGAGTTCAAGGCATTTGAAAAAACCCATTTTGTAACCTTGACGTTACATATCTCTTCGCCTAAATGTAACCTATAGGTTATATGGAGAGCGGAATGCTAAGCACGGAATCACTTTCAAACACACGTACCACAGTCTTTGCCCTTACCGGAGGCATCTGCCTATTTTATGCGATCATGGCGCTTGCGTCTGGTCGCCCCGATCCAATTTCCTTTTGGATACCGGGTATTGCGGGGCTCGTCGCGGCCGGGGTTTTGTTTGTTTCTAGCCGCATCGCTGGGCGTAAAAACGCATTGATGGCCTTTGATGAGGGCTATGCTCGGGATGCGCGCCGTGCGGCCAGCGCCTCATATTGGGTCGCGCTTTTTCTCTATCCAGCGTTTGGATTGTTGCTCGCTCTAAGGATGATCGAGCCGGAGCTTACCCTTGCCGTTATGGGCACGCTTACGGGCGCGTCATATCTGCTATTGCAGGTCTGGTTTGATCTGCGCGGGCGCGCGTGATGCTTATCTCGCATCTCGCAGCGCTGCGCAAAGCCAACGGGCAAACACAGGCGCAATTGGGCGAAGCGATCGGTGTTTCGCGCAAAACGATCAATACGGTTGAGAACCGCGTTTTCATCCCCTCAACCGTTCTGGCGCTTAAGCTGGCGCGCGAGCTTAAGGTTCCGGTTGAGGCGATTTTCGAGCTGGAGGACGAGGCCTAAGAAGCCCTTTCTTTGGGCCGCCAAAGCAGCGGCCCATAGAGCGCCACAAAGCCAAAAAACGCCGTGCACCAAAGCGCCGCTGTTAGATCTACGAGCGCCGCTGAGGGCCAGATTCCGGCAATGAAACGCGCGGCTGTGGCGGCAAGGATCGCGGCGTAGATCAGCTTGGTGCCCGGCCCCGCTTTGAGCGCATGGCCTGTATGGCCAAGGCTTGCCCGGGTCATCACGGCAAGGGTCATCCCGCCAAAAGCGCCCGCCATCCATAGGTGCTGGGCAGAGGCGGTTGAGAGCAAATCCGGCATGAGAATGGCGAGGCTCATCGCGATGGCGCCAAGCGGCACAAGCAGGTAGCTGATGTGCAGGATCGCGACCAGCGGATCAGAGAAAGTGAGCAGCCCTTTCCATCGCATCAGCCGCGCGAGATGCAACCCGCCGATGCAGGCAAGCGCGAGGGCAGTGATCACCATTGCAGGCGCGATAACCCAAAGCAGAAGGCCTAGGGCGGAGGAAAGAAGCACTGCTTTATCAAAGGCTTGCATGGGCGAGGATGGGCGCGCTTCAAGCTTTTCACGGGCCAGCCAGTTGCGGGTAAAAGAGGGGATGATGCGCCCGCCAATCAGCGAGATCATCATCAGAACTGTCCCCAACCCAAGCCGAAAACCGATGCCTTGGGCCGCGATTCCGCCCTGTGCGGCCTCGTATAGAAAAAGCGCATCGGCCAGAGCAAAGACCCCAAGCATGACCAGCACAACAAAGTTTTTCCAATTCTTCCCCGCAAGGATTTCACGCAGGATCATCAGCCCCAAAACAAGCGGAAAGGCCAGCTCAAGCAGCGCAACAAGCCAGAAGGGCAAAAGGGCCGAAAAGAGGACCGCGCCCCGCCCCAGCAACCAGATCCCAAACAGCCCCGCCAAAGCGCGCCCCACAACAGGCAACCGCCCGGTCCAATTTGGCACGGCTGTAAGCAAGAAGCCTGCGATCACTGCGCTCAGATAGCCAAACAAAAACGCATGCGCATGCCAGCTGAGCGGATCAAGGCGGCTTGGCAGCGCGAGCGCACCCGCAAGCACGAGAACCCAAAGCACCATCGCCAAACCAGCCCAAAGCGCCCCAAACAAGAAGAACGGGCGAAACCCATAGCTAAAGAGCGCATGCCCCTGCCATTGGCGCATTTGCTCGGCGGAACTGATGGCCATGATCTTTCCTTTCAGCTTTCTGCGCGCGCAACGGCGGCATCCGCTTCATCCATGAGGCGGCGTATGTGTTTTGCAAAAGCATAGGTCGCCGGGATGGCGATCAGCGCGCCCAGAATAAGCGCAACCGATGCTGTGGCGATTGGCGCGCCAAGCCAGCTCCCGATCAGCGAGGCAAAGAACACATTAACCGCCATCGCCCCCCATCCAAACGGGAAGAGCACCAGCATGATCATAAGAGGCGACCAGCGTTTTTTCATCGCCGCGCCACCAAGCGCCCCACCATGAAAAGCGCCCCAATCAGGGCAATACTGGCAAGGGCAAACCAGAATTCTGCTGTGGCAGATTGGGCTTGGGGGATCGGGCGATCAAAAGCTTCTGCGCTGGCAGAGCTCGCGATCAAAAGGAAAATAGGGGTGAGAAAACGCATGTCAGCTCTCCTGTGTCAGGCTGCGATAAATATCTGGAAGGGCGCGAAGCAGGCGCTCGGGACCGGGAAGAAGGGTAAAGCCTCCGCGCCCAAAGATGCGGGCAAACCAATCCTGGCCGTCCTCGTCAATAATGACCCCATGCAAAGAAAGCCCGGCGCGACGCGCCTCGCGAACGGCCATATGGCTATCTTCAATGCCGTGCTGGCCCTCGTAGTGATCAAGGTCGTTTGGCTTGCCATCGGTCAGCACGATCAAGAGCTTGCGCGCCGCCGTTTCCTTGGCAAGTTCGCCGGTGACATGGCGGATGGCGGCCCCGAGCCGAGTATAATGGCCCGGCTTGAGGGCGGCGATGTTATCATGAATGCGCGGCTCCATCGGATCGGCGAAGGTTTTGACCTGAGAGAGAAAAACCCGATCCCGCTTGAGCGAAGAAAACCCCCAGATGCCAAAGCGATCCCCCACCGCATCAATCCCCGCCGCCAGCGCCGACATGGCCGCGCGCGAAACGTCAATAACGCTGGTGTCGCCAATGGCCGCCTCGGTCGAGCGAGAGGTATCAATAAGGAAAGCAACCGCAAGATCGCGCTCAATCTGGCGGGCATCTTGCCAGAGCCGATCAGAGCCGCGCCCGGTGGCGATGATATCGGCTTGATTGCAGATCACCGCTTCAAGATCGAGCTCGCTGCCATCGATTTGGCGGGGGCGCAGGATGCGGCGTGGGCGCAGGGCCTCGAATTGCCGCTGCACCGCGCGGATATGGCGGGGATCGGCGCGGAAAGTCTCGGAGCCATCAGGCGCGATTGGCGCTTCAAGAACGCGGCAGTGATCCTCCATATAGCTGCGCGCGCGGTGGTTCCATTCGGGATAGGTATGGATGCCCGCAAGCTTTTCATGCTCGGCGTCGCTTGGAGAAAGATCAAGATGCAAGCGCAGGCGCGTGGCGGCTTTGCGATCATGGCGGGTCAGGGTGATCTTATCCTGATCATCGGCGGCTTTGGCGGCGTTTTCATCATCATCATCGTCAACCGAGCGGTTGATATTCATCGATTCAACCCATGAGAGGATCGATTCAAAGCGGTGGATAATGAAGCTATCGCTGCGCCGTGTTTCATCCAGATCGCGCCGCTCGCCAAGCTTGCGATTGGTGGTTGGGGCTGTGGGCGCGTTGGCTTTGCTGGCGGATTGTTCTTCTGTGGCGCTGCTGCCGGATGTGGGCCGTGCAAAGCGCAGCCAGATCGGCACAGGCGCGAGTGGCGTGTAGGACCTATCGCTTTCAGGCTGGGGCGCGGCATCGATTGGTTCACCCAATAGATGCGCGCGCAGCATCGCCTCCATCTGTTTTTCGCTTTGGGTGCGCGCAAGATTGGGGCGGCGCGCGCAGGCAAATTGCGCCATCTCATGATAGGTTTTGCGCAGGCCGGGGCACTGTTGATAGGCGCGCTTTGAGATCGCGGCATTCATCAGGATTTGCGCGCTGTCCATGGCCGGGCCGCTTGGATCATCAGGCAATTCTGGCACGACCTCATCGCAAAGAGCAGCAAGCGCGACGAGCCAAAAGTAGGCGCCTTTATTGAGGCGCGCATCAGGGAAAGCCTCGATCACAGGCGGCAGGCGCAGCCTCTCGCCATCAAAGCTCGCGACGCATTCCAGGTCGCGCGCCGCGCCAAGTTTGCGGTGCATCACGGTCCGGTGGCGCACCGGCGTTGGCACGGCTTGGCTGAGCTCAACTCCGCTATCCCCGCCCAGCGCGCGAAACAGCACAGCGAGCGAGGGGCGCAGAGCCTCGAAACTAACGGCAGCCTGAGGATAGGTGACATCCGCGCCGATCCCTTTTGCAAGATCATGCCACAGATCGCCAACCGTTTCCTCAGGCTCCATCAGATCCAAAAGGCGCATTTTCCGCTCCTATCCGTAGATCGTCGCGACGAGATCGCGCAGGGCGAGTTGCACATCCGGCTCGTCGGTGAGCGGCTCGATGATTGCGATCTCCAGCGCTTGCGCAACGCCCATCCCCCCCGCCATCAGGCGCGCAGCATAGGTGAGCAGACGGGTGGAAACGCCCTCCTCAAGGTCCATCCCAGAGAGCGCCCGGATATGGCCCGCAAGGCGCACAAGCGGCGCAACCTTGGCCGCATCAAGCCCGCTTTCGGCCACGACGATTGCGATCTCAAGCTCTGGTTTCGGGAAGTCGAACGAGAGGGAAAGAAAGCGCTGGCGGGTTGAGGGCTTGAGCCGTTTGAGCACGTTTTGATAGCCCGGATTATAGGAAGCAACGAGCATAAAGCCTTTGGGGGCAAGCAGCTCTTCGCCGGTGCGATCAATCATCAAAGCGCGGCGGCTATCCGTGAGCGGGTGCAGCACGACCGTAACATCTTTGCGCGCCTCAACCACCTCATCCAGATAGCAGATCGCGCCTTCGCGCACCGCCCGTGTCAGAGGGCCATCGACCCATTCGGTCTGCCCGCCTTTGAGCAGGTAGCGCCCGATCAGATCGGCCGCCGAGAGATCATCATGACAGGCCACCGTATAGAGCGGCTTGCCCAAAGTTGCGGCCATATGTTCGACAAAACGGGTTTTGCCGCAGCCGGTTGGCCCCTTCAAAAGAAGGGGCAAACCATTGTTATGAGCGGTCTCGAAAACTTCGCATTCGCGACCGGTCGGTTGATAGAAGGGAAGGCTCGGGACCTGATGTTTGGTCATCCTCAGTTCCCCGCTTCAGACACAGCTGTGCTTGGCGCGATCAGCTCGCGATTGCGCACAACGACGGAGGCGTAGACGAAGAGCAACGCTCCAAGCACAACCACTGCACCTGCGCCAAAGCGCATCAGGTAGAAGAGCGACAGCCCATCTTGGACTTCCATATAATATTCGCCAACCACCCGCTGCATATGGGTTTGGATGGTGCCTGCGAATGTTAACACGAAAGTCATGAAGGCCATGCCGCCTGTCATCAGCCAGAACGACACCATATTGAGCACTTGGTTATAGGGCTGGCGCCCGCGCAGCATTGGCATCGCATAGGTGAACATCGCCAAGTTCAGCGCAACATAGGCCCCGTAGAAAGAGAGGTGCCCGTGCGCGGCGGTGATCTGTGTTCCGTGAGAGTAGAAGTTTACCCCGTGTAGCGTGTGCAAGAAGCCCCAGACGCCCGCGCCAAAGAAGGCCACCGTGGATGAGCCAAGCGACCAAAGGAGCGCTGCTTTGTTGGGGTGATTTTTGCGGCCCTTCCAGACCATCACAAAGGCAAAGGACATCATCAAGAAGAAAGGGATCACTTCAAAGGTCGAGAAGATCGAACCGACCCATTGCCAGTAGCCCGGCGTGCCGATCCAATAGAAGTGGTGCCCTGTGCCAAGGATGCCCGAGAAGAGCGCCGTTGCCACGATCACATAGAGCCATTTTTCAACGATCTCGCGATCAACCCCTGTCAGCTTAAGCATCAAGAAGGCAAGGATCGACGCCATCACGAGCTCCCATGTCGCCTCGACCCAGAGGTGCACGACGAACCACCAGTACATTTTATCAAGGCTCAGGTTTTCGGGATTGATGAAGGCAAAGATCCAAAGCAAGCTGAGCAGCCACAGCCCCATCAACAAGACGTTTGTGATCGCGGTTTTGCGCCCGGCAAGGACGGTAAGCGAGATGTTCACAAGGAAGATCACCGCCGCCACGAGGATGCCGAATTTGACCCAGAGCGGTTGCTCCAGAAATTCGCGCCCCCCATGGATGCCAACAAGATAAGAGCCAACCGCGCCCAGTGTGCCGACCATAAGGATGATCAGCTGAAGATAGGCGAGTTTGACAGAGAAGATTTCGCGCTCTGATTCTTCGGGCACGAGAAAATATGCCGCGCCAAAGAAGCCAAGCAGCAGCCAAACGATCAGCGCATTGGTATGGATCATGCGGATCACGTTAAACGGCACAAGCTCGGACAGGGTATTGGGCGAAACATAGATCCACCCCGCCAATAGCCCGCCAAGCACCTGAATGGCAAAGAGCGCCATTGCGCAATAGAAATAGGCTTTCGCCACTTTTTGAGATTCGTATTTCATCTGGTTCTCCTTAACCCGCATCGTTGGGCGGCCAGCCCTGGGTATCTGTCTGATCGGCCCAGCGCAGGAATTCTGCGAGGCCGCGCAATTCTTCTTCGCTCAATTCGTAGCGCGGCATCTGGCGGCGGCCCTCAATTCCCGAGGGCTGCGCTTCGATCCAACCTTGCAGCGTCTCAAACGCCCCTTCGGGATCTTCCATCACGCCCCAACGAGTCATGACATTGCCAAGTTCGGGCGCGAAATAGGCCCCTTCCCCGTGCAATGAATGGCAGTTGATGCAGGAATGTTTTTCCCAAACACGCTTGCCCAGCGCCACTTCTTCGGTAAGGGGCATGCCGCTTGTGGATGTATTGACGATATATCGATGGCTCTGAACAGTGAGCACGATAAACACCACGACGAAGAAAATGGATCCGCCGTAAAAGATGTTTCGCGCCCGCGTTTTGGTTAGGATTTCAGCCATGTGGGGCCTCCATTGGGATCATAAGATGGCCAATGGTTAACCGTGATCAAACGCGCGAAGTTTGTCCCAGCGCAACGTTTGATCAATTTGGGCTGCTAGTTTGAGGCAGAGAGGAGCCTTATGATGCGTGCATTCCTGAGTGATCCAGAGTTGAATTTGAACGATCTGATGGTGAAATGGCCGGGCACGATACCGGTTTTCATGCGTCACAAAATGCTTTGTGTCGGCTGTTTGGTTTCACCGTTTCACACCATTGATGATGCCTGTCTGGAATATGATCTCGACATGGATCAATTCATTGAAGAACTCAGCGGCGCTATTTCTCTTCCGTAACGCCGCGGCAGATCAAAACAAGCTGATGCGCATCTGTGACGGTAATCTTCTTGCGCTTGCTTTGAATGAGCCCCTTCTTTTCCCAAGCCGACAAAAGCCGCGAGACAGTGTGCAATGTTGTTGCGGTCATCTCTGAGAGGTCTTGGCGGGTGATGGGGAAATCAATCTCGATCCCGATATCGACTTTCTTGCCGGACTGATTGATCAGCCGCAGGATGGCATTGGCGATGCGCTGTTCCACTTGCTGAGTGGCCATCTCGACCATGCGGTTGTTCATCTCGCCAATACGCTTGCCGACAGCTTTATATGTCTCAGAGGCAAAACCATCATAGCGGGTGACGAAATCATCCCAGATCCGCGTTGGCCAGCTCAACACAATCGCTTGGGAGGCAGTAATAGACGTGGCGGGATAGGTATCGCGGCCCAGCGCCTTGGCAATGCCAAAGAGTTGGCCTGCCGGAATATGCAGCGCGATGACCTGCTCACCGGTTGGGGTAATGCGGATCACGCGGATATAGCCATCCAGCAGCATATAGAAGCGTTCCGCTGGCGCGCCCTCCTCAAAGACAGCAACGCCTTCATCAAGGCGGCGCACGGAGGCCAAATCCAATATCTCGCGAATCTGGCGCCGCTCAAGCTGTGAGAAGGGCGGCAGATGCGACAGCAGGCTTTCATCGAGCCGCGGGAGGGTTTTGCGATCCAAGGGCATGTTCATCCGCCTATCTAGCCGCACATAGGGGCCCGCGTCCAATCCAACTTTGTTGGGCCGCGCAATAATTACCGTCTCAAAGGTTGATCCAGCGCAATGTTCGCCCCACTGCGCCGCGCTAGCTTATGGCCAACAAAGATTGCAATGAAAGGACGACCCAATGTTTCGTACTGTAATGACAAGCCTCGCTGTTTCTGCCCTTCTTGGTGGCGCTGCATATGCTGAAACTTTCGAAGTCAAAATGCTTAACAAGCTCGGAAGCGAACGCATGGTGTTTGATCCTGCTTTCGTTCAGGCCGCACCGGGCGACACAATCCGCTTTGTCCCAACAGATAAGAGCCACAATGCCCAAAGCATTGACGGCATGATGCCAGAGGGCGCCGAGCCATTTGTTGGCAAGATCAACAAAGAAATCGAAGTGACCCTCGATAAAGAAGGCGTCTACGGCGTCATGTGCAAGCCGCATTATGCCATGGGCATGGTGATGACCATCGCTGTTGGTGAAGTCACTGCCCCCGAAGGATTTCTCGAAGGCCGCATCCCGAAAAAAGCGATGGAGCGTTTCGAAGAGCAGCTCGGCAATCTTTAGGCCCCCTGCTCAACCCCCTGAATTCACTACCCATATTTGATAATAGGAGAGTCTCATGACCACCAAAATCAACCCCGGCCTGATGAAAACAAACCGCCGCAATGTTCTGCGCGGATCCCTTCTTGCAGGCGCAGCAGCGGCCGTTGCCGGCTCTGGCGCCATGGCCACACCGATCAAACGCAAGGCTCCGCTGGCCGCGCCACGCGCCATCGCGCCTCAGCATGTCAAAGCCGAAGCCGCCGCCCAAACATCGGCCGCATCTGTCGATCTGTCGGGTCTCCCCCGTGTCAAACAAGAGCTGGTCGCACCGCCCTTCGCACCAAAACATGACCAAGTGGCAAAAGGCGGTCCGAAGATCGTTGAGATCACCTTGGAAACAACCGAAGTTCTGCTCACTGTTGACGAAGACACAGGCGCAGAAGTCTGGGCGCTGACATATAATGGCTCGGTTCCCGGCCCGCTGATCATTGTGCATGAGGGCGATTATGTTGAGCTGACTTTGCGCAATCCAAAAGACAGCCAAATGGAGCACAACATTGATTTCCACGCCTCAACAGGCGCGCTTGGTGGCGGCGGTTTGACCCATGTCTTCCCCGGCGAAGAAACAGTTCTGCGCTGGAAAGCAACCAAGCCGGGCACTTTCACTTATCACTGTGCCCCCGGCGGCGCGATGATCCCCTACCACGTCACCCACGGGATGAACGGTGCGATCATGGTTCTGCCGCGCGACGGTCTCAAAGACGGCCAAGGCAATCCGCTCAAATACGACAGCATTGCCTATATCGGCGAGCAGGATTTCTATCTGCCCATCGACGATGACGGCGAATACAAAAAATATGAGATCGCTGGTGACGACTACAACGACAGCATCGATGCGATGCGCACCCTCACTCCGACACACTCGGTGTTCAACGGCTCCGTTGGCGCGCTGACAGGTGAAAATGCCTTGAAAGCCAAAGTCGGCGAAACTGTTCTGATGATCCACAACCAAGCCAACCGCGACACACGCCCCCACCTCATCGGCGGCCACGGCAACTATGTTTGGGAAGCGGGTTCATTCTCTGACGCGCCGCAAACTGGCCTTGAAAGCTGGTTCATCCGCGGTGGGAGCGCAGGCGCTGCAATGTATACTTTCGAGCAGCCCGGTGTTTACGCTTATGTGAACCACAACCTGATCGAAGCCGTCCTTCTGGGCGCCACTGCGCACTTCGTTGTTGAGGGCGAGTGGAACAACGACCTGATGGAACAAGTCGTCGCTCCCAAAAGCTTCTAACCAGGGTTAGGAGGTAAGAAACCATGGCCGCCAATGCCCATAAGACTTTGAAGTCCCTTACAAAGATCTTTGCTGGGGTGGTGGCGGCCATACTGCTCGGGGTCGCGTGGATGACCACACGCGGCCCCGATTTACAATTCGTCCCGCAAATGGCTGATCGCGCTGTGACCCTGCCAAACGGGGCGCAGATTTATGTTCAGCGCTTTGAAGTCACGGTCACTGAATGGAACCGCTGCACAGCGCAGGGCGCTTGCGAACTTTTGCTGCGCGCCCCGGCAAAAGCCGATCCCGAAATGACCCCGGCAACAGGCCTTAGCTATGCCGATGTGATCCAATATGTCGATTGGCTCAACAAAAACGCCCGCCATGAATTCCGCCTGCCGACAGTAGAAGAGTGGAATTTCATGGCCCAAGATGTGCTCCCAAAAGAGCACGATCCCGTCTTCACCGATCCTGCCCTTTCATGGGCCTCTGCCTATCTCACCGAAGGGCTCGCGCCGCGCAGGCTCTCGCCCATTGGCAGCTTTTCAACAAGCGCGCATGGCATTGCTGATCTTGATGGTTCGGTCTGGGAATGGACCCAGGATTGCTTTGCGGGCAAAGGCGGAGTCGTAATTGATCCGGCGCGCTGCCCGGCCTATTTCGTTGGCGGTGAACATGTCGCGGCGATCCCGACCTTGGTGCGCGATCCTGCGCGCGGAGGCTGCGCGGTTGGAAGCCCACCGGCGCATTTGGGCCTGCGCCTTGTCACCGATTACAAGCTTTAGCGGCCAGCAATGCGCCCTTGAACCTGCCCTCACAGGCGCGCAAATGCCTTGGGATTGGGCGCCTCGGGCCCTTTTGTACCCGATTTTTGAATATACATTGATCTGCATCCAAATAGCCGATACACATCTCAGTCTTAAGGGAGATGCAGATGAGCAAACGGTTTTTACTGATCACACCGGACACGGGCGGCGATGTTCTTAAAAGTCTCGGTGCTCCAGCCCGGCTTGCGATCTTAACCCTTCTGCACGAAAACGGCGCGCTCAATGTCAATGAAATCGCAGACCGTTTGAAACTGCCGCAATCCTCAACTTCGACCCATGTGAATGCGCTGGAAAAAGTCGGGCTGATTGTAACCGAAAGCCAAAAAGCGCGCAAAGGTAGCCAGAAGGTCTGCCGTGCGGCGCATGATGAAATTGTGCTCTCTTTTGCCAGCTCGCGGCAGGTTGATAACGATATTATCGAGGTCGCGATGCCTGTTGGGCTTTACTCGGGCTATGATATCATCGCGCCTTGCGGCCTGTGTTCGGATGATGGGATCATCGGCTATCTCGACAGCCCCGATACCTTCCTCTCGCCAGATCGTATGCGCGCCGGTTTGCTTTGGTTTACAAGGGGAAGCGTTGATTATCAGTTCCCCAACAATGCCCGTATCGTCGGCAAAGATATCCGTGAACTTGAGCTGATCTTGGAGCTTTCTTCCGAAGTTCCTGGCACCTCGGACAACTGGCCCTCGGATATCAATATCTCGATCAATGGCACAACAATCGCCATCTGGACAGCGCCCGGCGATTACGGCGATCAGCGCGGCAAATACACGCCGGATTGGTGGAAACTCGCAGGCAGCCAATATGGCCACCTCAAGAGTTTCCGGGTGACCAAAGACGGGACCTATGTCGATGGGGTGCGTGTCTCTGATACCTCTTTGGCGGATCTAAAACTGGAAGAGCATCGCTCGATTCGGGTGCAAATTTCTGTGCCTGATGGCTCCGAACATCCCGGCGGCATTAATATTTTTGGCCGCGGTTTTGGCAATTATGATCAAGATATTGTCTTGCGTCTAAGGACTTAGATTATATCCACTTCTTGGATACGAAATCGCCCAAACAAATGAATTGACGCGACGGTCACCCGCCCCCTAGTATCGACTTTACTGATATAAATCCGAAAAACGGATATGAATGGGAGGATATGACGGACATGCGCGCAGCTGTGACCGCACATAAAGACTACACCGTCGCCGAAATTGATCCGCGCCTCTATGGCTCCTTTGTCGAGCATCTGGGCCGCGCTGTTTATTCGGGTATTTATGAGCCCGGCCATCCAGCCGCCGATAAAGACGGCTGGCGCGAGGATGTACTTGAGCTGATCAAAGAGATCGATGTTCCCATTACGCGCTATCCGGGCGGCAATTTTGTCTCTGCCTATAATTGGGAAGATGGCATTGGCCCGGTTGAGGATCGCCCTGTTCGGCTTGATCTTGCTTGGCATACATCTGAGAGCAACGAGATCGGCATTCACGAATTCGCGCAATGGGCCGAGAAGGCCAATACCGAGATGATGCTCGCGGTTAACCTTGGCTCTCGCGGTCTTGATGAGGCGCGCGCCTTTCTGGAATATGTTAACCATCCCGGCGGCACCTATTGGTCTGATCTGCGCAAGAAAAACGGGCGCGAAGAGCCTTGGGGCGTTAAGATGTGGTGCCTTGGCAATGAGATGGACGGCCCCTGGCAGATCGGCCAAAAAACCGCCGCCGAATATGGCCGCATCGCCTTTGAAACGGCCAAGGCCATGCGCGCTTTTGACAAGTCGATCGAGCTGGTTGTTTGCGGCTCTTCCTCGCCCAAAATGGCGACCTACCCCGAATGGGAAGCGACCGTTCTTGACTATACATATGAGAGCGTCGATTACATTTCGCTGCATATGTATTTCGACGATCACGAGCATAACACCGTGAATTACCTCGCGAAATCCGCCCAGCTAGATGATTACATCGAGACAATCGCATCCGTGATCAAAATGACCAAGGCTAAGAAGCGCTCGGATCATGACGTCTTTATTTCCTTTGACGAATGGAACGTTTGGTATCACTCGCGCGAGCAAGACAAAGCGATCCTTGAGGGCAATGAGGGCTGGCCCTTCGCGCCGCCTCTTTTGGAGGATATCTACGACTTTGCCGATGTGCTTCAGGTTGGTTGCATCATTAACACATTCATCCGCCGCGCAGATGTTGTGAAGGTGGGCTGTCTTGCCCAACTCGTTAATGTCATTGCCCCGATTATGACCGTTAAAGGCGGCCCCGCTTGGCGCCAGACGACTTATTACCCCTATCTCTACGGCTCAAAATATGGGCGCGGAACGGCGCTTGATCTGGCGGTGAATTGCCCCGGGTATGACACCGATTTTGCCAAAGGCGTGAGCTATCTTGATGTTTCTGGGGTGCATTCCGAGGATGACGCTTTGACCTTCTTTTTGGTGAACCGTCATGAAACGGATGCCATTGATCTTGAGCTTTCCTTGGAGGGTTTTGATCATGCCGCGGTCTTGATGGACAAACTGATTGAAGGCCATGATCTGGGGGCGAAAAACGGCCCCGATCAGGAACCCGTCGCGCCCAAAGACGGAACGGGCGCAAGCGTTTCGAGCGGCAAGCTTTCGGCCCAATTGCCCCCGCTCAGCTACCGAATGATCCGCCTCAGCGCCTAAGGCCAGCGCCCGAATTTGACAGCTAGGAGAACAAATGTCTGCTGCGATTGAGATCAAAAACGTGACGAAAAGCTACGGCGCGCTCACGGTATTGGATGATATCAGCCTCGATATCGCAGACGGCGAGTTCATCGTTTTTCTGGGGCCATCGGGCTGCGGAAAATCGACGCTTTTGCGGATGATCGCCGGGCTTGAGGCGGTCAATGCGGGCGAAATTCATCTTGGCGGCAAGCGGATCGATACGATGGCGCCGGGGCAGCGCGGGGTTGCGATGGTGTTTCAATCCTATGCGCTTTATCCGCATATGACGATCGCCCAAAATATGGCTTTTGGCCTTGAAAACATCAAGTTAGAGCGCTCTGAGATTGATCGGCGCGTCAAAGATGCCGCCACCATTCTTGAGATTGATCACCTGTTGGATCGCAAGCCAGCCAAGCTTTCAGGCGGCCAGCGCCAGCGCGTGGCCATTGGGCGCGCCATTGTAAAAGAGCCCACGGCCTTTCTCTTTGATGAGCCGCTTTCCAACCTTGATGCAGCCCTGCGCGGGCGCACGCGGCTTGAGCTTGCCCAGCTTCATCAGCGGCTTGGCTCAACCATGGTTTTCGTCACCCATGATCAGGTCGAGGCGATGACCCTCGCAGATCGTATCGTTATTATGCATGAGAAAAAGATCGAACAAATCGGCACGCCGATGGAGATCTATCAGCGCCCCGCGACCCGCTTTGTGGCTGAATTTGTCGGCTCGCCCGCGATGTCGATCCTCCCCGCATCAAGCATCACATCGGGCAAGCGAGGGGCGCTGATTGATGTCCAAGGCGCGGGTAAAATCGAGACGCATGTTGTGCTGCCCAAGGGCTTTAAATCAAGCGGTTCGGCCATTGGCATTCGCGCCGAGGATACCCGCGTTGTGGCGCCGGATGAGGCTGGGCTTGCGCTCAATGTTGTCGTGGTTGAGCGGCTTGGCGATCGCACTTTGCTTTATGGCAAGCTGGGTGATGGCTCCGATCTGATCGTCGAAGATTCTGGCCGCTCTGAAGTTGCCGCGGGCGATATTGTGCAGGTTGGGATTGATCCCGATGCGCTGCATATCTTTGATGGTGATGGGCGCGCTTATCACCACGGGGAGGCGTGATATGGCCGAGAGTTACCGCCGCTCAAGTTGGAAAAACCTGCTGTTTGTCGCGCCCTATCTAACGGTGTTTCTTGCGCTGCTGGTCTTCCCGCTGTTTTGGGGCATGTGGCTCTCGCTCAACAAGGTCGATCTATTTGGTGGCGCGCAATTTATTGGGCTGAAGAACTATAGCCGGGTGCTGAACGATCCGATTTTCGCCCAAGCCGTGCGCAACACGCTTTTGTTTGTCGCAGTCTCGGTTCCGACGCTCGTTGCGCTCGGGCTTTTCCTTGCGCTGGCGCTCAATAAAGCCTCGCGCGGATCGGCCTTTTTGCGCGGGTTGTTCTTCTCATCTTCCATCCTCTCAGTGACGATTGTAACCCTGATCTGGCGGATCGTTTTCATCCCCGGCGATGGCTTGATGGCTGTGATTTTTGAAGCCTTCGGCTGGCAGCCCATCGGCTTTCTCTCAACCAAAGGCTGGTCGCTTTTCTCGGTTGGGGTGGCAACCGTTTGGTGGTGTGTTGGCTTGCCGATGATGCTTTTCCTCGCGGCCCTTCAGCAAATCCCGAAAGATCTTTATGAAGCCGCCGCTTTAGACAATTCCAGCAAATGGCGCGTGCTGACACGGATCACTTTGCCCTCGATCAAAGCGACGATCATGCTGGTCGCGATCATCCAAATCGTGCTGCAATTTCAATTGTTTGGCCAAGCCCAACTGATGACAAATGGCGGCCCCGCGGGCTCTTCGCGCCCCATTGTGATGTATATTTACGAGGCCGGGTTTATCCGCTGGGAAGTGGGCATGGGCGCGGCGGCTTCTGAGATTTTGTTCCTCATCATTTTGATCGCGGCGATGGTCCAATATTGGATCACCACCCGCAAAGGGGAGGCATAGATCATGGCCAAAACCTATTCCGCTGATGATCTAACGGGCAATCGCCGCCTCTTCTGGATCGCCGCTATTTTCGCCTTTGTGATGATGGCGCCGGTGATGTGGATCCTCGGGCTTTCGCTCAAGGACAACGCCGAATTGATGCGTGGCACGCAGGCGGTATTTGAGGCGCCTTATACGCTGGTGAATTACCTCAACATCATGAAATCTTCCGATGTCTTTGGGTGGTTTTTGAACTCGATGATCGTGGCAGTGGGCCAGACGGTTGGCGTTCTCGTGCTTTCATCTTTGGCGGGTTATGCCTTCGCGCGGCTTGAATTTCCCTTCCGCAAATCGCTCTTTGTGCTGGTGCTTTTTGGCCTTGCTGTGCCCGAGCAAGCCGTGATCATCGCGCGCCATCAGATGTTCAACTGGTTTGCCATGCACAACACTCATTTTACCCTGATGTTGCCCGGCATGTCTTCGGCCTTTGGGGTTTTTTTGATGACCCAGTTCTTCCGCGCCATTCCCAAGGAAATTGATGAGGCGGCCCTGCTGGACAACACCTCACAGTTTCGCATTTTCTGGCGCGTGCTGCTGCCGCTGACCCTGCCCGCGCAGGCGACGCTTGGCATCTTCACCTTCTTACAAGCATGGAACGATTATTGGTGGCCGCTCATCTCGGCGACCAAAAAAGACATGTATACGCTGACCATCGGCATCGCCTCTTCCCAGACCAATTTCGCCCAATCCGAGGGCCTTGGATTTTTGAGCGCGCAGGCGGTCTTTGCCTCCTTGCCCGTGGTCATCGTTTACATCTTTTTCCAGCGTCACATCGTGACCGCTGTATCTGGAGGGGCTGTGAAATAGCGCCTTACATCAATGTGTTGCGCGGCTTGGAGGAGAATTGGCCGGGCAACATTTTCAAACGAGGCAGAGGCCTCGAACTCAGGGAGTAAACATAATGAAACGCTTTCTTCTCGGAACTGCATCTGCGGCACTTCTCAGCATTGGCTCTATGGCTTCGGCTGATACAACCATCGAACTTCAGCGCTTTTTCGGCGCCTGTGAGGCCGATTACGGCGATGTGACGGATGTCTCCGCCGCCGTTGGCGAATGCGGGATTATCACCGCGCTGACCAATAAATTTCAGGCCGATAATCCCGGCATCAAGGTCAATGTGACCCATGTCGAATGGCCCGGCTATGACCAGCTGAATGCGCAGCTTGCATCGCGCTCTGCGCCGGATGTTGTCTCGATGCATTACTCGGTGATTTCGGATTACCAATCGCGCGGGTTGCTTCAGCCGCTTGATGATCTTCTGGCCTCGCAATCCATTGATCCTGCTTCCTTTACCGATGCGGGCGCAGGTGGTGTGACCAAGGACGGCAAAATGTATGGTCTGCCGTTTGATAACTGGACGATGCTGTTTCACGTCAACATGAACATGATGAAAGAAGCTGGCCTCGTGAATGCTGATGGCTCGCCCATGTTGCCGACTTCAACAGATGAGTTCTTCGAGATGGGTGCCAAGTTTAAGGCGGCCACTGGCAAGCCATATCTGGTGCAGATCCTTGCCAATGAAACGGCCGCTTATGCGCGCGTTCTTTATACGCTTTTGCAGCAGCAGAATTCGGATTTCTTCAGCGATCCAAGCGGCATCAAGCTCAACACACCCGAAGCAAAGGCCGCCGTTGCCTTTCTCAAGAAGATCAAAGATGAGGGGCTGACGACCGTTGACATGGATTATCCAGCGGCTGTTTCGGGCTTTACCAATGGTGAGGGCGGCATCGCGGTGAATGGCACCTGGCTGATCGGGTCTTACGAGGCACAATCCCATGAAGCGGGCAATGCGATCTCGGATGGGGGCTATACCGTTTATCCGATCCCGCAGTTCTTTGCTGGGAAAGACAGCACATATGCCGATGGTCATGGCTGGGTCGTTCCGACAGCCAAGCGCGACGATGAGAAGATGGAAGCCATTGGCAAATTGTTCAAATTCCTTGCCGACAATGATTTCCAATGGGCGCGCACGGGTCACTTGCCTGCGGTAAAGGCTGTGTTTGATATGCCGGAATTCCAGGGCCTGCCACACCGCGATAACATTGCGAAAATCGCGCAGACTGGCCAATCTTTGCCTGCGGAAGTTCAGCGCCAATTCGCCATTCAAGACATCATTGGCGAAGAGGTTGGCTCGGCTGTGAATGGCGACAAAACCGTTGATGAGGCGCTGGCAACAGCGGAATCGCGCATCAATGATATGCTCGACAATCTCTGAAACAGGCCCATTCGCCTAAAAATGTCAAAGGGGCCTTCGGGCCCCTTTTTCCTTGCGCAACCCTTGCCACTTGCGGGCGCATTCAGGCGCGCCAGATCAAATTTTCCCCCGGCATTGGCGGGGGTTTGGCCCTATTGAAACGCGATAGGAAGCTGAAACGTATAATGCGCCTTCGTTAGCCCGCGCGGCGCTTTGGGCAGGCGGCCGGCGCGGCTAACGGCCGTTAGGGCTGCTTTATCAAAGGCTGCGTTGCCCGATGATTTGGCAATGCCCGCGCTGGTTATCTTTCCGTCTGGGCGCAGGGTAAGCCGCAGCACCACCCGCCCTTTGCCCCGCGCGTTTGAAGGGTAGCGTTTGGCGCGATCTATGCGCGCCCGGATTTGCCCGCCCCACACAGTGATCAGTTTGGCCTCTTGCCCTTGGCTGATCGTCGCTGCTTTTTGGCGCGCGCCCTGGCCAGCCTGCGCGCCGCCCCCCGCACCAGAAGCTTTTTGTGCGGCCGTTCCTGAAGCCGATTTCTGGGCGCGTTCGGCGGGGCGCGCTTTGGGCGATGGCGCGGCGGCTTTGGCGGCCAAGGCTGGCGGTATGGCGGGCGGTTTGGCGCGCGGCTTTGGCGGCGGCGCGGCAGAGGGCGGCTTGGGCGGCGCGGTTTTCGCGGCATCTGAAAGCGCGATCCGTTCGGGCAAATCAGGGCGGTGCGGCAGATCGTTTTTGAGCGGGATCACGGGCGCGTTTGATGCGGTTTGAGGGGCTGGCATGGGTTGCGGCATGTCTTGGGGGGCATCGGGGGGCTGCTCCCAGCGGTCTACCATTGTTGCGATTTGGGCGGGTGCCGCACGCAAAGTCAGCAGCGCTTCGCCCCCCGCCCCGGCCGAAGACAGCCCCTGCTTTGGCTGAAAATCGAGCGCAAGCCCCAGATGGAGCAATGCCGCCAATCCACCAAATACTGCGATTTCCAAGAGGCGGATCATTGGCCCTCAACGATAAGATCAATCTCGCTAAGCCCGGCCTGTGCGAGCGCATTGAGAAGCCGTGCAACATCCTGCGCAGCCGTTGCTTTATCGGCACGCAGTTGCGGGTTTGGCGCGGATGTTTTTTGTGCAGCAGCAAAGGCTTGGATCGCCGCCGCACCGCGCGCCTCTTCAAAGGCTATTATCCCTGTGGCCGAAAGGAGCAAAGGCGGCGCGGGCGCGATGGGATTGTTCTGGCGGGCCTCGGGCAGCGTGATTTCCAGCGGATCAGGGGCAATGATGCGCGAGGTCATCAAGAAAAAGATCAGCAGCAAGAAGACCACATTGATCATCGGAACAATGGATTCAGGCGCTTGCTTTCGAGCGGGGGCGCGAAAATCCATGCTCATTCGATCACCGCCAGTTGCCTATATCCCGCCCCGCGCAGTCGTTCGGTTATGGCCACGAGCCGTTGTAATACCGCCCCCTCGCCGCCGCGCAGAACGATCAAATCGCTTGGGGCATTGCTCAGCTCTGCCACCCCAGAAACAAGGGCCTCATCCGCGATCAACACGCCGTTCAAACGCACGCCTTCGGGCAGAATATCAACAAGGCGCGGCGGGCCAGAATAGCCATCGCCGCTGGTGGCCAAGGGGATCGGCAGGCCTGCATCTGCCCCAAAGCGCGAGGCCAGCATAAAGAAGACCAGCAGCAGAAAAACCACGTCGATCATTGGGGTTAGGCTGGGGCGTCTGCGTTTGGGCGCTTTGTGGGCAAAGTCGATCATTGGGCCGCGAGCGCCTCTCCTTGGGGGGCCGCCTGCACGGGGGCGTTTGGGCTGAGGGCGGTTTGGCTAGGGGCAACCATTCCAGCTTGATGCACAAAAATACGCGCAGCAAAGCTCTCCATATCTTGGCGCAGGCGATCAATAACCGTCTCAAAATAGGTCAGCGCGACCGAGGCCGGGATCGCAACAGCCATGCCGGCAGCTGTTGTTAGCAGCGCTTCCCAGATACCCCCAGCCAAAAGCGCAGGATCAGCGCGGCTGCCCGCTTCTTGCAGCGCTTGAAACGCCGCGATCATGCCCAGAACCGTTCCGAGCAAACCAAGCAGAGGCGCGATTGTTGCGATCAATTCAAGGGCGCGCAGACCGGTTGCGGCGCTGGCAAGAAGCTCGCGCGCGGTTCGGGTTGCGTCTTCGCGGGCGGCGGGTTCTGGGCGGCTGATCGCGGCGCGCATCATCGCGGCGCAAAAACGGCTGCGCAATCCGCGCCGCGCCCCGACAAGCGCCTGCGCGCGCTGTGTATCCCCCGCTTCCCAAGCGGCAATCGCCTGGCCAGAGACACGCCGCGACCAAGCGCCAGCGAGGATCAAACGCCAGGTTTTCCACAGGATTATCGCCAGCGTGATCACCGAAAGCGCCGCAATTGTCCAAATCGCCGGGCCGCCTGTTTCGAGAAATTTTTGCGCACGATCTAGGGTGCGGGGCACAGCGGCAATGGGCGGGTTGGTTGGGTTTGGCGCTGAACCCGCATTCATGCTGGTTTGGGCATTGTTCGCGGCTTTGGGCGATTGGATCGACGGCGCGGCGGGTTGGGCGAATGTTGGTGCTGTGATTTGCGGTGCGGTGGTCTGGGGTGCGGTAATGAGCGGTGCGGTGATCTCATGCTTTGGGGCCGCCTCTTGCGCCATCAATAAGCTGCTGCTGGCCAAGCTGATCAAAGCGGCCAGAATTGCGATTTTGGAGCGGATTGGATGGCGCATCTGTTGCCCTCATTCTCAAGTGAAACTGCCCTTGGCGCAGTTTGCGCGGGCCTGTCGCCCGGCCCATGGATATTGGGCTGGGCGCCGTTTTTGCCTGCTAGAAGCGCAGGTTCGCGGTAAGCGCAATTGATCGCCCCGGTTCTGTGATCGGCTGAATGCGCGAGGGCATGCCGATGCCATCATTGGTTCGGCTTGAGTATTGCGCATCAAACAGGTTGCGCAGATCGAGACGGATTTCGACACCGTTCAGCTTGCGCGGTTTGTAGGCCGCAAACACATTCACCACGCCGTAGCCGGGCAAGGTTTCCATCCCGCCTGTGCCATTGGTTGCGCGGTTCTCAAGCGCGATTTCAGCATTCCCGCCAAGCACCCATTCCTCATTCACATTCCAGCCAGCAGAGAGGCCGATCAGATGCCCAACGGGGCGCCCCGCATAATAGTCCGTCGTGCTCATTGGGGCGCCGTCCGCCCTTACATCGGCATAGGTCCAATTCAGCTGCGCATAGGCTTGCCCGCCGGTATAGCGCAGCGATGCATCGATGCCTTTGGAGGTTAGATCGCTTGCCGTGCGCCCCGCAGAAAGCACATCATCAATATTCTTGATCTCGGTGTAAAACAGCGCCGCATTTGCCTGCCACGGGCCCTTTTCATAGCGCAGCCCTATGCGGGCATTGTTGGCGCGCGCGGTATGTGGTGTGCCATAGGTCCATGCGCCGCCCAGATTGATCAAAGAGGCTTCGCTGAGCTCATATCCGCCCCAGTTTGAGGCCAGGCCAAGGTTGAACGTCAACGCATCCGAGAGCAAAATATCCGCAGCGATATTCGCGCTGATGCCGCTGCTTTGATAGGTGCTGCCATCGGCAAGTTCAAAGCTCTGGCTATCGACACGCGCGCCGTAGCTAAGCGAAAGCCGCGCCCCGAGATCTTGGCGCATCTGCCCATAGAGCCCGATATTATTGAGCGTTTCTTTTGGGTTACCGGCCGTTAGCGGGCCATGGCCGCGCGCGGTATCATGGAAGAAATCCAGCCCGGCATTCAGCACACCATTGGCAATTTGAAACTCGCTCTCGACCTTGCCACTAAGTGAGGTGTTCGTGCCAACAGCGCCGCCGGCCTCAATCAATTGCTCGTTATAAGAGAGCTGAGCGGTTGGCGCGAAAATCCCGCTTGGGTCTTCATCTTTATAGGTCAGCGTATAGGATTTTCGTTCTGATATCGCCTCGCGGTAAACCGATGGGCGGCCAACAACTCCGGCGAAATCGGGACGGGCGAAATACTGCCCGCCGGGGCCTGGTTGCATGGCCCGCGTGCCGGAATCGCGCGCGTAATCGGCGGCAAATTCAAGCCGTTTGCCCGATTGGGATGTATAGGCGAACTTGGCTGTATATGCATCGACTTTGGACTGCGTGCCCGCAACAACTGCGCCTGAGCCATCCTTGTAATCGCTGCCCCGTGTCCGCGTGACATTGAGCAAATATTCAAAGCCGCCCTGTAGGCCAAAGATCGTCGCTCCGCTGCGCAGCGTGTTGCCATTGGCATCATAGCCCAAGGTGCTTGTGCCGCCAAAATTATCGCCGGGTTCAAGCAGATCGCGCGCGTCTTTCGTCTCATAGGCCAAGACCCCTGCAAGCGCGCCGGGGCCCGCATCCGCAGGCGCAAGGCCCGAGCTGACCTCAACCCGTTTGAGCAAAGCTGGATCCATCAAAACATTGCCTGTGTGATGGAAGGCCGATTTGTTTTGGCGCGCACCGTCAATCGTTACGGCCAAGAGGCTCTCTTCGATCCCATGCACAAAGACCTTTTGCGCAATCGCCGCGCCGCCAGAAGCCTTTACCTCAGACTCGCCCGCAAAGACATCCGCGATGGTCGCAGCATTGCGCGCCTCAATATCTTCGCTGTCGATTTCTGTGTTGCCGAGCGCATCCTGTGCGCCCTCAGACTGCACCCGGATTTCATCAAGCAGAATGATCTCTTGCGCCTCAGCGCGGCTTGCATTGAATGCCGCAACAATAGCGATCAGCGATCCTGTTGTGCGCATCATATATGTTAAGTTGGTGAGCTTTTTCTCGCGTCCCATGTCTTGCGTCCCCTAGAAGTTTCAGGCTGGCGGAGACGATCAAGATCGCGGGCTGGCGTTATTTCACTGCGCATATTAAACCTGATAAATATAGTCAAGTACTTTCGGAAAAGATGCCGACCCTGTCAAACAAGCACAACGGGGCGGCCCTTTCGCACATAGACTTCTGCTTGCGTTTCAAAGACATCGCGCAGCATCTGAGCGTTCACGACAGTGCGCGGCTTGCCCTCGATTGCGATCCTGCCGCCCTTCATTGCGATGATATGGTCGGCGAATGCGGCGGCGTAATTGATATCGTGCAGAACGATCACGATGGTCTTGCCGTCTTGGGCGGCCATTATGCGCAGCAGCCCCATCAGCTGGCGCGCGGCGGCTATATCGAGATTGTTCAGCGGCTCATCAAGCAAAAGATAATCTGTCCCCTGCGCCCAAGCCATGGCCGCGCGCGCCCTTTGGCGCTGCCCGCCAGAGACCTCATCAACAAAGCGCTCTGCGATATCCTCAAGGCCAAAGCGGCGCAGCGCATCTTTTGTGATCAATTGATCCGCATCGCTTGCCCGCCCGCTATGCCAAGGGTAGCGGCCAAATCCGACAAGTTCACCAATGCGCAAACGCGCCGCGATGTGATCGCTTTGGGCCATGATGGCGAGTTTGCGCGCGAGGGTTTTATCGCTGGTTGCGCCGATCTGTTGGCCATCAATCGTGATCTTACCGGATTGCAGCTTTTGCAGCCGCGCCATCAGTGCAAGCAAGGTTGATTTGCCCGCGCCATTTGGCCCAATCAGCGCGGTAATCCCGCCGCGCGCAATATCGAGATTGATCTCGTTCAGGATTTGCCGCCCAGCGAGGTGGTGGTTTACATTGCGGATCGAAATCATACGCCAACCTTTCGTGCCGCCCGCACTTGGCCCAGGACCAGCGCAAGGAAAAACAGCCCGCCGACAAGCTCAATCACCACCGGTAAAGGCGTGTTAAGGGCAAAGAGGCGCTCCATGATGGTTTGCCCCGCAACCAATGTGATCGCGCCGATCAATGCCGCGCCGGGCAGTAAAACGCTGTGATGGGGGACGGGCAAAAACCGATAGGCAAGCGCCGAGACGATCAGGCCGAAAAAGCTCGATGGGCCCGACATGCCCGCTGAAATAGGCCCTGCCAATGCCGTTGAAGAGGCCACGAGCAGGCAGATCAGAACAAGCGCGTGCTGCTGGCCTTTGTGAGGATCTTCGCCAAGTGAAATGGCCACATCAGGCCCAAGCGCCAGTATATCCAGCCGATGGCGCATGGCCCAAGCGCCCGCCAAAACCGGCAGAGCAACAGCGATGGAAAGCATCAAGGGCAGGGTTTCAACATAGGTAAATCGCGCGAAAGAGGCCGCTTGCACCGTTTGGAATTCACTCGGATCAATCATGCGCTGAAGAAAGCTTGCAACGGATCGGATCAAGATCCCAAGCACCACGCCGCAGAGCACAAGTTTGATCATATCCCCGCGCCCGCCCCGGCGCAGGATCGCAAAGAGCCCAAGCCCAAGCGCGGCCATCAAAGCCGCGTTAAGCGCAAACAAAACCGTCGCCGAAATCATCGCGCGCCCCGCCGCGCCAAAGGCCCAGACCTGCAAGGAAAGGATCAGCACAAACAGCGCGTCAAACCCCAGAATGGAGGGGGTTAAAATCCGATTGCCCGTGATCGTTTGGAACAAAACGGTCGCAACCGAAAGCGCGGCCCCAACCAGGATCAAAGCAGCAAGTCGCGCGCCGCGAAAGCCAAGCAAAAAATCCCAATTGCCCACAGCGCCGATCAGCATAAAGCCAGCGGCCGCAATGAAAAGCAGCGCCAAAAGAGCCCAGAGCCGTTTAGACATATCGCCCATCTCGCCAGAGCAGCGCCAAGAACAGACCCGCCCCAATCACCCCAACCATGGTTGCGACCGGGATCTCAAACGGTTGGCGGATCAGCCGCCCGGCCATATCCGCCGCCAGAACGAGCCCTGCCCCCAAAGCCGCCGAAACAGGCAGCGCCGCGCGCAGATTATCGCCCATCCGGCGCGCCACAATATTGGGCACCACAAGCCCGATAAAGGGGATTGCCCCAAGCGTGACAACGACCATCGCCGTGACAGTCGAGATTGCCAAAAGCCCGGCCGCCGCGATCTGGCGCGTGTTCAGCCCCAAGCCTTTGGCCGCCCCATCGCCCAGGCTTAGAAGGGTTAGCCGATCCGCGACAAACCAGCTCAGCCCGCCCGCCATGGCCGCAATCCAGAGCAGCTCGTATCGGCCGCGCAAAACGCCAGAGAGTTCGCCTGTGAGCCAGATGCCAAGGAATTGCATCAGATCGCCTTGATAGGCAATGAAGGTTACACAGGCGCCAATCACGCCGCCATAGACAAGGGCGATCAGAGGGATCAGCAAGGGCTGGGTTGGCGGCAAACCACGGATGAGCCAGAGCAAACCGCCACTGCCGATCAAAGCGCAGATCGTGGCCAAGGCCATCTTGGCCCAAATCGCGCTTGCCGGAAACAACAGCACCGCCAGCAACACCCCAAGCGCCGCGCTTTGCCCTGCCCCGGCGCTCATCGGTTCAACAAAGCGATTGCGCGCGAGGATCTGCATGATTTGCCCGGTGACGGCCAGGCTCGCCCCGGCCAAAAGCGCCGCCATTGTGCGCGGCAAGCGGCTTTCCAGCATCAGGCTGCGCGCTTGGGGATCGCTCCATAAATCGCCCGGCGCTATGGCCACAGCCCCGATAAAAAGCGAGCCCATTGCCAAGCTTGCAAGAAGCGCAAGAGCTGCGATCCAGTGCAGATGTTTGAAGCGGCTCATCAATGGGATACCGCGCTTAGGATTGGCTTAGCGCGGCGATGATTTCATCCAGCGTCACATTGAGCGCTTGGATGCCGCCCCCTGTGACATAGATTTCAGCCGGCGAAAGATAGAGAATGCGCCCGTTTTTGGCGGCGGTTGTACCGGCGATCAAGGGTGTGTCCAGAGTGGCCTGCGCATTGCCTGTGCCCTGGGCAACGGCGCGGCCGCGATCAATGACCAAAAGCGTATCGGGATTGGCCTTGGCGATATATTCAAACGAAACCGCTTCGCCATGGGGCGCTTCCAGAATATCCGCAACGGCGGGCGCCCAGTTCAGCGCGCTATGGAGCCAGCCAAACCGGCTTTGTGGCCCAAAGACCGAAAGTTTGGGGCCATTTGCCATCACAATCAGCGCGTTCCCTTGGCCCTCAATAAGGCCGCGCGCTTTGGCGATTTTGGCCTCAAGAGCTTGGGCCAGTTCTTGTGCTTTTTCGCGCCGCCCGGTGATTTCGCCAAATGTCGCAAGCCGTGCCAAACCATCGTTTAGCGCGTCTTGCCCGATGCTCATATCAATCACCTGCCCGATCCTGCCAAGCGGCGCGGCCTGTGCCACAGAGCGCCCCCCAACCACGATCAGATCAGGCTGAAGCGCTGCGATCTTCTCGAAATCCGGTTCAAACAACGTTCCGACAACTCGGGCCTCTTTAACTTGCGCGCTAAGCGCCTCGACATAGAGCGGCGCAACAACGGCTTGCGGGATCGCCCCCAGCGCGGCCAATGTATCAATCGCCGCCCCATCCAACGCAACGATTGTTTTGGCTTGGTATGGCAGAGTGATTTTGCCCTGCGCGGTTGTGATCTCTAGCGGTTCGGCACTGAGCGGCGGGGCGATTGCCGCAAGCGTAAGAGCCAAAAGAGAGCGGGAAATGATCTTTGAAACAGCGCGCATCATGTTCATCCTAAAGGTGATGGGAGTGGCTTGCACATTGGTGCTGGCTGTTGATTTTGTCTCGTAATCTGTTGTATCGGGCGGGTCAAGCCAATAGCTTACTAAAAGAATCAACAATTGGGATCCCATGATGCTCACCTCACAGGCCAGGTTCAAAACGCCAAATGCGGCGAAGTATATTCAGCAATTGTGCAAGCATTTTGCCCATAAGGTTGACGTCGAATATGACGAAACAAAGGGGCGCGCGGCCCTTCCCCCCGGCCCGGCGACGATGCAAGCGGATGCGCAGGCGCTTTCGTTTTCGATCTCTGCGGCGGATGAAAAAGGGCTTCAGCTGGCCCGGTTCATCATCGAAGATCATATGAAACGGTTCGCTTTTCGCGAAGGGTTTGAGGCGCTGGAATGGCAGTGAGCGCGGGCAAGTGCTGATCCAAAGCAGCAGGGCTTAAGCCTTTGTTGCGCGCTACATGTGCGCCTTACGCGCCGCCATTCTCGGGGTAAAAACAGGCCGCGGTATGGGGCGCGTTGCTAAGGCTGGGTTGCTCGGCGCGGCATCTGTCTTTGGCTTTCCAGCATCGCGGCGCAAAGGGGCAACCATCCGGGATCGCCAGCGGTGAGGGCAATTCCCCTTCAAGTTTGATCCGTTCTTTTTTGGCGCGCGGATCGGCTTGGGGCGTCGCGGAAAGAAGCGCTTTGGCATAGGGGTGAAACGGCGCATTAAACACCGCATCGCGGCTGCCTTTTTCAACAGCGCGCCCGAGATACATCACGATCACCTCATCCGCGACATGGCGCACAACGCTAAGATCGTGCGAAATAAACAGATAGGCCAGTTGCAGCCGTTCTTGCAGATCGACCAACAGGTTGAGAACCGAGCTTTGGATCGACAGATCAAGCGCCGAAACGGGTTCATCAAGCACCAGAACTTTGGGATCAAGCATCAGCGCGCGGGCAATGGCGATCCTTTGGCGCTGACCGCCGGAAAACATATGCGGGTAACGCTCAAAATGCTCTGGGCGCAGGCCGACCAGCCCCAACATATCGCGCGCTTTTGCGGTGCGCTCACCGGGGCTCATATCGGGGCGGTTGATTTTGAGCGGCTCTTCGAGAATGGCCCCGATCCGTTGGCGCGGATTGAGCGAACCATAAGGATCTTGAAAAACGATCTGAACGGATTTGCGCAACGCCGCCCAATCCTGAGGGGTGACGGTTTGACCATTGAGCATCAATGTGCCGGCAGTTGGGGCTTCGATCATGGTGACCATGCGCGCAAGGGTCGATTTCCCACAGCCGCTTTCGCCAACAACGGCGAGGGTTTTGCCCGGGGTAAGCGCAAAATCGAGCCCGGCCACGGCTTTCAAAATACGTGCAGCGCGAAACAATCCGCCGCTGACTTCATAGTGCCGCTCTAGGGCGGTTGCTGTCATCACTGGTGCGGTCATGAGGCAGCCTTCTGAGAAGAATTGAGCGGGTAAAAGCAGCGCGCCGCGCCCAGATCAGGGCCCAGTGCGGCGGGCACCTGGGCCTTGCATTTGGCATTGGCAAATTGGCAGCGCGGCGAGAAGAGGCAGCCTGCGGGGCGATCAAACTGGCCCGGAACAACGCCGGGAATTGTTGGCAGGCGTTTTTGGGTTGCGCGTTCTGGCAGGGCCTCCAAAAGGGCGGATGTATAGGGGTGATGCGGGCTATCAAACAGCGGGATCACAGGCTGTTCTTCGATCTTTTGGCCCGCATATTGCACGCTGACCCGCTCAGCCGTTTCCGCAACCACACCCATATCATGCGTGATCAGCACAAGCCCCATGCCGGTTTCCTTGCGCAGGGAGGCCAGTAGATCGAGGATCTGCGCCTGGATGGTCACATCGAGCGCGGTCGTTGGTTCGTCGGCGATCAGAAGCTTGGGTTTGCAGGCGATCGCCATGGCAATCATCACGCGCTGGTTCATCCCGCCCGACAGTTGATGGGGAAAGGCAGAGAGGCGCTTTTCGGGATCAGGAATGCCGACCTGTTCAAACAATTCTATCGCCCGCCGTTGCCGCGCGCGCCGCCCCATTTTGAGATGGATGCGCAGAGCTTCGCGGATTTGCCAGCCAACAGTAAAGCAGGGGTTGAGCGAGGACATCGGCTCTTGAAAGATCATCGCCAGATCATTGCCAACGATTTTGCGGCGCGTTTGGGGGGGCATCTGCAAGAGATCTTGCCCATCAAAGCTAAGCTCATCAGCGCGCACGGTGGCCGTCCAGGGCAGCAGGCCCATCACCGCCAGCATCGAGACCGATTTGCCCGATCCGCTTTCGCCAACAATGGCAAGGATTTCGCCTTCGCTCACATCTTGATCAACGCCATCAACGGCGCGAAACGGCCCCGTGGCGGTTGCGAAATCGACGCTGAGATTTCTGATGCGCAAAAGGGTCATCGCCTAGCTCCGCTTCAATTTGGGATCGAGCGCGTCCCGCAGCCCATCGCCCATCAGATTGATCGCAAGGACAGTGATCAGAATGGCCAGGCCCGGGAAGGTCACAACCCACCACGCGCGCAGAATAAACTCGCGCGCCTCGGCAAGCATTGTGCCCCATTCCGGCGTTGGCGGCTGCGCGCCCATGCCCAAAAAGCCCAGCGCCGCCGCATCTAAAATCGCAGTCGAGAAAGACAGCGCGGCCTGAACAATAATCGGTGCGAGGCAGTTTGGCAGCACCGAGATAAACATCAAGCGCCCGATCCCCGCCCCGGCAACGCGGGCCGATGTGACATAGTCTTTTTGCCGCTCTGAGAGAACGCTTGCCCGGGTGAGACGCACGTAGTGGGGCTGCAATACAATCGCGATGGCGATCATCGCATTGGTGAGCGAGGGCCCAAGAATGGCCACAAGCACCAGCGCCAAAAGCAAGGAGGGAAAGGCCAGCACAATATCCATGATGCGCATGATGATTGTATCGATCCATTTGGGCGCAAAGCCTGCGATCAGCCCAATCATGATCCCCCCGCTCGCCGCAATGCTGACCACCACAACCCCAACAAAGAAGGAATAGCGCGCGCCAACGATCAGCCTAGAGAGCATATCGCGCCCCAATGGATCGGTCCCAAGGATATGGCTCCAGCTGCCGCCCTCTTGCCAGACCGGCGGCTGCAACGTCAGGGTTCGAAACTGCTCGGTGGCATCATAGGGGGCGACCAAAGGCCCAAAGAGCGCAAGGAATGCAAAGACCGCAAAGATCCAAAGCCCAATCACGGCGCCGCGGTTCTCGCGAAAATAGAACCAGAATTCGCGCAGGTGGCCGGGGCGCTCTGCGATCAGCTCGGCCTGTTGTGAAGCGGTCTTTTGCATCTATCGCTTCCTGATTTTAGGGTTGATCACGCCGTAAAGCATATCGACCGTTAGGTTCACGACCATCACCATCACCGCGATCAAAAGCAGCCCGCCCTGAACAACCGGGTAGTCGCGCCGAAAGATGCTATCGAGCATCCATTTGCCGATGCCGGGCCAGCTAAAGATCGTTTCGGTCAGGATTGCGCCTCCTAGCAGGGTTCCAACCGAAAGCCCGATCACTGTAATCACCGGGATCAGCGCATTGCGCAGCGCGTGAATGCCATTGATCCGCCAAGGCGACATGCCTTTGGCGCGCGCAGTGCGGATATAATCTTCGCCCAGAACCTCAAGCATAGCGGATCGCGTTTGGCGCGCGATCACGGCCAGCGGCACTGTTCCAAGCACGATTGTGGGCAGCATCAAATGGCGCACAGCCGAAAGGAATGCGCCCTTTTGGCCAGAGGCAATACTATCAATGATCATAAAGCCGGTCGCATTGGGGAAGTAGTAAAGCAGATCAATGCGCCCTGAAACCGGTGTCCATTGTAGATTGCCCGAAAAGACGATGATCAGCAGCAGCGCCCACCAAAAGATCGGCATTGAATAGCCAACAAGCGCGGTCGACATCAATGCGCGATCGAAAAATTTGCCCCGGTTGACTGCGGCAATAACCCCTGCTGGCACCCCGAGCACAACCGCGAATATCATCGCAAAAAAGGACAGCTCAAGCGTTGCTGGAAAGAGCGCAAAGAACTCATCCCAGACCGGGCGTTTGGTTACAAAGGAGGTTCCGAGATCGCCGTGAAGAACCCCTGTGAAATAATCCCAGAACTGAACGAAAAAGGGGCGATCATAGCCAAATTGGCGGGCGAGCTCTGCGTAGCGTTCATCCGAGATGCCGCGCTCTCCGGCCATTACCAGTATCGGATCGCCGGGAAGGGCGCGAATGAAGCCAAAGGAAATCAGCGTAACCCCGATGAAGGTCGGGATGAATGTGAGCAGGCGGCTCAGAACATAATTCAGCATGCAAACACCCGCGGCTCTTTGGGGGTATTGATTGAGGCGTGATGGGCCGGGGCAAAGGGAGCGCAAAGCTGTGCAGCGAGTTCATTTCGCGCGCCTTGCGATGCCCGGGCCGCACGGCTTGGGGCGGCGAAGGCCGCGGCATTTAGGGCGCTATGAAATGAGGTCTGAGATATTGGCAATGGGCCCCCGATCTCGCAAAATAAGAGAGGGGCGGCGCAATCCGCGCCACCCCAAGATTTTTACACCGATGCTTATTGCGACAGGCCAACCTGGTTGAAGATATGGCCGCCAAGCGGGTGCACCACATAGCCTTCAACCTCTGGGCGCATGGGCATGTAAACAACCGAATGGGCAATCGTGGCCCATGGGGCTTGGTCCTTGAAGATCACTTGCGCTTCTTCATAAAGCTTGGCGCGGTCGGCCTGTGTTGGCAGGGATTTCGCCTTTTGGATCAGCGCATCAAACTCAGGGTTACACCACTGCGCGCGGTTGGATTTCTCAACCCCATCACAGCCCAGCAGCACCGCGAGGAAGTTATCAGGATCGCCATTATCGCCCGTCCAGCCAAGAAGCACCGCACCATCGCGATCAATCGCTTTGGAACGCTCAAGGTATTCGCCCCACTCATATGAAACGATCTCAACATCTACGCCGATCTTGGAGAAATCTGCCTGCATCAGCTCGGCCATACGGCGCGCATTTGGATTGTAAGGGCGCTGAACAGGCATCGCCCAGATTTTCAGCGACAGATCCGTTACGCCTTCGGCAGCAAGGGCCGCTTTGGCCGCTTCGGGATCATAGGCATCATCCACAATCGCTTGGTTATAGGACCACATTGTTGGCGGGATCGGGTTCTTGGCGATTTGGCCAGAGCCTTGGAAAACCACATCAATAATCGCCTGTTTATCAATCGCCATGTTGAGCGCTTTGCGCACCTTTGGATTGTCGTATGGTGCGACTTGAGTGTTATAGGCCAAGTAGCCCACGTTAAGGCCTTCTTGCTCCATCACAACGATGTCGCTTGCGTCTTTCATCGCCTGAACATCGGCCGGATTTGGATAGGCCATGACATGGCATTCACCGGCCTGAACCTTTTGGTAGCGCACAGAGGCATCAGGCGTGATTGCAAAAATCAGCGCCTCGACCTTGGCCTTATCGCCCCAGTAATCATCATTGCGCAAATAGCGGATCACCGCATCTTTTTGATAGGCTTGGAAGGCAAAGGGGCCGGTGCCAATCGGCGCTTGGTTCAGCATCTCGGGCGTTCCTGCCGCGAGCATCGCATCGGCGTATTCCTTCGAAACAATAGAGGCAAAATCCATCGCCATATTGGCAATGATTGGCGCTTCTGCGCGGGTCAGATTGAAGACAACCGTGTAATCATCCACCTTCTCAATGCTCGCAATCAGATCGGGCATCGACATGCCGCCGAAATATTCCCAAGTGCCGCCGGAAACCTGATTATAGGGGTTCTCTGCATTGCCTTGGCGATCAAAGCTAAAGATCACATCATCAGCATTGAAATCGCGCGTTGGGGTGAATTGCGCGTTGGAATGAAACTTCACCCCTTTGCGCAGTTTGAAGGTCACTTTGGTGCCATCTTCAGAAACGTCCCAGCTTTCCGCAAGGCCGGGGATGGTTTCTGTTGTGCCGGTCTTGAACTCGGAGAGGCGGTTGTAAATCGGATGGCTCGCCGCATCAAAGGTCGTGCCGGATGTATAAAGCGCAGGATCAAACCCCTCGGGCGATCCTTCGGAACAATACACCAGCGATTGCGCCTGTGCCGACACGCCAAGCGTGCTTAGCAACAGACCCGTGGCCATAAGCTTCTTAATAGACATTGATTGTTTCTCCTGGTTAACGACTGATAAAACGCAACGGCTCAAAGCGCCGCAATCGGGCCTGTCTTTACCGCCGAAGCGGCAGCATCACTCTGATATTGTCAGATCGCGCTGGCCTTAGCTGTGCGATCTCGCTCGATTTGTCATACTCCATCCGCCCGCCCAAACCATAGGGCGCGTCTTGACGTGACGCTTTTGTATTTGTGTTTGGCAAATGATCCCCCGAGGACACTTGCTAAAAGACTGTCGTGCAATTTTGTATGCGTCAACAATAATAATTATTCTGTCAGCGGCGCGATGGGCTGTGTTTACGCAAGGGTATGCAGGCCTTTGGTTGGCGGCTTTTCAGCGCTTAAGTGATGGGTCTGGGCGCAATGATCGCGGTAAGAAACAGCGGCGAATTGGCCCCGTTTGGCTGTGCTTTATGGGTATAGCGGTCAGGCGCGCAGCGGCTCAATCTCGGCTTGCGCCCCGCTCTTGGACAGCGCGACCAAAGCCGTTGCGCTAAGTGCGGCAGCCAAAAAACCGGCGGCAAAATAAAATGTCGTTTCGCTATAAAACGAGGCAAAACCTGCCGCGAAAACTGCGGCGATCAAGCTCGACCCCGAGGCAATAAGAGAGGCGCCAAGCCCGGCAAGCTTGCCCAAGCCAAGCATTGTCATCGCATTCAGATTGCCAAACAGAATGCCAATAGCAAAGAAGCCTGCAAAGCCCAAACCCATAAAGACCCCAAGCGGAGGGCGCCCCGCCCAGAAAGCCGCAGCACCCAGCATCAACAGCCCAATCAGCACCATCGCCAAAAGCGCAGACTGCACCATGCGCTCCATCCCAACACGCTGGACCAGCTTTGCGTTGAGAAAGGATGCAATGGCGATCCCGGCGGCAAGGCAGGCGAAATAGAGCGGGAACAAAGCTTGGATGGCATAGATGTCAAAGAACAGATCGGCTGCGGTGCTTAGGTAAAGCAGCTGTGCGCCAAAGATCAGCCCGGTCGCCGCGATCAATAGGGCAGCGCGCCGATTTCCCAAGATGCGCAAAGCGTTGCGATACAAAAGCCCGGGGCGAAATGGGATCCGGCGGGCCTTTGGCAAGGTTTCGGCTTGGCGCTTTGACAGCCAGAATGAAAGGCAAAGCGCAAGGCCAAGATAGAGCGCAAAAATCCCGCGCCAGCCGCTGATCGCCAGCAAGCTTTGGCCAAGGAGCGGCGCGAGCATCGGGATCAGAATAAACAGCGTAAACATAAAGGACATGATGCGCGCCATCGCCGCGCCCTCAAACTGATCGCGGATCATCGCACGGGTGGCGATCTTTGGGCCTGCAACCCCGGCCCCTTGCAAAAACCGCCCCAAAACAACCATCTCAAGCGAGCCTGCAACAAGCGCTATGATCGTGCCAAGCAGATAGATGCCAAGCCCGATCAAAAGCGCATTCTTACGCCCTATCGCATCCGAAAGTGGCCCTAGAAACAGCTCGCCCAGTGCCATGCCCGCAATGAAGATCGTGATGATGTGATGGCCGGTAAAGAGATTTGACGCGCCCATCTGCGCCTCGATACTGCGCAAGCCGGGCAAGAGCGCATCAATGCTGATGGCTGTTAGAGAGGTCAAAAGAGCATAAAGCGCGAAATGCTCTCGTTTGAGAATGGCAGGCATGGGAACCTCTTTTAGCAAAGCGCGGCAAACTATATCGCCCGGCTGAGCCAAACCGTAAGGCAAAGTGATCAGAACAACAATTTCTGCTCTGCAAACCCGCTCTTATCGCGTTTCCACGAAGCTCTTTGATATCCTTTGCTGGGAAGGAAGTCGCTATAGCGATCCCGCGCCTTCCCCTGAAAGATGCCTCCCCGCGCCTGCTTAAAATCGGCGCCGCGCCAATCCGCGCGCCCCCGCGGTAGGCATTCTTGACGCGGGCAAATCGCAATGGGTAGGTGCGAAAATTGCGGATCGCAGTTTGGGTGGTAGGCCCTTTGACTCGCTCGATTTGCCCCTTATAAAACGCAAAGATCGATCCCAGAAACAGGCGGCGGAACAGATATGATCCCGAGATTGAGGTGTGCTTGAAAAGCGATCCGGAGCTGCGCGTTGATTTTGTCAAAGGGGCTGTGGCGCATCGGCTGAAGTATGGCGGCGGGCGCGGCCAGGACTTGGCGAAAGCGATGGGATTGCGGGGCGGCAAAACACCTTTGATCGTTGATGCGACTGCTGGGTTGGGGCGCGATTCCTTTCTTTTGGCCTCGCTTGGCGCGCAGGTTTTTATGATCGAGCGCTCTGCCAAGATGCATGAATTGCTGGATCAGGGCATGCAGCGCGCAGCACATGAGGGCGGCATTTTCCGCGAAATCATCGCGCGTATGACGCTGCTAAAGGGCGATGCAAAAGATTTGATCCCTGAGCTTGCGGGCGAGGCCATTTTGATTGATCCAATGCATCCGCCGCGCAAAAATTCAGCGCTGGTGAAGCGGGATTTGCGGCAGGTCCGCGAGATCGTTGGCACAGATGAGGATGCAGCAGATTTGATGCGTGTGGCGCTTTTGCATGCGCGCAACCGGGTCGTGCTGAAATGGCCCGCAAAGGCGGATCCGATCGCGGGCATCAAGGCCTGCTCGCATCAAATCATCGGAAAATCCACGCGCTATGATGTGTTCATGACCGGATAATGCGCGCCCGCGGCATCAGATTTGCGCCGCACAGCAAAGGCATTTATAGTCGCTGGATATTGTCGAAGCTGTTGGAAGCGGGTCTTTTGTTTTGACCCATTGTATTTCAAATCCCTCTCGCTCGACCGCAGCGTATGTTCATTGGTTTTCTTTTCATTTTTTGAACCCATTCATACCAAGGTAAATCCATTGGCAATCACAGCATTTTTCGCAGAGCTAACCGAAAAAGTTGCCTCCCTTGGCGGGTATCACAATGCGCATCTGCATCTTGATCGCTCGCATACGCTGCCCCCATCGCGCCCTTCAGAACGCCATACAGCCCATCTTCCTTTGCACCAAAAACACGGGCTGATTTCGGACATCCATCAAGGCAAATGGTATGGGGCGGCCAGCCTGTCAGCTCGTATCAACCAGAGCCTTGATTCAATGATCGCCTGCAATACGCGCCGCGCCGATAGCGTTATTGATGTAACCGATGATGGGCTTGGCCTGCGCGCCTTGGAAACCGCATTGGAGATTTCAAAAACGCGCGCCGATGAGATCGATTTTCGCACTGCGGTCTACTCTCCTCTTGGGTTTCGCGATGATGAACCGGGGCGCTGGGCGCTTATCGAACAAGGCGCAAAGCACGCGCATTTTATCGGCAGCCTGCCAGAGCGAGACGATCAAACCGATTACCCAGATCACATCGGCTATAAGGCCAGTTGCAGCCGCATGCTCGATCTTGCCCTGCGGCATCAAAAGGAAATTCAGATTCACACGGATCAGGTCAATCATCCCAACGAATGCGGCACAGAGCGGCTTTTGGATGTGATCGAGGCGGATAAAATCACGCTTGGGGATGGGGATTTGCCGATGATCTGGGCGGTTCATATGATCTCGCCGTCGCAATATGATGCAACCCGTTGGGAAGAGCTTGTTTCGCGCTTGCGGGCGGCCAATGTCGGGGTGATTTGTTGCCCTTCAGCTGCGCTTGGGATGCGCCAATTGCGCGGCGTGAATGGCCCGACAGGCAATTCTATCACCCGGGTGCTTGAGCTCTGCGCGGCTGGGGTTCATGTGCGGCTTGGCAGCGACAATGTGGCGGATATGCTTTCGCCCTCGACCACCGCTGATCTCACGGATGAGCTCTATTTACTCTGCGCTGCGCTGCGGTTTTATGACATTGGCATACTGGCGAAATTGGCCTGTGGTGTCAGGCTCAGCGATGAAGATATTCTCGTTTTGAAGCAACATATTGAGGCAAACGATGTTGACGTGGCTAAGACGATGGATCGCTGGAAAAGCCCGCGCTGAGCAGGCTTTGATCCCGCAGGTTCAGGCGCCTTTGGCCTTGGATTTGCGCGATCCGAAAACCATCGCATCATTCGATGATCTGGCCGCGCGCCTTCGGGATCAAAGCCCTGTTTGCCCTGTCGCTTCGGGCGGGTTCTTGCTGCTTGATCCGGCGGATGTCAGAGCTGCGTTTTCCAATACAGCGCTTTCCAATCAGCCCTCGCGTTTTTCGGCTTTGGCCGCCAAGAACAAGGGGAAATATGCCGCCGCTTCGGTCGCTGCCAATATCCCGCCCTTTCTGGATGCGCCGCGCCATGTTGAGGTTCGCCGCTGGCTGAGCAAAGCATTTTTTGTGCGTTTCAAAGCCTTTACGCCACAGATCGATTTGATCGCCAAAGCCCATGCGAAGCGGTTTGAAGCCGGGCAGAGCGCGCTTTTGATTGAGGAGGTCGCGCGCGCTTTTGTTGTTGATGTGATTGCAAGCTTTGTTGGGATTTCGCTCAACACAGAGCAGATGAAACAATACACCGGCGCGCTGTTTCGCCTGTTTGCACCGGCCAAAGATGCCGCAGATTTTGAGGCAACAAATGAGGGGCTTTCGCTGGCCCGCGCAAGCCTGATCCAAGCCTTGCAAGAGCGGCGCAGCGATGGCGCGCCTTGCTTGCTCAACCAGCTTGATCAAAGCGAGGTGCCTGTTGAGCCGGGCAATGATCGGGATGCGTTTATCGCCGACAATGCTTTGCTGATTTTGGCGGATGGTGTTGAAAATGTAGAGGCGGCAATTGGCCAGGTTATGATGCATTGGGCCGCGCGCGCGCCGCGCCCTGCAACGATCACGCCCGATTTTGTTCGCGCGATCATCACGGCGCAAACGCCCGGCCAAACCATCGCCCGCATCGCCGCAAAGGATATGCAGCTGGATGGCCATCACGTCTTTGCTGGAACGCCGGTTTTCCTATCTTTGGCCAGTGCAAATGCCGGCGCTGAGCCGCAAGAGGATTTCAGCTTTGGCATGGGGCGGCACAAATGCATCGGCGAGCAGCTTGCCGTTGCGATGATCACCAGCTTTTGCACTGCTCTGATTTCCAAACCTGTTCAGATTGATGCGGCATCGTTGGAATATGCGCCGATGTTTGGGCATAAATGGCCGCGCGGGGTGCGTATTGCGCCCATTCCATTCTCTGGCGCTGCGTCTGGCCAGTAGCGATCCCTCACGACTTTGCGCGCAACAGATTGGGAAGTACAAGCCTTCGCACACTGGTGTGAGATCTCTCACAAAAGCGCCGAACACCTTGACTAACAAAGAAAAAATGCGCCCAAAACGGGAGGAATAGATCAGGGAATTGCACATCCATCGTTAGGGTGATTTCCTCGCCCGGGGCGACATCGGCCTCGATTGGGGCATATCCGGCCGCATAGATGCGCGTGCAATTGTCCATGTTCAACAATTGTGCCGCAATCGACAGGCCGCTGATTTCGCTGGCTGTCCAAAAGACATCTGAGGTGTTTTTGACCCGCAGGTGAAAGCAGCTCTGGCCACCGCGCGCAAAGACCCGCGGCGCCTGGATCAGGGTGATCTCGCCGCTCGGAGGTTTGCGGCGCTGCTCAAAGCTCCAGCTGGTTTTGGGGGGCGCGGAATTTGGGTCTGGGCGCGGGATCGTAAAGGGCGCATCTATCAGCGCGTTGAGGGCATCTTGATGCGGGGCAAGATCATCCGCGCTATATTCATGCGGGCCATTGATGCGAAAAATGCGGGTGCCGTTTGGATGCACCAAGTGCTGGGCGAACTCAAAATGCGCGTAATGTTCGCAAGCGGCGTGCATGCCCGAAGTTGTCATACCATGCACCATTGGGAAGGTGACTTCGCGGCCCGGCCAATAATCCAAGCTCAGGAAAACCTTGATGCGCCGCCCCATTTCGATCAATCGCTCGGCGACGAAATGCATCACAGAGGCCCCGCCGCAAAACCCCCCAATCGCGATCTCGCCCTCTGGCTGAAGCCTGTCTATTTCTTGCGCGAGCCTTTCGGCCAGAACGAGAAAATCCTCATGCGTTCGGTTTTCATATCGAAACAGCGACATGGTAAAATAGAAAGGGCGGTTTTGGCCCAATGTCTCGGCGATGGTCAGCGTTTCTTGAGTGTTTTGGCTGGCCCAGAAAAGCGGAGCGCCGCGATTGAGCGTACCGATACTGCGGAAAATTCCGGCCTCGAGCGCGACTTTGCCGGGCCATCCGGCCATCTTGTCTTTGACGAATTTAATCGCGCGATGCGTTTCGTTTTCGGCCTCGGGTGCTTGCTTGAAAAGCGCCGCGATTAGGGATTCGAAACGCGGGCTTTCAAAGAGCTGGCTCGGAGAGATATCCCGGCCCAGGTGTTTTTCCAACAAAAGCAGGAATTGCGTCGCGCGCAGGCTATCGCCGCCCATATCGAAAAAATCATCCTCGCCTGCGGGCGCGCGGCATTTCAAAACATCCATCCAGATGCGCGCCACCAATGCTGCGTTTGGGTCTTTGATCTCGAGCGGTTCAGCGCTTGGATTTTGGCGGTTCATCCGCTCGGCAAGGGCCTTTTCGCCCCCACGTTTGAGCATGAGGCGATCCACTTTTGCATTGGCAAGACGGGGCAGTTTGGCCACGCGCAAAATCGTGTTGGGGCATTTAAACGGGGCAAGCTGGCCATTGAGATGCGCCAAGATTGCATCAAGATCAGTGCTTTCACGGCAAGCAATTGTCAGCCCAACCTGCTCGCCCAAACTCGGGTGTGGCAGAGCATAGGCCGCCGCCTCCAAAACCTCGGGCAGCAAAAGCGCAGCTGTCTCAATCTCAAAGGGAGAGACCTTTTCCCCGCCGACATTGATCATCTCTTTGAGGCGCCCCACCACATAGAGATTGCCCTGCGGATCCAAGCGCCCCAGATCGCCCGACCGAAACCATTCAGCAAAGAACACTTCCTCTTTCGGGATGCCTTCATAGCCTTCAAAAACGCTCGGACCAGAGACGCAGATTTCGCCGATTTTGCCCGGTGCAACTGCGTTGCCAAAGCTGTCACAGATCAGAATGGGAACATTGCAGGGCTGCCCGACACTGCCGCTTTTATGCAGCAAAGGATCGCGCGCATTGGTGGCGATTTGCCCGGCGGTTTCTGTCATCCCGTACATCTCAACAACGGGGCAGCCCAAAAGCGCTTCGGCCTTGCGTTTCAAATCTGGCGGCACCGGGGCCGTCACGCTGCGGATGAATTTCAGCGAATCCCCGGCATTGCGCAACTGATCCGGAGGCATTTCTTCAACCATTTGGCGCAGGATTGTCGGAACGATCTGAACCCAGGTGGGGCGTTTTTCGATCAATGCCGCAACGAGACCTTTTGGCGTGCGTTGATCGGTGATCGAGACGGCCCCGCCAACGCTTAGCGGTGCGAGCAGCACATCAACCAAGGCGCCGATATGGAAGGTGGGCAAGGCATTGAGCGCAAGATCGCTGCTTTGGAGCTGATGGCCAAGGGCGATATTCTTGGCCGAAACATTAAGAGCGGTGAGCGCAATCGGGACGCGCTTTGGCTGCCCCGTAGAGCCGGATGTGTGCAAAATCAGCCGGCCCTCGCTTTGGCCTGCACCTGCTTTCACAGGGCTTTCTGGCGCATCGCCTCTGTCGCTTAGCCGCGCACGCGCCGCTGCAACGGTTTGATCCCAATCGAGAATTTTGGCGATATCATTGGCAAACAAATGCTGTTTTGAGGCGTGAAATCCTGCGGATAAGACGGCCATATCAGCCCCGGAGTTCTTGGCAATGGCCGTTATCTCAACATCGCTCAGCCCGGGATTGATCGGCATATAATCGACCAATTCGGTTAGGGTCAGCAGCGCGAGAAGAGAGGTTTCATCGTCGTTCAAACAGCCCAAAACCCGCTTTGGCCGCGCCCCAGATCGGGCCAAAAATTCGCACGCGACAAGATTGCGCAAACGGTGCAATTCATCAAAACTGACGCTCCACCCATCCGCGCGCAATGCGGTTTGTTCCCCTGTCGGAAACTCCAATCGCGTCATAAGTTCTTATCCCTTCCCCAAGGCATGCCCTACCCGATGCTACCCAGCAAACGCCAAAGATTAAAGCGCCTCGGCCGTTTGGGCCCTGTATGCGCGTGCCTTTTTGAACCTGCGCTGCGTATTTGGGCTATGATCGGTAAAGGTTTGCGGCAAAGGCCACGAATTGCGCCCGGCAGACCTATAGCCGTGGATCAATTGCGGCCGATCCGCCCGTTTGAGAGCAGTTCGCGCTGGCGCGATAATCAGGCCTTTAGAAACGCATCAACTTGCGAAAATTTCAGCCCAAGCCGCGTGTTTCGCGCTTTGGTTCGCCTTTGGATCGGCCTTCGGCACAGCCATATCAATCACGCGTTCCAAGGCGTTTTGTATGGCATCGGGCGTCTGGGTGTTGGGCACGGCCCCCTGCCCCGATTGAACAAGATCAAGCGCCAAGCGACTGTCAGGTTCAACCAGCGCAAGCACCCGTAAATTCAGATCGCGGTAGGTCGAGACCTTTGAGGGATAGGCCACGCGATAGATGTTTGGTGCAAGAGACACTAAACCAATATCTGCTTCTTTGATCAATGCGCGCGCCTCAGAGAACGGCAGAAATGGCGCAAAGCGCACCTGCGGGTGGGCGCCCCAACGGGCTTTTAGGTCGGGCAATGCGGCCCCGTCTCCCAGAAAGAAAAGTTCGAGGTCTGGGTGGCTGCTGAAGCATTGCGCGATGCCTTCGGCCAACAGGGGCAGGTTTTGAAACCGCCCTAGATTTCCTGCAAATATCACCCGGCTCGTTCCCGGTGCTTTGCGCAGCTCGGCCGGGGGCGCAGAGGCTTCTTCAAAGGCATCCAGCGGCAAATTATTGATGATTTTCAATGGCAAAGGGCCAAGGCCGCGCGCTTGCAGGGTCTCTTGCATATCTTGCGACAAGGTAACGATTGTATCCGCCCGGCGCAAAGTCTGGTTGTCTAACCAGCGCAGGAAGCGCGCCGGTAGCCTGCGGCCCAGAAAGCCCCCAGAATACTGCGAAACCTCGGGGTGAATATCCTGTATGTGGTAGATGAATTTGGCCCCAATCAGACCTGCGGCAAAACTGGCTGTCCACGCGGCGATAACAGGGGGAAAGGTCGAGGCGGTTACAGCATCCGGGCGCAGCCGCAAAATATGGACGAACAAAGCGGCGCAATAAAGAAATACATTCGCGACACGCAAGGCGGGGTTTTTGCGATTTTCCCGCAAGACCCAGCAGCGGCGCACAGCCAACCGCCCCAGTTTTTCGCGCGATACCGCGGCGGTTTGCCCCTCGCGGTAAGACGGTTTTGAGGCAAAAACGCATATCTCATGCCCCGCATCCGCAAGCCCCTCGCCAATCGCCCGGAGCATCAATGCATAAGGTGCTGTATCGGGCCAGAAATAGCGATGTGTCAGCAGAATTTTCATCTCACCCGTCCAGCATCGCCAATATACGAGAGATGACTTCATCTTGCTCCTGGTCGCTCATGTCGCTCCCGGAGGGCAAGCATAGGCCTTGTTCGAACAATCCTTCATCGACCCCGCACCCATGATAGCTTGCTTGCGCAAACAAGGGCTGCATATGCATTGGTTTCCAGAGCGGTTTGCTTTCGATCTCATGCTCCATAAGCATCTGCCGCACGTCCTCGCGACTGACACCCAGAACGCTGCTGTCAAAAGTAATTGTTGATAGCCATTTGGTTGAGAGATAGCCCTCTGGTTCGGGCATGAAACTCACACCTTGGCGGTGAAATGCTGCTTGGTATCGCTCGTTGATTTGGCGGCGACGGGCAACGCGGGCGTCCAGAACTTCCAATTGACCAAGGCCGATCGCCGCGCAAATATTAGATAAACGATAGTTATAGCCATAGGTCGAATGTTCATAGTGAGGCGCTGGACCGCGCGCTTGAGTTGCCAAAAAGCGCGCTTCATCGGCATATTTCTTTGACTTGGTGACGAACATGCCGCCACCGGAAGTTGTGATGATCTTATTGCCGTTGAATGACAAGATCGCAGCATCCCCACCTGTGCCGCATTTTCGCCCGCCAAAGTGAGCACCCCCCAAGCTCTCGGCGCTATCAACGACCAGAGCAACACCAAATCGCGCGCACATTGCTTCGAGGCGATCAATATCCACGCCTTGCCCATAAAGGTCAGTGGGCACTATGGCGCGTGGCAGTCGGTTGGCTTTGTTGGCATCCTCTAAAGCTTGCTCCAATAGATCGCAATCCACTGTCCAGCTTTCAGGGGATAGGTCAAAAAATACCGGGATCGCGCCCTGATACAGAACCGGAAATATGCCGCCGGCAAAAGTCATCGAGCTGATCCAGACTTCAGATCCCGCAGTTACGCCAACGATCCGCAGGGCCAAATGAAGCGCCGCAGAGCCGGAGGACAAGCCAACACAATGTAAGCCACCGCCCAAGTAATCGCTGACCCGCTGTTCAAACGCGTCGAGCTGCGGCCCCAAAGGCGCAACAAATTGACTATCAAACGCGGCATTTACATAATCGCGCTCTGAGCCGCCCATATGCGGGCGTGAAAGCCAAATGCGCATTTTATTCTCCGTATCCATGCGCTTTGAGCGGCGCTTTCATGATGTCCAATGCGGTTTCTGAGAGTGCATCCTGCGAGCCAGGTTCTTTACCGGCAGATATTACGCGGATCGGGGCAACGGCATTTTTCATATCAGTTTGCGAGGCTTCTGTTCCCAGAAATTTAAGGATTTCGCTCAAAGCTGCTTTGGGATCCGAGATCAAATCCTCGTAGCGGATTTCCAGAACGCGCGCCGGGCCGATCTGTTTAAGTGCTGCATCGGAGCGGTTCACACAGGCGGCCCATTGGTGAGCACATATCTCATCAAGCGGTGAATCTTTGAGGGCGTCCATCCCATCGAAACGCGGCCCCCAGACCGAGAGGCGCTTGGCCATTCCCAGCATCAAACGCGCGCGTGCTTTTAGAAATGTCGCGCCATATAGCGGCAAGTCCACGAGCGGCGTATATCTTATCTTGGCGGCGAAATACGGCAGGCTGGGATGCTCAAAATCCCCACGCCAGCGTTTGCGGGCGGAGGCGACGACATCGATACCGGAGCGCACAATATACACATATTTCGCCTCAGGCAGGACCGCATCCACAAACGGGACACGGAGCGAATTGGCGCAGGTCTTTTCGACGATAAATTGCGGCTGGCCTGTTTGGTGCCATATGCGTTCAAATGCGCGCCGGATAAAGCGCCGAATGGGCGGTGTGGCCCTCGTTGCTGGGATTTCATCATTGGGCCAAGAGCTGTTACCGTGACGCCAAATCGGGTTTATTTCATCGCAGTCCCAAGTGGCAAATTCAGACAGGCTCGTAAGCATATCACGCAGCGTATTGGTTCCGGACCTGCCTGCGCCGATAATGACAACAGGTGTAAATTTCAACTTGGCCACGCTCATCCTCGCAAGGTTTTCAGAATAAATTGCAGATCACGAACCATGGTCCAATTGTCCAAATATTCCAAGTTTATGCGCAGCTTATCGGGCCAAATGACGTGTTCATTGTAAGCGGCAGGATCGTTTTGGTTCGCCAGTATTTCTTCTTCGTTGCGATATTTCAATGTCGCCGGTCCTGTGATGCCGGGCTTTAGCTGCAATAAGCGCGCAGCTTCGCCTTCTAGACGATCAAAATAACCGGGCACATCCGGGCGCGGCCCAACGATTGACATATGCCCCAGCAGAACATTCCACAATTGCGGCAGCTCATCCAGCTTCCAGCGGCGAAATCGCCTGCCCCAATGTGTTATGCGCGCATCATGCGCAATGGTTATCGTTGTGCCGCCAACATCGCGCATTGTCCGCAGTTTAACGATTTGAAATGGTTTGCCGCCCTGCCCAACCCGCGTTTGGCAAAAGAAGCCACTGGCCCCCGTATCGCGCGCCGCGATGATCCAGCTTATCAGAATAAGCGGCCAAAGAAGCGCAAGGCCAAGCGCTGCGGCAATGCAATCAAAGCTGCGCTTAAGCACCCTGTCACGAAGCGTCATTGGTTCGTATCCCGTCCCATTGATTGGACAAACGCGCGGTGCTGAGGATCAGGCTGACAACCCGCTCTGACGTATTGGAAATACAATAATCCGCCGGAACGGGATGCGCCGCCTTGGCTGCAACGCGTTCGGCAAACATCTGTGTCGCCGCCTCTACGCCAGCCAGTATTGCATCCTCCTCAAGGCCGGTCATGATCAAGCAACCAACATCGATCCCTTCTGGCCGCTCGATTGCATCCCGCGGTGTGATTGCAGGAAAGCCCAGTATGGATGCCTCTTCAGCGATTGTGCCACTGTCAGAAATGGCACAAAAGGCGTTCATTTGGAGATTGTTGTAATCGTGAAAACCAAACGGTTTTGCATATTGAACCTTTGGGTGAAACGCATGGTTCTGTGCCTCAAGCCGCTTGCGTGTGCGCGGGTGCGTGGAAACGATGACAGGGAAATCATATTTTGTGGCCAATGCATCCAGCGTTTCAACAAGTGCGCTCAGCCGCGCGGAACTGTCGACATTCTCTTCCCGGTGAAGCGACACAATGAAGTATTTTCCGGCCGTTAGATTGAGCCGGGACAAAACATCCGAGGCCTCGATCTGCGCTTTGTAAAACTCAAGAACCTCACGCATCGGGCTTCCGGTAAGATTGATACGGCGATGCTCTAACCCTTCGGACAGCAAATGACGGCGCGCATGCTCTGTGTAAACCAGATTAAAATCTGCGATATGATCGACCAGACGGCGATTGGTTTCTTCGGGCACATTGCGATCGAAAGATCGGTTTCCAGCTTCCATGTGATAGACGGGGATTTTCATCCGCCGCGCCATGATCGCCGAAATCGCAGAATTGGTATCGCCAAGAATAAGCACTGCATCGGGCTTTTGTGCGATCAAGGCTTTTTCGGTTTCAATCAGAATGCCGCCCAGTGTCTCGCCCAAGCTGCCGCCCCCGGCCCCCAGAAAATGATCGGGTTTGCGCATGCCCAGATCTTCAAAGAAAATGTCATTGAGCTCATAATCCCAGTTCTGCCCCGTATGAACGAGCACGTGATCAGTATAGCGATCCAGCCGGTCTATCACCCTCGACAACCTGATAATTTCTGGCCGCGTTCCCAGAATGGTCATGACTTTTAACTTGCTCATGGCAGAACCTTATCAGCGTAAGTATCAGGCTTGGCTGGATCGAAAAGTTCTTGCGTCCAAAAAAGTGTCAAAAGATCTGATTCCCCAATATTTTCAATCGAATGGCTGTGCATTGTTGGCATGTCCACAGCCGCAGGTACATCGCCTGAAACACGATATTCCCAAATGTCATCGCTCAACACTTTGCGCATGCGGATCACGGCTTCCCCCTGGAGAACAAGGAAACGCTCAACCTTGTTGAGATGGAAGTGATCGCCGCGCGTGATCCCAGGCTTTGTGCGCGATAAAAAGGTTTGCCCGCCGCCGCCGCCCTTGACCGCTTCAAACAGGATGCCGCGGGGATCTATGTTGAGGGACAAGCTTCGCGGCCAGCCCTTTGGATAGGTCGCTGCGCGATAGCTGTTGAAAAGCGCGCGATCAAACGGGTCCGTCAGATCTGGAAATATGTTCTTGGTATAGGCGCTATGAAAACCTTCTAGTTTGGCCAAAAGATCGGGCACGCTGATCGGTCTGGCAGCGGGCGCCAATTGCCCGCAAACCCCGTCACACATGGCGTTGATCGCGGCCTGAGCGGCCTCGCCTGCATGTAAAAGCTGCACTTGCCCATTCGGGTTCACTGTCGGTTCTTGGCCCGAGAGAATTTGCGCGATCAGCGTCGCGGTAACATTGTTGTAAAAGGGGCGCGCGTGTTCGCCAAACACATGCGGCAGCATCAGGTCTGTGTAGCGCGAAACAGCGGCTTGAAGTCTCTCGCTGGAAATCCGCTTGGAGCGCCCATATGGCGTATCGGTCTGAGCATGCACCGAATTTGCATAGACAATATGCGGGTTTGAGCCTGCGCCAAGACAGGCCTCGACCAAGCGCTGCGCAATGGCCGGGTTGGCCGCCTCAAGTTTTTCCTTCGGCCCGCGGTTTACACCGGCGAAATGCAAAACGGCATCAGCACCGGTTAGCGCGCTTGCCAGTTTGGCATCATCGGCAAAATCAGCACGGTCCAGCGCGACAATATCATAGGGCAATGCGGCGCCTTGGAAGCCTGCGGCGCAATTGGCAGCATGCAATCGGACATGAGCATGCCAACCGATCAGCCCCCCTGCTCCGGTGACAACAATTCTTTTCATCTGCCGTCTTTCCAAGCGGCAAGCTCGGCGCGCAGTTCGGGCAAGCTCATCAGCAAATCCTTCACTTCAGGCACCGAGAGCTGCTCGGTGTTGTGAGAGTGGTAATCTTGCTGGGTTGCGGTCTTGGTATCGCCCTCGCTGAAATACGGCTTGTAATTCAAGTCGCGCTGATTCAGCACCAATCGATAGTAATCTCCCAGGTCCTCTGAGCTCGTAAGCTCCTGCGCGCTGGCAAGTGTTTCATAGAGCTTTTCGGCATGGCGCCAACCGATGATTTCAACCGGATGATCCGGAACGCCAAACAACTCTTTTATGCCCTGCACAAGGTCGATGACCGTTGAGGCCGGCGCCTTTTTGATAAACAGATCCCCCTGATTGGCATGGTCGAATGCATAATTTACCAAGGCAACACTGTCGCGCAGCGGCATCAAAAAGCGGGTCATTGTCGGCTCTGTAACCGTGATTGGATTGCCCGCTTTGATTTGGCGAATAAACAGCGGGATCGCGCTGCCTCGCGAATACATCACATTCCCATAGCGCACGCAGGAAATCGTCGTTTTCGCCCCGTCGCCCAAATCTCGCGCCGCTGCCTGAGCTGTCTTTTCCATCAATGCTTTGGACATGCCCATCGCATTTACCGGAAACACGGCCTTATCGGTGGACAGGCAAACAAGGCTCTCAACCTCGGCGCGGATCGCCGCACGGATAACATTTTCAGACCCTAAAATATTTGTGCGCACCGCCTCATGGGGAAAGAACTCGCAGGATGGGACTTGCTTGAGCGCAGCTGCATGAAACACACATTGCACCCCATACGTTGCCCGCTCAACAGCATCCCGATCACGGATGTCACCAATGTAGTATCGCACCCGATCATCGCGCAGCTCGTTGCGCAACGCATCTTGCTTCTCTTCATCGCGGCTGAGAATGCGAATCTCTCCAACACCGCGATCCAATAAGCCCTGCAACATGGTCTTGCCGAAAGAGCCGGCACCACCGGTGATCAATGCGCTCTGGATGGGTCTGCTCATGGGGTCTCCATTCACTCTATTTTGACTGTCTACTATCAGCGCTGCCAAAACCAGCAAACTGCAACCATGCATGTATAATGCGCTCACTCTCAAAATGCGAATGGTCGCTTTCTGCTGGCCTCTGTTATCTTGCCAGCCGGGGGCTGCTCATATCTTTGGGCGGGCTAGGCAGATTCACTGTGGTTGAACCATAGCAATATAGAACACTGTGAACGAAATATGTGGCCTCGGATGAACATAGACAGTTTGCCCCGGAGCAAAAAGCCGCTCTGGCTCAAAAGTCGTGACAGGATACAATTTACGCCTTTGGTCTTTAAGGCATCCACCACCTGCTTTCGCATAGCTTGTTTCTCATACACCAAGCAGTCAGGCGGGTTATTGATGGAATGGTCTGGAGCGACTTTTAGCATCACCTAGCCGCATGCGTTTCGCATTTGAATCGGAAGACCCATGAACGCCATTGCGCCAAGATCACCCTAGTTAAAACCCTAAGGTCGATGGGCAGCTCGTGGGTGGGTTTGGTGGCGGCAGATTACCCAATGAATTCAAAGGGTGTGGCGGAGACGAAGGGATTCGAACCCTCGATACCGTTTCCGGTATACTCCCTTAGCAGGGGAGCGCCTTCGACCACTCGGCCACGTCTCCGCTGGCGGGTCTAGCCCGTAACGGGTTGGGAAGACAAGGATGAATTTTCGGTTTCTGAATTGTTTATGTGCGACTGGGCGCAGGCCTAATGCTGGGCTTTGGGCTTGGTTTGCAATGGGCGCTTTGGCTTTGCGCGCATTGGGGCCGTAATGTTTGAGACGGCTCCAAAGCTTGGGCCGGGCAGGCTTGCCGCCGCCCAGAGCCTGATCAGTTGTTGAACAAGAAGTGCAGCACATCGCCGTCTTTGACGACATATCCTTTGCCCTCGGCGCGCATTTTGCCCGCTTCTTTGGCACCGCTTTCGCCTTTGCAGGTGATGAAATCCTCATAGGCGATTGTCTCGGCGCGGATGAAGCCTTTTTCGAAATCGCCGTGGATAACCCCTGCGGCTTGGGGGGCGGAGGTGCCGGATTTGATCGTCCAGGCGCGGGCCTCTTTGGGGCCGACGGTGAAATAGGTCTCTAGGTGCAAAAGCTCGTATCCGGCGCGGATCAGGCGATCGAGGCCGGCTTCTTCCAAGCCCATTTCGGTGAGAAACATTTCGGCTTCTTCGGGCTCAAGCTGGCTGATCTCTTCTTCGATCTGGGCCGAGATCACGACCGCGCCTGCGCCCTCTTTGGCGGCCATTTCGGCTACGGCGGCGCTCATTGCATTGCCTTCAGCCGCATTGCCTTCTTCGACGTTGCACACGTAAAGGATCGGCTTGGTTGTCAACAATTGCAGCAGTTTCCATGCACGCAGATCATCTGCGTCAACCTCGACCGAGCGCGCAGGTTTGCCCTCTTCAAGGGCTGCCAAAGCGGCGCGCAAAAGGCGCTCTTGCTGAACCGCCTCTTTATCGCCACCACGCACTTTTCGCACGATATTTTGAAGCCGCTTCTCGATGCTTTCCATATCGGCGAGCATTAGCTCGGTCTCGATAACTTGGGCATCCTCAACCGGATCAACGCGCCCCTCAACATGGGTCACATCGCCATCTTCAAAGCAGCGCACCACATGGGCAATCGCATCGCATTCGCGGATATTGGCGAGGAACTGATTGCCCAGACCTTCGCCTTTGGAGGCGCCTTTGACGAGGCCTGCGATATCAACAAAGGTCATCCGCGTTGGGATGATATTCTTGGAGCCTGCGATCTCGGCCAAAGCATCAAGGCGCGCGTCCGGAACGGCCACTTCGCCGACGTTTGGCTCGATTGTGCAGAAAGGGAAATTGGCGGCCTGAGCGGCGGCCGTTTTCGTTAATGCGTTAAACAAGGTCGATTTGCCAACATTCGGCAGCCCGACGATACCCATTTTAAAGCCCATTTCGCAGCCCTTTCATAACATCCGGCCCGCTTCTATGCCGCCCTGCCCGCCCGCGCAAGCGCCGCCTTTGCTTGGCGCGGGCTTTGCGCTGCCCCTTAGAGGCATTGCCATTGGCGCGCGGATAAGCGAAACCAATGCAAGACAAGCTGCGAGGAAGATAATGACCCGGATCGACGATACATTCGCCCGCCTGAAATCCGAAGGGCGCAAAGCCTTTGTGGCCTATGTGATGGGCGGCGATCCGAATTATGACACCTCGCTTGAGATCTTGCGCACCCTGCCCGGCGCTGGCGTTGATATCATCGAGCTTGGCATACCGTTTACCGATCCGATGGCCGACGGCGAGACCATTCAATTGGCGGGTCAACGCGCGCTTGAAGGCGGGATGACCCTGCAAAAAACGCTTGATCTGGCGCGCGAATTTCGCCGCGAGGATCGCACCACGCCGATCGTTTTGATGGGCTATTACAATCCGATCTATTCGCGCGGCGTTGATACGTTTTTGGCCGATGCCAATGAGGCGGGAATTGACGGGCTGATCATCGTTGATCTGCCGCCCGAAGAAGACAATGAGCTTTGCATTCCTGCGCAAAAAGCCGGCCTCAATTTTATCCGTTTGGCCACACCAACGACGGATGATAAGCGCCTGCCCAAAGTGCTGAGCAATACCTCGGGCTTTGTTTACTACGTCTCGATCAACGGCATTACCGGCGCGGCCGAAGCGCAGGCGAATGATGTTGCGCCCGAAGTGGCCCGGATCAAGGCAAAGACGGATTTGCCGGTTATCGTTGGTTTTGGCGTGAAGACGCCCGAAACCGCGCAAGCCATCGCGAGCGTTGCCGATGGAACGGTTGTTGGTTCGGCCATTGTTGCGCAGATCGCGGCCGGGAAAAGCCCAAGCGAAGTTGCCGCTTTCGTTGCGGAATTGGCGGCGGGCGCGCACCGCGCTTAAGGGTTTTAGCTTCACATCTCATTTCTAAAACGCAGCGCCCGCATATAAACCGCGCGCTGCTTTCGCCTGTTTTCACAGGCAGGCCAGGCAGCGACGCGGCCATTGCGCCGATCCGCGCGAATTGGTAATTCTTCATAACCAATATGGCGTTTTCAAGCGGAGGCCCGATATGCCCGTGATTACCAACATCAACGATCTCAAAGTGCTGCACCGCAAACGCACGCCCAAGATGTTTTATGACTATGCCGAAAGCGGCAGTTGGAGCGAGCAGACTTTTCGCGAGAACACCTCGGATTTCGAACAGATTCGCCTGCGCCAAAGGGTCGCTGTGGATATGGAGGGGCGTTCAACCGCGAGCCAGATGATTGGCCAAGATGTTGCGATGCCTGTGGCCCTTGCGCCCGTTGGTATGACCGGGATGCAAAGCGCCGATGGCGAGATCAAAGCAGCCCGCGCGGCCGAGAAATTCGGCGTGCCGTTTACGCTTTCAACCATGTCGATTTGCTCGATTGAGGATGTGGCAGCGGCAACCGAAAAGCCCTTTTGGTTTCAGCTTTATGTGATGCGGGATCAGGCGTTTCTTGAGAACATAATCCAGCGGGCAACGGATGCGAAATGTTCGGCCCTCGTGCTTACGCTTGATCTGCAAATCCTTGGGCAGCGCCATAAAGATTTGAAAAATGCGCTTTCTGTGCCGATCCGCCCGACCCTTGCCAATGCGCTGGATCTAAGCACGAAATGGCGGTGGGCCTATGGAATGGCGCGCAGCAAGCAGCATAGTTTTGGCAATATCGTCGGGCATGCGAAAGGCGTTCATAACCTTGGCTCATTGTTTGAATGGACGGCCGAGCAATTTGATCCCCGGCTTGATTGGGAGAAAATCCGCGCGATCAAAAAGATGTGGGGCGGCAAGCTGATATTGAAGGGTGTGATGGAGGTTGAGGATGCGATTATGGCGGCCGATGTGGGCGCTGATGCGATCATCGTTTCCAACCATGGCGGGCGGCAGCTTGATGGGGCGCTGAGTTCGATCAAGATGTTGCCGGCGATTGTTGCGGCGGTTGGGGACCGTGTTGAGGTTCATCTGGATAGCGGCATTCGCTCTGGTCAGGACGTGCTCAAGGCGCTCGCTTTGGGCGCTAAGGGGACATATATCGGGCGCGCTTTTATTCATGGGCTTGGCGCGATGGGCGAGGCGGGCGTCACCAAAGCGCTTGAGATAATTCACAAGGAAATGGATGTCTCGATGGCGCTTTGTGGGCGCAAGAGCATTGAACAGGTGGATCGTGATATGGTGCTGGTGCCCGAAGGGTTTGCGGGCCGCTGGGAATAGCGCAGGCGCTAGCTGTTGCTATGTTTTTCGAGCGCTTTGATCGCGGGAACAATCAGCGCGACAATCAGCGCAACCGCGACAAAGGCCCCGCGCAGCCCAACCAGCTGAGAGATCAGGCCTATCATCGCCGGGCCCACGAAAAAGCCTGTCATCCCGATCATCCACGCGCGCGAAATCGCAAAGCTGCGCTGATCTTTATGGACCGATTTGCCCAGCATTGAGCTGGCCGATGGCACGATGACCGCCATGCCAAGCCCGATGATTGCCACCCCGATCAGCACGATCGCTTTGCTTGGGGCGGCGGCTGTTATCAGCGCGCCAATCGTGCCCAAAATACCCGAGAGCAGGATAAGGCGCGCCTCGCCCAAACGGTTGGCGATCATCTGGCCCGCAAGGCGGCCAAAACCCATGGTGAGCCCAAGCATCATCGGCCCCAAGCCCCCCTCGCCCGGCGCGCCGCCAAGGGTGCGTTCGATATGCAGGGCCGACCAAGCTTCGGTCGCGTTTTCGCCGATAAAGGCGCAGAAAAGCATGCCCCCGGTGAGGATGATCAAGCGCCAAGGCGTGCCTTTTGGGGCCTCTTCTTTTCCCTCATTCTCATCAACAAACGCCGCCTCTTTTTCGCGCACCAGAGGGATAAGCATCAGCACAACAAGCGCCGCGACAGGCAGGATTTGCCCCGGGGAAAACCCCGCTTGGCGCGCCATTCCCGCAGCAAAGGCGGCGCCCGCAAAGCCAAAGGAAAACATCGCGTGATTGGCGTTCATCAGGTGCTGGCCAGAGCGCTCTTCCAGCATGGAAATGCGCACATTGGCCGAAATATCGAGGATCGACATGGCCATGCCCGTAAACAAAAGCGCTATGCCAAAGCCGATCACCGTGCTGGGGAGAGTGGGCAAAAAGAAGCTGATCACCAGCCCGATCGAGAGGATCGGCAAGGAATGGCGCCCCAAGATCCGCCCGACACGCGGCACCATATACATCGCGATCATCCCGCCCACCGCCGCCATCACCAGCGCCATGCCAAAGGGCCCATCTTGCGCAGCGATGCCCGATTTGAGCCCGGGCAAGACGGCGGCCAATGTGCCCCAGAAGAGGCCAACGCAGGTCAGAGCGGCCATGGGCGCACGTGAGGTTCTGGCCGCTTGGATGAGTGACATTGAGCTGCTCCCTGCGCGCATGCGTTTCGCCCATTTCTTTGGGCCTATCCTGCAGAATTCGCGCGAGTTTAGGCGCTAACATTTGGCGCGCAAGCCTATTCGCACGAATCCTCTTCACAAGCGCGCCTATCTGGCCTATACGCGCGGCTTCACGCGGGCTCTACACCCTTGGAGGAGACCCGCCCTAACAAATTGGAGACCACCAATGGCAGATAAGATCCCAGATCTTAACGCCAGCGTACGGACGGGGACAGGCAAGGGGGCCGCTCGTCAATCTCGCCGCAATGGCAACGTACCAGGCATCGTATATGGCGGCGGGGCAGATCCCGTTGCAATCGAAATCCCATTCAACGCATTGTTGAAGCGCCTCAAGCAAGGCCGCTTCCTTTCAACGCTTTTCAACCTCAAAGTTGAAGGCCAGGATGATGTGCGCGTGATCTGCCGCAACGTCCAGCGCGACGTTGTTAAAGATCTGCCAACGCATGTTGATTTCATGCGTCTGCGCCGGACTTCGAAAGTGAAACTCTTCATTCACGTTGATTTCATCGGTGAAGACGTATCCCCCGGCATCAAACGCGGTGGCGTTCTGACTGTTGTGCGTAACGAGGTTGAATTGCTCGTAACGGCCGACAACATCCCAGATCACATCACCGTGGATATCTCTGGTGCGGATGTTGGCGATGTGTTGCACATCTCTGATGTGACGCTTCCTGAGGGTGCGAAATCCGTGATCGAGCGCGACTTCGTGATCGCCAATATCTCGGCCCCATCGAGCCTGCGTTCCGCAGACGATGACGCTGATGAGGGCGAAGGCGAAGAAGGCAGCGAAGAAGAAGCCGCCACTGAGGAATAAGTTCCTTTCGCTATTTGAATTGGAAGCGGGGCCTGTTGCGGGCCCCGTTTTCGTTTGGGGCGGTGCTTTGTGTGGTTGGGGCGGCGCGCCCTGCCCTTTCGCCGCCCTTTTCGTGCCTGTGCGGATCGCCTATCATGGGGCGAAATTAGGAGAGCCCGTGTGAAACTCTTTGTTGGCCTTGGAAATCCAGGCGCGAAATATGCTGGCAACCGCCATAACATCGGCTTTATGGCGCTGGATCGGATTGCCGCGGATCATGGCTTTGCCCCTTGGCGCGGCAAGTTTCAGGGCAGCGTTTCTGAGGGGCTTTTGGGGCGCGAAAAAGTGATCCTGCTGAAGCCAGAGACTTTCATGAATCTCTCGGGGCAATCGGTTGGCGAAGCGATGCGGTTTTACAAGTTGGGGCCGGGTGACATCACCGTGTTTCATGATGAGCTGGATTTGGCACCGGGCAAATTGAAGGTCAAAATGGGCGGCGGGCATGCAGGGCATAATGGCCTGCGCTCGATCCATCAGCATATCGGCCCAGAGTATCAACGCGCGCGCCTTGGGATCGGGCATCCGGGCCATAAGGATCGCGTGGCTGGCTATGTGCTGCATGATTTTGCCAAGGCAGATGAGGCCTGGCTTGATGATTTGATCCGCGGGATCAGCGATGGCGCGCCCGCTTTGGCGATGGGGGATGCGGCGCGCTTTTCCAATGATGTTGCGCTCAGAACGGCCCCGCCGCGCCCCTCAACCGGCAAAAGGCCAAAGCGCGCAGGTGAGAAATCGGGAAGCCCAGACCCTGCGCCCGCGGCAGAGAAACCTGAAACACAACGCAGCCCACTACAGAAGCTTGCCGATAAGTTTCGCTGATATTTCAAGGCCCTACCTGATCACGCCTTTGTTTATACCGGCGCGCGCGATCTGCGCTAGGCTAACGTTATATGCCAATAACGATGAACAGGGATAAATGATGAAACCTTTCGCACTCATTACCGCCAGCGCTTTGGCGCTTGGGCTTGCCACCTCTGCCTTTGCCGCGGGCAGCGGAGATACCCCGCCCAAGCCAACCAAGACCATGACCGAATGCAAAGACGGCGAGATTTGGGATGAAAAGACCAAAGCCTGCCTCAAGAAAGAAGCGCGCGGCCTGACCGATGATCAGCGCTATGACGCCATTCGCGAGCTGGCCTATGCGGGCGCTTATACGCGCGCGATTGCCGTGCTTGACAGCGCGCAGGATCAAACCGCTCCGCGCATGTTAACGTATCGCGGCTTTACCGCCCGTAAGTTGGGCAAGATGGATGCGGCGATGGCATTTTATCAAACTGCTTTAGAGGCTGATCCAGATTTCATTTTGGCACGCTCTTATATGGGCCAGGGGCTTTATGAGGCTGGCGATCTTGCTGGCGCATTGGCGCAGCTGCGCGAGATCGAGGCGCGCGGCGGGCGCGAGACTTGGGCATATGCAGCCCTTGATCAAGCCCTGCGTGGGATACCGACGAATTACTAAGCTATTGAGACAAAACGCAAAAGGCCCGCATCTTTTGACGCGGGCCTTTTGTTTTCTTTAGGGGGCGCGTTTAGCCACCGGTATTGATGTCAAAGCCCAGATGTTTGGCCACGGTGAAAATATCCTTATCACCGCGCCCGCACATATTCATCACGATGATATGGTCTTTTGGCAGGGTCGGCGCGATTTTCATCACATGGGCCAATGCATGAGACGGCTCAAGCGCAGGGATAATCCCCTCCATCGCGCAGGAGAATTGGAATGCCTCAAGCGCTTCTTTATCGGTGATCGAGACATATTCTGCGCGTTTGGTTTCATGCAGCCAGCTGTGCTCTGGGCCGATACCGGGATAATCGAGGCCAGCAGAGATCGAGAAGCCTTCAAGAATTTGGCCGTCGTCATCCTGCAAAAGATAGGTGCGGTTGCCATGCAGAACGCCGGGGCGCCCGCCTGTAAGGGAGGCGCAGTGTTCCATCTTTTCATCCACGCCTTTGCCGCCTGCCTCAACCCCGATCACCCGGACTTGGGGATCATCGAGAAAGGGGAAGAACAGGCCCATCGCATTGGAGCCGCCGCCGATGGCCGCAACAAGCGTATCAGGAAGGCGGCCCTTGCCCTCTTGATCGGCGAGCTGTTCGCGCACTTCTTTGCCGATGATGGCTTGGAAATCGCGCACCATGGCAGGGTATGGATGGGGCCCAGCGACCGTTCCGATGCAATAGAATGTATCCGCAACATTGGTGACCCAGTCGCGCATCGCATCGTTCATCGCATCCTTCAGCGTGCCGCGCCCCGAGGTAACGGCGACAACTTCAGCCCCCAGCAAGCGCATGCGGAAAACGTTGGGCGCTTGGCGCTCGACATCATGCGCGCCCATATAGACCACGCATTTGAGCCCGAATTTCGCACAGACTGTGGCCGTGGCAACGCCGTGTTGGCCTGCGCCTGTTTCGGCGATGATGCGGGTTTTGCCCATGCGCCGGGCAAGGATGATCTGGCCGAGCACATTGTTGATTTTATGCGCGCCGGTGTGGTTGAGCTCATCACGCTTGAGATAGATTTTCGCGCCGCCAAGTTCTTCGGTCATGCGCTGCGCATAATAGAGCGGCGAGGGGCGGCCAACGTAATGGGTCCACAGATCATCCATTTCCGCCCAGAAGGTTGGATCAGTTTTGGCGTGCTCGTAGTGTTCTTCGAGCGACAGGATCAAAGGCATCAGCGTTTCAGAGACAAAGCGCCCGCCGAAATCGCCAAAGCGCCCTTGTTCATCGGGGCCGTTCATGAAGCTGTTGAAAAGGTCATTCATCTTGGGGCTCCTTCGCGCTTTGCTTTGGTTTAGCGGGGAAGCGGCGCGGGGTAAAGCGGGCGGCGTGCGCTTTGGGGTGAGGTTTGGGATTTGAGTATTTGGGCCAAGAAAAAGCTGGGCGTGGCGGCTTAGGCCTTGGCCTTTGAGGCGGCAGGCTGGAGGGGGGCTGGGCCATTTGTGATGGCGTTTGTGGCCTTGAGGAAGGCGCGGATTTTGGCCGGGTCTTTTTCGCCCGGTGCGAATTCAACGCCGGAGGAGACATCGACTTGGGTCGCGCGCGTTTTCTCAATGGCGAGGGCGACGTTTTGCGCCGTGAGCCCGCCTGCGAGCATCCAAGGTTTGGGCCATTTGATATTGGCGATGAGGGACCAATCAAACGAGAGGCCGTTGCCGCCGGGAAGATCGGCGCCTTTGGGGGCTTTTGCATCAATCAGGAGCTGATCTGCAACCTCGCCGTAGCTTTGGATTTGGGCGATGTCGGCTGGGCGCGCGATGCCGATGGCTTTCATCACGGGCAGGCCTGTGAGGGCTTTTATTTCGGCGACGCGTTCGGGGGATTCCTTGCCGTGCAATTGGATCATGTCGATTGGAACGACGCGTGTGATGCTTTTGATCAGCATGTCGTTTGGATTGACCAGAAGGGCCACTTTGGCCATGCCGGGCGGCACCATATTGGCGAGGACACGCGCTTTTGTGATCGAGATATTGCGCGGGGATTTTGGGAAGAAGACAAAGCCGATATAGGCGGCACCCGCATCAATGGCCACGCCGAGCATATCTGCGTCTTTGATCCCGCAAATTTTGGTTTTTATCTGGGCCATGGTCAGGCTGCGCGGTTACGCAGCTCCTTTGTCTTCCAGGAGGGCGAGGATTTCATCATCACCGTTCGTGGCTGCTGTGCTTTGGCGCAGGCGGCGCATTTCACGCTTCAGGCGTTCTTTTTCGCGGCGTTCATTGGAGGCGGCGGCGCGGTGTTTGTGTTCGCGCATCCATTCCCAGAAAAAGCCGATCAAAACGCCTGCGATGATCCCGGCAAAGATCACCACAAAGAGCGGAACCGTGATGGAGCCAGCAATGCCAACAAGCGCGCTGAGATCAGCAGGCATGAGGTTCAGCGTCACTGGGCCACGATTGGCCAAGGCCACTGTGATCAAGCAAATCGCAAGGGCCGCGAGAAATGCATAGCGAAGATAGCGCATTGGCTTTGGCCTTATAATCGGATCGTTGAAAGCGCAGGCTTGGGCTTATTTGCCGTTAAGACGATCGCGCAGCAGCTTGCCTGTTTTGAAGAAGGGCACGTGCTTTTCTTCGACTTGAACGCTTTCGCCTGTGCGCGGGTTGCGGCCTGTGCGCGCATCGCGTTGTTTGACGGAAAACGCGCCGAAACCGCGAAGCTCAACACGATCGCCATTGGCCATCGCTTCGATCACTTCTTCAAAGATGGTGTTGACGATACGTTCAACATCCCGCTGATAGAGATGCGGATTTTCGTCTGCGATTTTTTGAATCAATTCCGAACGGATCATCAATTTCCCCCCTATTGGGCATTCTATTTGCGCATTGGCAGATGGCGCAATTGCCGTTTTCGACCTTGCCTGACTATAGGCGAGGTTTTCGGATCGGGAAATGGGAGAGCGCGCGGGGAAAGCAGAAAAATCGCGCTAATATGCTGATCTTTTGCGAAAATCCGGCCTCGGGCGGCGAGATTTTGCCCAGATGGTTAGATTTTCAGCGCGCGGCAGTGCAGCGAAGGGCGATTGATTCGCACCTCCAAATGCAAACGGCCCCACCAAATTGGCGGGGCCGTTGCGATGGTTTGAAGCGTTTGGCTTACTCTTCGGTTTTGAGAGCGGCGCCAAGGATATCGCCCAAGGATGCGCCCGAATCTGACGACCCGTACTGCTGAACGGCTTCTTTTTCTTCTGCGATTTCACGCGCTTTGATCGACAGACCAAGGCGGCGCGTTTTCGCATCCACATTGGTGACACGCACATCAATGCTATCGCCTACCTGGAAGCGCTCTGGGCGCTGCTCGGCACGATCGCGCGACAGGTCGGAGCGGCGGATGAAGGATTTCGCGCCTTCATATTCCACTTCAACGCCGCCTTCTTCGATGGCAGTCACGTTAACAGTGATGATCGAGCCGCGCTTAACGCCCTCGGTCGCCCCTGTGAAGCTATCATCCAGAGCTTTAACGGAGAGCGAGATACGCTCTTTTTCCACATCAACTTCGGTCACGACGGCTTTCACCATGTCGTTCTTTTGATAGTTTTGGATGGCGTCTTCGCCACGGTCTTCCCAGCTCAGATCTGAGAGGTGAACCATGCCGTCGATTTCGCCTTCGAGGCCGATGAACAGACCGAATTCGGTGATGTTCTTAACTTCGCCTTCAACATGCGTGCCAACGGGGTGCGATTCTGCGAATACTTCCCATGGGTTGCGCTGTGTTTGCTTGAGGCCAAGCGAGACGCGGCGTTTGGCTGTATCGATTTCCAGAACCATAACTTCGACTTCTTGGCTCGTGGAAACGATTTTGCCCGGGTGTACGTTCTTCTTTGTCCAAGACATCTCGGAGACGTGCACAAGACCTTCAACACCGGGCTCGAGCTCAACAAATGCACCGTAATCGGTGATGTTGGTCACGCGGCCAGTATGAACGCTTTCCAATGGGAACTTGCCTTCGACGGCATCCCATGGATCGGCTTGAAGCTGCTTCATGCCGAGCGAGATACGGTGCGTGTCTTTGTTGATCTTGATCACCTGAACCTTGATTGTCTCGCCGATTGCGAGGATCTCGGAGGGGTGGTTCACGCGGCGCCATGCCATGTCTGTGACGTGCAGAAGGCCATCTACGCCGCCCAGATCAACAAAGGCACCGTATTCGGTGATGTTTTTCACAACGCCATCAACGCTGTCGCCTTCGGCCAATTTGCCGATCACTTCAGCGCGCTGCTCGGCGCGGCTTTCTTCGAGGATCGCACGGCGCGACACAACGATATTGCCACGACGGCGATCCATTTTCAGGATTTGGAATGGCTGCTTGAGACCCATCAATGGGCCTGCATCGCGCACAGGGCGCACATCAACTTGCGAGCCGGGAAGGAACGCAACAGCGCCGCCCAGATCAACAGTAAAGCCGCCTTTAACGCGACCAAAGATTGCGCCTTCAACGCGCTCTTCGTCGGCATATGCTTTTTCGAGGCGATCCCATGCTTCTTCACGGCGCGCTTTGTCGCGGCTGATCGAGGCTTCACCGCGCGAGTTTTCAACACGGTCGAGGAAAACCTCAACTTCGTCGCCAACTGCGATTTCGGGCGCTTCGCCTGGATTTGCGAATTCTTTAAGTTCAACGCGGCCTTCCATTTTGTAGCCAACGTCGATGATGGCTTGGCCCGCTTCGATTGCGATAACCTTGCCTTTGACAACAGAGCCCTCTTCGGGCGTGTCAATTTCGAAGCTTTCGTTCAGGAGGGCTTCGAATTCCTCCATAGATGTGTTCTGAGCCATGTGGTCTCGGGTTCCTTTAAAGTCTTGTTTCTGGCCGTGCGGTTGTCTCCGCCGGTCTTGGGTTTCCATTGGTCGACTTGGCGGCTGCAAAACAAAGAGGGCCGGTATTTCCCAGCCCTGCTCGTCTTATTATTCTGCGGCGTTAATCACCTTATCGACAGCGCGCGTATAGGCGCAAATCAGGCGGGGCGCAAGCCTTGGCCACCTTCATTCATTGAGGAAATCGGCAGATCGGGGCAGATATAGCGCCCTATTGCGCCACCAGCACAACTTCGGTTTCCCAGCCGCGGCATTTCTCGATCAAATCTTTGGGCATCGAATCGATGAAAACCGCATCCAGATCCGCCAGCGAGGCGATGCGCACGGGCGCCGATCGGGCGAGCTTTGAGGCATCTGTGACGAGGAAGGCTTTGCGCGCCTGCGCGATGATCGCTTTGGAGACCCGCACCTCCTGCAAATCGAAGTCCAAAAGATCGCCGTCACCGTCCAAAGCAGACGTCCCGATGATCGCGTAATCGACTTTGAATTGCTCGACGATCTGCGCGGTCAGATCGCCCACAAGCCCGCCATCCGAGCGGCGCAAAAGCCCGCCCGCAACAACAACATCACAGCTTTCATTGGCAACCAAGATATTGGCAACATTCATGTTATTCGTCACCACAGTGATGTTGCGATGGGTCAAAAGTTCGCGCGCAACCGCCTCTGTCGAGGTGCCCAGATTGAGGAAAAGCGAAGAATTATCCGGGATCATCGCCGCACAGGCCCGCCCGATCGAGGCCTTCTCAACATCATGCAAACCGCGCCGTTCTTCATAGCCGATATTGGCCACGCCAGAGGGCATCATCGCGCCGCCATGAACCCGATCCAGCTTGCCCGCATCAGAGAGATCGCTCAGATCGCGGCGGATCGTTTGCAGCGTCACGTTAAAGCGCGCGGCAAGCGCTTCGACGGTCACTTTGCCCTCGGTCTTGGCAATCTCAAGAATTTCGCTTTGTCGAAAACTCAGCGCCATTTGATGCTCCTTCTCAGCGCCCCCTGCTCAAAGGACAAAACCCCGGATTCGCGCGCCAGCGCATCGGGTGTAGCCGCTAACGCGCGCAAAAAGAAAGAAAAACCGATTTAACCCTACGGAACCGGCCCAAAACCGCAAAAAAGAGAACATTCCGCCGCCGATTCGCTGCGCTAACACGCCTTGCACGCCCTGCCCTCGCCGCTTCACCCCGTGCAAAACGGCTCGATTCCCGCGCTTTATCCGCGCTTTTCACTCAAAACGAACCTTTTCGAAACTTCTCTTTGACAAAGCGCGCCTTCCCGTGTTCCTTTCCAGCGTCTTTACCTTGGGGAGGAAAGCATCCGTGGCCAGCCGCGCCGATCCGCCAGAACAGCATAGCGATGTTGTCGATCTTTTTGTGATCGGCGGCGGGATCAATGGCTGTGGCATTGCGCGCGATGCCGCCGGGCGCGGGCTAAGCGTGACGCTGGCCGAAATGGGGGATCTGGCCCAAGCGACCTCTTCTGCGTCCACCAAATTGTTTCATGGCGGGCTGCGCTATCTTGAGTATTTCGAGGTAAGCCTTGTGCGCAAAGCCTTGATCGAGCGCGAGGTTTTGCTGCGGGCGATGCCGCATATCTCTTGGCCGATGCGCTTTGTGCTGCCCTATCATCGCGACATGCGCTTTGAGAATGAAACGCCGACCTCAAAGCTTCTTTCCTTCATCATGCCTTGGATGCGTGGCCGCCGCCCGGCTTGGCTGATCCGCTTGGGGCTGTTCCTTTATGATCATCTCGGCGGGCGCAAAATCCTGCCGCCAACAGCCACGCTTGATTTAAAGCGCGCGCCAGAGGGGGCAGTTCTGAACACCAAATTCGAGAAGGCTTTTGAGTATTCCGACTGCTGGATTGATGATGCGCGCCTCGTTGTTTTGAATGCGCGCGATGCCCAAGCGCGGGGCGCCACAATCCATACCCGTGCGGAAGTCAAATCCGCCAAACGGGTTGATGATCTTTGGGATGTTGAGGTGCTTCATCACGATGGCCGCACGAGCCATCACCGCGCCCGCGCGCTGATCAATGCAGGCGGGCCTTGGGTTGAAAAGCTCCTGCGCAAAACGCTGGCCCAAGAAAGCACTGAGGGTGTTCGCCTTGTGCGCGGCAGCCATATCATCACCAAGAAATTGTTTGATCACGGCAAGTGCTATTTCTTTCAGGGCAGCGATGGGCGGATCATTTTCGCCATTCCTTATGAGGAAGATTTTACCCTGATTGGCACCACAGATCAGGATCATGAGGGCGATCCAAGAAACGCCGAATGCACCCCCGAAGAGCAGCAATATTTATGTGATTTCGTTTCCGAATATCTGCGCCGCGAGGTGACCCGCGCGGATATCGTTTGGACCTATTCCGGCGTGCGCCCGCTTTATGATGATGGTGCCACATCCGCCACAGCCGCCACCCGCGATTATGTGCTATCCTTGCAATCAAACGAAGGCGCGCCGTTGCTCAGCGTCTTTGGTGGCAAGATCACAACCTATCGCCGACTCGCTGAAGGGGCATTGGCGCGCATCGCTCCGCTGCTTGGCAATACGCGCGGCGATTGGACAGCCCAAGCGCCCCTGCCCGGCGGTGATTTTGCTGTCTCTGACGTTGGCAAATTGATGCGCGATCTGAGCGCGCGGTTTGCGTTTTTAGATGGGTTTAGCGCGCGCCGTATGATCCGCGCCTATGGGGTTGATGCGTTTGAAATTCTTGGCGATGCGCAAAATGCTGCCGATCTTGGTCTGCATTTCGGCGCGGGTCTTTATCAGCGCGAAGTCGAGTGGATGATGGCGCAGGAATACGCGCAAAAAGCAGAAGATGTGATCTGGCGCCGCTCCAAATTGGGGCTGCGGCTAAGCGCCAAACAGATTGATCAGCTTGAGGATTGGATGGCCGCGCAAAGCAATCAAAGCGCCACCGCTGCGCAATAACCGGCCTGTCCGGCGCAATACCGGCCTGGCCGGCGCAATATCCGGCCTGGCCGGCGCAATATCCGGCCTGACCGGAACAAAATAACAGCCCAAATGGGCATCGACCAAAGCCGCAGAACGCGCGCGAAGGACTGGGAGAGAGACGAGAATATGACGTTGGAACTTAGGGATGTGAGCAAGGTCGAAAACGGCCAGACCCATATCCACCCCACCAATTTGACCCTCGAAAATGGCACGATGAATGTGCTGCTCGGGCCAACGCTTTCGGGCAAGACATCTTTGATGCGCTTGATGGCCGGGCTTGATGCGCCAAGCACGGGGCAGATCTTCTGGGATGGGGCCGATGTAACTGGCATGCGGGTGCAGGATCGCCGGGTTGCCATGGTCTATCAGCAGTTCATCAACTACCCCTCAATGAGCGTTTTTGAAAACATCGCCTCGCCGCTACGGATCATGGGCAAGACAGCGGCCGAGATCGACGCCGCCGTTCATAAAACCGCCGATCTGATGCAGTTGGGGCCGTTTTTACAGCGCAAACCGCTTGAGCTTTCGGGCGGCCAGCAACAGCGCTGCGCCCTTGCGCGCGCCTTGGTCAAAGATGCAGGCCTCGTGCTGCTGGATGAGCCATTGGCCAATCTCGATTACAAGTTGCGCGAAGAGCTGCGGGTCGAAATTCCGCGCATCTTCCAAGAGGCCGGATCGATCTTTGTTTATGCCACGACCGAGCCAGAAGAGGCGCTTTTGCTTGGCGGCAATACGGCGACCCTTTGGGAAGGCGCGATCACGCAATTTGGCCCCACGCCGCGCGTTTATCGCCACCCTACGGATGCCACCACAGCGCGGGTTTTCTCTGATCCGCCGATGAATTTTCTTGAGATCAAGAAGGTCGGCAATCGGATGCAATATGGCAATGGGCAATCGGCCGAGATCAGCGATCCAAATCTTGCCGCGCTCCCCGACGGCCGCTTTCGCGCTGGGTTTCGGCCCAACCATTTAGAGATCGATCGCCATGGCACAGAAGCGCTGGCCTTTGCCTGCCAATTGGCTGTGACAGAGATCACCGGATCGGAAACATTCGTGCATTTGGATCACGGGGGAGAGCGCTGGGTTGGCCTTATTCACGGGGTGCGCGATCTCGCCCTTGGGGCGCAGATCACCGCCTATCTTGATCCGGCGCATATCTACATTTTTGGCGAGGACGGGCGGCTTGTTGCCCCTGCATCCTACGCCTCAGCGGCATAGGGAGGGGCAGAGATGGCATCCATAACGCTTGATAATCTGGCCCATTCCTACATGGCCAATCCGGTTACGGAAAACGACTATGCGCTCAAAGAGCTGAACCATGTTTGGGCCGATGGTGAGGCCTATGCATTGCTGGGCGCATCGGGCTGTGGGAAATCCACGTTGCTCAATATTATTTCGGGGCTTTTGCAGCCCTCGCGCGGGCGTATTTTGTTTAACGATCAAGATGTTACCAATGCGCCAACCTCTGAGCGCAACATCGCGCAAGTCTTCCAGTTTCCGGTCGTCTACGACACGATGACCGTGCGCGATAATCTGGCCTTTCCGCTGCGCAATCGCGGCGCTGATCCGGCCTATATCGCGACGCGCGTTCAGCAGATTGCAGCGATGATCGGCATGGAAGATGTGCTTAATCGCAAGGCGCGCGGGCTTACGGCCGATGCCAAGCAGAAGATTTCCTTGGGCCGCGGGATGGTGCGCGAGGATGTAAATGCGCTGCTGTTTGATGAGCCGCTGACGGTGATTGACCCGCATATGAAATGGGAGTTGCGCACACAGCTCAAATCGCTGCACCATGAGTTTGGCCATACGATGATCTACGTCACCCATGATCAAACCGAAGCGCTGACCTTTGCCGATAAGGTTGTGGTGATGCACGATGGCCGCGTGGTTCAAATCGGCACACCGCAAGAACTGTTTGAGCGGCCCGCGCATACCTTTGTGGGCTATTTCATCGGCTCGCCGGGGATGAATGTGGTTGATGCCAAAGTCGCCGGGAAATCCGCGCGTATCGGCGGGCATGCGCTTGATTTGGGTGCTGAATACGGCGCGCCGGAAGGGCATATCCAGATCGGTATTCGCCCGGAATTCACCTCACTTACAGCAGACAAAAAGGGCCTTCCGGTAAAGGTGCTGCGCGTTGAGGATGTGGGCCATCACAAGATCATTCGCGCCGAATATGAGGGCACGGCGATCAATGCCATTGCCCCAGAAGGTGCGGAGGTTTCACCCGATATGAACCGCGTGATTTTCGCGCCTGAACAGATGGGTGTTTACGCAAATGATTGGCGGATTGCGCCGGCTTCGGAGGCAAGCCTATGAACAAAGTGACCAATCAAAAAGCCTGGTTCCTTGTGCTACCTGTGCTGCTCCTTGTGGCGTTTTCGGCTGTTATCCCCTTGATGACAGTGGTGAATTATTCGGTCCAAGACACGTTCGGCCAGAATAAATTCTTCTGGGCGGGGCTGGAATGGTTTAAAGAGATGCTCGGCTCGGAGCGGCTTCACGGCGCGCTTTGGCGCCAGATGCTTTTCTCAGCGATCATCCTTGCGATTGAGGTGCCTTTGGGCATTCTCGTTGCGCTTTGCATGCCAAAACGGGGCCTCTGGTCGAGCGTTTGTTTGATCCTGATGGCGCTGCCACTGCTGATCCCTTGGAATGTTGTTGGCACGATCTGGCAGATTTTTGGCCGCGTTGATATTGGCCTTTTGGGGCGCGCCCTTAGCAGCCTTGGAATTGATTATAACTACACCTCCGATGTGATTGATGCTTGGGCAACCGTGATCGTGATGGACGTTTGGCATTGGACATCGCTTGTGGCGCTGCTCGCATATGCCGGGCTGCAATCCATCCCCGAGGCCTATTATCAGGCGGCCAAAATCGATCAGGCGAGCCGCATTTCTGTGTTCCGTTTTATCGAGCTGCCAAAGATGCAAGGCGTGCTGCTGATCGCGATCCTGCTGCGCTTTATGGACAGCTTTATGATCTATACCGAGCCGTTTGTTGTAACCGGCGGGGGCCCGGGCAATGCGACGACTTTCCTTTCCATTGATCTGGTTAAAATGGCCATCGGGCAGTTTGATCTGGGGCCAGCGGCGGCGTTCTCGCTGATGTATTTCCTCGTGATCCTGCTGATCTCTTGGGTGTTTTACACCGTGATGACCAACCTTGATAAACGGGAGGGCAACTGATGAACCGCCTCAACGCCCGCAACGGCTTTATGGCCCTTTATTTGCTCTTCTTGCTGCTGCCGATCTATTGGCTGATCAACATGAGCCTCAAGACGAATGAGGAAATTCTTTCGGTCTTTTCGCTTTGGCCGCGCGATCTGACATTTGCCAATTACGCGGTGATCCTGACCGATCCAAGCTGGTATATGGGCTATGTGAATTCGATGATTTATGTGGTGATGAACACAGTGATTTCGATCGCTGTGGCCCTGCCCGCGGCCTATGCGTTTTCGCGGTATAACTTCTTGGGCGATAAGCATCTTTTCTTCTGGCTGCTGACCAATCGCATGGCCCCGCCTGCCGTTTTTGCGCTGCCGTTTTTTCAGCTGTATTCCTCTGTCGGGCTGTTTGATACGCATATCGCTGTGGCCCTGGCGCATTGCTTGTTTAACGTCCCGCTGGCCGTTTGGATTTTGGAAGGTTTCATGCGGGGTGTCCCGCGCGAGATTGATGAGACGGCCTATATCGATGGCTATTCTTTCGGGCGTTTCTTCATCAAGATTTTCATGCCTTTGATTGCCTCGGGCATCGGGGTCGCGGCGTTCTTTACCTTTATGTTCTCATGGGTCGAGCTGCTGCTTTCGCGCACGCTCACAGCCATTGATGCCAAGCCCATTGCCGCCACGATGACACGGACGGTTTCGGCCTCGGGGCTTGATTGGGGCGTGCTGGCGGCGGCGGGTGTTCTCACAATCGTTCCGGGCGCTTTGGTGATCTATTTCGTTCGCAACTACATAGCCAAGGGCTTTGCCCTAGGGAGGGTTTGATCATGGCTTGGATGGCATGGACGTGGCCCACAGCCATATTTTTTATCGTGATCGCTTGCCTGCTGATCAGTTTCACGATCCTCGCGATCAAATATCCCGAGACGCCGCGCATCGGCGTTTTGCGGATCGAGACGACGCGCGGAGATCGCCTGTTTATCACTCTTCTGGGCTCGGCCTTTATCAATTTGGCTTGGCTCGGTTTGCTCAGTGCGCCGCAATGGGGCGCGCTGATTGTTTGCCTGATCTATGCTTTCGCGGTTTTCCGCTGGGTTTAGACAGGCCTTAACCGGGGGCAAAACGGAAATATCCGAGGCCCCACAACTTGAGTTCCAATGGGAGGACACCATGAACTTTTCACTGAAATCCACCACAGCGATGGGGGCGATGCTGGCAATGCTGGCCACGCCATCATTTGCGGGCATGGACGAGGCGAAAGCCTTTCTCGATGCTGAAATCGGCGATCTCTCGACGCTAAGCCGCGCCGAGCAAGAGGCCGAATTGAACTGGTTCGTTGATGCTGCCAAGCCGATGGCGGGGATGGACATCAAGGTTGTATCCGAGACAATCACAACCCACGAATACGAGTCTAAAGTGCTTGCGCCCGCGTTTACCGCGATCACAGGCATCAAGATCACCCATGATCTGATTGGTGAGGGCGATGTGGTTGAAAAGCTGCAAACCCAGATGCAATCAGGCGAAAACATCTATGACGCCTATATCAACGATTCCGATCTGATCGGAACGCATTGGCGCTATAAGCAGGCCCGCAATCTTACGGATTGGATGGCCGGCGAAGGCAAAGACGTGACCAACCCGGGCCTTGATATCGATGATTTCATCGGCACTGAGTTCACCACCGGCCCAGATGGCAAACTCTATCAGCTTCCCGATCAGCAGTTCGCCAACCTTTATTGGTTCCGTTATGATTGGTTCTCCGATCCTGCGATCAAGGCTGAATTCAAAGAGAAATACGGCTATGATCTTGGCGTTCCGGTAAACTGGACCGCTTATGAAAACATCGCTGAGTTCTTCACAGGCAAGGAAATCGACGGCCAGAAAATCTATGGCAACATGGATTACGGCAAGAAAGATCCAAGCCTTGGCTGGCGCTTTACCGATGCGTGGATGTCCATGGCGGGCATGGGCGATAAGGGCGAGCCAAACGGCCTTCCGGTCGATGAATGGGGTATTCGTGTCAACGAAAACTCCCAGCCTGTTGGCTCTTGTGTGGCGCGCGGCGGGGCAACCAATTCGCCCGCAGCTGTTTATGCGATCGAGAAATACATCAAGTGGCTCAAGGAATATACGCCCCCAGCAGCCGAAGGCATGACCTTTGGTGAAGCGGGCCCCGTTCCGGCACAGGGTGCGATCGCCCAGCAGATGTTCTGGTACACCGCCTTTACCGCCGATATGGTAAAGCCCGGCATCGCCGTGATGAACGACGATGGCACACCAAAATGGCGCATGGCTCCTTCGCCACATGGCGCATATTGGGAAGAAGGCATGAAGGTTGGCTATCAGGACGCCGGTTCTTGGACTCTGATGGAAAGCACCCCAGTGGATCGCGCCAAAGCCGCTTGGCTCTATGCGCAGTTCATCACATCCAAAACTGTGGACGTGAAGAAATCCCACGTGGGTCTGACCTTCATTCGTGAAAGCACAGTGCAGGACAAAAGCTTTACTGAGCGTGCGCCCAAGCTTGGCGGACTCGTTGAATTCTACCGTTCACCTGCGCGTGTTCAGTGGTCTCCAACAGGCACCAACGTTCCTGATTATCCAAAGCTCGCGCAGCTCTGGTGGCAGAACATTGGCGATGCGTCTTCGGGTGCGAAATCCGCTCAGGATGCTTTGAACGCGCTTTGTGAAGAGCAAGAAAAAGTGCTGATCCGTCTGGAGCGTGCAGGCGTTCAGGGCGATCTTGGCCCCAAGATGAACGAGGAAATGGCCGAAGCTGATTGGCTGGCCAAACCTGGCGCGCCTAAGGCCAAACTGGCGGATGAAAATCCAGCGCCGATGACTGTTGATTACGATACGCTCATCGCGTCTTGGAAATAATCCGGCGTTGATCATGGGCCGGGGCGTTTGAGATAAGCGCCCCGGCCTTTTCATGCGCGCTTGCGAGTGGCGTTTGGGAAAGGCACACTAAACGAAATCGGCGTTGGGAGGCACCACATGACATATATTCTAGCGATTGATCAGGGCACGACTTCTAGCCGCGCGATCCTGTTTGACAGCGCGATGAAGATCGCAAGCTCCGCGCAGGCCGAATTCCCCCAGCATTTCCCCCAGTCTGGCTGGGTCGAGCATGATCCGGCGGATCTTTGGAGCTCCACGGCCGCGACTTGCCGATCTGTTATTGAGCGCGCCGATGTGGACGCGCGCGATATCGCCGCCATCGGCATCACCAATCAGCGCGAAACGACCGTTGTTTGGGATGCCAAATCTGGCCAGCCGATCCACAATGCCATCGTTTGGCAGGATCGCCGCACCGCCGATTTTTGCCGCGAAATGCGCGAGGCGGGCCATGAAGATATGGTGCGTGATCGTACCGGCCTTTTGCTTGATCCCTATTTTTCCGGCACCAAGCTGAAATGGATTTTGGACCATGTCGAGGGCGCGCGCGACCGCGCCAGAAGGGGCGAATTGCTGTTTGGTACGGTCGATAGTTTCCTCATCTGGAAGCTCACCGGCGGGCGTTCGCATGTCACGGACGCGACCAACGCTGCGCGCACGCTTCTGTATGACATTCGCAAGGGTCGCTGGTCTCAAACCATCTGTGATCTACTTGATATTCCAATGGAAATGCTGCCCGAAGTGCGCGATTGCGCCTCTGATTTCGGCCATACACGGGCCGATCTTTTTGGGCGCGAAATCCCGATCCTCGGCGTTGCTGGCGATCAACAAGCGGCGACTGTTGGGCAGGCCTGCTTTGCGCCGGGCATGCTCAAAAGCACTTACGGCACGGGCTGTTTTGCGCTTTTGAATACCGGCGATACGCCCGTTCTGAGCGAAAATCGCCTGCTTACCACCATCGCCTATCAGCTGAACGGCAAGCCGACTTATGCGCTTGAAGGCTCGATCTTTATCGCTGGCGCCGTTGTGCAATGGCTGCGCGATGGGTTGAAAATCATTCGCGAGGCCGCCGAAACGCAGCCGCTCGCCGAAAGCGCTGATCCGGGCCAAAACGTGATCCTCGTTCCTGCCTTTACCGGCCTTGGCGCGCCCTATTGGAATGCCGAATGTCGCGGCGCGGCTTACGGCCTTACGCGCAATTCCGGCCCGGCCGAGCTTGCCCGCGCGGCGCTTGAAAGTGTGGGCTATCAAACCCGCGATCTGCTGGATGCGATGCGCGCCGATTGGGCCCATGCAGGCAGTGATGCGGCTGCGCAGGCGACTTTGCGGGTTGATGGTGGCATGGCGGCGAGCGATTGGACGATGCAGTTTTTGAGCGACATTATTGATGCCCCTGTGGATCGCCCGGAGGTGCTGGAAACAACTGCGCTTGGTGCGGCTTGGCTCGCAGGAATGCGCGCGGGTGTCTATCCGGATCAGGCAGGGTTTGCGGCGAATTGGGCGCTTGAGCGGCGTTTTGAGCCATCAATGGATGCGGCCAGGCGGGCGGATAAATATGCAGCTTGGAAACGGGCCGTGGCGGCCACGCTTAGCGTTTGAGTGCGGCCTCGACTTTCGCAATTGCGCGCGCAACGGCCTGATCAATGCTTAGCGCCGTTGTATCGAGTTCGAGCGCATCGCTTGCGGCCATCAAGGGCGCGTCGCTCCGCCCTGCATCCCGCGCATCGCGCTCGCGTAGATCGGCGAGAACTGTTTCGAAATCCGTGTCCGCGCCGCCCGTTTTGAGCTCTTCAAAGCGGCGGGCCGCGCGGACTTCATCGCTGGCGGTAACGAAGAGTTTCACCTCGGCCTCGGGGCAAATCACCGTGCCGATATCGCGCCCATCCAAAACCGCGCCTGCGCCCAGCCGGGCAAAGCGGCGCTGAAAGGCCACGAGCGCTTCGCGCACCTCAGGGATCGCCGCCACAACGCTCGCCGCTTGGCCAACTTTGGCCGTGCGAAGCCCATCCGGCGAGATATCCTCTGGCAGCAATCTGCGCGCAGCATCAACGGCCTCAGCCCCGGCCAAAACGCGCGCGCCGACAGCGCGATAGAGCAGGCCCGTATCAAGATGCTGAAAGCCAAAATGCGCCGCGACCGCGCGGCTGATCGTGCCCTTACCCGCGGCCGCAGGGCCATCAATCGCAACGGTAAAGCTCATAAATCCCGCCCCTTGCGCCACAGATAGAGCCGCCGCGCCAACAGCAGTATGAGCCCAATCCCAGCAACCGTCGCTGTGCTGAATTTGAGCATCGTGCGCGCGCTGGCCGAGGCCACTTGCGCCGGATCAATCCCCTCTGCCCCAGCCAAAAGCATCCCGCGCACAGCGGCATTTTCAGCGTAATCCGCCACCATAGAGACCAGGGCAAATGCCACCGCAATCCGCAAAATCCAGCGCGGGAAGCCCTTGCCCGCCCAAAGAAGAGACCAGGCAACTATGATGCCAAAAAGGGCCGGATAGATCATATCCAAAGACTGCTGAACGTTGAGATAAAAATCGCGGCCCTCGTCCGAAAGGTTGCTTAGAAAGCTGCGGGCATCTTCGTAATCATAGCGGCTTGAGCGCAGATCAAAAACGGGCGCGCCTGCATCACGGGCGATGCGCGGCAAGCTCCACAAGATCATCGTGAGATAGACACCGAGCATCGCGCTAAACAGCGCCCAATAGGCCCGAATGCGCAGCCGCGCGCTCATCCTTTTGTGCGCTCGATAATGGCGCCGAGATCGCCCATGAGCGCCTCAAAGATTGGGAAGGATGTGGCGATCGGGGTTCCATCATCAATGCTCACCGGCTTCTTTGCAGCCAAGCCAAGCACCAGAAAAGACATCGCAATTCGGTGATCAAGGTGGCTTGCGCAGGTCGCGCCGCCGGGAACATTGCCCGCGCCCATACCATGCACGATCAGCGTGTCTTCATCCTCTTCAATGGTTACGCCGCAAGCCTCTAACCCGCGCGCCATCGCATCGATCCGGTCGCTTTCTTTGACGCGCAATTCTTTGACGCCGCGCATGGTGGTGATCCCATCAGCGCAGGCAGCTACGACGGAAAGCACCGGGAATTCATCGATCATTGAGGCGGCGCGTTCTGCCGGAACCTCGATCCCTTTGAGGGCGGAGGCACGCACGCGCAGATCGGCAACGGGTTCGCCGCCCTCGGTGCGCGGGTTCTCGAAAGTGATGTCTGCGCCCATCTCTTTGAGCGTGATATAAAGCCCGTTGCGGGTCAGGTTTTGGCTCACACCGGGCACGAAAATCTCAGAGCCTTCAACGATCAATGCCGCACAAGTTGGGAATGCTGCCGAGCTTGGATCGCGCGGAACGGCGACGTTTTGCGCGATCAATTCTGGCTGGCCGGTCAGGGTGATGCGGCGGCCCTGATCGGTGATCTCTGTGGTGATCTCTGCGCCAAAGCCTGCGAGCATCCGCTCGGTGTGATCGCGGGTTGGTTCGGCCTCTGTGACCACGGTTTTGCCCGGCGCATTCAGCCCTGCGAGCAGCACGGCGGATTTCACTTGGGCTGAGGGCATCGGCGTTGTGTAATCTGCCGGAACCGGGTTTTTCGCGCCAACGATGGTGAGCGGCAAGCGCCCGCCAGAGCGGCCATGGCTTTGGGCACCAAACAGCGAAATTGGATCGGTGATCCGGCTCATCGGGCGTTTGCGCAAGGATGCATCGCCGGTAAAGGTTGTCGCGAATGGCGAGGTCGCCACGAGGCCCATCAGCAAGCGCACGCCGGTGCCCGAATTGCCGCAATCAATCACTTGTTCCGGCTCGCTAAAGCCGCCAACGCCCACCCCGAAAACCGACCAAGCGCCCTCGCCTGTGCGGGTCACTTCTGCGCCCAAAGCGCGCATGGCTTTGGCGGTATCAAGCACATCTTCGCCTTCCAAGAGCCCGGTGATTTTGGTTTCGCCGATGGCCATGGCGCCAAACATAATCGCGCGATGCGAGATGGATTTATCCCCCGGAACGGCTGCGGTTCCGCTAAGTGGGCCAGAGCGGCGGGCGATCATTGGGATGGGGGTGCCGTGGCCGGACATGGGGCTTCCTATCTATCAATTTGGGCTCTGTAATAGCGCGTTGTTGGGGCCGGGTCTATCGCCGCTTGGCGGTGCGCGTTTAGATGCGGCGAAAGGTGAGGTAATGGGGCGGGCGGCCTTCGCGCAGGGCTTTTTGCTCATAGCGGGTCGAGATCCAATCGCCCCAAGGGTCGCGCCAATCTTGCGGCCCTTCGGCAAGCCATTCAAAGCCCGCACGCGGCACTTCTTCGAGGGCTTGGCGCACATAATCAGGGATGTCTGTGGCCACGCGAAAGATCGCGCCGGGTTTGAGGGCGCGGTGCAGCGGGGCGAGATGATCCGGGGTCACAAAGCGGCGGCGATGGTGGCGCTTTTTGGGCCAAGGATCGGGATAGAGCAGGAAGGCGCGCTCTATCGAGGCCTCGGGCAGCACATCAAAAAGATCGCGCGCATCGCCGGGATGGACATGGACATTTTGGGTGCCAAGCTTGCGGATTTTGCCGAGCAGCATTGCGACGCCATTGATGAAAGGTTCGCAGCCGATGATTTCGACATCCGGGTTTTGCGCGGCCTGATGCACCATATGCTCGCCCCCGCCAAAGCCGATTTCCAGCCAAACAGGTTTGCCGCCAAATCTCGCCTGCATATCAAGGGGGGTGCGATCGGGGTTTATCTCCCAATCAATGGGGCCGGGCGAGAGCGCCTCGAGATCTTCCTCAAGGTAGTCCTTTTGCGCTTGGTTCATCGTTTTGCCTGCGCGCCGGCCATAGAAATTGCGCCAAGGTGCGCCCGAGGGATGCTTGCCGCCGCGCGGGGCTTCTTCGCCTTTGGGCGCAGGTGTTTTTGGATCGCTCATAATGTGCAAAAGCCCCGAGAGTTGCTTCGGGGCTTTTGGCAAGTGCGGGCGCGAGGGTCAAGCTTGAAGGGCTAAACCGATTTGCGCAGCACCTCTGCGAGATCGGTTTTTTCCCAGCTAAAGCCGCCGTCTGCTTCTGGCTCGCGGCCAAAGTGACCATAGGCCGAGGTGCGCGCGTAGATCGGGCGGTTGAGCTGAAGATGCTCGCGGATGCCGCGCGGGGTGAGGTCCATCGTTTTGCTGATGGCGCGCTCAATCGATTCGGGGGAAACCTCGCCCGTTCCGAATGTATCGGCATAGATCGAAAGCGGCTGCGCCACGCCGATGGCATAGGAAAGCTGGATCAAGCAGCGTTTGGCCATGCCAGAGGCGACCACGTTTTTCGCAAGGTAGCGCGATGCATAAGCGGCTGAGCGGTCAACCTTGGTTGGGTCTTTGCCAGAGAATGCGCCGCCGCCATGCGGGGCCGCGCCGCCGTAAGTATCCACGATGATCTTGCGCCCGGTCAGGCCCGCATCGCCATCGGGGCCGCCGATCACGAAGGTCCCGGTTGGATTGACCCACCATTGCGTGGCGTCCGTAAGCCAGCCTTTGGGGAGCACTTCGCGGATGTATGGCTCAACGATGGCGCGGATATCATCGCTGGTTTGGGCCTCATCCGCATGCTGGGTTGAGAGCACAATTGAAGTCACTTCGACCGGTTTGCCATCTTCGTAGCGCAGGGAAATCTGGCTCTTTGCATCGGGGCGCAATGTTGGTTCGGCGCCGGATTTGCGCGCTTCGGCCAAGCGGCGCAGGATCGCATGCGCATAATGAACGGGCGCGGGCATCAGCTCGGGCGTTTCATCAACGGCATAGCCAAACATGATGCCTTGATCGCCAGCGCCTTCTTCTTTGCCCTCGGCCGCATCAACGCCTTGGGCGATATGCGCAGATTGCGGGTGCAAGAAGTTGGAAACATTGAGCGTTTGCCAATGGAACTTATCCTGCTCATAGCCAATATCGCGCACACAGTCGCGCACGATCCCATCGATCCGCCCCATGTAATCCGCGAGCTTGGCCTGATTGGAGAGCCCAACCTCACCGCCGATCACAATTTGATTGGTGGTGGCGAAAGTTTCGGCGGCAACGCGGGCTTCGGGCTCTTCGGCAAGGAAGGCATCGAGCACCGCATCGGAAATCCGATCACAGACCTTATCCGGGTGGCCCTCGGAAACGGATTCCGAAGTGAATACATAGTTTTGACGTGACATGAGGTGGTGCTCCAGTGGGTTAAGCCGCGCACGTCAGGAAGCCGTTGTGCGCCGCGTTTAGATGGCGATAGCGGGGCAAAGCGGCGCGGTCAAACGGTTTCTCGGCGCGCGCGCAGGATTAACCCCAAGGAAAGCAGCGCAATCAGGGCGGCAATCGGCCAATCGCCCGTTCGCGCATAGGGTGTGGAGGGCAGCGCGCCGGGAAGAGGCGCATCCAGTTTGCCCGCCTCATTCAGCGGCAATCGCGCAAGGATACGGCCCCGCGCATCAATCACCGCCGAGATGCCCGTATTGGCCGCGCGCACCATGGGCAGGCCCTGTTCAATCGCGCGCATACGGGCTTGGGCGAGGTGCTGTTGGGGGCCTGCGATGCGGCCAAACCACGCGTCATTGGTGATTTGCAGCAGCCAATCCGGGCGCTCTGTGCCGCGCATATCTTGGGGAAAAATCGCCTCGTAGCAGATCAGCGGAAGGGCGCGGCCCGCCTTTCCAAGATCGATCAATATTGGCCCCTCGCCCGGCGCAAACCCCCAGCCAGACATGCTTTGCCCAAGGAAGGGCAGCAGCTTGATCAATTGATCGCGCAGCGGGATATATTCGCCGAAGGGGACGAGGTGATGTTTGCGATATTGAGCGGTGATTTCGCCCGCAGAATTGGCGGCGATCAGAGTGTTGAATGCGTCCGGCTCTGCATAAGAATTGATCCCAAAGATGATCTGTGCGCCCTGCCCGGCTTGGGCCATCTCTTTTATTGCGCCCTCTGCCTCATCGAGCCAAAGCGGGACAGATGTTTCGGGCCAGATAATGATATTGGGGCCTGGGCCGGATGAAGGTGCGGCGGTGAGATCCAGCGCACGTTGAAAGAAGATCGGCGCGTGTTCGCGGCTCCATTTTTGGCTTTGTGGGGCATTGGGCTGGATGAGGCGGACGGTTTGATCTGTGTCTTTTGGCATGGGCGCGCGCAGCATCACTGCACCAGTGCCAAAGAGGATTGCTGCGATGATTGCCGCGCCGATGCCAAAGCGCGGGGTGCGTTTTTTCAGAGCCAAATGGAGGAGCGCAACGAGGAGCAATGTTGCCAGTGTCAGCCCATGCGGGCCAATGAGGGCGGCGATCTGGGCGGGCGCTGCATTGCCCCAACTATAGCCGATAAGCGCCCATGGGAAGCCGGTAAAAAGATAGGCGCGGATCAGCTCGGCGCAGGCGAGCGCAACAGCAAGCGCAATAGCATAAGCTTTTGATTTTTTTGCGAAATATGCGGCAATTCCCCACAAAAGCGCGAGGCCCCCCGCCATCCCAGCAAGGGCAAAAGGCGCCATCCAGCCGTGCTTGGCGACATCAATCAAGAAAGGCTCAACCAGCCAGAAAAGTGCTGCGGAAAAATAGCCCAAACCAAAGGCCCATATCTGAAAGGCCGCGCGGCGCGGGGTTTCAGCGCGGGCAAAAAGAGCGAAGGCGGCAAGGAAGCCAAGCAGGGCGAGCGGCCAGATGCCAAGGGGCGCCTGGCCCAAAGCCGCCAAAATGCCCGCCCCGAGCCCAAGCCCCAGAACGCGCCAGCGCGAAGCCTTTTCAGGCAGCATCTTCATCGCGTGATGCAGGCTCTTCGCCACTTTGCGGCAAGCGCACGCGAATGCGTTTGATCCGGCGCGGATCCGCATCCACAATCACAAATTCAGCGCCCGAGGGATGGGGCACAACTTCGCCGCGCGCCGGCACCCGGCCGATAAGCAAAAAGACCAAACCGCCAAGGGTATCAATCTCTTCGTCTTCATCGCCCAGAGCGAATTCATACCCAATCGCTTCCTCGAATTCATCCAGTGGCGTGCGCGCTTGGGCGATATATTGGCCCGGGCTTTCCTCGGACCAATAAACGCCCTCGTCGATATCATGCTCATCGGCAATCTCGCCAATCACTTGTTCGATCAAATCCTCGATCGTCACAAGCCCATCGACACCGCCATATTCATCAATCACCAATGCCATATGCATCCGCTCGCTCTGCATCTTTTGCAGCAAAACACCGATCGGCATCGAGGGCGGCGCAAAAAGCAGCGGGCGCACGAGCTTGCGCAGCGAAAAACGCCCGCCATTGCCGTTAAACCCATGGTTAAGTGCGAAATCTTTTAGGTGAATAAGGCCGATGGGGCTGTCCAGCGTGCCTTCATATACCGGCAGGCGCGTCAGCCCGCTTTCGCGAAACACTTTGACCAGATCGTCCTTTTTGATGTCGACCGGGACCGAGACAATCTCAACCTTGGGAATCGCCACATCTTCAAGCGGCACGCGCTGAAGGTTGAGCATGCCAAGCTGGGCCGGCGCGCGCCCTTCGCCCGATTGCTCTCGGGGCGCTTCATCCGGCTCAATTTCTGTGCTTGGTGTGGAAAAAACATCAATGATGCGGCCAAAAAAGCCGCGTGTTACTTGATCTTCTTCAATGCTCAGCGCGCTTTGCGCTGCATTAGAAGGTCCCTCGTCACTATCGCCCATCGGTCTGCCTAAATCATCCATTCTTCGCGGCCCCCCTTATTCGTAAGGGTTTGATAGGCCAATTGTGCCGAGTATTTCAGCCTCGCAGGCTTCCATAAGCGCTGCGTCCTCATCGCAAATGTGGTCATACCCTAGCAAATGCAAGAAACCATGCACAAGAAGATGCGATATATGATCAGCAAGTGGCTTTTGCGCCGCATCGGCCTCGGCGGCGCAGGTCTCATAGGCGATGGCGATATCGCCAAGCTCGCATGGGGGACCATCGCTTGATTTTGGCAATGCGGGGCGGGCGCCGGGGCTTGCGGGGGGGCGCTCCTCTGCGGGCCAGCTTAACACATTTGTTGGCGCAGCTTTGGCGCGGAAATCTGCGTTGAGCCCCGCGATCCGTGCATCATCGCAGGCCAAAAGCGCCAGTTCAAAATGCCCCGCCTCTAGGCCGAAATACGCAAAACATGCCTCAAAAGCGCGGGCGGCGAGGCCCTCAAGCCCCGCCGTTTCCCATCGCTCATCTTCAAAGATTATATCGACGCCGCTGTTATCCATCGTCGGCGTCATAGGCCTCGATGATTGCGGCCACAAGGGGATGGCGCACAACATCTTTGGCGGTGAAGTAATTGAAGCTGATTTTCTTGATCCCGCCAAGCAGGCGCTCGGCATCTTTCAGGCCGGAATTGACCCCGCGCGGCAGATCAATTTGGCTGCGATCGCCTGTGATCACCATGCGCGAGCCCTCGCCAAGGCGGGTGAGGAACATCTTCATCTGCATGGTTGTGGCGTTTTGCGCCTCGTCCAACACAACGAAAGCATTCGAGAGCGTGCGCCCGCGCATAAAGGCCAGCGGCGCGATCTCGATCTTCTTTTCCTCGATCAGTTTTTGCACCTGTTTGGCGGGCAGAAAATCATTGAGCGCATCATAAAGCGGCTGCATGAAAGGATCGACTTTATCCTTCATATCACCGGGCAAAAAGCCCAAACGCTCGCCCGCTTCAACAGCCGGGCGCGACAGGATGATGCGATCCACATGGCCGCCGATCAACATATTTACCCCAACTGCCACAGCAAGATATGTCTTGCCCGTGCCTGCCGGGCCAATGCCAAAGGCGAGCTCTTTTTTGAACAGGTTGGTCACATAGTCTTTTTGCGCTGCAGTGCGCGGTTCGACAATTTTCTTGCGGGTTTTGATCTCGACCCGGCCCGATTTGAACATCTCGAATTGATCGCCCTTTTGGGTCTCGATCGCGGGTTTGTGCGGCTCAAGCAGCTCGGCATTCATCCGGATCAGCCCGTCGATCTCGCCTGCATCCATGCTGCGGCCCGTTTCGAGCTTTACATAGAGCTGCTGGAGCACGGCGGCGGTTTGGCCGCGGGCCTCGGCGGTTCCGATCACCGAAAGCATATTGCCGCGGCGCACGATCTGAACTTTTAGCTGATGCTCGATTTGGGCGAGATTTCGATCAAACTCCCCACATAAATCAATCAACAAGCGGTTGTCGGGGAATTCCAGAAGCGTCTCTTGGATCGCTTCGGGGGATGGCGGTGGTGTCAGCGCGCTAATGCCCAAAAATGTCTCCATGTTCGAGGGACTATATGTTGATCGTGCCCCGGCTTTGCGCCCAGCGCAAGAGGCTTTGGGAAAACTTCATGTTACCGATACAAAAGCGGCCGCCCAGTTTCCTGAACGGCCGCGAATGCATGTGTTTTAGGCAAAGCTGCGATTAGATCGCATCGCCAAATGTTGAGCCCGATTTATAGGGGCCAACGGCTGTGCTTGGCGGGGCTGTGCCCGAGCAAACTGGCTTGCCGAATTTATCGAGGCGCTGCGAGAGGTAGCCCTCAACACCGTCATCAATGATCCAGTGATCACAGCCCTGCGGATCAATCCAAACACCGGCCTTCAATTGGCTGAGGTGCTTAGAATCAAAGCCGCGGTCGACTGTTTTGTCTTGCTTTGAGCCGATGCCCGCGCCTTCGCAGGCGGCAAGCGATCCGGCCATCAAAAGCAGCGCGATCGTTTTGGTTACAGTTTTCATATCCAGCGCCCCTTAACGAATACAGATGATTTCAACACGGCGGTTGGCTTGCATGCCAGCTGCTGTGCCGTTTGTGGCTTTTGGCATCCGTTCGCCAAGGCCGCGCACATCCGCGATCCGTGCGCCAACAGAGGCCCCAACTTTGGCAACCGCATTGGCGCGGTTATAAGAGAGGCGCATATTGTATTCGTCGGATGCGCGGCTGTCTGTGTGACCCGCGATGATGTAGGAGATCGCGCCAGCGTTGCGGAAGAAATCCTCAAGCCGTTTGCGCCCTGCTGCGGAGATCGAATAGCGGTCTGTTGCGAAAAGCTGATCCGAGTTCATCACAGCGCAGGTTTCGCCGCGGTTACAAACGGGGATGCCCTGGCGGTTTACGCGCGGGCTCATATAGCCTTCTACACCATCATCCATGACCCAGTGCTGACAGCCATCAGGATCAACCCAAATGGTCGGCACATAGCTTTCGCCTTGAATGGTTTCTTGCGCCAAAGCGCCGCTGGCCGTCAGCGTAACAATCAAAGCACCCGCTGCCGCGGCCCCCATGACCTTGCGGCCTGCATTGAGAATATTGGTCAACACCGCATCCTACCTCTGCAATCTCATTCCCTAAAGAGCCCCGGAAATATGGTTACCATCAGCCCCACTCACATTATCTTGCTTAGTGTAGCAAAAAACACTGGTTTGTGAAGGATCATTTACCACATATTGTGTCAAAATGCGCAACAACACATGGTAAAATGATTAATTGTTGCGCAGAGGCCGGCGTTTCGCGGCTTTCCAGCCTGCCTTTGGGGCAAGCGCTTTAAGGAAAGCGGTCTGGTTAGATCAATTCGCCGGTGAGCGAATTTGTAACCGCTTCGGTGATTCTAACCTTGCGAATATCGCCCGGCACAACCTTTGGCGCATAGGCATGTACCGCGTGCAGATATTGCGATTTGCCGACCATCTGGCCTTCAAACTTGCCCGGTTTTTCAAACAAAACATCCAGTTCGCGCCCAACCATCGAGGATTGAACCTCTTTTTGCTGGCGGGTGAGCAAGGCCTGAAGCCGCTGAAGGCGCTCATCGGCAATCGCCGCTTCAACATCTGGCTTTTCGGCCGCTGGCGTGCCCGGGCGGGCGGAGTATTTAAACGAATAGGCCTGGCCGTATTTGATCTCTTCAACCAGCGCCATCGTCGCCTCGAAATCTTCCTCCGTTTCGCCTGGGAACCCGACGATAAAATCACCCGAGAGCATGATATCGGGGCGGGCTTGGCGCATCCGCTCGATCAGGCGGGTGTATTCTTCGGCGGTGTGTTTGCGGTTCATCGCCTTGAGGATACGATCCGAGCCGGACTGCACGGGCAGGTGCAGGTATGGCATCAATTTTGGCTCATCCGCATGAAGGGTGATCAGATCCTCCATCATATCATTGGGGTGCGACGTGGTGTAGCGAATGCGCGCGAGATCATCGATCTGGGCAAGCTCATGGATCAGGCCAGCAAGCGTTTGATCGCCGCCCTTCCCCGCCCCGTGATAAGCGTTAACGTTCTGGCCTAAAAGGGTTATTTCGCGCACGCCGCGCGCCACAAGATCGCGCGCCTCTTGCAAAATCCGATCCGCGGGGCGCGAAACTTCAGAGCCGCGGGTATAGGGCACAACGCAAAAGGCGCAGAATTTATCGCAGCCTTCCTGAACCGTCAGAAACGCCGTTGGTGCGCGCGCCGCTTTGGGGCGATCTGGCATGTTTTCGAATTTGTCTTCTTCGGGGAAATCCGTATCAAGCGCCTTTTCCCCAGCCGAGATTTTGGCCTCCATCGCGGGCAAACGGTGATAGCTTTGCGGCCCGACAACCAGATCAACCATCGGCATGCGGCGCATGATCTCTTCGCCCTCGGCTTGCGCCACGCAGCCCGCCACGCCGATTTTCACATCGGGGCGCGCATCCTTAAACGGGCGCATCCGGCCCAGCTCAGAATAGACCTTCTCTGCCGCTTTTTCGCGAATGTGGCAGGTGTTGAGCAGGATCATATCCGCATCATCCGGCTTATCAGTCGCGATATAGCCCGCGCCACCCATCGCCTCGGCCATGCGCTCGCTGTCATAGACATTCATCTGGCAGCCATAGGTTTTGATGAAAAGCTTCTTTGGGTCGCTCATGATCGGGGCCTTCTATGCGCGCGTTTGAGGCGTTGGCTTCTATACCGCAATCGGCGCGCCCGCAACGCTTGCATTTAGGGGATGTTTCATAGAAATTTCACCCTCAAGGCGCAGGATGGCGCGTGATAGGCAGGCATATGCGATATTTTAACCTCAAGACGTTCCTCACGGATGGCAAAGCGGCCCTCGCCAAAGGGCCCGTGGCGATGATTTTTGCCGAGGATTTGATCGAGGTGGATACGACCATTCGCCATCATCAACAGCTTGGTTTTGTCTCGATCATTCTCTTCGCCCCGCCCGAGCTTGAACTGCCCGATATGCTTGAAAAAGATGTGCACCGGGTTGGCTATTCCATGGCGGAACCGGGGGCATTGGAGGCGGCGGTAAATGCTGTGATCGAGGCCGCGCCGGGCATTTGGATGTATTACTGCTACAATGCCGAATATCTGTTCTATCCGTTTTGCGAAACGCGCACGATTGGCGAAATGCTTGCCTTTCATGTTGAAGAGCGGCGCGATGCGATGCTGACTTATGTTGTTGATCTATATGCGGGTAATTTGGAAGAGCATCCAAATGCCGTCTCGCTTGAGGATGCTTATATGGATCGCTCGGGCTATTATGCTTTGGCGCGCCCCGATCCCGACAATCATAATCATCCGCGCGAACGCCAGCTCGATTTCTTTGGTGGGCTGCGCTGGCGCTTTGAGGAACATATCCCCGCACCGCGCCGCAAGATTGATCGGATCGCGATTTTTCTGGCCAAACCGGGGCTCAAACTGCGCGCGGATCACACGTTTTCGGATGAAGAGTACAATACATATGCCTGCCCGTGGCATCACAATCTTACCGCCTCTATCGCCAGCTTTCGCACCGCTAAGGCGTTGAAAACAAACGCAGGATCAACCTTTGATATCAACCGCTTCCATTGGCACAACTCGACCGAGTTTGAATGGCATTCCCAGCAGTTGCTTGATCTTGGGCTGATGGAACCGGGGCAATGGTTTTAGGGCGGCTTTGATGCTTTTGCACAGGCCATTAAACGGCGTGAAGAGGTGCCTTGGTCATGCGTGAAGACATCTTGATGCTGCTTATAACCGCGGGAAGTATCGCTCTATGCGCGCTTTGGTGGCTGCCTATGTTGGTCAGCATCATTCGGGCGATCCGCGCCAAACGCCCTGTGCCTCGCTGGGCGCAATATATTCTACAGCTCTCGATCTTCACGGTGGCTTGCGGCCTCATATTGCCAATGGAGCCGTATTTGAAGCTTGTGATTTTGATCCTGCCGCTTTTCGGCCTGCTATGGGCGGTGAATATCGCGCTGCAAGTCAGCTGGATGCTTTGGGTGCCGGCCCTTGCGATCATCGCGTTTGGTATCAGCCTTCGTGCCTTGGGCAAATGGCGCGGGGTCGGATTTGGGGCGGATATTCTTGCAAGCTTGGTGCTGGGGTGCGGGCTTGCGCTTGGGGCTGCGCATTATAGTTCGCTCTATGTCATCACCAAAAGCGCGCGCGCACATGGCGCGCATTGCCTTTATATTCACCCCCCGATGTTAAGCGCGCTCACCCATAGCGATCCGGTCAAATTCTACTTTCACGCACTTATCAAAACGGATGAAGCAACACCGGCACATGAGGGCTGGCAAGGCTGGAGCTATCGCACGCGCGACTTTGGGCCAATCTCTGAAAGCATCCAATACGTGCTTGAGCCGCTCAAACTTAAGTGCAAACCCCTGGCCTAAGCGCTCGGGTTTACATCAGGCATCCCTCTGTTATTTTGGCGCCCAAGACAAAGCACTCCATAGAGCACCTGCGCGCGCGTGGCCTCTTCATTTAGTCGATATCACCCCGAAATTCACACGAAATACGAAAGCATTTTCCTATGAGCGAAGTTAAATCCGGCGATAAAGTTGCAATCCATTACAAAGGCACATTGGACGATGGCACTGTCTTTGACAGCTCCGAAGGGCGCGATCCTTTGGAATTTACCGTGGGCTCCGGCCAGATCATTCCCGGCCTCGATAAAGCCATGCCCGGCATGAAAGTTGGCGAGGAAAAAACCGTTCGCGCTGTTGCTGCCGAAGCTTACGGCGATCCCCATCCCAACGCGACCCAAGCAGTTCCGCGCGCCGATATTCCGGCTGAAATCCCGCTTGAGGTTGGCATGCAGTTGCAGATGCAATCCCCCGACGGCCAAGCGATCCCTGTTGTGGTGAAGGAAATCACCGAAGAGACTGTTACGCTGGATGCAAATCATCCGCTCGCGGGCCAAGACCTGACCTTTGCGATTGAGCTTGTTTCGATCGGCTAAGCTTGACGGTTTATCAATACCCAAAGGCGCGCCGGATTGCTCTGGCGCGCCTTTTTCTATGGGGTTTTGAAGCGGATTATTCCGGGCGCAGCCGGATCACCACATCGACTTTGGCAATGCGGGTTCCGATGGGTGCTTTGGGCAAGCGGGCGATTTCGAGCTGATCCGCGGGGGCATCTGTGAGCTTGCCGCTGTCTTCCCAATAGAAATGCGGATGATCATCCAGGCGCGTATCAAAGTAGCTTTTGGAGCCATCAACTGTGATTTCTTGGACCAATCCTGCCGCACAAAAGGCGCGCAGCGTGTTGTAAACCGTGGCCAATGAGACCGAGCCGCCGCTGGCGCGCGCTGCATCATAGAGGCTTTCGGCCGTGACATGGCGGTGCTCTCCATCGCCGACCAGAAGCTGCGCGAGCGCAAGGCGTTGGCGCGTTGGGCGCAGGCCAGCATGGGCGAGCCAGCTTTCGGTTCTATGGGATGTTGAAACGCTCATGCGCGGGATATTCCTTGTTTGCCCTGCAATATAGGCCGCTTGGGCGCTAAATTTCAATGGGCAAGGCATTGGGCGGTTGTGGCAAAGGCGCTAGCCCTTTGTTTCGCCTTTGAGGGTCGCTATCCCGAAATCGCGCGTTCCCTTCCATTTATGAAGCGAGCCGCCGCAAGCCGGGCAGAAGACCTCGCCCTTATCCTTTTCGGGATAATCCTTATAAGGAACAACACAGACAGCGCCACAGCCGCAGGTCATCTCGATTTTGCCCGTTTCAAAGCTCATCCCTAAAGATACCCGTTGTGATGCGCGCAGGCAAATTCATTTCGCGCAAGCGGCGCCTGATCGCCAAGACAGCTGCCGCAAAACTGTCGCCCTACTTGCAACCGCGCAAGCCCGGATGATAGAGGGGAAGGAGAAAAGAACCTACAGAATGAGGGGCGTGCCTGAATGGCCCAATATCCGAGCAGTTTTGATAAAGACGGACTTCTGAAATGCGCCCAAGGCGCGCTTTTCGGCCCCGGCAATGCGCAGCTTCCTATGCCGCCCATGCTGATGATGGATCGCATTACAGAAGTAAGCGAAGATGGCGGCGCCCATGGCAAGGGCCATATCATCGCCGAGTTTGATATCACACCTGATCTTTGGTTCTTTGACTGCCACTTCCCCGGCAATCCTATTATGCCCGGCTGTCTTGGGCTTGATGGCCTGTGGCAGCTGACCGGGTTCAACCTTGGCTGGCGCGGCTGGCAGGGGCGCGGTTATGCGCTTGGGGTTGGCGAGGTGAAGCTCAAAGGCATGGTCCGCCCAGAGCGCAAAATGCTGACCTATAAGATTGATTTCACCAAAGCGATCCAAACCCGCCGCCTAACGATGGGCGTTGCAGACGGGATCGTTGAAGCAGACGGCGAAGAGATCTATCAAGTGAAAGACATGAAGGTCGCGCTTTCAGAAAGCTAGGCCGTTAATTCAAGGAGTTTGCCCATGCGCCGTGTCGTCGTCACAGGTTTGGGAGTTGTGTCCTCTATCGGGAACAATGCGATCGAGGTTCTTGCCTCGCTCAAATCCGGGAAATCCGGGATCACCGCCAATGAGGCGATGGTTGAGCATGGGTTCCGCAGCCAGATTGCGGGCGATGTGAAGCTTGATATCACTGAGCATGTCGAAAAACGCACCCTGCGCTTTATGGGGCCCGGCGCGGCCTATGCTCATATCGCGATGAGCCAGGCGATTGCGGATGCAGGCCTTGAGGAAAGCGATATTGTGAATCCGCGCACTGGGTTGATTGCGGGCTCTGGCGGCCCTTCGACTTCGGCGATGTTTGCCGCGCATCAAACGGCTCTGAGCTCTGGCGCGACCAAGCGGATCGGCCCCTTTGCTGTTCCAAAATGTATGGGCAGCACGATCTCGGCCAATCTCGCGACTGCGTTTAAAATCAAGGGGATCAACTATTCGATCACCTCGGCCTGTTCGACCTCATTGCATTGTATCGGCAGCGCCGCAGAGCAGATCATGATGGGCAAGCAGGATGTGATGTTTGCCGGCGGCGGCGAAGAATTGGATTGGACGCTGTCTTGCCTCTTTGATGCGATGGGCGCGATGAGCAGCAAATATAACGACACGCCAGAGAAAGCTTCGCGCGCCTTTGATGCGGGGCGTGATGGCTTTGTGATTGGCGGCGGCGGCGGCATTTTGGTTCTGGAAGAGCTAGAGCACGCCAAGGCCCGCGGCGCCAAGATTTACGCCGAAGTCACTGGCTTTGCAGCCACATCAGATGGCCATGATATGGTTGCGCCTTCTGGCGAGGGCGGCGAACGGGCGATGCGCCTGGCGCTGCAAAGCTTGGAAGCGGGCCGCAAGGTTGGCTATATCAACGCGCATGGCACCAGCACGCCCGTGGGTGATGTGGGCGAAGTCGAAGCGGTGCGCCGGGTCTTTGGGCAGGGCAGCACGCCGCTGATTTCCTCGACCAAATCCATGACCGGCCACAGCCAAGGGGCCACAGGCGCGCAAGAGGCCGTTTATTGCCTGCTTATGCTGGAAAACGATTTCATCGCCCCCTCGATCAATGTCGAAACACTTGATCCAGCGCTCGATGCGTCCGAAATCGCCACAAGCCGCATCGACAATGCCGGGCTTGATACGGTGATGACCAATTCCTTTGGCTTTGGCGGCACCAACGGCTCCATGTTGCTTAGCAAATATCACGGATAATCAATACTATGGCAAATCTGCTTACCGGAAAACGCGGCCTGATCATGGGCGTTGCGAATGAACGCTCACTTGCTTGGGGCATCGCAAAAGCCTTGCATGGCGAGGGGGCCGAACTTGCCTTTACCTATCAGGGCGAGGCCTTTGGCAAGCGCTTGATCCCGCTGGCAGAAACGCTTGGCGCCGAGTTGATGCTTGATTGCGATGTGATGGATGCGGGCCAAATGGACGCCGCTTTTGAGAAGATTTCCAAGGCCTGGGGCAAGATTGATTTTGTTATTCATGCCATCGGCTTTTCGGATAAAAACGAGCTGACGGGGCGGTTTATCAACACCTCGCCCGAGAATTTCAGCAACACCATGTCGATCTCTTGCTATTCCTTTATCGATGTGGCGCGCCGCGCGGCCCCCTTGATGGCCGAGGGCGGATCGCTGATCACGCTCACGTTTGAAGGCTCAAACCGCGTCACCCCGAATTATAACGTGATGGGGGTGGCCAAGGCTGCGCTGGAAAGTGCTGTGCGCTATCTTGCCAATGATCTTGGCCCCGATGGGATCCGCGTGAATGCGATCTCGCCCGGCCCGATGAAAACATTGGCCGGATCGGCCATTGGCGGCGCGCGCAAAACCTTCCGCCATACCGAGGAAAACGCGCCGATGCGCTCTAATGCGACGCTCGAATCCGTTGGTGGAACGGCTGTTTACCTCTGCTCGGATTATGCCGCTTGCACCACGGGCGAAGTCATTAAGGTTGATGGTGGTTATCACGTTCTTGGGATGCCGCAGCCGGAAAACCTATAAGCCTGAGGGCCCATGCCCATGCCGGACACCGACAAAAAGCCGATAGAGATCGTCTATGATGAAGCGCCTTTGCGCATGGGCTATGTGCAGGGCGACACCAAAGAACTCGTGGTTTGCTTTTCCTCTGTTGGCAATGCGCGCGCAATCATGCCCCCGTTTGAATTCGTCGGAACAGCTACAGCGACAGGCCGCCATGGGCTTTTTATCTCGGACATAGGGCGCAGCTGGATGAACGGCGCGCAGCAGGCCGAGATCGTGACCAAGCAGGTTAAAAAAATCGTGGCCGCGCAAGGCATTACCTCTGTAACGACGATGGGGCTTTCTATGGGCGGCTTTAATGCGCTGATCGCGCCGCGCTTGTTTCATGTTGATCGGGTGATTGCCTTTTCGCCGCAATATTCCGTTCACCCCAAACATATCCCCGATGAGCCGCGCTGGGTTTTTTGGCGGCGCAAGATCAATCCTTGGCGCTTTGAAACCGTCGAGCCGCTGCCAGAGGGGCCGCAGCTTTTTGTCTTTCACGGGCTACAAGATGATGCGGCCCATGCGCATGCCTTTCCAACCCAAGACAATCTTGATCATTTCTTTTTCCCCGCTTTCGATCATACAGGGCTGACCACGCGCCTCAAAGAAAAGGGGTTGCTCAGCCGGATGGTCGAACATGCTTTGGCAGGGCGGCGGGTTGGCGTTGCGCGCGTGACCAAACGTATGGGCGGCAATTTCAGATCGCGTTTCAACGAGGACCCCGCGCTTTAACCCGCCTTTATTCGGCCGGTTTTTGCGGCGCGCAGGCGGTGCAATCTTCGCAGGCGCGCACCTTGTCTTTGGTGCTCCAAAACCCCTCTTCATAGGCGGCAGAATCGCCGTAGGGCAGGAATTGATCGTAGTGGTCATGGGGGGCGCGGGTGTGGCTTGCGTGTTTGATCGGGCACCAATAATGCTCGGTGCGCCCGGCCACTTCGCGCACATAGGCGATCACCCCGTTGCAATAGCCGCAATAGGCGCAATTGAGCTTTTGCAGCCAATTTAGGTAGCCCAGCTTATGGCGATCAACGCGAATATAATCGGCGCGGCGCACCCGCGGAATGCGATAGACAGGAAAGCAAATCGTTTGAAAAAGGGTGACGCAGAGATCGAGGAAAACAAAGGGGATGATCAGGCTGAAAATCACAGGCGCTGTGATAAATTCCCATGGTCTTGAGCGATCAATCATCCGCTGAACACGGGCCCGAAAGGCGCGGCGTGCATTTTCGCGCGCGGTTTGCGCAGCATCAAGAAGCTCCGAAACAGGCCCCTCTTCATATACATGCCCGAAATACTCTCGCCCGGCGCGCCAAATATCGCGCATCCGCTCTGGCACATCACCCATTGTGCAACTCCTTAAGCTTTCGTTCTTAACCTTACTTAAAGGTAAGCCTATTCCAAGCCAGTTCCAGTGGCAAATTACCAAAAAATGCGCGCTTTATACTATGGGCGGCGGGGCGGGGTTCTTTGGCCTAAGGGCCGGTTTAACCGGCTGTTAAGCATGGAAACAGTCTGTTGAAGGGCGCGGAATTTCGGCAAATGCCACAATCTCGCCACATTTCATCCTCAAATCAGACATGAACTGCCATTCACGCGCCAGAAGCGCATAATTTTACGGGCGTGGTGCCGATACGCCCCGCCAAACCTTTGGGGGCGCTTTGCATTGATCCTGTTATTTGTTGCCATAAGCTTTAGCGCTGCGATCTGGTTTTCGCTGCGCGCGGGCGAAACGGGACAGGGGCGGATTGCGCTGAGTGGCTTTGATGGGATCGGGGTGATCGTGGCCTTTGCGGCCTTTGTTTGCGTCTCGGTTTTGTTTGGGCCTTTGGTCTCGGGCTGCGTTTTGGCGGCGCTGTTTTTCAATGAGTTGGGGCATGCTTTGGCGCGGCGCACTTTGGGGCATCGCGATGCTGAGCTGCGGTTGTTTCCGGTGCCTTTCTTGCGCAATTCTGCGCAGGCCCCGGCCGAGGATCCACTAGAGGAAAGCTATATCGCGCTGATGGGTGCCGGGCTTTCTATCGCGCCGATGGTGATGGGCTTTGCTGCAACTCAGCTTTTGATCGGCATCAATGCGGATCTGGCCAATGCGGCCCTGACCTTTGCCGTGACGGTTGGCGCGGTGAATTTCATCATGCTCTTGCCCTTTGTTCCGCTGGATGGCGGGCGCTGTGTCCGGGCTTTCTCGCATGGGTTTTGGCCCGCGCTTTCGCCCACATTAAGCGCCTTTATGGTGGCGGCCTTTCTTTCGGCGGCTTGGCGCTCTGGCTCGGTTGCCTTTTTCATCCTTGCCGGCATTGGCCTGCAAAGCCTGATCCCGCGCAAAGGGCCGGATCATGCGCCCCTGTCACCAAACAACGCCCTTTTGGTCCTTGGCGCCTATTCCTTTACGCTGGCTGCGCATTTTTGCGGCGGGTGGTGGCTGATCAAAGGTTTGATCTAGGCTTTCCAATCGCGCCAACCCATGACACCCTTTGGACAACCAAAGGAGGCCCCCATGGCGATCAAAGCCTGTGTATTCGATGCCTATGGAACTTTGTTTGATGTCGCCGCGGCGGCGCGGCTTGCGGCGGATGAGCCCGGGTTTGAAGCGCTAAAGGATGTCTGGCCCAAACTCGCGGCGGATTGGCGCCACAAACAACTGCAATATTCCTGGCTGCGTGCGGTCACAGATGAGCATTGTGAATTCTGGAAGGTCACTCAGGACGGGCTGGATTGGGCGCTTGAGGCTTCTGGGCTGAGCGATCAGACGATCCGCGAACGGCTGTTGCAACTCTACTGGGAATTGGCGGCCTTTGCCGAAGTCCCCTTTATGCTCACAGCGTTAAAAGAGGCGGGAATGGCCACGGCGATCCTCTCAAATGGCTCGCCGGATATGCTTCATGGTGCGGTGGCCTCGGCTGGGCTTGAGGGGCTATTGGATGATGTGCTTTCGGTCGAAAGCGTTGGGATATTCAAGCCCGCGCCACAAGTCTATCAGCTCGTTTTGGACCGTTTCAAATGCGCACCAAGCGAGGTTTTGTTTGTCAGCTCAAATGGTTGGGATGCAGCGGCAGCGGCGGGCTTTGGCTTTACTGCGGCTTGGGTCAATCGTATGGGCGAGCCGGTTGATCGCTTGCCGTGGATCCCGGCGCATATTTTGCGCGATCTGCGCGAAATTCCCAAACTGGCGGAGGCGCTCTGATGCCAAAATTCACAACCTTTGATGGGCTTGAGCTCTACTATGCTGATGAGGGCCAAGGCCTGCCTGTGCTTTGCCTCGCAGGCCTAACCCGCAACAGCCGCGATTTCGATTATGTCGCGCCGCACCTGAAAGGCGTGCGCCTGATCCGCATGGATTATCGCGGGCGCGGGCAATCGGATTGGGGCGATTGGCACGATTATACTGTGCCCAATGAAGCGCGCGATGCGCTGGCTTTGCTGGATCATCTCGGGATCGAACGAACCGCGATATTGGGCACATCACGCGGCGGTATTATCGCGATGATGCTTGGCGTGATGGCGCGGGATCGTCTGATTGGTGTTGCGCTTAATGATATTGGCCCCGAGATCGAAACCGGCGGGCTTGAGAAAATCATGGGCTATCTTGGGATGAAGCCGGCCTTTGCCAGCCGCGCGGATATGGCGGCAGCGATGCCCGGCGCCATGGCCGGTTTCGCCAATGTTCCGGCCAGCCGCTGGCTTGAGAATGTAGAGCGCTCAACTGTGGAGATCGAAGGCGGGCTTGATCTGGCCTATGATGCGCATCTTCGCGATGCGGTTCTGGAAAGCTCTGCGCAACCTGTCCCTGATTTATGGCCGGTTTTTGGGGCGCTGGCGGGCTTGCCGCTCGCGCTGATCCGCGGGGAGAATTCGGATTTGCTCAGCGTTGAGGCGGCCGCCAAAATGGGCGCGCGCCATCCGGGCATGATCTTTGCTCAGGTGCCGGATCGCGCCCATATCCCCTTTCTAGATGAGCCAGAATCCCTTACTGCCTTGAATGAATGGATCGCCAAATGTCAGAAGATCTGATCGATATTGATGCCGCCGCGCGCCGCCTTTCGGGCCATGTTCGGCGCACGCCCCTGCTCTCTTCGCCGTTTCTCGATGAGATCGCAGGCCGCCCGCTTTTGATCAAAGCGGAGTGTTTGCAACACAGCGGATCGTTCAAATTTCGCGGCGCTTGGTCGGCAATTTCTGCGATGGGTGCAAAACAGCGCGCGCGCGGGGTGATGGCGTTTTCTTCGGGAAATCACGCCCAAGGGATCGCCATGGCCGCCAAGGCCCATGAGGCCCCTGCCACAATCCTGATGCCCTCAGATGCCCCTAAAATCAAACAAGAAAACACCCGCGCGCTTGGTGCTGACGTGATCCTCTATGATCGCGCAACCGAGGATCGCGATGCGATTGGTGATCGGATCGCAACCGAACGCGGCCTTACGATGATCCGCCCCTATGATGAGCCTTTGGTGATTGCTGGGCAGGCCAGTGTTGGCATTGAAATCGCCGAACAGGCGGCTGAGCGCGATATCCGCGCGGCCGAGGTAATCACTTGTTGTGGTGGGGGCGGGCTTACTGCGGGCGTTGCTCTTGCGCTTGAAGATCACGCGCCGGGCATGATTGCGCGCACGGCTGAACCGGTTGGATTTGATGATGTGCGCCGCTCGCTTCTTTCGGGCAAGATTGAGCGCAACGCGCAGATGAGTGGGACAATCTGCGATGCGATTCAAACCCCGCAGCCCGGCGATATCACCTTTCCCATCATGAAGCGCCTTTGCGGCCCCGGCTTTGCGGTGAGCGAAGAAGAGGCCCTGCGCGCGATGGTTCTGGCCTTCTCGCGGCTGCGCATTGTGCTTGAGCCGGGCGGCGCAGTTGCGCTTGCAGCGGCGCTCTTTTATGGCCAGCAAAGCGATGCAGAAACGCTGATTGTGATCGCTTCGGGCGGCAATGTTGACCCGGTGGTTTTCGCGCAAGCGCTGCAAAGCTACGGCTAACGCCCGGGCGCAAATCAACAGGTATGGAATACCCGCCTGTCGCAAATTGGTGAACTGTGTTAACTAATAGCCATCACCTCCCGTGATACCAGCCCCGGCGCACCCTCTTCCGACTTCCTCCCCATAGCGGTGGTCGGGGCAAAAAATCAAACCAAATCGTTAGGTTATATGGCGCTCTGTCTTGCCTGCCCGAACCTTCCCAATTGATGCCAACCAATACAGTTGACAATGACAATTACTTTGCCCATCCTCGCCAAAGAATAGGGAGGATTCTATGCGCACTCAGGTTTGTATCATCGGGGGCGGGCCATCGGGCCTGCTGCTTTCGCAACTTCTGGATAAAAAGGGCATCCAAAGCATCGTGCTTGAGCGCAAAACGCGCGAGTATGTTTTGGGCCGTATCCGCGCGGGCGTCTTGGAAAAGGGGCTTGAGAATTTGATGGAAGAGGCCGGCGTGGCCGATCGGATGAAGGCCGAGGGCTTTGCCCATGACGGCACGTTGATCGCCTATGGCAACGAACAATTCCGCATTGATTTCGCCGAACATACCGGCACGGCTGTGATGGTCTATGGCCAAACCGAAGTGACCCGCGATTTGTACGATGCGCGCGAAGCGATGGGCGGGCAGATTGAGTTTAACGTTGAGGATGTGGTGATCCACGGCGCGGATACGGACGCGCCCTTTGTGACCTTCAATCGCGATGGCAAAGAGACCCGGATTGATTGCGATTATGTGGCGGGCTGCGATGGGTTTCACGGCGTTTCGCGCCAAACGATCCCCCTTACCGTGCGCAAAGAATATGAGAAAGTTTATCCGTTCGGTTGGCTCGGCATCCTCTCAGAAACGCCACCCGTTGATCACGAATTGATCTATTCCAGCTCAGAGCGCGGCTTTGCCCTTTGCTCAATGCGCAACGCCAATTTAAGCCGCTATTATATCCAATGCTCACTTTCAGACAGCCCGGATGATTGGTCGGACGAGGCCTTCTGGGAAGAGCTGAAACGCCGCATTCCAAAGGCCGCCGCCGACAGGCTGATCACCGGCCCGAGCATCGAGAAAAGCATCGCGCCGCTGCGCAGTTTTGTGACCGAACCGATGCGTTGGGGGCGGCTGTTCCTTTGCGGGGATGCCGCGCATATCGTGCCGCCAACCGGCGCAAAGGGCCTCAACACGGCCGCCTCAGACATTCATTATCTCTATCACGGCCTCGTTGATTTCTACGCAAAGGACGACACGGGCGGCTTGGACAGCTATTCTGAAAAAGCTCTTGCGCGGATTTGGAAAGCCGAGCGGTTTAGCTGGTGGATGACCTCCCTTCTGCACCGTTTCCCAGATCAAGATCCGTTTGATATCAAGATGCAGCAGGCCGAGATCGAATTTCTGCGCAGCAATGAGGCGGCGCAAAAAGCGATGGCCGAGAATTATGTTGGGCTGCCTTACTGATGATGATTTCTGTCGGGGATATTTCGCTTCACGTTCAAGAGGATGGCGATCCAAATGGCGCGCCGATCGTCTTTGCCAATTCGCTTGGAACGGACCTGCGGCTTTGGGATAAAGTCGTGCCGTTGCTGCCCGAGGGCTTGCGGATCATCCGTTTTGATAAGCGCGGGCATGGGCAATCTGATGTGCCGGACGCGCCCTATTCGATGGGCCAGTTGATCACGGATACAGAGCGGCTTTTGGATGCGCTTGAAGTGCGCAATGCGGTGTTTGTTGGGCTCTCGATTGGGGGGATGATTGCGCAGGGCTTGGCGGTTAAGCGGCTCGATATGCTGCGCGCGATTGTGCTTTCCAATACGGCGTTTAAATTTGGCACGGCTGAGATGTGGCAGGATCGGATTGCCGCGATCCGTGTAGACGGGATCGAACCGCAGGCCGATGGCATCATGGAGCGCTGGTTCTCGCGCAAATTCCGAGCGGGCCCTGAGATTGGCTTTTGGCGCGATATGTTGGTTGGCCAGCCGCTTGAGGGTTATCTTGGCTGCTGCGCTGCGATTGCGGGCACGGATTTTTACACGCCGACCTCTGGCTTGCGCCTTCCCGCGCTTGGGATTGCAGGCTCTGAGGATGGGGCCTCGCCGCCCGATCTGGTGCGCGACACAGCCCAGTTGATCCCCGGCTCAAGCTTCCATCTGATCCGCGGCGCGGGCCACCTGCCCTGCGTTGAAGCGCCCGAGGAATATGCCGAAACCCTGACGAAATTCTTAAAGGAGGTCGGCCATGTCTGATCGCTATGACAAAGGCATGGAAGTGCGCCGCTCGGTTCTGGGCGATGCGCATGTTGACCGCGCCGAAGCCGCCAAAACCGAGTTTGACGAGGCCTTCCAAACCCTGATCACCGAGGGCGCTTGGGGCAATGTTTGGGCCTCGGATGCGATCAGCAAACGCGAGCGTTCGATGATCACGCTCGCACTTTTGGCCGCGACCGGAAACTTCGAAGAAATCGCCATGCACATAAGAGCCACCGCGCGAACGGGGGCCTCGAAGACGGATGTTTTAGAGGCATTTCAACATGTTGCAATCTACGCCGGCGTTCCGCGCGCAAATCACGCGCTCAAGATCGCCAAGGCCACCTATGCCGAAATGGAGAGTGAAAATGAATGATCTTGGCCCCCTGATCCCGCGCAATCGGGCGATCCACCCTGTTCCTTATGATCCGGAATACAAGACTTCTGTCGCGCGCTCTCCAAGCTTGCCGCTGCTTTCGATGGAAAGCACAGTTTCCGAGGAAACCGGCCCGCGCTTTGGCCATGGGCTTCTTGGCGCGCTTGATAACAATCTGATCCTCAACTTTACCAAAGGCGCGGCCCCTGCTGTTGGCGAGCGGGTCTTGATGCATGGCCGGGTTTTGGACGAAAACAACCGCCCGCTGAAAAACACTTTGGTCGAGATTTGGCAGGCCAATGCGGGCGGGCGCTATCGCCATATTAAGGATTCTTACTTTGCCCCGCTGGACCCCAATTTCGGCGGCTGCGGGCGCACGATCACCGATGAAAACGGCTATTACGAATTTCTGACCATTCGCCCCGGCGCCTATCCATGGCCCAACCGCGCGAATGATTGGCGCCCGATGCATATTCACATCTCGGTCTTTGGCCACAGCTTTGGCCAGCGCCTGATCACGCAGATGTATTTTGAGGGTGATCCGCTGATCAATCACTGCCCGATTGCCGCAACGATCAAAGAGCGCAGCCAGCTTGATCGGCTTGTCGCGCCGCTTGATTTCTCCAAGTCGCGCCCCCTCGATTTCCTCGCGTATAAATTCGATATCGTGTTGCGCGGGCGCCGCCAAACGATGTTTGAGAACAAAATGGAAGGGATGTAATCATGGTACAAGCTCTTGATATCCTGCAAGAAACACCATCACAAACCGCTGGGCCTTATGTCCATATCGGCTGTATCCCTTCGTTTGCGGGCAATCCCGGCATCTATCCAGAAGACCTTGGGCTTTCGCCCATTTCAGACGGAGCCAAAGGCGAAGTGATCGAGATTACCGGTTCTGTTTTTGATGGAACGGGCTGGACCTTGCGCGATGCGATGCTGGAAAGCTGGCAGCCGGATGCGAGCGGCAAATTTGCAGGCGATGAAGGCGCTGATCCGGCGGTGAACGGTTATTGCCGCTTTGCTGCCGATAAAGACAGCGGCGAATTTACCCTGCGCACGGTGAAGCCCGGCGCGACAAAGATGCGCGATGGCAGCATGCAAGCGCCGCATATCTCGATCTGGATCGTGGCGCGCGGGATCAATATTGGCCTCTCAACCCGGATCTATTTTGAGGATGAGGACAACAGCTCTGATCCCCTTCTTGCGCGGATCGAACAGACCCCGCGCATTGATACGCTCATTGCCAAAAAAGTTGCAGACGGTCAGTATCGCTTTGATATTCGGCTGCAAGGCGCAGGCGAGACGGTGTTTCTCGACCTCTGAGAGGGTACATGGCGCGATATATTCTGATCCACGGGGCTTGGGGCAATGCTGCGAGCTGGCTGCGGCTTGTGCCACTGCTTGAGGCGCGTGGGCATCGCGTTGAAGCGCTTGATTTGCCCGGCCATGGCGCGCATACCACCCCGCCGGAAACGGTTGGGATGGCGGATTATGTGGCGGCAGTCGAGGCCGCTTTGCTGGATGGGCCGCCTGCGATTTTGGTGGGCCACTCGATGGGCGGGATCGTGATTGCGCAAGTGGCAGCGAACCAACCTGCGCATGTGATCCGCTCTGTCTATGTGGCCGCGCTTTTGCCCCGCGATGGGGAAAGCCTGATCAGCCTGATTATGCGCCAAGAAACGGATGGCATTCAGCCCGCCGTTATGCGCGGGCCCCTGCGCGGCACGACCTTGCTTGATCCTGCATTGGCCGGGCCTATTCTTTGCCAAGACGCAAGCGCCAAGGATCAGGCGGGTGCCTTGGCCGGGATGAGCGCGCAGAGCAATCAAGCCCAGAAAGACGGCGCGATTATTGGGCCGAATTTTGATCAAGTTTCGCGCGCCTATGTGTTTTGTTCTGAGGATCGCACTGTTACATATGCCTTGCAAAAACAAATGGTTGCCGCAACGCCTTGCGATCCAACCTTCACCCTAAATTGCGGCCACATGCCCCAGCTTACCCAAGCGCGCGCGCTCGCCGATATCCTGTTAGAACTGGACGAATAGATGACCAAACCCTGCATTATCTGCGTTGCGATCACCGGCTCTTTGCCGACAAAGGCCAACAATCCGGCCGTGCCGATCACCATCGCAGAGCAGATTGAGAGCACCCAAGAAGCCTTTGAAGCCGGCGCGACGATCGCCCATTGCCACGTGCGCAACGAGGATCAAACGCCAAGCTCTGATCCTGAAAAATTCGCGCTTTTGCTCGAAGGGCTGCGCAAACATTGCCCCGGCATGATCGTTCAGCTTTCCACTGGCGGGCGCTCGGGCAGTGGGCGAGAACGCGGTGGGATGCTGCCGCTTGGCCCGGATATGGCCTCGCTTTCGGTGGGTTCGAATAACTTTCCAACGCGGGTTTACGAGAATTCGCCGGAGCTGGTCGATTGGCTGGCCTCTGAGATGATCACCTATGATGTAAAGCCCGAAATTGAGGCCTTTGACCTTGGCCATATCGTTCAGGCCTGCACAATGGCGCGGGATGGGCGGCTGGCCTCGCCGCTTTATGTGCAGTTCGTGATGGGGGTGAAAAATTCGATGCCCGCGGATAAAATCGTCTTTGATTTCTATATTGAAACCTTGAAGCGCCTTGCGCCGGATGCGGAATGGTGTGGCGCGGGGATCGGGCCAAATCAGATCGTTCTCAACGAGTGGGCGATTGCGGCGGGTGGCCATACGCGCACCGGGATGGAAGACAATGTGCGCTTTGATCGCGATACGCTTGCGCCCTCAAATGCGGCCCTTGTGCAGCGCGCCGTTCAGCTTTGCGAAAAATACGAGCGCCCCGTGGCAAACTATATCCAAGCGCGCGATATGCTTGGTTTGAAAGCAGGATAAGACATGGCCATCAGCCCCTTTGACAGCGCGCTTTACCGCGATCTTTTCTCTGATCGCGAGATCGCCGCGCTTTTCACCGATAGTGCCGAAGTGCGCGCGATGATGATCGTTGAGGGGGCCTTGGCCAAGGTTCAGGGCGAGGCTGGGGTTATCCCGGAAATCTCGGCATTGTTCATCCATCGCTGCTCGCTTGAATTGGCGATTGATCCCGGTGGTTTGGCGGCGGAAACGGGGCGCTCGGCTGTGCCTGTGCCTGCGCTTGTGGCGGCGTTTCGCAAGGCCATGGAAGCGCCAGAACACGCGCAATTCGTGCATTGGGGCGCGACTTCGCAAGATATTATGGATACAGCGCTGGCGCTGCGCCTGCGCCAAGTGATCGCCCTTTATGAGGCGCGATTAGCGGCGGTTATTCAAGGGCTTGGCGCTTTGGCGCATCTCCATGCCGATCTTCCCATGGCCGGGCGGACTTATGGCCAAGTGGCCACGCCCACAAGCTTTGGCGCGGTTGTCGCCTCTTGGGGGGCGCCCTTGATCCGCCATTTGGAACGGTTGGAGGCGCTGAAACCACGTTTGCTAAATGTCTCGCTTTCTGGCGCAGCAGGAACGCTTTCTGCCATCGAAAATGGCCCCGAAATTCGCGCCGCATTGGCCGGGGCGCTTGGCCTTGGCGATCCGGGCGCGAGCTGGCATTCCGAGCGCGATTGCATCGGTGAATTTGCCGCTTGGATGGCCGGGCTTGCCACCACCCTTGCCAAGATGGGCGAAGACCTCACCCTGATGAGCCAGAGCGGCATTGGCGAGATCACCCTTGGCGCTTCGGGCGGCTCTTCCACCATGCCACAAAAGGCCAATCCGGTGATGCCTTCGGTTCTGGTGGCGCTTGGCCGCCAAGCCCAAGCCCTTGCAGGCGCGATCATGGGCGCGGGCATTCATCGCCAGCAGCGCGACGGGGCCGCTTGGTTTGTGGAATGGCTGAACCTGCCACAGATTTGCGCAGCAACGGGGCGCGCTTTGGAGATTGCAGCCGAGCTTTCGACAAGCATCGCGCCCAATGAAGCGGCGATGGCGCTTGGCATTGATCCCGATGATCTGGGGCTGATTTATGCAGAGGCTTTGAGCTTTGCTTTGGCCAAAAAGATGCGCCGCCCTGATGCGCAGGCCGCGGTAAAAGAGCTATGCGTGCAGGCGCGCGCCAGCGGCCAGCCACTTGCAGATCTCGCGCAGAAACGCTTTGGCGATCATGATCTTGAGGGGCTGTTTACACCGGCCAATCAGCTTGGCGAAGCGCCCCAAACCGCGCGCGCCTTTGCAAAGCGCGCCAAGGCTCTTTGATTATCGGCAAAGCATAGATATATCAGATCGAATACCGGGCCCCGGCCCTTGATTTGAGTGTTTTGCATGTCGCGTTTGCCTATTCTTTTTATCCTGCTCACGGTCGTGCTTGATTCCATCGGGATCGGGCTGATCTTTCCTGTGATGCCGGATCTTTTGCGCGAAGTGACGGGCGCGGACCTCTCTCATGCGGCCGTTTGGGGCGGGGTTTTGGCAACGTCTTTTGCCGTGATGCAATTTCTCTTTGGGCCGATTGTTGGCAATCTTTCAGATGCTTATGGGCGGCGCCCGATCCTTTTGATCGCGCTCGGGGCGATGGCGCTTGATTATATGTTGATGGCTGTCGCGGGCACGATTTGGCTGTTGCTGATTGGGCGGCTCATTGCCGGGATCACCGCCGCGACCCATTCCACAGCCGCCGCCTTTATGGCCGATATTTCCGCCCCAGATGAGCGGGCCAAGAATTTCGGGCTGATCGGGGCGGCCTTTGGGGTTGGCTTTGTGGCGGGGCCGATGATTGGCGGGCTGATGGCGGGCATTGATACGCGCGCGCCGTTTTATACCGCCGCTGCCCTGTCGCTCACCAATATGATCTTTGGCTATTTCGTGATGCCCGAAACCGTGACCGATCGCATCCGCCGCCCGTTTTCATGGGCGCGCGCCAACCCGCTGAATTCCTTTCGCGCGATTGGCAATCTGCCCGGGCTTGGGCGGCTTTTGATCGTCTTTGGCATCTATCAAGTCGCGTTTTTTGTTTACCCTGCGGTCTGGGCGTTTTTCGGGGCTGAGCGTTTTGAATGGGGCACGCAGATGATCGGTGTGACGCTGACGTTGTTTGGCCTTTGCATGGCGCTCACGCAGGCTTTGCTTGTTGGCCCGGCGATCCGTTTGATCGGCGCGCGGCGCACTGTGGTTTGGGGGATGTTGCTCGATCTGGTGGTGTTTACGGCATACGGGTTTTTGACCAATGGCATGATAATATTGATCTTCATCCCCATTTCTGCGCTTGGCGGGATTGTTATGCCCGCGATGCAGGGGATCATGTCGCGCAAGGTTCCCGATGATCAACAGGGCGAATTGCAGGGGGTTATGGCCTCGGTTGCGGCAGTTTCTATGATCATTTCACCGATGCTGATGACATCTGTGTTCTCAAACTTTACCCGCGACGGCGCCCCGCTCTATCTGCCTGGCGCGCCGTTTTTCCTTGCCGGGGCTCTGCTTGCGGTTGCGCTCATGGTCTTCTTGGCAAGCCCTGCGCGAATTCGGCCTGACTCAGCCACCTAAAGCCCAGTGCCCGCTGCGTAACCCTGCGTAATTCTGCCTCCCGAAAAGCTGTTTCGCCTTGCGGGCGTCTCACCCGTTTTGCAGAGTCAAACCAACTCGGGAGTATGTTTATGCAAACAATTAAAGCCGCCGTCTGCCATGAATTTGGCAAACCGTTTAAAATCGAAGAGATCAAAATTCGCGCGCCTCAAGCGGGTGAAGTTGAGGTCACTGTTGAAGCCTGCGCGATCTGTCACTCGGATATCAACTTTGCCGATGGGGGCTGGCCTGCGCCGCTTCCGGCTGTTTATGGGCATGAGGCCGCGGGGCGGATCACGGCCGTTGGCGAAGGCGTAAAGGGGTTTGCTGTTGGCGATGCGGTTTTGGCAACCTTGGTGCGCTCTTGCGGGACTTGCCCTTCGTGCAACACAGCCCACCCGGCCAATTGCGATGCGCCCGGAATGGCCGCCGATGGGCCGCTTTTCACCATGGATGATCAGCCGATTTTTCACGGGTTGAGCACCGCCGCCTTTGCCGAGAAAGCCGTTGTCGATCAAAGCCAGATCGCCAAGCTGCCCGATGGCATTCCGATGGACAGCGCGGCGCTTATTTCTTGCGGCGTGATCACTGGCGTTGGCGCTGTGGTCAACACTGGGCAAGTGCGCCCGGGCCAAGATGTTGTTGTGATTGGGGCCGGCGGTGTTGGGCTGAATGCGATCCAAGGCGCGCGGATTGCCGGCGCGCGGCGCATCATTGCGGTCGATCTGAACATCGACAAGCTTGAGATCGCCAAAGAGTTCGGCGCGACCCATGTTGTTAACGGTGCAGACAAGCCTTGGAAGGCGGTCAAAGCGCTTACCGGGCGCGGCGCGGATGCTGTTTTTGTCACCGTTGGCGTAACGCAAGTCTATGATACGGCGACGCGATTCCTTGCGCCGCAGGGCCGGATCATCATGGTCGGCATGCCCCATACGGGCGCGACCTCAAGCTATGAACCACTGCTCGTTGCACGTATGGGCCAAGGCATGGTCGGCAGCTATATGGGCGATGTGATCCTGTCGCGTGATGTGCCTTGGATCGTTGATCTCTACCAACAAGGCCGCCTGAAATTGGACGAGCTGATCTCGGGGCGCTGGTCGCTTGAGCAGATCAACGAGGCCTTCGATGATACGCGCTCAGGCGCTGCGCGGCGCAATGTGATTACGTTTAAGTAAGCGCGATTGCAGTTGAGAATATGGAAGGGCCGTGCCGATTGGTGCGGCCTTTTTGTTTGGCGGGCATGTGGCAGTTTGACGGGCTCAATCCCTTTGATCGCAGCTGAAGGACAAAGCGCGCTAAATGGCGAAGCGAGAAAGGGATACGAAACGCCTCGCGGCCTTGCTTTTACAGGTCGCCCTCTGTGGACACCTGCCCAAAATGGGGCCATTCACAATTGGCCCGGACGTCAACCGTTTGATCCAAAACTGACTTTCACCACGATCTGCGCAAGGGTCGGTTGAGTGGACTTTGCCGGCCTTATGTATCAAACGCACCAAGCGGGGTGTGAGGCATGATTAAGGTTCTCGCGCTTTTGGTTCTAACTCATTTTCAGCCCATCTTGGTCTGGAACAAAGACAATAGTTTTGACATCAGCAACGTCGAAAACGCCTGCCATGCGAATTCTGCCATCTTCATATTCAAGGCGCAGATGCCCCCATCGCTCAACTGTGTAGGTGCCGACTGGTTCATCTCCTATTGCTTGAAGGTAAGTGACTTTAATCCGGACGTAATGATCGTGCGTCAAAAAATCTTTAACGTGAACCAATTTTTCACGAGTAACGAAATCTTGGCCATTAAGATAAATCTGGGAAAGGGATCGCGGATCATCAAGCCTGATTGTGCCTGTAAGGTGATCATTTCCCTCCGCGACCTCAATGCGCTGAACCTCCACCACGGCGTCGATAACCTTCGCAGGTATTTTTCCAAAGTTCCTAAAGACAAATGCAAAATCAAACTGTGGCGGTATCTGACCCCCCATCGTATCCCCAAAGGGTTGCACAATTTCTCCTTTCGGGGCCAAGATCGGCCTCTGCTCGTCGCGCATAATCTGGTTGGCTTCGATCATAGCGGCGGTAGCTTTGCTGGTCTCACTTACAGCAAGATTCGTGGAGTCGAGGGTACGCTTCACGAACCATACCCCGATAGCGGTTGTGATTATTGTGCCCATTCCAATTATCAAGGTGGCCCAGAGCATACCCTTGGCCCATTGCGCCATCTCCCTCTGGGCGTTCAAATCTTGCTCGGCGCGTTCATCTTCGCGGCTAGCATCGCGGGAGTTGTTTACGCAGCTAACCGCTATTGGGATCGTAAGGCTTCGTTCGAGGCATTCTGCATAAGCCTTCTCGCGGGCTTGACGATTGGCGTAGTAGCTCTGATGCTCATTATCGGCGCTCTTGTATCCTTCTGAGAACGCAAAGGTAATACAGACGTATCCAATAATGAAAGTCAGTGAAACGCAGGTTAATGCAAGTGCAATATATCCGTTTTCAAAGCGTTTAGACATTGCAACATAAACGCCGCTGAAAACTTCCCTCGGGACAGCTTGTTAGCAACGTTAACCTCTTTCTCGCTGATTCCAATATCAGCAAGTCTTTCAACAAGTTGGGCGTAAGTCACCCCCTTACGTTTCAACTCTGACTTGAGCAGGTTTGCGGCCTGCTTTTCCCAATTGTTCTGATTTGGCATATCGCCTCCGATAAATAAATACTATTTACGATATGTATCCTATTGCATTCAGTATGTCACCATACTATATATGATATGTAATCAACGGATATAGTATAAAATGGCACAGCACTTTCTTCTTTCAGCGGCATCCCGCACACTTAGCCTTCGCAGCATCTACAAAGCTGGCGAAGACGCGGCGTATGGTTTGTTCTGCAAGATGCGCTGGCCTGAGACTGACGGTGAAGCGGTTTGCCCACAGTGCAACCACGATCAGGCGTACAAGATCACCACCCGCCGCAAGTTCAAGTGCAAGGCATGTGGCACCAGTTTAGCGTCACGTCTGGCACAATCTTTGCATCCCGCAAGATGGACTTTGTTGACCTGTTGGCCGCGATTTGCCTGACCGTGAACGCATCCAAGGGTATCAGCATGGTTCAATTGAGCCGTGACATTGATTGCCAGTACAAAACAGCGTTTGTTTTGGCCCACAAGCTGCGTGAGGCAATCGCGCAAGAGGTTCACACTGGTGAAGTCCTCGACGGTCACGTTGAAATCGACGGTGCGTATTTTGGTGGTCATATCCGCCCACACAACATGAAATCCAAGCGCGTTGATCGTCGCCTCAAGAAGCACCAGACAGGCACACGCCGCGTTGTGGTTGCTATGCGTGAGCGTGAGGGCCGCACGTTGCCATTCATCGCTATGGGTGAAGGTGAAGGCGTTGCGTTGGCAATCGAGAACGTAAGCCGTGACGCTACAATGTCAGCCGACGAGGCCTCCCACTGGGACACGCTGCACGACGGTTGGATGGTTGACCGCGTGAACCACAGCGAAATTTACAGCGACCACGGCAAACACACGAACATGGTGGAATCGTTCTTCTCACGTCTGCGCAACATGATCCAAGGCCAGCACCACGGCGTGTCGCCAAAGTACCTGCACCAGTACGCAAACCACTCTGCATGGTTGGAAGACAACCGCCGTACAGACAACGGGACGCTGGCGAAGGTTGTTGTGTCTAACGCGATGGGTTCGCCTGTTAGCCGCGACTGGAAGGGGTATGGGCAGCGGGCGGCATAATCATCCCGTTGGGTAAATTTGGTGAGTGGGATCGTACCATAATACATAGAAAGTATTGGTTATACGGTAGCCCCAAATCCTTTCACGATTTCCCGCTCGGAATCGGAAAAGCGTATCAAAGAATTTTTCAATTTCGATCATGCGGTATTGCGCTTCTTCACAGATAGCTTCGCAATTCATATTGTGATGCATTCTGTGTTGAGTGTCGGAAGTATGACTATCAATTTCCGCCCAAGTCAGATTCTGCCAATCTGAGAATTTAGGCTCGACCTTTTCAGCCCACTCGTCATGGCACCACTGCCTGTCCACACCCCAACTCCAAGCGCCTTCTACATCAGGGTCTTCGCACTTGATAATAACTGGCATTTGGAAGATGGAATGGGGGTCTGCGCCAAGACGAACAGTTCTTTCAGGCTTGTCATTTACGTAGGCATCGACAAGTCGAGCCGATTTATCCCGCTCGTTCATCCTTTTAAGGTTTTGCCGCTCTATTCTGGCTTCTGACTTACTCAGCGGGGGCAAGGGTGGAATAGTACTCTGACATTGCCTGCGGCGTAATTTCGGTATTCTGCCCTTGAGCAAATGCATTGATCCAAGGGGATTCCATGTGTGTCAGGTCGCTAAGCCATTGCGCGTTTTTCGCGCCATAAAACGCCAAAACACGATCAACAGTCTCACGCTGCGCGGCGTTGATTGTACTTGAATCACTGCCATCGACATTGGAAATCTTGAATTTGCCCTTGTTGGCCTCCCACAATTCACGGACGACAGGGCCATTATCCCAAGCTTGAATTTGCTCATCAAACAGCACGTCGTCGTCCCAGACGGTCGCCCAAGCCTGTGAGTAATATACCAATTTTTGGAGCTTCATGGACGTCATAGGCCCATTTTGATCCAATATATACTGTGCGACATCCTTGACGGGCATTGTTAGGGACTCCCATTCCTTACCTACCAAGTAGAGTCTTCAAGCAAAAAAAACAAATAAACTTTAAAGAATTATTTTCCACAAACACCCATCCGGCCCAAAGTCCTGCACCACGCGGCCCGCTTTCTGCTCACGTTGCAGCAAGTGCCGCACCCGCTTGCGCACATCGACGTGGCAATCATCGCCCCAGCCCTTTGCCGCGATAATCGCCGCCGTTAGCGTTTCATCATCCGCAGGGGCAACCCGCAGCATATCCCGCACGGTCAGCTTGAGTTCATTGCGCCCGAATAGCTGCTTGTACTTCCCACGCGGCGCTATGCCCTTGGGGTCGTCCTCATAGCCGCACAGCACCAGCGCACGGTCTATGGCGTCCAGATCGGCCTTGAGGGTGTCAGCGGCCTTTAGCGCCAGCTTATGCTGCCCTGCTATCTCGCCGCGTTTCTTGATCAGTCCGAAGATTGTGTGTTCCATGCGAGGCATTATGGATTCACAGCCCTGTTTTTATAAGCTATGTTGTTGGTGCGTTTGATACATAAGGCCGGACTTTGCTATCGTTCGACTTATTCTGCCAAATGACCGCTTGTGGATTGAGAGCAGATTAAACCGGCACAGCCAGTCTATTCAGCTTCACAGGGCTTCACTGCCTGTTCACCGGAGCCTGCTGAAAAGAATTTTCCTTCGGGCGAGAATGCAAAGCTGTTGCTTACAATGCACCCGTTTGGGTTCCTATCTAGCAGCAAGAATGCAGCATTTACCAAAGGCGGAATAGTAGACAGCCGCTTGTCAGCTTCATGAGTTCCGACACCAATCAATTCGACTTGGTTTATCATAAAATTTCGCAGCAGCAGCGCTTACTCGCCTGGCTTCAGAACATACTCTTCATTGGCCAGTCGAATATTGCAAAGGTGGCGTTCTGTACCATCGCGAGAAGTCCACTCCGTAAGTAAAACGTACAACTCTGACCCCGGAGAAGTCCAAGCCTCTTGTGTTGAAGAAATGCCCCAGTCGCGTGCATGGCGCTCGGGAACGTCCCGCATTTGAAGACCTCGGCTATCAAATACTGAGTTTGTTTCGACAGACGCACGGCAGCGTTCAAATAGTTCTTCAAAATCTTGCACCAAACCCTGTGCGTGAGTGGGGTTGCCCCACGCCCAAAGAGTCATCAGCAATGCGGCAGTGCATCTTTTCCTAAAAATCTCTGAACTCATCAGGCAAATCCGAACCTCTGGAAAGCCGACCTTCGCTGCAGACAACACGAACAGCCACTTTGCCACCTTTATCATATTTGGGTCAATTTGTGGCATGACGGTCAAAGGACCTGACGCTTCACAAGAAAATTGGCGCTCCCTGAAGGATTCGAACCCTCGGCCTGCCGATTAGAAGTCGGCTGCTCTATCCAGCTGAGCTAAGGGAGCGCTGGCTTGGTTTTGCGATATGTGCGCGATGGGTTCAAGGGGAACAACGCGCATGATGCGACTGCGCAAAGAAAAGGCCCCCGAAATGGCGGCCTCTGCTGTCAATTGACCGGCGTTGCTGCGGCTCAATGCGTCCAGACGCCGCGCCGATCGGTGGCGAAGTTTTCAGCATAGCCAGCGGGGCGAATATTGGGTTTGCGTGCATGCGGATCGCGCACAGTGGCAACGATCCCGTGGCTGCGCGCATAGTCCAACGCGGCCTCTTTGCTCTCAAAGGTGAGGCGCACTTGGGCTTGGGTATCGTTTGAAGACGTCCACCCCATCAAAGGATCAACAGAGCGCGCTTCTTGGGGCGCAAATTCAAGCACCCAATCATGGGTCTTGGCTGTGCCGGATTGCATGGCATTGCGGGCGGGCTGAAAGATACGGGCGGCCATTGGCGGACTCCTGATTGATTGGGCCGTTTATCGGCAAATCGCTCGCTGCGCGCAAGGGGGCATCGGGGGCTTGCGCGAAAATCAACAGCGCTGCGCAGATTGGGGCGATCAAATGCCCGATGATCCGCCATCATTTGGCGAAGGATTAAGGATGCAAGGGGATGCAAGGGGATGCAAGGAAGTGACTGCCAGTCGGTGGTGAGGGAGCGAGGGGTGGGTGGGGTGGGTGCACCACCGACCGGACAGTCGTTTCTGCTGCTTGCCTCATCAAGGTAGGGATGGTTTCCCATTCGTGCAAGATAAAAATACACTTTAGGTTGCATCATAGAAATTAAAATACCCGCTAAAGATGTAACCTCTTGTTAACTTCCTCAGATACGCCCATCTATTCACCTTGAAGTGGAACAAAAAGTGATCAAATCTAGGGGCAAACCCGGAGAGCCTGATGAACGAGACTGCCCTAAGCGCCCCTGCCCCAGATATCCGCAATCGCCCCAAGCTTGAGGGCGGCAAACGCTTTGTTTTGCATACAGAATTTGAGCCCGCCGGCGATCAACCGACGGCGATTAAAGAGCTGAAATCCGGCATCCTTTCGGGCGAGCAGAACCAAGTTTTGCTTGGCGCGACGGGCACAGGCAAAACCTTCACCATGGCCAAGCTGATCGAAGAAACGCAGCGCCCCGCGATCATTCTGGCCCCCAACAAGACCCTCGCCGCCCAGCTATACGGCGAGTTTAAGGGCTTTTTCCCGGATAACGCGGTCGAATATTTCGTCTCTTTCTATGATTATTATCAGCCCGAGGCCTATGTCGCGCGCTCAGATACCTTCATCGAGAAAGAATCACAGATCAACGAGCAGATCGACCGGATGCGCCACTCGGCGACGCGATCTTTGCTTGAGCGCGACGATGTGATCATCATCGCCTCGGTCTCCTGCATCTATGGGATCGGCTCGGTCGAGACCTACGGCGCGATGACGCAAGATCTTAAAACCGGCGCGCAATATGATCAACGAACAGTCATGGCTGATCTGATCGCGCAGGCCTACAAGCGCAACGATGCTGGCTTTCAGCGCGGCACATTTCGCGTGCGCGGCGACAGCCTTGAGATTTGGCCCGCGCACTTGGATGATCGCGCTTGGCGGCTCTCTTTCTTTGGTGAAGAGCTTGAGAGCATCACCGAATTTGATCCCCTCACAGGCGAAAAAACCGATACATTTGATCACATCCGCATCTATGCCAATTCGCACTATGTGACGCCCAAACCAACGATGAAACAAGCGCTTGTCGGCATCAAGGAAGAGCTGCGCAAGCGGCTTGATCAGTTTGTCGCTGAAGGGAAGTTGCTTGAGGCGCAGCGCCTTGAGCAGCGCTGTAACTTCGATCTTGAGATGCTGGAAGCCACCGGCGTTTGCAACGGGATCGAGAATTATTCGCGCTATCTTACGGGGCGCGCGCCCGGCGAGCCGCCCCCCACATTGTTTGAATTCATCCCCGACAATGCGATCGTTTTTGCCGATGAGAGCCATGTTTCCGTTCCGCAGATTGGCGGGATGTATAAGGGCGATTTTCGGCGCAAATCGACGCTGGCAGAGCATGGTTTCCGCCTGCCCTCTTGTATGGACAATCGACCGCTGAAATTTGAAGAATGGGATGCGATGCGCTCGCAATCCATCTTTGTTTCGGCCACGCCACAAAGCTGGGAGCTGGAGCAATCGGGGGGCGTTTTTGCCGAACAGATCATCCGCCCCACTGGCCTGCTTGATCCGCAGATTGAGATCCGCCCGGTTGAAACGCAGGTCGATGATTTGCTTGATGAGATCCGCAAAGTAACCGACCAGGGCTATCGCACTTTGGTCACCACCCTGACCAAGCGGATGTCGGAAGACCTTACCGAGTATCTGCATGAACAGGGCATCAAGGTGCGCTATATGCATTCGGATATTGATACGATTGAGCGGATCGAAATCCTGCGCGATCTGCGGCTTGGGGCGTTTGATGTGCTCATCGGGATCAACCTGTTGCGCGAGGGGCTCGATATTCCCGAATGCGGATTGGTGGCGATTTTGGACGCGGATAAAGAGGGCTTTTTGCGCTCTGAGACCTCGCTTGTTCAAACGATTGGGCGGGCTGCGCGCAATGCTGATGGGCGGGTGATCCTTTATGCGGATCGCATCACCGGTTCGATGGAGCGCGCGATTGGTGAAACAGATCGCCGCCGCGAAAAGCAAATCGCTTATAATGAGCTGCATGGCATCACGCCGCAAACCGTGCGCAAAAACGTCGAGGATATTTTGGCCGGGCTCTATAAGGGCGATGTGGATATGAACCGCGTGACCGCAAAGATTGATACGCCGATGTTCGGCGCGAATTTGGCAGCGCATCTTGATGGGCTGCGCACGGATATGCGCAAGGCGGCCGAGAACCTTGAGTTTGAAGAGGCGGCGCGATTGCGCGATGAGGTGAAGCGGCTTGAGGCGGTTGATCTGGCGGTGTCGGCTGATCCGATGGCGCGCCAATCGGCGGTTGAGGCCGCAACCGCGCCCAAACGGGGCCGCTCAACCGGCGGCAAGGGCGGAACGCGTAGCTATCGCGGGCAAGCGCAGAAGAAATTCTAACGCGCCACTTGACCATGCGTTAGGGGGCTGCGCATATCTTCTTGATGCGCAGCCCAATGAGGCGATGCGCGCCCTCCTCTTTCAAATTTACCAATAAAATTGCGGCAATATCCGCAAGAATTCCGCGCGATTGCCTTAACCAAGTCACAATCACGAATGCCGTAAAAATCATTAGTTTTCAATGCATTAACTTATTGACAACCTTACTGATCCTGCGCAAATCTGTTAACAGTTGATAAAGATCGACTCGGGTAAAATCTGTTTACCGGCGGTGAAAATCACCTTCCTCCCTGAATGGGCCCGCGGCGCAAAACGCGCGCAAAAACGCCATCAGCCCTGCGCCATTCGCGCCCCAAAGGAAGGAAAGATTATGCGTATTCTGCTTGCCGACACCACGTGGACCTCCGCCACCGCCGCAGCCGATCTGCGCGCCGCTGGATATTTTGTAACTCAGGTGAATGATGGCGCCGAGCTTTTGGATTTTGCCAAAGACGGCGCCCAATCTGCGATTGTTTTTGATGTTGATCTACCTGATCAAAGCGGCGAAAGCGCCTTGCGAAAACTGCGCGCTTTGCATCCGCATTTGCCGATCTTTTTGCTCACGAAGAGCGCCGAGTGGAGCGCGCATCAGCGTTTGTTTGATCTTGGCGCGGATGATGTAATTGCTGGGGAGTTTTCGAGCCAAGAGCTTGCCGCCCGCCTGCGCGCGGCTGTGCGCCGCTCTGGTGGGTTTGCGTTGCCGCAACTGCCTCTGGGCCCTTTGTCGATTGATACCAATGCACAGATTGCCCGAATAAATGACGTGCAATTGCATCTGACCCGCAAGGAATATGAGATCGTTGAAATGCTTGCGCTTGCCCGCGATCGCATGGTCAGCCGAGATGAAATCATGAGCCAGCTCTATGCTTGGGAAGATGAACCTTCGGCGCGGATCATCAATGTATATCTAAGCCGTATTCGCACGCAGATCAGCGCAGCGGGCGGCAACCCGGATATGGTTGAAACGGTCTGGGGCCTTGGCTATCGGCTCAATCCAAGCATCGCGCCCGAGCGCATCGCGGCCTAACGAAGACCCGCAGGCCCGTTTTTGAGAATGACCGGAACGATGATTTCTTCTTCGTCGTTCAGGTGGCGATCCAACATGTGGTGAAAACTCTTAAGCTCGCTCTGAAGCGCCACTGTTTCTTCGCGGGCGGCCGCTTCATCGGATGTTTTCAAAACGCCGTTGGCCGCTTCGGTAAATCGATTGATGATCCCGTCGAGCGCATGGTGATCTTTGTCCAAAATTTCAAAACCGCGCTCAAGGCGTGTGTCGAGTGTTTTGAGTTTTGGGAAGTAGTGATGATCCTCGATCTGGTGATGGCCGTGCAGCTGGCTGACCAACATCGAGCCATAACGCGAGAGCCGTGCGCCATATTGTTCGGGGTCAATTTCGCGCTCAATACGCGCGTTTGCATCGCTTTGGAGATGCTCAAAGAGGCGGCGAAACATCATATGCCGCTCAAGCCAGAACTCCACGAGGCCCGAGAAATTGGGATGGGCTTGCCAGGCGAGTTTTGGATATTCGGCCAGTAACACGCGCAATGCTTCGGGCAGGCCTTCGCGCTTTGCCAGTGCCAGTGTTTCGTCTTTCATGCCATGCCTCGCCAATTGCTCTGATCCCAATCTATGGCGATGCGCGCGGATTTGATAGGAGCATTGAGGCGCGCTGCCTGTGCAATGGCGAACCAAAGGCGCATATGCAAAACGCCGCGACAATTGCTTGCCGCGGCGTATTTCACTTCAATATCAGCGCGTTAAACCGGGTGATCCATCCGCACCGTTACTTGCACCTTGCCCTTGGTCGCTTCGGGCCAAGACAGCTGAACCATATTGTTGTTCGCGCCGTGGTTGGGCGTTACATAGGGCATCGCCCAAACCGTATCACCGCTATTGTTTGTCGCTTTGCCTTCAACGACAACCGCTTCAACCGTGCGCGACCAGCCGCCAAAGGGCAGATAGCTGCTCACATCAAGCGTCCAATTCGAGGCGCCCGATGTTTGGCTAAACTCAAGCACAGCCGGGTTGATCGCCGTATCGGAGACACCGTTGAACGTATTGCCTGCAAAGACCACGTTGCGTGTGCGGCCAAAATCCAGCGGCGCGATGGAATCGTCGACCTGTTCAATGCGATCAATAAAGCCGTTGAGCGACTTGAACGTATTGCCCTGAACCGAGAGCCCTTGGATGAAATGGCCCGGCCCATAAGGCTTGATCACAAGCCAGCTAAACCACGATGCCACATCATTGCAGGTAAAGATATTGCCCGTGATGGTGAGCCCGCCAAAGGAATACTCCGAGGCGAAATCGGGGGTCGGATCGTGCTCATTGGTCCATTCGATAAAGTTGTTATCAATGTAGTTGCCGGTCACAACCGATTTCACATTCGGATAGGTAAAGATCAGCCCGCCAACGCGTGGCCCGTCTGTTACCCCATCTCCTTGGAACCAGTGATTGCCAACGATCAAGTGACCATTGCCATTCAGGATGGCGGTGTGGCCAAGGTGTTGAAAGCGGTTGTTGCGGATTTTGCTATCATTGGCGTTTACGTTGAAGCCAACGGATGTGCGGGCTGTTGAGGCCAGCGGGCTTTCATCCGAATAGAAGGTACAGCGATCGATTTGCAGATCTTGGCACGCGCCGCCATGGCTGGAGATGCCGTGATATTTTACGCGCTTAAACGGGCAATCGCGAAAGTGAATCGCTTCGCCATCCGGCGGCAAAAGAACGCCAGAGGCATAGCCTTGAAGCTGAAATTCAACGCCTGCAAAGCTGAATTTCGAGATTTTATCAAAGCCCGAGAAATCCAGCATGTATTTGTGGCGCGTGAATGTGTAGGTCTGGGTCGAAGCCGGACCATAAAGCGGCTGGCTCAGCGTCAAACTGCCTGCGCCGACGTTGACATCGCGCACATAGACTTCGCGGCCAACGCCTGTTCCTGTCACGATTGAGCCAACCTTGATATTGGCGATATTGCTGACAGAGGTCATCGCGCGCGGGTTGGCTATGTTGTAGGTGCCTGACGAGGTAACGCTTTCAACATCCCAGTTGGAATTGGCCTCAGCGCTAAGCGAGCCGTTGTAAAGAACGCGGCGCACTTCGATCTTATTGAGCCCGCCGGAAACCTCATGAAGATCAACCGGACCGGTCAATTCAATCCGCCGTCCGCGCATATCGAGCATATCGTGATCGGTGAAGTAGAAATGCGCCTGCATCGCCTTTTTGAAGGCCAGCTCTTCATTGCCGAACGCATCGATATAGGCATCCATATGGAAATCGCGGCGCAGGGAAAGCCGCTTATCGTCGGGCATGCTCATCGTGCCTTCAAAGCGCACATGATCAACGAACGTCAGGTGATTTGAGGCGTAATAAGTGCCCTCGGGGATCAGGATCGTTTTGCCGTTGGCCGCATTGGCCGCCGCTGCGATCGCTGCGTGATCATCCGTAACCCCATCGCCAACAGCGCCGAAATCACGCACATCAACAATATCAATCATCTCGCGGATGAAGGCCGAGGTGATATCTTCAACGATCAGATCATCAATCCGCACGACCCCGCCATTGGCGCCTGTTAGATCAAGCCCGACATGGCCGTAAACCGCATCCGTGCCCCATGCCATATCAACGCCGCTGCGCGAACCCGTTGCGATAATCGCTGAAACTTCAACAACTTCGCCATAGGTTGTTAGGGTTACCTCTGGCCCGGTTTCGATCACGCCAGAGACGTGATTGAAGCTTGAATTGCCCGCCCAGCCTGCAATGCGCACAGAAGGAAGATTGCCGCTCACAGCTTTGACCCGCGCCGTGACACGCAGATAGCAGCCGGGCAAGACAGGCGTTTCGCCCATATAGCGCAGCTTGGTCGTTGTGCTTTGTTTCAGCAATTCCAGCGCGCCGCCGAAATCTTGATCCGCTGGAACGAGCGCTGCATTGGCCGCGCCGTCATAGGTCGCCGACCCCGGCGTTCCGTTTTCGCTCGACCATACGCCGAGACCGCTCGCAAATGCGGGCGGCATAAGCACCAACCCGTCAGTAATGGCCTTGTTCATCAGAACCCCTTTCCACAACCTCAATATGCATGCGCCCGGGCGCGACTGGATAAACCAGCACATCGCTCGCTCAAATGTCGTCTCATGGTGAGATGTTGGGCGCATGCCCGATGGGGAAAGGGGTATCACTGGGCGCTAAACGCCTTGTTAACCAAGCGTGCGTTGCGCGGGCTTTAGGGCAGGCGTTTGGGGGGATTAAGCCGAGAGATCCGGGGCGGGCACTTCGCGCACACCGTTGATTTTCCAGCCTTCTGGTTGCTCGATCATTTCGTATTCCATGACATGGGGAATGCCCTCTTTATCGAGGATCAAAACGCGTTGAAGAATGGTGCTGCCGTTTTCTTCACGAGCGGTGAACTTGGATGTTCCGGGGGTCCAGATCGCGGGATAGCCCTCGCGCACCATCGCGCCAAATTGATCTGGCCCGCCAAACATGCCTTGGATCATCGGGCTCGCATAGGAAAAGGCGCGCGCAGTATCTTGGGCGCAAAAGGCCTCTAATTGCGCGGAAATGACATCCGTTATGGCATCTGCTTTTGCAGACAACGCGGCCATCAAGCTAAAACAAAGGGCAAGGAAAATGCGCATCGGGCGGCTCCTGATCTGGGATCTCTCCTTCAAATCTAGGCCGCCCGAGGGCTTTGTCAAAATCAGCCGGCGAGTTTGCCCTCAAGCGCCGCTTCGATCAGCGCAATCGTTTCCTCAACACCATAAAGCGCGATAAAGCCGCCAAACCGCGGGCCTTGGCTCGCTCCAAGCAGCACTTCATAGAGCGCTTTGAACCAATCGCGCAGCGGATCAAACCGATCCCGGCCCACAGCAAAAACGAGGTTTTGCAGCTCTTCGGCATCAAGCCCGCCATCCCATACGCGCAGTTTTTCTGCAAGCTCTTCAAGGGCTTCACGCTCAAGATCAGTGGCAAGGCGATAGGTCTTCGCAGGCTTCACAAAGTCATTGTAATAGCGAACGGCAAAGCCCGCCGCCTCATCCAAATCCGGGTGTGTCGCCGCGCTCGCCTCTGGTGCATAGCGTTGAATAAAGCCCCAGAGTTGATCCTTTTCCTCGGCCGCAGAAACAGAGGCGAGGTTCAATAGCATCGCAAATGGCACAACCAAATTGGACGCTGGAACATCCTGACCATGCAGATGGAACACTGGATTGTTCAACTGCTGGGTCAAATCCTGTGTCGGATAGGCGCGCAATTGCTGGTGGTATTCATCAACAGCCTTGGGGATCACATCAAAATACAGCCGCTTGGCGGTTTTTGGCTTTTGATACATGAAATACTGAAGGCTCTGAGGCGCGGCATAGGTCAGCCACTCCTCCATCGAGAGGCCATTGCCCTTGGATTTTGAGATTTTCTGCCCGGTTTCATCGTTGAACAGCTCATAAGACAGGCTCTCGGGCGGGGTCGCTCCCAAGGCGCGGCAGATTTTGCTCGATTGCTTCACACTTTCGATCAAATCCTTGCCGGACATCTCGTAATCTACGCCCAAAGCCGCCCAACGCATCGCCCAATCGGGCTTCCATTGCATCTTTACATTGCCGCCGGTTACCGGGATTTCTACCAATTCGCCATCTGGCTCGCGGTAAGTGATCGTGCCTTTGGCCAGGTTGCGCTCAAGTGTTGGGACTTGCAGCACATGGCCGGTTTTCGGGCTGATCGGGAGGAAGCAAGAATAGGTCTCGCGCCGATCCGGGCCAAGCGTTGGCAGCATGATTTCTTGAATTTTATCAAAGCGTTCCAGGGCTGTAAGCAGGGCCTCATCGAACTTTCCCGACTGGTAATAATCGGTCGCTGACGCAAATTCATACTCGAAACCAAAACTATCAAGAAAGGCGCAGAGGCGCGCATTGTTATGCTGGGCAAAGCCTTCATGCGTGCCAAAGGGATCGCGCACTTTGGTCAGCGGCAGGTTGAGATCAAGCGCCAGCTCTTCTTGCATTGGCAGATTGCTTGGCACTTTGCGAAAGCCATCCATATCATCGGAAAAGCACAGCAGCCGCGTTGGAATATCGCTCATCAGCTCAAAAGCGCGGCGCACCATTGTCGTGCGCGCCACTTCGCCAAAGGTCCCGATATGGGGCAAACCGCTTGGGCCATAACCCGTTTGAAACAGCACATGCCCCTTTTCCGGCCCGCCTTTTTCATAGCGTTTGAGCACCCGGCGCGCTTCTTCAAAGGGCCAAGCTTTCGAGTTTAACGCCGCATCGCGCAGATCAGACATAGTGCGTTCCTAAATTGAGCGGGGCAAAAGCGCGCCACCAAGGCACCTTCCTATTGCCGCTGGGGGCAAGCGTCAATATTCTGCACCGCAACGAAACGTATCAGGAGCGGCAAAATGCAGGATCTTCCCCACAGTTGGACAGCCCCGGATGCGCTTGTCGCGGTTATGATTGCCGTTTCAGCATCGGATGAGGCGATCCGCACCTCGGAATTGGTCACGATTGAGACCTTGGTAAATCACCTGCCGGTTTTTGCCAATTATGATGCGGATCGGATCAAACCTGTGGCGCAAACGGTTTTTGATCTCTTCGGGGTTGAGGATGGGCTTGATGCGCTGTTTGGCTTGGTCCGGGCGGATTTACCCGAGGCCTTGTTTGAAACGGCCTATGCGCTTGCTTGCGATGTGGCCGCTGCCGATGGGGCGATCCGCGAGGCCGAGCTGCGCTTGCTTGAAGAAATCCGCTATGAGCTTGATATTGATCGCCTGCATGCGGCGGCGATTGAGCGCGGCGCGCGTGCCCGCCATATGGTGCTTGATCACTCGAGCGAGTGAACAAGCGCCCAGCGTTTGATCAAATCCTGTTGCAGCGTTTTGGCCCGTTTGTTCCAAGCGCGCGCGCCTTGGGGGATTTCTTCGCCGCGCGCATGTGCTGCTGCGCGGCGCTCTAGATCTCCGTTGAAAATCGAGAAAGCAAGCAGGGTATCGTCATGGGTGGTGACATATCCGGCAAGGGCCGAAACAAAATCCAACGTGCCTGTTTTTGCAAAAATAAAGATTTTGGGCTCTTTTTCTATCTTTCCTTGACTATTGCGCAGAGCGATCGGCTTTAGGATCGGGCGCAAAACGGCCAGGGCCTGAGGATGGGCAAGCAGGCGGACCATATCCGAGCTAGAAATGCGCGAGTCTTGGCCAAGGCCCGAATGATCCACAAAATGAGCATGGCGCGTGCCGAGTTGCTCTTGGATCCATAGGTTCATCTCGGCCGCTGAGCGCGCAAGATTGCCAGCCACAACGCCGCGCGCAGCAGTGGCGGCAAGGCCGGTGATTTCTGCTGTGAGATTGGTTGAGTATTTGAGCATGTCTTTGAGAATGTCGCGCAAGGGAGCGCTCTCAACGCAGGCGATTTCTGTGCTGGCGATCATCGGATTGGCCGGTAACGCAGCGCCCGAGCCAAGCTTGATGCCCTGTGCGCGCGCCATCGTGGCAAAGACTTCGGCGACATATTGCGCCGGATTGCGCACGGGCAGCCAGCGGCTTCCGCTCTTGCCCAAAGCGCTGCGCGCCACGCTCCAGCGATCAACGCCGGCCTCATCGGCATAGGTAAAAAGCGGAGCATCGCGCGCCTCGATCCGCATCTTTGCAATGCGCACGGCGGGGCGGTGATGATCGGTGCGGGCCTGAAGTGTTGTCGCGTAATTCGTGCCTTCGCGGCGCCACTCAAAATGCACCCGATTGAAATTGAGGTTTAGGGCGGAAATGGCTGGATTGTAGCTTGCATAGGATTTCTGGCTCGCGTCGATTTCGCGCAGGTTGGGAAAGGCGCTTGTGTCGATGCGCAATGCGCCGGTGATCTCGCGAATGCCCGCGTCTTTGAGCGATTTGGCTAGGGCTGCGAGCCCATCCGTATCAAGGGTTGGATCGCCGCTGCCCTTAAGGATCAAATCGCCGGTGAGACGGCCCTCATTGATCGGCCCTGCGGCGCGCAGAACTGTTGCAAATCGGTAATTTTCGCCAAGCGCATCAAGCGCGTAAAGCGCTGTAATTGCTTTGGTAACGCTCGCTGGCGGCATGGCACGCAGCGGGTTCGTCGATTCAACGATATCCCCTGTTGAAGCATTGGCAACTGCGGCGCTAAATTGCCCGCCAAGATCGGCCTTTTTGAGAATATCTCTGGCTGAGGTCGCCGCGCGTTTGTGAAAGCCTTGGGGGCGCGGTTGTGGGATCGGGGATTGGGTTATTCCAGCGATTGCGCCAGTGGCCAAATTGGCTCCGCTGGCCAGCAAGGCGCCCAGCAATACACGCCGGGAAAGGATCTTAGGATCACCAGTTTTCATGCGCGGAGTTAACCGCCCTGCTGTGATCTCTGCAAGAGGCGCGAGATCACTTTTTCCAATTTCCCGCATTGCGAATGGCCGAGGAGGAAACCGCGCGCATCGGCACATTGATAAAGCACCAGCGCGGCGCCGGAGCTTTTGCCAAAAGCGCGGCTTCTCGCCCTGAGAGCCGCGCGGCGCGGTAAATTGTTGCGGCTTTTGAGGCGCGCGCTGCGGTGCGCGAGGCGGGCCGCGCGATCACGCCGATAGGGATATTCTCCATGATCCAGCGCCAGCGCTCCCAGCGATGAAATTGCGCCAGATTATCCGCCCCCATCAGCCAGACGAAATGAACGCCCGGATAGGCTTTGAACAGGGCTTCCAATGTTTCGGCGGTATAGCGCGTTCCAAGATCGGCCTCGATATCTGTGATGATCACGCGCGGATCCTCCATCACAGCGCGCGCCGCTTCAAGGCGGGCCTGCATTGGCGCGGGCCCGTGTTCTTTGAGCGGATTTCCCGGCGAGACGAGCCACCAAACCCGATCAAGCCCAAAGCGTTTGAGCGCCTCGCGGGTGATATTGGCGTGGCCCTCATGGGCCGGATCAAACGAGCCGCCGAGCAGTCCGATCACTTGGCCGGGGCGCGCATAAGGGCGGGTTGTGCGGCTCATTCAGCACCACGCGCGCCCGCGCAAAGGCAGAACAACAGCTCAGGTTTTGTCATCACAGCGCACCCCTCCTCTTGGCCCAATCAGGCCAACGCCCCCTTCCTAAAGGGATTTTCGCGCAAATCCAGCGAATATGCGCGTTTTGCCCCGCATCCCTGCCCGCTTTCGGCACAGTTTGAATTGCCCTTGGTCGCGCAGTTGGATACATCAAGCGCCAAAGCAAAGCCTCAACCACATCAAGCGGAGCCCATCACAATGGCAGCCTATCAATACGTTTATCACATGGACGGCGTCTCTAAGACCTATCCAGGCGGCAAAAAGTGTTTTGAAAACATCCGCTTGAATTTCCTGCCCGGGGTGAAAATCGGGGTTGTCGGGGTCAATGGTTCGGGTAAATCGACGCTGCTCAAGATCATGGCCGGGATGGACAAAGATTTTCAGGGCGAAGCCTGGCATGCAGAAGGGGCCAAGGTTGGTTATCTTGCGCAGGAGCCGCTGCTTGACGAAAGCTTGGATGTGCGCGGCAATGTGATGCTTGGCGTTCAGGCCAAGAAGGATATTCTGGATCGCTACAACGAGTTGGCGATGAATTATTCTGATGAGACGGCTGATGAAATGGCCAAGCTTCAGGATGAGATTGATGCGCAGAACCTTTGGGATCTGGACGCGCAAGTGGATGTCTCGATGGAGGCGCTGCGCTGCCCGCCGGATGATGCAGATGTGGCGACTCTTTCGGGCGGGGAAAAGCGCCGGGTTGCGCTTTGTAAACTGTTGCTTGAAGCGCCTGATATGCTGCTCCTTGATGAGCCGACCAACCATTTGGACGCCGAAACAATCGCTTGGCTTCAGCAGCACCTAATTGATTACAAAGGCACAATCCTGATCGTAACCCACGATCGCTATTTCCTTGATGACATCACATCGTGGATTTTGGAATTGGATCGCGGCGCAGGCATCCCTTATGAGGGCAACTATTCTTCATGGCTTGAACAGAAGGCAAAGCGCCTCTCGCAAGAGGCCCGCGAGGATAAATCCAAGCAGAAAACCCTTGAGCGCGAGCTTGAGTGGATGCGCCAATCGCCAAAGGCCCGCCAAGCCAAATCTAAGGCCCGGATCAATTCTTATAACGAGATGGCCGAAACCTCCGAGCGCGAAAAGCTGAGCCGCGCGCAGATCATCATCCCCAACGGCCCGCGCCTTGGCTCCAAGGTGATCGAGGTTGCGGATTTGAACAAAGCCATGGGCGATAAACTCTTGGTTGAGAACCTCTCTTTCAGCCTACCACCGGGCGGGATTGTTGGCGTCATTGGCCCCAACGGCGCAGGTAAAACGACCCTATTTCGCATGCTGACAGGCCAAATTGCGCCCGATAGCGGGACAGTTGAATATGGCGATACGGTCAAGCTTTCTTATGTGGATCAGAACCGCGATGATCTGGGCGATAATGATACGGTTTGGGAAGCAATTGCCGACGGCCAAGATATTATCAAACTGGGCGATGCAGAGGTAAATGCGCGCGCCTATTGCTCGGCGTTTAACTTTAAGGGCGGCGATCAGCAAAAGAAGGTCTCGCTTCTTTCAGGTGGCGAGCGCAATCGTGTTCATATGGCGCGGCTGTTGCGCGAGGGCGGCAATGTGCTGCTCCTTGATGAGCCGACCAATGATCTCGATGTGGAAACGCTTCGTGCGCTTGAAGATGCGCTGGTTGATTTTGCGGGTTGTGCGGTTGTTATCTCGCACGATCGCTTCTTCCTTGATCGCATCTGTACGCATATCCTGGCCTTTGAAGGCGATGCGCATGTGGAATGGTTTGAGGGCAACTTTGAGGATTACGAAGAAGATAAAAAGCGCCGCCTTGGTGCCGATGCAACAGAGCCCAAGCGCCTGAAGCATAAGAAATTTGCGCGGTAGTGCGATCAAAATCGACTGACAAAAGGGCGGCTTTCGGGCCGCCCTTTTTCATTTCAGCGATCAAAAAGCGCGCTTTTCGGCACCAAATTTCGCGCGTTTCTTTTCGCAAAGCGCCCGCAAACGCCGCAAAAGACGTTCGTTTTTGTTGGGTTGGGGGCAAATTCGCCCGACGATAGCGCTAGCAGAATTCCGCCAGCCGCCGCACAAGAGCCTTGCTTTTTTCGCCGGACTGCCCCATATGCGAGTTGCGAACGTTATTCTCTTTCGACCCACTGTTCTCCTTTACGGCCACAGTCTATCGATCTTGCACTGACTTAGCCGGGCTGCCGCAGTTACGCGGGCAGCATAATCTAGGAGACGACACGATGGCTAATGGCACCGTGAAATGGTTTAACAGCACTAAAGGTTTTGGCTTTATCGAGCCTGAAGGCGGCGCGAAAGATGTATTCGTACATATTTCCGCAGTAGAGCGTTCCGGTCTTTCCGGCCTCAACGACGGCCAAAAAGTGACTTTCGATATCGAAGCTGGCCGTGACGGCCGCGAAAGCGCTGTGAACCTCGCTGAAGTTTAAGCTTTAGCTGGTTACCAAATTCGGGCGTGTGCGGCTAAGGCCGCCGCGCCCTTTTTTATGCGCGGGCCATCTTGCAATGGGCGCGCGGATGCCCCATCTCCAATACATATTCAATTTTTGATATATGGAGAGCCCCGTGCCTTACACCTTTACCCGCCTCATCCCAAACATTGATATTGATGCCGCCGATGCGCGCGCCCGCGTTGCCCTTGCTGATGCTGGTTTTGGCGTTCTGACCGAGATTGATGTTGCCGCGACGATGAAGAAAAAGCTTGATCGCGATATGCCTGGCTACCGCATCCTTGGCGCCTGTAATCCGGGCATGGCTTGGGAAGCAATCGCACTTGAGCCGCGGGTTGGCGCGATGCTGCCTTGCAATGTGATTTTGCGCGTTGTTGAGGGCGGGGTTGAGGTCTCGGCGGTTGATCCTTCTGCCTCGATGGCCGGGATTGATAACGCCAAGCTGAAAGGCGTCGCGGGCGAGGTTGGGGCGATTTTGCAAAAGGTTGTTGCGGCGATTTAAGTGCTGTGCCTGGCCTTAAACCGGGGGCGGAACGTGCCGCAAAATATCAGCGCTTTTTCACGAATTCCGTTAAGATAACAATGCGTTGCCCCTCAACGCGCCCCTCAATATGGCCTGCGTTTTCCGCCACAAGAGAGATGCTGCGAACAGCTGTGCCGCGCTTGGCGGTAAAGCCTGCGCCTTTAACCGGGAGGTCTTTGATCAAGGTCACAGTATCGCCCGCTTCCAGCACAGTTCCGTTGCTATCGCGGTGAATTACGGCGCTGGCGGCGGCATCCTTCACCCAGTCTTCAAGCTCGGGATCGAGATAGAGCATATCAAGCGCTTCGGCGGCCCAAGGCTCGCCAGCTAGGCGCAACAGCATCCGTTTGCTCAGCACCTGAACGGCGGGTGTTTCGCTCCACATTGAAGAGAGCAAACAACGCCAATGCGCGCCGCTCGGAGCCTCGGGGCCATTGATCCCTGCCGCGCAGATCGTACAGCACAAAACAGCCTCCTGTGCGCGTGGCTCCACTGTCTGAGCGACAAGCCCATCGCCCCCACCGCAAAGCTCGCAAGCTTCGTTCGCGCGCCTGCGCAGCTCATCTTCATTCATGTAACCCAGCCCTTTTTCGCCACTTACCGCACAATACAGCCCGTGTTCCTAAGCGGCTAGGCGCAATCGGCTGGCTTTGCGCATTGGATAGGCAAGCGGCCGCTTACTGTGAAACCTTCACAAAGCCGTTTCTTAAAATTTCTTGCAATATGGCCGAATCGGCCCATTATTTTGCCCGCGACGTCTTTTGTATCGACCCACTGTCTCGCTTGTTGCGTCTTCAGTCCCTCGATTTTGACTGATCGCCGGGCTGCCGCAATCTCGTGGGCAGCAAATGCTAAAGGAGACAGCGGATGGCCAATGGCACCGTGAAATGGTTCAATTCAACAAAGGGTTACGGCTTCGTCGAACCTGAGGGCGGCGGCAAGGATGTGTTTGTGCATATCTCTGCGGTAGAGCGTTCGGGGCTCACTGGTTTGGCCGATGGCGCCAAGATCACCTATGAAATCGAAGCCGGCCGGGATGGGCGCGAAAGCGCTGTAAACATCACGATGGTTTGAATGATTTGCATCACGAAGGGCGGCGCTTTTGTGCCGCCTTTTTGCTAAGTAACGATGAATTGCGCGCCCCTTGGCGGGAAGCTCGATTTATCTCCTTGCACACAGGCTCCGGAACCTTTGAATAGGGGTGTATGCTTCGCTTTTTGCCCTGCAAGGATCTATGGATTGTCGCGTTCTGGCCTTTCTCGATTTTCTGGCGTTTTCGCTGTGTTTCTGGCGCTTGCGGGGGCGTCTTTTGCGTTTCCGGCCCAAGCATTTGATTTCGTTCTGGAAACCACGGCCGATACCGCAACGCAGCGCGAGTTAAAGAATGCATCGCGCGCCTCGCTTGCCCGCGACGAAAAAGTAACCAACCCACAGGATATTCTTGCTGCTGCACAAGCGGATTACCGGCGCATGGTCATCGCGCTGTATCGGCGCGGCTATTATGGCGGTGTGGTGCATATTTATGTGGATGGGCGAGAAGCGGCGAATATTGCTCCGCTTGCGGTTCCGGCCTCGATTGATCAGGTAAAAATTGTGGTTGAGCAGGGGCGGCGATTTACCTTTGGGCAGGTCAGCGTGGCCCCATTGGCCGCCGATACAGCGCCAACACCGGGCTTTGAGCGCGGCGCGCTTGCGGCTTCGGATCGGATCAAAGATGCCGCATTGGCCGCTGTTGAGGGCTGGCGCGCGCAATCCCATGCCAAGGCCGATATTGCCGGGCAAAAAGTCGTTGCGGATCATCCGAATGCTTCGCTTGATGTGGCCATCGCGATCAAGCCCGGCCCGCCTGTCCGTTTTGGCAAGCTGATCACGCGCGGCAATCGCAATGTGCGCAGCGCCCGTATCCAAGAGATCGCAGGCCTGCCAAGCGGCTCTGCCTTTTCGCCCGATGATCTTGCCAAGGTTGGCAAGCGCTTGCGCCGCTCTGGTGCGTTTCGCTCTGTTGCGATTGCCGAGAACGAGGCATTGGGCCCTGGCGATACCCTTGATATTACAGCAACTCTTGTCGAAGAGCGCCCGCGCCGCTTTGGCTTTGGCGCTGAGATTTCCACCTTTGAGGGCGGGCTGATCAGCGGCTATTGGATGCATCGCAACTTGCTTGGCGGGGCAGAGCGGCTGCGCTTTGATGGCGAGGTCGCTGGGATCGCGGGCCAAACCGGCGGCATTGATTATGCGCTCTCGGCGCTGTTTACCCGCCCGGCAACCTTTTGGACCGATACCTCCCTTTATGCAAAAGCCAGTGTTGCGCTTTTGGATGAGCCCGATTTCTACTCCAAACAGGCCGAGCTTGCCCTTGGGCTTGAGGCGATCATTTCGGATGAATTAGAAGCCTCGCTTGGTATTGGGACCCGGTTTTCCGATGTGCGCGATGATCTTGGCGCGCGCAGTTTCTTTCACTTCATCATTCCTGCCGAGGCCGAATGGGATCGCCGCAATAATGAGCTCAATCCCACCGGTGGATTTTACCTCAGAGCTGAGGCCCTGCCCTTTCTTGGATTGAATGGCGCGCAATCGGGTGCACGTTTCTTTACCGATGCGCGCAGCTATCGCGGCCTTGATAAGAATGATCGTTTCGTATTGGCAGGGCGGTTTCAACTTGGCTCTGTTGTGGGGGCTTCCCTTGCTGGCACCCCGCCTGATTTGCTGTTTCACTCTGGCGGCGGCGGGACAGTGCGCGGCCAGCCTTATCAATCGCTCAACGTGGATCTTGGCGGCGGCAATTCCGCAGGCGGGCGCGGCTTTATCGGTGCATCCGCAGAAATGCGCGCCGGAATTACCGAGAAAATCGGGGTAGTTGGTTTCATTGATGCGGGCGTGATTTCGGCCAGTTCTTTGCCAAATGGCGCAAGCCCAATGCATGCCGGAGCGGGCCTTGGGCTGCGCTTCAACACCGGGATCGGGCCAATCCGCATTGATGTGGCCAAGCCAGTTGCGGGCAATACCGGGACCAATTTGCAGCTTTATGTCGGGATCGGACAAGCGTTTTGATCTGGGGGCGGATATATAAAGCCGCGGCTGTTTTGCTTTGCTGCGCTTTGGGGCAAGCGCCTGCAATCGCTGAAGAAACACCCCAAGAGGCGCGCGAACGTTCGACGCTGACCGCCTTGATTGAGGATAATCTGTCTGGCGCGGATCGCGAAGTCCGCATTGAGGGGTTTCGCGGGGCGCTGTCTTCTTCTGCCTCTTTTGAGACGCTCACGATTTCGGATGCTCAGGGCATTTGGCTCACGCTCACAGATGGCCAGTTGATCTGGACCCGCTCTGCTTTGTTGCGCGGGCGCCTTGAGGTCGATTCACTCTCTGTGGCGCGCATAGATTTTCCGCGCATGCCCGTTGCGGGCCAAGAGGTTCCAAGCGCAACGGCCAAGCCTTTTTCCCTGCCCGACTTGCCCGTTAGCGTGTCTATCGGAGAGCTGCGCGCAGATGCGGTCGCGCTTGGTGCTCCCTTGCTTGGTGTGGCTGCTGAGGTGCGCCTTTTGGGGGCAGCGCAGCTGGCAAATGGCGAAGGCTCTGCTGCGCTGAGCATCGAGCGGATTGATGGCGAAGAGGGCGCGCTCACCCTTGAGGGGCGTTTTGATAATCGCAGCGAAGTGCTCGATATTGATCTGGCGCTGAACGAAGGCGCCAACGGAATTTTGGCCAATTTGATCGGATTGCCGGGCCGGCCTTCGCTCGCACTGACCGCTCAGGGCAAAGCCCCGCTCAGCGATTATGTCGCGCAGATAACGCTTGAAACCGAAGGCGAAGAGCGGCTCTCGGGCGCTGTCAGCGTTGCTAATATTGTGGAGGCGCCAAGCGATGTTCTGCCTGATGCGCTTGATCCCAATGCGCCCATAGCCCAAGAAGATCTTCCGCCCGCCAAGCGTTTCTCGGTGGATATCAGCGGCGATATCACGCCTCTGTTTGATCCGGAATATCGCGATTTCTTTGGCCCCAATATCTCTTTGATCGCCAAAGGAGAGCGCAGCCCGACAGGCGCGCTTGATATCCAAACCCTGCGGCTTTCTGCCAAAGCTCTTCGCGTGAATGGCGCGCTCTCTCTTTCTGCTGAAAGCATCCCGCAAAGCTTTTCGCTTTCTGCTTTGATGGAAGCCGCGGATGGCGCCCCGGTTTTGCTGCCCCTGCCCGGCCCAAAAGCATATGTGCAACGGGCCCAGCTTGAGGCGGCCTATCAGGATGATGATGGTGAGGAATGGAAGCTTGATGCGGCCCTCAAAGGCTATGCGCGCGAGGCGGTCTTTTTGGACACAAGCATCATCCGGGCGACCGGTACAATCGGGCGCGCTTTGGCCGGGGATGCGACCTCGCTGTTAAGTGCTGTTACAGCGCAGGTCGGGTTTGATGTGCTTGGGTTTGCCCATGATGATCCGCGCTATCAGCGTGCCTTTGGGCGCAATGCTTCGGGCGATGTGGCCTTGGTCTGGCGTCAGGGCGATCTGCTTGAGGTGAATGCGCTTGAGGTAAGCTCGGGGGATGTAACGCTAACTGGCGCTGCGCGGATTGATGGGCTCGAGTCTGGTTACGAAACGACGGTTGAGGCAATGGTTTCGGCCGGATCGCTTGCACGTTTTGCGCCGCTCTTGGGGCAAGACGGGCTGCGCGGTGCAGCGGTGTTTTCGCTTGCCGGGATTGTCGCCCCGCTTGGCGGGCAGTTTGATGTAAACCTCTCTGGAACCGGGACAAACCTTGGCATTGGCATTGCCCCGCTCGACAGCTTGATTGCCGGGCGCGCCTATTTCGAAGTCGATGTTGCGCGCGATGAAACAGGGACCCGTCTGCGCCGCACAACCTTGCAAACCCCAGCGGTGAAGACCGAATTTTCGGGCCAGATAACGCCGCAAGCCGCCGCCTTTGATTTTGATGCCACGCTCGATAATCTTGGCCGGATCGCCACAGGCATCAACGGCCCCGCCGCCGCCAAAGGCAGCGCAAATCGCGTCACCGATACGTCATGGCGGATCGCTCTTGATGCCACTGGGCCGGGCGGCGCAAATGGGCGGATTGGCGGGCTGATAAACCTTGCCGATGGGCTTTCGCTTGATCTTACGGCTGCGGGCCAAGCGCCGCTTGGTTTGGCCAATAACTTCCTGACAGATATGAGCATTCAGGGCGATGCGCGCTATGATCTGGCGCTCAAAGGCCGCCCCGCGCTTGAGAGTCTTTCGGGCAATATCACCGGCTCAGGTGCGCGCGTTTCCTTGCCCAATCTGAGCGAAACCTTGAGCGATCTTAGCTTCACCGCGCAGCTTTCCAATGCCCGCGCACAGATCAGCGCCACGACGCAAGTCACCAGCGGCGGGCGCATTCAAGCAAGCGGGCCCATCGCCCTGACTGCGCCCTATGAGTCCAATCTTGCTGTGCAAATTCAAAACGTTAAGGTCGTTGATCCCGAGCTTTACAGCACCAGCCTTACAGGTGCGTTCACCGTGGCCGGGGGGCTTGCGGGCGGCGCGCAGATCGGCGGAGAAATCACCCTTGGCGTGACAGAAATCAAGGTCCCCTCAAGTGGGATCAGCGGCGCAGGCTCGGCCCCGACAGTGATTCACAAAGGCGCGCCCGGCCCTGTTTTGGCAACCAACAAACGCGCCGGCCTTGATCCGGCAAGCAACGCCGCCAAAGCTGGCCCGTCTTCAAGCTTCGGGCTCAATATCTTGCTGCTCGCACCCAACCGGGTTTTCATTCGAGGCCGCGGGCTTGATGCAGAGCTTGGCGGGCGTTTGCGCATCACCGGGCGCACGGATGATATCATTCCTGTCGGGCAATTTTCGCTGGTGCGCGGGCGGCTGAATATCCTTGGCAAGCGGCTTGATCTCAAGGAAGGCTCCTTGCTTGCGCGCGGCTCTGGCACGCCAACGATCCGCCTCATCGCTGAAACAGAAACCGAAGATGCGGTTGTTCAGATCATCGTTGAGGGCCCTGCGGATGACATCAAAGTCAGCTTTAGCTCGGTTCCTGAACTGCCCGAAGATGAAGTGCTTGCGCGGCTTTTGTTTGGCCGCGCGCTGACCCAGATTTCGCCTCTTCAAGCGGCGCAAATGGCCAATGCTGTGGCCACATTGGCGGGCACCGGTGGCGAAGGTCTGATCGGGCGATTGCGCCGTGAATTTGGTCTTGATGATCTTGATCTGACCACCACGGATGAAGGCAAAGCCGCTGTGCGGGTCGGCAAATACATCACCGAAAAAGTCTATACGGATGTCACGATTGATAGCGAAGGCAAATCCGAGATCAATCTCAACATTGATATCAACGATGCCTTTACCGCCAAAGGCTTGCTCAGATCGACGGGCGAAACCGGCGTTGGGATCTATTTCGAGAAAGATTACTAGGCGCGGCCCGCCCGTTTAAGAGCGGGCCGCTATGCGCTATTCAGCGTCGAGATAGGCCTCAACCGGCGGGCAAATGCAAACCAGATTGCGATCCCCATAAACATTGTCAACGCGCCCGATTGGTGGCCAATATTTATCGACCCGGAACGCCCCGGGCGGGAAGCAACCCTGTTCGCGCGTGTAAGGCCGATCCCAATCCGCGACCAGATCGCCAACCGTATGAGGCGCATGTTTGAGCGGATTATTCTCTGCATCAATCTCGCCGCGTTCAACTGCGCCGATCTCTTCGCGGATCGAAAGCATGGCGGTTATAAAGCGATCCAGCTCGGCCTTGGTTTCAGATTCTGTCGGCTCAACCATCAAGGTGCCGGCAACGGGCCAGCTCATTGTTGGGGCGTGAAAGCCGTTATCAATCAAGCGCTTGGCGATATCATCAACAGTGATGCCCGCATCAGCAAAGGGGCGCGTATCAAGGATGCATTCATGCGCGACCCGCCCTTGGCGCCCCGCAAAGAGAACGCCATATGCGCCCTCAAGCCGCTTGGCGATGTAATTGGCGTTGAGGATGGCAACCTTGGTGGCTTGGGTCAGGCCTGCGCCGCCCATCAGCTTGCAATAGGCCCATGAAATCGGAAGGATCGAGGCCGATCCATAGGGCGCGCCCGATACGGGGCCGCATTCGCCGCCGGTTTCTGGATGGCCCGGCAAAAAGCGCGCAAGATGCGCCTTAACCCCGATGGGCCCCATGCCTGGCCCGCCGCCGCCATGAGGAATGCAGAAGGTTTTGTGCAGGTTGAGATGGCTCACATCCGAGCCGATTTCGCCGGGTTTGGCGAGGCCGACCATCGCGTTGAGGTTCGCCCCGTCAAGGTAAACCTGCCCGCCAAATTGATGGGTAATCTCGCAGACCTCGCGCACGGTTTCTTCAAACACGCCGTGGGTCGAGGGATAGGTGATCATGCAAGCCGCAAGCGCATCCCCTGCGGCCTCGGCCTTGGCGCGAAAATCAGCAAGATCAATATCGCCATTCTCCGCGCTCTTCACCGGCACAACTTTCATCCCAACCATCTGCGCCGAGGCGGGATTGGTCCCGTGCGCAGACATTGGGATCAAGCAGATATGGCGGCTGCCCTGGCCATTGGCGCGGTGATAGGCAGCAATTGTAAGCAGGCCTGCGTATTCGCCCTGCGCGCCGGAGTTTGGCTGCATCGACATCGCATCATAGCCGGTGATCTCGCATAGTTTCGCGCTAAGATCCTTGATCATCGCCTCATAGCCCTCGGTTTGATTGAAGGGCGCAAAGGGGTGCATATTGGAAAACTCGGGCCATGTGATGGGCATCATTTCCACGGCCGCATTGAGCTTCATCGTGCAAGAGCCAAGCGGGATCATCGCGCGATCAAGAGCAAGATCGCGATCCGCAAGCCGGCGCATATAGCGCATCATTTCGCTCTCGGCGCGGTTCATATGAAAGACCGGATGGGTGAGGTAATCGGATGTCCGCAGCAGCTCTTTGCCAAAGCCAAGATCGGGCTTTGCCTCAAGCGCTTCGGCGCCAATCCCAAAGGCGCGCAGCACGCTTGTGAGGGTTGAGATATCGACCATCTCATCGACGGAAATCCCGATGCGCGCCTCACCGATTTTGCGCAGGTTGATCCCTTCGGCTTCGGCCGAGCGCAGGATAACCCCCTGCATCGCCCCAACATCCACAGTGATCGTATCAAAGAAGGCGCGCGGCCCGGTTTTGAAGCCTGCCGCTTGCAGCGCAGTATTGAGCCGCACCGCATGGCCATGCACCATTTCTGCGATTGCTTTGAGCCCAACAGGGCCGTGGAACACCGCATAGAACGAGGCCATAACTGCCAACAAAGCTTGAGCAGTACAAACGTTGGAGGTCGCTTTTTCGCGGCGGATATGTTGCTCGCGGGTTTGCAGCGAGAGGCGATAGGCCCGCGCGCCGTGGGTATCAATCGAGACCCCAACAATCCGCCCCGGCATCGAGCGTTTGAGCGCATCCCGGCAAGACATAAAGCCCGCGTGCGGCCCACCAAAGCCAAGCGGAACCCCAAAGCGCTGCGCCGAGCCAACAGCAATATCCGCGCCCATTTCGCCGGGCTCTTTGAGCATGGTGAGCGCGAGCAAATCGGTGGCCATCACGGCGAGCGCGCCGTTGCTATGCAGCGCCTCGATCAGGGGGGTGAAATCGCGCAGATCGCCATAGGTTCCGGGGTATTGGAAGATCGCGCCAAAGACCGCACTTGCATCAAGCTTATCAGGCGCGGCCACGATCACTTCGATGCCAAGGGGTTCGGCGCGGGTTTTGATCACGGCGATGTTTTGCGGATGGCAGTTTTCATCAACAAAGAAGGCGCGCGCTTTGGATTTTGCAGCGCGCTCAGCCATTGTCATCGCTTCGGCGCAGGCGGTTGCCTCATCAAGAAGCGAGGCATTGGCAACCTCAAGCCCGGTCAGATCGCTGACCATGGTTTGGAAGTTTAACAGCGCCTCAAGGCGGCCCTGCGCGATCTCGGGCTGGTAGGGCGTATAGGCGGTATACCAGGCAGGGTTTTCAAGGATGTTGCGCTGAATTGCCGGGGGTGTCGCGGTGCCGTAAAACCCCTGCCCGATCAAGGATGTGAGCACCTTATTGGCCTTGGCGACTTTGCGCATTTCGCCCAAAACGCCGTGCTCTGTAACGGGTTTCCAGCTCAGCGGCTCCATCTGGCGGATGCCCATGGGCACGGTCTGATCAATCAGCTCATCCAAGCTAGAGACGCCCAAAACCTCAAGCATTTCAGCCATTTCGCTTGGGCTTGGGCCGATATGGCGGCGGTTGGCGAAATCATAGGGGTCGTAAGTTGAGGGCGTATAGGCCATGGGCGCGCTCCAGATTGGCGGCTGAACGAAATAGGGATGGGCGGGCGCTTTGCCCTAACCGATGAGGGATTTATATTCCGCTTCAGACATCAGATCATCGAGCACAGAGAGGTCTTCGATCTTCATCTTGAAGAACCAAGCTTCGCCCTGTGGATCATCATTCACGGCACTTGGGTTTTCGATCAAAGGCGTGTTGACCTCAACAATCTCGCCGTCCAAAGGCGCAAGGATATCGGAGGCGGCTTTAACGCTTTCAATCACCACAACTTCTTCGTCTTTGGTCACGGATGTGCCCTCATCGGGCAGCTCGACAAAGACAATATCGCCGAGCTGTTCAGCGGCATGTTCGGTGATCCCAACCACAACGAGATCGCCTTCGATTTCAAGCCATTCGTGTTCTTCCGTGAATTTCATCTGTTTGATCCTATCTCTCGTTTGTCTGGTTCAACGTTTATAAGTGGAAGGGCGAAACGGCATCGGCGCCACCCGCAGCGCCTGGCGTTTGCCGCGCAATTCGCCCCAAATTTCAGTGCCCTCGCTGGCCATATTGGCCGGAAGATAGCCCATCGCAATCGGCGCGCCAATACTGGGGCCAAAGCCGCCAGAGGTGATTTTGCCAATTGGTTCGCCGCCGCTTTCAGTTGCGAAAAGTTCGACCCCTTCGCGCATCGGGGCGCGCCCTTCGGGGAGAAGTCCAACGCGCTTGCGGGGGGCGCCGTTTTCAAGCTCATTTAGGATGCGATCTGCGCCGGGGAAGCCGCCTGCGCGATCGCCGCCCGCACGGCGTGGTTTTTGGATGGCCCAATTAAGCGCGGCCTCTGTGGGGCTGGTTTCTTCATCAATATCATGGCCATAGAGGCAAAGCCCGGCCTCAAGGCGCAGACTATCGCGCGCGCCAAGGCCGATGGGTTCAACCGCCTCAATCGCCAAAAGCGCTTCTGCCAAAGCCCGCGCTTGGCCTGTTTCAACCGAGATTTCAAAACCGTCTTCGCCGGTATAGCCTGAGCGGGAAATCCACAGATCGCCGAAGGTCGAGGCAAGCGTCGCGACATCCATAAAGCGCATATCGGCCACGCCGGGCGCAAGCGTTTCAAGCGCCGCCTCAGCCGCTGGCCCTTGCAGCGCAAGAAGGGCGCGATCGGTGATCACGTCAATCTCAATGCTGCTTGGCAATCCGGCCCGCAGCAGCGCGAAATCCGCCTCTTTGCGCGCTGCATTCACCACAAGGAAAAGGTGATCGCCGCGATTGGCAATCATCAGATCATCCTCAATCCCGCCCTGCGCGTTGGTAAACAACCCATAGCGTTGCCGCCCTTCAGCCAGCCCCAAAATCGAGACAGGAACAAGCGCCTCAAGCGCCTCTGCCGCCCCTGCCCCGCGCAGGATCATTTGCCCCATATGCGAGACATCAAACAGCCCCGCCGCGGCGCGCGTATGCAGGTGTTCTTTCAGTACGCCCATCGGATATTGCACCGGCATGGCATAGCCCGCAAAGGGAACGATCTTGGCCCCAAGCGCCACATGCAGATCGTAAAGGCTCGTTTGTTTTAAGGCTTGCTCGCTCATACTTCCCTCGCTCAAATATAGCCGGAAGTGGCATAGCACCCGGCACCGATCAAAGACGCTGCGCGCCCCAACGATGCCCCCTCTGTCCGTGCGCCTGAGATCGTTATCCCTTCGGCGGATGCGCTCAAGCACCTCTCTCCAGAGTCTTTCTTTGCCGCATAGGTCCATTTGCCTGAGAGTTTACCGGGGCGGTTGCTCCTTCGGCACTGGCGGCAAGCGCCAGATTCTCCCCATGCGGGCAGGGCAAAGTTAGGCGATCAAGCGCGATGCGGCAAGAGCAAGAATGCGCGCAGCTAGAGGCTTGGCGCTTTTTGCAGCAGGGTGAGAACCGCGCTCATATCCGGGCCGTGCGGCTGGCCAGTGATCGCTTTGCGCAGCGGCATGAAGAGGCCACGCCCTTTGCGTCCGGTGGCTTCTTTAACGGCAGCCGTCCATGCGCCCCATGTCTCGGAAGTATAGGGATGCGCGGGCAAAAGCGCGAAAGCTTGGGCGACAAATTCGCGGTCTTCTTCCTCGATCACAGGCTCTGCGCCATCGCGGAACAGTGCCCACCAAGCGGCCATATCGCCGCGCGTTGAGATATTTTCGCGCACCACATCCCAGAATTGGCTGGCCAGTGTTTCAGGCACGCCAAGCGCCGCAATATCAGAGGCGACGGAGGCCAGCGGCAGCGTTTGCAGGTAACGGCCCGTGATGGGGAACAGATCATCCACATCGAATTTCGTTGGGGCCGCGCCGAATTGCGAAAGGTCAAAGCCCTCAATCAGCTCGTCCATTGTGCTGCGCAGCTCAAAGGGCTGGTTCGCGCCAAGGCGGGCCATTTGGCTGAGCAATGCCATCGGCTCAACGCCCTGTTCGCGCAGATCGCGCAGGCTCAAAGTGCCGAGCCGTTTGGAAAGCGCTTCGCCTTGTGGGCCGGTCAAAAGCGAGTGATGCGCAAAGGATGGAACCGTGCCCCCAAGGGCTTCAATGATCTGGATTTGGGTCGCAGTGTTGGTCACGTGATCCGAGCCACGCACAACATGGGTGATGCCAAAATCAACGTCATCGCAGACCGAGGCAAGCGTATAAAGGAACTGGCCATCGCCGCGGATCAGCACCGGATCAGAGACGGACGCTGCATCAATCGAGAGATCGCCAAGGATGCCATCCTTCCATTCAATGCGCTCTTGATCGAGCTTAAAGCGCCAATGGCCCGCGCCGCGCTCGGCCCGCAGCGCATCGCGCTCGGCCTCGGAAAGCGCCAAAGCGGTGCGATCATAAACCGGCGGTTTGCCCATGTTGAGCTGCTTCTTGCGCTTAAGGTCAAGCTCGGTAGGTGTTTCAAAACACTCGTAAAAACGCCCCTTTGCGCGCAGTTCGTCGGCGGCGGCTTCATAGCGCTCGATGCGGGTTGATTGTTGCTCGATGCGGTCCCAAGTGAGGCCAAGCCATTCGAGATCCTCTTTGATCGCGTCGGCATAAGCATCCGTTGAGCGCTCAGGATCAGTGTCATCAAGGCGCAGGATAAATTGCCCGCCAGCCTTGCGCGCGATCAGGTAGTTGAACAGCGCGGTGCGCAGATTTCCAACGTGGATATATCCGGTGGGCGATGGGGCAAAACGAGTGGTTGTCATGAGGGCTCTCCTGTTGGCGCTGCTATTCCACTCTGGCGCGCAATTGTCCAGTGTTTGCATCTGTTTTGCGCTTTGAGGCGGGGCGCGGATGGGCCATGATGGGGCGGAAATTTGCCCGAGGTGCCGATGCAAACCGCCCCGATCCTCACGATCACGCTGAACCCCGCTGTCGATCTTTCGAGCGCGGTTGATCATGTGCGCGCGGGGCCGAAACTGCGCTGCTCCACGCCGCAATTTGATCCCGGCGGCGGCGGCGTGAATGTTTCGCGTGCGGTGCGGATTTTGGGCGGGGAGAGCACGGCCTTTGTGGCTGTGGGCGGCGCGATGGGGGCGTTTTTGCTTGCGTTGTTGGCGGGTGAAAATGTACCGGCTTTGCCCTTTAATATTCCCGGTGAAACCCGCCAAAGCATTGCGATCACCGATAGTGCGCGCGGCGATCAATTTCGCTTTGTGATGCCCGGCCCTGCTTGGGATGCGGGCCTTTGCGAGAAGGCCCTTTGCGCGATCGAGGCCGCCTTGACGCCGGATGCATTGATCGTTTTGTCTGGCTCGCAACCGCCCGGCGTTTCGCCTGATTTTACGGCCCGTTTGGCTGGGGTTGTGGACAAAGCTGGCGGGCGGCTTTTTGTCGATACCTCTGGTGCGCCCTTGGCGGCGATAGCGCAGGCGGCGCTGCGGCCCTTTGTGTTGCGTATGGATGATGCTGAGGCAGTGGGGCTGGCGGGCCGAGAGCTCGCGGGGCGGCGTGATACAGCGCTGTTTGCTCAAGAGCTATTGAAGCGCGGCGCGGCGCAAAATGTGATCATCGCGCGCGGGGCTGATGGCTCAACTCTTGCGAATGATCAGGGTATTTGGCACGCGGCGCTGCCCATTCAAAATGTGGTGTCTGCCGTTGGGGCAGGGGATAGTTTTGTGGCGGGGGTTGCGCTTGGGATTGCGCGCGAAATGGGCGCGCCCGAAGCATTGCGATATGGCACAGCATGTGCTGCTGCGGCCATGCTAACGCCGGCAACGGAATTGTGCAGGCCGGGGGATGTAAAAACTGCATTCTCGGCCTGCACTTTGGAGCAAATTACCCTTTAATCATAAGCGATTACTTCGATCTCAACGCCATCGTCAAAATCGAAATAGAAGCGCTTGCCGGGCTCATAATCTGCATGATTCTGCGGGGTGTAGCCTGCGGATTTTATGCGCGCCTCTGCGGCAACAAGATCATCAACAACGATGCCGATATGATTGAGCCCGCCCGGGCTGAGATAACTATTGCCCAAGGCTTGTGTGCCGCCCTGCGAATAGAGGGCGATGTAGCTGTTTTCAGTGCCAACATGCACCGTGCGCCCCTTCTCCATTGCCGCACCGGACCAGCGGATTGACCAGTCAAACAGCGCAACAAGTTTTTGCGCAATCAGATCCGCATCCTTAACTGTGATATTTACATGTTCTAAAGTAGCCATCTTACTCTCCTATTTCTTGTTGATTTGCCTGTTGTAATTCCTCAAGCTAACTTGAGGTCAAACAAAAAATTCACGGAGCTAGGCATGCTGACAATTGGGCAAGTTGGATTGCGAACCGGGCTCGCTGTTTCGGCGATCCGCTATTATGAGGAGCAGGGTTTGATCACGCCGGGGCGCAATGCCGGCGGGCAGCGCCGCTTTGAACGGGCCGATATTCGCCGCCTCAGCTTCATCAAGATCGCCCAGCAAATGGGCTATTCCATCGCTGAAATACGCGGCGAGCTAAGCGCGCTTCCCGAGGGGCGCACGCCCACAAAAGCCGATTGGGAAAAGATCGCCCGCCACTTTCGCAAAAGCCTGGATGAAAAGATCGCAACCCTCACCCGTTTGCGCGAAAGTTTAAATTCTTGCATTGGTTGCGGGTGCCTAAGTTTAAAATCTTGCAAGCTTTATAACCCCGATGACGCGCTGCGAAAGCATGGTCCGGGGCCGCGCATTTTGCTCGGAGATCGGCTGGGCGAGGCTTAGCTTTGATCCCGCCAGCGGTTCACAATCGGATAGCGCCGATCAAGCCAGAAAGAGCGCGGGGTGAGGCGCGCGCCGGGGGCGGCTTGATGGCGTTTGTATTCTGAGATGTAGATCAGATGCTCGACCTTTTTCACCACATCGCGATCATAGCCCATGGCGACGATTTCGCCGAAAGAGGCCTCGTGATCGATCAGCTGTTCGAGGATTGCATCGAGAATATCATAGGGCGGCAAGCTATCGTCATCGCGCTGATCAGGGCGCAGCTCGGCACTTGGCGGTTTGTCGATGATTGAGGGCGGGATGACCTCGCCCGCCGGAGCTTTCATCCAGGGGCGATGGTTGGCATTGCGCCAGCGGCATTGCTCAAACACGCGGGTTTTATAGAGCTCTTTGATCGGGTTATAGCCGCCCGCCATATCGCCATAAATCGTCGCATAGCCGACCGCGACTTCGGATTTATTGCCCGTTGTCAGCAACATTTCGCCAAATTTATTCGACAGCGCCATGAGCAAAAGCCCGCGCAGGCGCGATTGGATATTCTCTTCGGTCAGGTCCGGCTCAACCCCTGCAAAGAGCGGCGCGAGCGTGTTGGTGATCGCATCGCGCCCTTCTTTGATCGGCACGAAATCGTAGCGGCAGCCAAGGCGGTTGGCCACATCCTTTGCATCGTCCAGCGAGCTTTGGGAGGTATATTCCGAGGGCAGCATCACGCAGCGGACGTTTTCGGGGCCAAGCGCATCAGCGGCGATGGTGGCCACAATCGCGCTATCGATCCCGCCGGAAAGGCCAAGCAGAACTTTTTTGAAACCGGTTTTGCCCAAGTAATCGCGCGTGGCTTCGACCATCACGCGGTAGTCTTGTTCCCATTCATCCGGGGCATGGTCGATTTTGCCGGGAAGCGCGCGCCAGCCTGCATCACCTTCCTCAAAATCGATATGCTCAATCACCTCATCAAAGGTCGGAAATTTTGCCGCCATTTCGCCGTGCGGGTTCAGCACGAAGGACGCGCCATCAAAGACCTGATCATCCTGGCCGCCAACCATATTGAGATAGACCAGCGGCAGGCCGGTTTCGACCACGCGGGCGACCATATGGCTGAGCCTGCGATCAAATTTGCCCCGATAATAGGGCGAGCCATTGGGCACGAGCAGGATTTCCGCGCCGGTTTCGGCCAGTGCCTCAGCCACTTCGGGGTGCCATGCGTCTTCGCAAATGGGCGTGCCGATGCGCAGCGGCCCGATTTTATAGGGCCCGTTGATCGGCCCCGAGGAATAGAGCCGCACCTCATCAAACACGGTCTCGTTGGGCAGGTTATGCTTGAGTACAATCGTGCGCACCTCGCCGCCCTCTAAAATCCAATAGGCGTTGTGCAACTTATCACCATAGGCATAGGGGCCGCCGATCCCAATCGCAGGGCCATCGGCAAGCTCAACCGCTAAGGCTTTGATATGGCGTATGCAATCCTCGCAAAAGGCCGGTTTCATCACCAAGTCTTGGGTTTGGTAGCCAGAGATAAACATCTCGGGAAAGGCGATCATATCCGCGCCTGCATCGCGCGCTTTTGCCCAAGCATCGCGCACCTTTTGCGCGTTGGAGCTGAGCGCGCCAACGGTTGGGTTTAACTGTGCCAAAGTGAGGCGGAATCTATTGCCCATGCGAGGCCCTCTTTATGCTTGGCCCTGTCTACCCAGACTGAGCGCGAGTTAAAAGAGAGGCGGCGCGAAAAAGCCGCGCCAATGGCCGCTCCGCTTATTGGGAAGGGGGCGCGCAAAAGACGTTGTCTTGCGCTTGGCTGTCTCTTAGGCTGGCCAAAGCGGGCCGGGGATGGTCTTGCGCTGAATATCGCTTGGGGGAAATCGTGCTGAAAATTTCAAACATTGCCGTCTTTGCACTTGTTGCCACGCTCTCTTTTGGCGCGCCGTTGGGGGCATTTGCCCAAGACAGCGGCAAGATCATCACCAAGCAATATGATGAGGGCGGCGTTTACGAAGGCACGTTCAAGGACGGTGTGCAGCATGGCACCGGAACCTATCGCCTGCCCAATGGTTATGAATATTCCGGCGAATGGGTAGAGGGCGAAATCCGCGGCCAAGGGCGCGCTGTTTTCCCCGATAGCTCGATCTATGTCGGAACATTCGCGCGCGGCAAGCCCGAAGGCATCGGCAAGATCACCTTTGCGGATGGCGGCACCTATGAGGGCGATTGGACCGATGGGAAAATCAACGGTTCAGGGGTCGCGACCTATGCCAATGGGGTGAAATACGAGGGCGGCTTTGTGAATGCGCTGCATGAGGGCCAAGGCCGCATGGAAAGCCCCACGGGCTATGTCTATGAGGGCGCTTGGATTGCCGGCGTCAAAGAGGGCAGCGGCAAGATCACCTACCCCGATACAGCAACCTACACAGGCCAGCTCAAAGGCGGATTGCGCGAAGGTATTGGCACGCTGATCATGCCCGATGGGCTGCGCTATGAGGGCGAATGGCTTGGCGGGCAAATCCATGGCCAAGGCACGCTGACCCAGCCCAATGGCGATGTCTATGTCGGCGCGCTTGAAGCAGGCCAGCGCCAGGGACAAGGCAAAGTCACCTATGCCAATGGCGATATTTATGAAGGCGCGTTTTTTGAGGACAATCGCCATGGGATTGGCCAATTTACCGGCGCCGATGGATATGCCTATATCGGCGACTGGACCAAGGGCCGGATCGAAGGCAAAGGCAAAGTGACCTACCCAGACGGATCGGTCTATGAGGGCAATTTCCTCGATGATCTGGCCGATGGTATGGGCAAAATCACCTATCCCGATGGCAATACATATGAAGGCGAATGGAAACAGGGCGTTATTGAGGGCACTGGTATCGCGCGCTACACCAACGGCCTTGTCTATGAGGGCAGCTTCAAGAACGCTCAGAACCACGGAAAAGGCAAAATGACCTATTCTGATGGCTATTCTTATGAGGGGGATTGGGTTGAAGGCCTGCGCAGCGGCATGGGCAAAGCCACTTATTCAGACGGCACAATCTATGAGGGCGCCTTTGCCGATGGCAATCGCGAAGGCAATGGAAAAATCGTTATGCCCAATGGCTTTACCTATGAAGGCGCATGGCGCGCTGGCGAAATCAACGGCGAGGGAAAGGCCACTTATGCCAATGGGGATGTCTATGAAGGCAGCTTTGTAAACGGCGAGCGCCAAGGCCTTGGCACGATCAAATACGCCAGCGGCGAGACCGCCACGGGCACATGGGAAAACGGCGCGCTGACCGAGAATTAAGCCCAGCGCCTCTTTGCATCCCTTGCATTCATAGTTGGTCAAATATCCCCGCCGGAGGCATTAAACTCTTTTGGCGCAACAGTAAGATTCTGGCCTTCGGCGAGGATATTTTCACAACTGTGAAATGGTGCTTAAACTGGGTTGAGAAGTGGCGCGCCTTGTTGCCATGCGATCAGGTTATCAAGCGCCATTTGGCCCATGTTTTCGCGTATCTCGAGGGCCGCAGTTCCGAGGTGGGGCAGTAGGGTTGTGTTGGGCAGATCGCGCAGAGCTTTGGGGATTTGCGGCTCTTTTTCATAGACATCCAAGCCTGCGCCGGCGATTTGGCGGGATTGCAGGGCTTTGATCAGGGCTGCCTCATCAATCACATCTCCACGCGCGACATTGATCAGGCAGGCGTGCTCTTGCATTTGGGCCAGTTGATCTGCGCCGATCAGGTGATGCGTTTGGGCCGTTGCGGGCACTGCGAGGATCACGATATCGGATGTGTTTAGCAATGTGTTGAGATCTGTGATGCGCTTGGCCGGGGTTGCGAGATCGCTTTTGGCGCTGCGATTGAAATAGTGGATCTCCATACCAAAGCCAAAATGGGCGCGTTTGGCGATGGCTTGGCCGATCCTTCCCATGCCGATGACGCCAAGGGTTTTGCCGCCGATATGCATGCCGAGCATTTGGGTGGGCCGCCAGCCCTGCCATTTGCCCGCTCGCAGCAAGGTTTCGCCCTCAGAGGCGCGCCGGGCGGTCATCAGGATCAGCATCATAGCGATATCAGCCGTGGCATCGGTAACGGCGCCGGGCGTGTTGGTCACTTGGATGCCTGCGGCATTGGCGGCGTTTATGTCTATGTGATTGGTGCCAACGCCGAAATTGGCGAGCAATTGGCAGCGGTGATTTGGCGCGGTGAAGGCCTCGGCCGGGAAGTGATCGCCAAGGGTTGGCAGGATCGCATCATAGGTTTGCAGTGCTTCGCGGGCCTCTTCAAGCGCAAGGGGCTGTGCTTCGCCGCGCGATGTGACATCAAAATTGGCGCGGGCCGCCGCTTCGATTCTATCGGGCAGGCGCTGGGTGATCAGCAGCTTTTTCAAAACAAGCGCGCGCCTTTGGGGGCGGGTTGATCGGGGCCAATCAGGATCACTTCGCCGTCTTCATCCGGCACGCCAAGCACAAGCACTTCGGACATGACTTTGCCGATTTGGCGCGGCGGGAAATTTACCACAGCGAGGACTTGGCGCCCGATAAGCGCTTCGGGGGCATAGTGCCGGGTGATCTGGGCGGATGATTTCTTTTCGCCCAGCTCACCGCCAAAATCGATCCAGAGTTTGATCGCCGGTTTGCGCGCCTCTGGGAAGGGTTCGGCGCGGGTGACGATCCCCGCGCGGATATCCACTTTGGCGAAATCCTCATAGGTGATCATTTGGCCAATTCCTTGGCGCGATCTGCGGCGGCGGCAACGGCGCGGCGCATCAAGGGGGGCATGCCGGCTTGCGCATCCATCAAGACATTGAGCGCGGCGGCCGTTGTTCCGCCGGGCGAGGTAACATTGATGCGCAGTTGCGCGGGGCTTTCATCGCTTGTCATTGCCAAATGGCCTGCGCCCTCAACGGTTGCGATGGCCAATTGCATCGCCAATTCGGGCGCAAGGCCAAGCTCAGCCCCGGCTGCGGCCATCACTTCCATCATATGAAACACGTAGGCCGGGCCCGAGCCAGAGACGCCGATCACCGCATCCATTTGCTCTTCATTTTCAAGCCGCACGACTTGGCCAACAGCAGACATCAAGGCCTCGGCCATATCCATTTGCGCCGCTGTTGCATGGGCATTGCCGATCAGCGCAGTCATCCCGTGGCCCACAGCAGCAGGCGTATTGGGCATGGCGCGGATGATCGGGCTTTGCGCGCCAAGGGCCTCTTCAAATTTTTCAATTGTCGTGCCCGCGGCGACACTGAGGAAAAGCGTGCTGGCATTGCCCAGCGCTTGCAAAGTTGGGAGCGCTTCGCCCATCATCTGCGGCTTGACCGCGATCAAAACGGCGGCGGGCGCGGCGGGCAAGCCTTCATTGATGTGAACCCCTTGGGCCTTGAGCCAATCAGAGGGGAAAGGATCAAGAATCCAAACGTTTTGCGCCAAAAGCCCATTGCCAAGCCAGCCTTGCAGCATCGCCGAGCCCATTTTTCCGCAGCCCAAAAGCGCGAGCCCTTGAGCGTTAATATGGTTCATATCCATCATTTTTTCCTTGCCGATTTCGCCGCTAGGGTAACGGGCGGGCGGCGCTGTGCAACTGGTTTGTTTTGGCAAGCGCGGGTGCTGAGCCAAAGAAAAAGGCGCACTGACCAGCGCGCCTTTATTCCGAGAGATTTGGCAGATTTAGGCGCGCCCGTAGGCTTCCGCAATGGCAACTTGCATCGCATCTTTGCAGGAGCGATCCCCCCAAGCGACGAGCTGAAAGGCCGGGTAATACCGCTCAGCGGCAGCAACGGCGGCCCCGATCATGCGATCTATCTGTTCTGGACCGGCGGTCTGCCCCCCCGCGAGCAGCAGCCCGTAGCGGTAAACCATCAGGCGCTGTTCGTGCCAGTAGCTAAACGCGCCCGCCCAGCATTGATCGTTGGTGGCGTTGAGAACCTCATAGATTTGCGGCAGTTTATCTTCGGGCGGCTCCATCTCAAACGTGCAGATCAAGCGCAGCGTTTCATCATAGCCCGACCACGCGAGCGTGATGGAATAGGTGCGCCACTGCCCTTCAACGGCCATGGCGATCTGATCATCGGCAACGCGATCAAAATCCCAGTCATTGTATTCGGCGAGATGCTCAACAATATCAATTGGATGGAGTTCTTCGGAGCTAAAGCTTTGCTCGGTAAGCGCCATTTTTGGCCTCGTTTGTTATAGATCCATGCGGCGGCAGATGCCACACTAGACCTTGGTGCCCGATCAAGGTGCAGCGTTCTTTTGCCACTGCCCTTACTAGATATGGTGTGATGAATAGGCAGACCTGTAAAGCAATAAATTGAATTTATCCCCATCAATCTCCCCCCTGTGGACAGTTTCGCCCATTTCGGCAGCACCCTGTGGAGAAGTTTGGGGCGGCAAATAGGCGTGGCGCGCGGCCCGTGGGGCGGCTAGTTTGGGCGGGCAACAAAGCTTTGAGGAGAGATGTTTTGCACAAAATCGCGCTTGTTTTGCTTGCCAGTTTGGCGCTTGTTTGCGCAGCGCTCCCCGGGGCCGCGCAGGAAAGCTATGAGCCTGCGCGCGGATCGGAATTGCGGGCGGATTTGATGAGTGCGCTGCGCCCGCATGCTGAATGGGCCTTTGCTGCGCCAGTGCAATTCATCATCCATGATTTGCGCATTTCAGGCGATGTGGCCTTTGCCAGTATCAGCGCCCAGCGCCCCGATGGCAGCCCGATTGATCTGCACCAAACGCCTCTTGCGGCGCAAAGCCCGGAGTGGATCGAAGATATGGATGGGGCGACACTTCAGGCGCTGCTGGAGAAATCCGGGCGCGTCTGGGTCGCTGTGCATCACGAGATTGGCGCCACGGATGCTTGGTGGGATGGGGATCCCTTTTGCGCGAAATGGGGCGTGGTTATGCCGGGCCATTGCCAGCCCGGCCAATAACCAAAGCCTCAGGCGGGTTTAGCTTTTCTTAGCGGCGGGTTTCTTGGCCGCTGGCTTTTTCGCCGCAGGTTTCGCGCCTGTTTCCAGCGCATCAAGACGCGCCGCCAAGCTGGCGTTTTCTTCGCGGGCCTTTTGCGCCATCGCACGCACCGCATCAAACTCTTCGCGCGTTACGAAATCGCGATCCGCAAGCCAGCGATCGACAAGGCCCTTCATGGCGGTTTCCGCCTCGTCTTTTGCGCCCTGGGCCACGCCCATCGCATTTGTCATCAGTTGTGAGATGTCGTCAAAAATCTTTGTGCGGGTTTGCATGTGTAACCTCCGGCTATGTTCTTTCTCTATATGGGTGCATGCGCGGCAAATCTCAAGGTTGACTTCCCCCCAGCGCCCCGGCCATGCATGCGGCATGTTAGCCGTGATCCCTTTTCCGAATATTTCGCCCGAGATTTTCTCGATTGATCTGGGCTTCTTTACCTTTGCGCTGCGCTGGTATGCGCTTGCCTATATCGTGGGCATACTGCTCGCTTGGCGCATTGCGCTTGTAGGTGCGCGCCGCGCAAGCCTTTGGCGGGGCGATGCGCCGATTGATGCCGAGGGGCTTGATGCGCTGCTCACTTGGATCATCATCGGGATCATTGCGGGCGGGCGGCTTGGCTATGTGCTGTTTTATCAGCCCGCTTATTACCTGAGCCACCCGGCCGAAATTCCGATGATCTGGACGGGCGGGATGTCGTTTCACGGCGGGTTTGCCGGGGTTGTGATTGTTAGCGCGATTTTCGCTTGGCGGCGCAAGTTGCCCCTTCTTGAGGTCGGCGATTTGATCGCGATCTCTGTCGCACCGGGCTTGATGCTTGGAAGGGTCGCCAATTTCATCAACGCCGAGCTATGGGGCCGCCCGACGGATGCGCCTTGGGGCGTTATTTTTCCCGGTGCTGAAGCGCAGTCCTGTGCGAATATCGCAGGCGGGCTATGCGCGCGCCACCCATCGCAGCTTTATGAGGCGGCGCTTGAAGGGCTGGTGCTTGGTGCGCTGCTGCTTTGGCTGGCGTTTCGGCGCGATTGGCTCAAACGTCCGGGTCAGCTTATTGGAGTCTTTGTTGCAGGCTACGGAATCGCGCGCTTTATTGTTGAGTTTTACCGCCTTGCTGATCAGCAATATATCACGCCCGACAATCCCTTCGGTCATGTCTTTGCCGGCCTCACCATGGGACAGCTTCTTTCAACCCCAATGATCCTAGCCGGGCTTGTGATTGTCCTTTGGGCGCGGCGCAGAACCCCAGCGCCATGAGCGATCCGACCCCCCTTTCAGCGCTGATCGCCGAACGCGTTGCCGCGACCGGCCCGCTGACGATTGCGCAATATATGAGCGATTGTCTGCTGCATCCCCAGCATGGTTATTACACCAGCCACGAGCCATTTGGCACAAAGGGCGATTTCATCACAGCGCCCGAGATCAGCCAGATGTTTGGCGAAATGATTGGCCTGTGTTTGGCGCAGAGCTGGCTGGATGCGGGCGCGCCTGCCCCCTTTACTTTGGCCGAGCTTGGGCCGGGGCGCGGCACCTTGATGGCCGATATATTGCGCGCCACGCGCGGCGTTCCCGGCTTTCACGCGGGCGCGCGGATCACCCTGATCGAGGCCTCGCCCCGCTTGCGCGATATTCAGCGCCAAACGCTTGCGGGCTATGATGTGCACTGGCTGGATCAAGCGGGCGAGCTGGGCGAGCGCGCGCTTTTTGCTGTGGCGAACGAGTTCTTTGATGCGCTGCCGATCCGCCAGTTTCAACGGGCCGAAAATGGCTGGGCCGAGGTGATGGTCTCCGCCAAGGGCGATGAATTGGCCTTTGCGCTGGGCCAGCCAAGCCCGATCGCAGCGCTGGATCACCGCCTTGACGATACGCCCCCCGGCGCGATCGTTGAGACCTGCGCCCCCGCCCTGCCGATCATCCGCCAGATTGCCACTAGGATCGCCGACCATGGCGGCGCGGCGCTGATTATCGACTACGGCGGCTGGCATTCACAGGGCGATACTTTGCAGGCCTTGCGCGATCACGCCCCGCAAAGCCCGCTCGCCAATCCCGGCCAAGCCGATATCACCGCCCATGTGGATTTCGAGCCCCTCGCGCTTGAAACCAAAGCCGCAGGCGCCGCGGCCTCAAAGCTCACCCCGCAGGGCGCTTTGCTTGAGCGGCTCGGAATTACAGCACGCGCGCAAAAATTGGCGGCAAAACTTAGCGGTGAAGCCCTTGAGGCGCATATTGCCGCACATCGCCGCTTGACCCACCCGCAAGAAATGGGAAGCTTGTTCCAAGCGCTCGCGATTCACGCGACAGATGCGCCCTGCCCTGCGGGATTCGAACCATGACCCTTGAGATCCTTACATCTGATGCGCTTGCGCCGCTTCGCCACGGGTTCTTTACCCGGCGCGGCGGGGCCTCTTCGGGCGTTTTTGAGGGGCTGAACTGCGGCAATGGATCGTCGGATCAAAGCGATATCGTTACAATCAATCGCGCCCGAGTGGCCCGCGCCATGCAGGCCGAACCAGAGGCGCTTTGCGGGGTTCATCAAATCCACTCGGCGGATGTGGCCACGGTTGAAGCCACGCCCAGCGCGCCGATCCACGCCGATGCTTTGGTCACAGCGACACCGGGCGTTGTGCTCTCTATTCTAACGGCCGATTGCCAGCCGGTTTTGTTTGGCGATGTGCAGGCCGGGGTGATTGGTGCGGCGCATGCGGGCTGGAAAGGCGCTTTGAGCGGCGTGCTTGAGCATACGATTGAGGCGATGGAAGCGCTTGGGGCCAAACGCGGCGCAATCAATGCTGTCATCGGGCCTACGATTTCACAGCGCGCATATGAGGTTGGTCCGGAGTTCTTTGAGGATTTTCTCGCTGTTGATCCTGCCTATGGCCGCTTCTTTGCGGGCGGCGAAGGGGATAGGATGCAATTTGATCTGCCGGCTTTTGGCCTGTTTAAGCTTCGCGAAGCTGGCGTAGGCCATGCGGAATGGACCCGCCATTGCACCTATTCCGATCCAAAGCGGTTCTATTCCTATCGCCGCTCGGTTCATCAAAAAGAGGCCGACTATGGCCGTTTGATCTCCGCGATCAGCCTTTAGCCCACGTAAATATCTCGCATTGTCGCGAATGGCGGCGATGGCGCATCTTTGCTGCTTGGTTCGGGCCAGCTCTTGCCAAATTCATGCCCCATTTTGCGAAACAATCCCGCTGATCGCGGCAATATTGTTCGCAAATACTGCCATTTTCTTAAGGTTTTTGAGGTTTTCACCGGATTTTGACGCCAGCGCAGCTTTGCGCCCGGCATAAGACGGAATTTTTCTAAAATGCCCTGCAAGCGCCAAAACACCGCCGCAAATATCCGCAATATTAACCTCAAGCTGCAAGACTAAAGGCAGATGAACAGAGGCATCAGGGCGCAGGCCCGCAAAACGGAGCAATGATATGCAAAAGAATTCACGCTGGATGAAATCAATGATCGCGGAAGCGAAAAAGACAGAAGTTGAGCTGCCATGGGCGCGCGGTGCGCGACGTGTTGGATTTCAAGCGGCCCGCGCGGCACAGGCGCTAAAAGCCCCCAAAGCGGCGCGCGCGTAAGCCCCGCCAAAAGAGACCACCCCTAGATTTCGTTTCCCTTAAGGGTCGCAGGTGCATCAACCTCGCGGCCCTTTCTCTTGGGCTGATTTCGCCAAAAACGGGCGCATTTGCCCCCATTGCGATTCGCGCGCCTTGGCCCATTCAAAACGGTCTGGCACGAAATGTGGCAGGATTAGCGCCGGATCGCGCAACAATCGCGAAAGTATCGCTGCGATTGGCGCGGTTCCCTGCAATAATTAATCCAATATTTTGACAATAGCGCCCAAAAGCCTCCATCGTTTGGGACATTCAGCATTTGGTGGGGGCCAAGCTGATGTAACGAGTCGAAGGACCAGTTGCATGACATACCCTCACCGCCCCGCGGCCCCATCGGGCGCGCGCCCGGCACAAACAACGACTCCGTCCACCACTTGGACAGTGCGCCGCAAACCAATTTCCGTCGCCCCTGCGCCCAGCCATGCGATGCGCCGCTATGAAATTTCCTATCTTGCCGACAATGGCGATGAGATGGATTTCAGCCGCTCCGCACCGGCTTTGCCCGTTTTTGAAGAAACCTGCGGCGCATTTGCCCGCGGCACGTTGATCCCAACGGCGCTTGGACCCGTTGCGATTGAAGACCTGCGCCCCGGCATGATGATTGAAACGCTGGAAGGCGCGCATGTGCCACTGCGCTGGATTGGCGCGATGACGATCCTGCCCGGCGCCCCGCGCAATGGCCAGCCAAGCGAGCATCTGCTGCGGATCGCGGCGGATACTTTTGGCCTTGGCCGCCCTTCGCCGGATTTGATTTTGGGCCAACACGCCCGCCACCTGCTGCGCGCGGACACGCTGAAAAACTACCTTGGCGTTGGCCAAGCGCTTTCGCCCGTTTCGAGCCTTGTCGACGGGATGAATGTGATCGAAGTGACCCCGATTTCAATGGTGAACACCTACCATATCGCGCTTGATCGCCACGCCTTGATCCGCGCCAATGGGGTCGAGGTTGAAACCTATCATCCCGGCGCCAATACGGCGACCAAATTGATGGGCGACCTGCGCGCGCAATTCCTTGGAATGTTTCCATATATTCAGGAAATGGCCGATTTTGGATCCATGTGCCATCCGCGCCTCAGTGCGGGCGATTTGGATCATCTGAGCGCCGCTTAAGCCGACAAAAGTATAGGCGTTTGGGGCACCCTCCGGCTCCAAACGCCGCCTCTTTTTACGGCGATCTTCTTTAGGCTTTTTGGCTGAGCCGCTGCTCAAGGACTTCAAACGGAACGCCCGGCTCATCCTTGGCACAGCGGATCACCAGCGAGGTTTTCACACTGGCAACATTTTCCGCCGAAGTCAGGCTCTCGGTCAGAAAGCTCTGAAACGTCGAGAGATCAGGGGCGACGCATTTGAGGATAAAATCCACCTCGCCATTGAGCATGTGACATTCGCGTACAAGCGGCCAGCCGCGGCACATGCCTTCAAATCGCGCAAGGTCCGCCTCGGCTTGGCTGACCAGCCCGACCATGGCAAAAACCTGCACCTCAAAATCCAATTCGCGCGCATCCACATCGGCGTGATAGCCGCGAATAAAACCCGATTCTTCCAATGTGCGCACGCGGCGCAAACAGGGCGGCGCAGAAATTCCAACGCGTTTGGCCAGCTCAACATTGGTCATCCGGCCGTCTGCCTGAAGCTCGGCCAGAATTTTACGGTCGATCGGATCGAGTTTGCTGCCAGCCATTGCGGCCTCCCAAAGTGTATGTATCGCAAAACATACGCAAAACGCGCTGGACACGCAATATTATTTCACGGATGCGCAAGATCATTCCACAATCTACCGCCCCTTGATAATCTCACCCCTTTATCAGCGCCTCTGCCTTTCCATGCGCGCGCCCCTGCCCAACGCGCGGGGCCAAGCGATCATTGCAAAGCGCCCCTTTCCATGCGCGGCGCTCATGTCTATATCCTGTGTGCGCCCGCATTTCGGGCACCATTTTTTGCGAGGCACCCATGGGCGAGACCAAACACACACGCGTTCTGATTATCGGATCTGGCCCGGCGGGCTATACGGCGGCGGTTTATGCCAGCCGCGCGATGTTGGAGCCTGTGCTTGTTCAGGGGATTCAGCCCGGCGGCCAGCTGACCATCACAACCGAAGTTGAAAACTGGCCCGGAGAGACGGAAATCCAAGGGCCCGATTTGATGGTAAAGATGGAAGCCCATGCCAAGGCGATGGGGGCCGAAGTGATTTCGGATTACATCTCGTCGCTTGATCTGAGCAAGCGACCCTTTACCGCCCAAAGCGATAGCGGTGTGGTTTATACTGCCGATGCTGTGATCCTCGCGACGGGCGCGCAAGCCAAATGGCTTGGCTTGCCCTCGGAGGAAAAATTCAAAGGTTTCGGTGTTTCGGCCTGTGCGACTTGCGATGGATTTTTCTATCGCGGGCAAGAGGTTGTTGTTGTTGGGGGCGGGAATACGGCCGTTGAAGAGGCGCTCTTTCTAACCAATTTCGCCTCCAAGGTTACGCTTATTCACCGCCGCGATAGCCTTCGCGCTGAGAAGATTTTGCAGCTGCGCCTTGAGAAAAATCCAAAGGTCGAGATGCTTTGGGATCATTCCATTGAAGAAGTGTTTGGCGGGGAAAATCCGCTTGGGGTTGAGGGCGTTCGCGCGAAAAACGTCCATACGGGCGAGATCACAGAAATCCCCTGCAAGGGCTTCTTTGTGGCGATCGGCCATGCGCCCGCATCCGAATTGGTCAAGGATCAGCTCGAATTGCACAATGGCGGTTATGTGACCGTAAAGCCGGGCACAACCCTTACATCTGTTCCTGGGGTCTTTGCGGCGGGCGATTTGACCGATCATGTTTATCGCCAAGCGGTCACATCTGCGGGCATGGGCTGTATGGCGGCCTTGGACGCTGAACGCTTTTTGGCCGAAGAATCGGAATAATCGCCCGCTAGAGCCCTATTGCGCGGCCTTTTAGCCTCATTTCGATCAGAATTGAGGGCTATGGCTTGAACAACGTCCCTGCCCCGGGCTAATCCCGGCGCAATTGTTCATGCCAGATAAAAGGCCGCGCTAATGATGTCGTCAAACCTCGCACCGATCCCCGAGCTCTATGTCTCTTATGAGAGCGCTCAGAAACTCAAAGTTGAAGCTGGTGAGCTTGTAAGCTGGGATCTGACTCCACGCCAGATTTGCGATCTGGAGCTTTTGATGAATGGCGGGTTTAATCCGCTCAAAGGGTTCCTCACCGAGGCCGATTACAACAGCGTTGTTGAAAACATGCGCCTTGAGAACGGCGCGCTTTGGCCCATGCCGATCAATCTTGATGTGTCCGAGGAATTTGCCGCCTCGCTTGAAGAGGGGCAGGATATTGCGCTGCGCGATCAAGAGGGCGTTATTCTTGCCACGATGACCGTTTCGGACAATTGGACCCCGAATAAAGCGCGCGAAGCCGAGATGGTTTTTGGCGCTGATGATTCTGCGCATCCGGCGGTGAATTACCTGCATAATACTGCTGGCAAAGTCTATCTTGGCGGCCCGGTGACCGGCCTTCAGCAGCCTGTGCATTATGATTTCCGTGCGCGGCGCGACACACCAAATGAGCTGCGCGCCTATTTCCGCAAGCTTGGCTGGCGCCGCATTGTTGCTTTCCAAACCCGCAACCCGCTGCACCGCGCCCACCAAGAGCTGACTTTCCGCGCCGCCAAAGAAGCCCAAGCCAACCTGCTTATTCACCCGGTTGTTGGCCTGACCAAACCGGGCGATGTGGATCATTTTACCCGCGTGCGCTGCTATGAGGCGGTGCTTGATAAGTATCCCCAAGCCACAACAACGATGAGCCTGTTGAACCTTGCGATGCGCATGGCCGGCCCGCGCGAAGCAGTTTGGCATGGGCTGATCCGCGCCAACCACGGCTGTACGCATTTCATCGTTGGCCGTGATCATGCTGGCCCCGGCAATAACTCCAAGGGCGAAGATTTTTACGGCCCTTATGATGCGCAGGAATTGTTTCGCGCGCATCAAGAAGAAATGGGCATCGAGATGGTCGATTTCAAACATATGGTTTGGGTCGAAGATCGCGCGCAATATGAGCCGGCCGATGAGATTGAAGAGGGCACGAAAATTCTGAATATCTCAGGCACCGAGCTGCGCCGCCGCTTGGCCGAAGGGCTTGAAATTCCGGAATGGTTCTCTTTCCCAGAAGTGGTGAAAGAATTGCGCAAAACCCGCCCGCCGCGCAGCCAACAAGGCTTTACGGTTTTCCTCACTGGCTTCTCCGGCTCGGGCAAATCGACAATTGCAAATGCGTTGATGGTCAAATTAATGGAAATGGGCGGCCGTCCGGTTACGCTTTTGGACGGGGATATTGTGCGCAAAAATCTCTCGTCGGAATTGGGTTTCTCCAAAGAGCACCGCGATCTGAATATTCGCCGCATCGGCTATGTCGCCTCTGAGATTACCAAAAACGGCGGTATCGCGATCTGTGCGCCGATTGCGCCCTATGCCACGACGCGCCGCGCGGTTCGTGAAGATATCGAAGCCTTTGGCGCCTTTATCGAGGTTCATGTATCAACTTCAATTGAGGAGTGTGAACGCCGCGATCGCAAAGGGCTGTATAAGCTTGCACGCGAAGGCAAAATCAAGGAGTTTACAGGGATTTCAGATCCTTATGATGTTCCTGAGAATCCAGAGCTGCGCCTTGAGACCGAGAATGTTGAAGTTGACAACTGCGCGCATCAGATCTTGCTTAAGCTTGAATCGATGGGTTTGATCGCCGGATAAGCCCGACCTAAGACATGCGAAAAGGCCGCGCTATTGGGCGCGGCCTTTTTTATTTCAGGGTTGAAAACGCAGGGCCTAAATCGAAATATCATCCAGCGTTTTGCCGCTTTCCAATGCCGCGACAACCCAGAGTGGGCGGCGCCCGCGCCCTGTCCAGGTTTGATCCGCATCAGCAGGATTGCGATATTTCGGAGCGACTTTCGCACCGGTTTTCTTTTTGGCCTTTTTCACTTTTGGCTTTTTAGCCGGGGCTTTTTCAGCGCCTGCAATTTCTGCAAGCGAAAGACCATGCTTTTGCGCAACCGACTTTATTTCAGCAAGGGCTGCCTTTTTGAGGCGTTTTTCTTCAGCAATAATTGCCTTTTCTACGCGCGCAGAAAGTTTGCGCAGCTCGGCAAGGGAAAGAGATTTAATATCCATTTTATTCGCCTTTTTAATCACCGCTTTTTACTAAGCAGATTTGTTTCAGTTTTCACACGAAACACTTAAAACATTTACAAGCTATGGATATTTAATTGCCATAAATGGCCGCGGCGCGCAATTCCCATTCAATAGCCGCCTATGTAAGGATCAATGCACCGAAACGGGCGCCAAATCATTTTGCCGGGCCAAAAGAAACGCAAGGCCGCGATTGCCAACCAGCGCGAGGCGTTCGCCCGCTGAAGTATGGACCGAGTAAATTTTTTCTGCGCCTTCCGCGGCCTGTTGAAGATCATCGGGCAAATCAGCGACATTCACAGCCCGCACATAAACAATGCGATCTTTGAGGTCTGGTAGAGCTTCGTATTGCGTATCCATTTCGCTTACCTCCGATTGATTTTAATTTCTTGGACGATCGTATCCGGAACATTTCGGATCAATTCGATATGAAGCAATCCATTTTCCGTTTCGGCCCCCGCCACATCGACCCCTTCTGCCAAAACAAAAGAGCGTTGAAACTGGCGCGCTGCGATCCCGCGATGCAGGAAAACGCGCGTTTTATCGCCCTCTGATTGGCGGCCCCGGATCACCAGTTGGCGATCTTCCATGGTGATGGTCAGCTCGTCCTCGCCAAAGCCCGCAACGGCAAGCGTGATCCGAAAAGAATTGTCGCTGGTTTGTTCGATATTATAGGGGGGGTAGCCGCCAACATCGGCTTTGGCTGTGCGTTCGACCAATTGTTCGAGCTGATCAAAGCCAAGTAAAAAGGGGTGTGCCCCCAGCATCATTTTGGTCATCGGACGTCCTTTTCTTAAAGCAACGTGTGTTTTGGCCCCGCATTCGGCAGCCGGTTAGATCAAATATGGGGGTGCGTTTGTTTCCTTGCAAGGGGAAGCTTTGCGGGATTTTCTTGGACTGGGGCGTAAAATTGCGTAGTTTAAGCATGCCCCTCGCGGGCCGACTCACGCAGGCGACGATCATGAACATGTCTTCGAAAATGGATACGCAGGAGGTTCTGCGGGTCAAACTTGAGGTTTTGCGCCGCGAGCACCGCGATTTGGATGATGCGATCCATGCGCTTGAAGAAACCGGGCGCGCCGATATGCTGCGCCTGCGCCGCCTGAAGAAGCAAAAGCTGCAACTCAAGGATCGGATTGCGCAGATTGAGGATAATCTTTTGCCCGATATTATTGCCTGAGGGGGCAATGGATTGCGCGCAATGGCGGGGCCGCTATAGTGCGCGCTTGATATGAGAAGGGCGCGGAATGGCGGGCAATAAATCGGTAAAAGTTGGGATCATCATGGGCAGCCAATCGGATTGGCCCACTATGAAACTTGCGGCGGATATTCTGGATGAATTGGGTGTGGCTTATGAGGCAAAGATCGTCTCGGCGCATCGCACGCCGGATCGGCTTTGGGACTATGGCAAGGGCGCGGTTGAGCGCGGGCTGAGCGTGATCATTGCAGGCGCGGGTGGCGCGGCGCATTTGCCCGGGATGATGGCCTCAAAGACGCGCGTTCCGGTGATTGGCGTTCCGGTTCAGACAAAGGCGCTTTCGGGCGTTGATAGTCTTTACTCAATTGTGCAGATGCCCAAGGGTTTTCCTGTCGCCACAATGGCGATTGGTGCCGCTGGCGCGGCGAATGCAGGCTTGATGGCCGCGGGGATTCTCGCGATTTCTGATGCGGATTTGGCCGCGCGGCTTGATGCTTGGCGCGAAGCTCTTTCGGCCTCGATCCCGGATGAACCTTTTGATGAGTAAGGAAGCGGCAGCTCTGGCCCCCGGATTGGTCATTGGGATTTTGGGCGGCGGGCAATTGGGGCGGATGCTTTCGGTTGCGGCATCGCGCCTTGGCTTTCGCACGCATATTTTTGAGCCCGGCGCAGAGCCGCCAGCGGCGGATGTTGCCCATCAAGTGACCACGGCTGAATACGGTAACGAGGCGGCTTTACGCGCCTTTGCCGCATCGGTTGATGTGATCACTTATGAGTTTGAAAACATTCCAACATCCGCGCTCGATCTGCTTGAGCCCCTGTGCGAAATCCGCCCCGGGCGCGAAGCTTTGCGCATCTCGCAGGATCGCATGACCGAGAAGGATTTTCTTTCCGGTTTAGGGCTGAATGTGGCCCCCTATGCCAATGTTGAAACCGCCGCCGATTTGGAGCGCGCGATGGAAAGCATAGGCGCGCCGTCCATCCTAAAGACACGCCGCATGGGCTATGATGGCAAGGGGCAAGCACGGATTATGGCGCCGGGTGATGCTGCTGGCGCGCTTGCGGCGATGGCGGGTGCGCCGGCGGTTCTTGAGGGGTTTGTCGATTTTACCCATGAGGTCTCGGTGATTGGGGCGCGCGGCGCAGCGGGCGATATCGCTTGTTTTGATCCCGGGCAGAACGTTCATCGCAACGGGATTTTGCATTCCACCACCCTGCCCGCCAAGCTGACCTCTTCGCAACGTTCCGATGCTATTTTGATCGCAGCACGGGTTTTGAACGCGCTTGAGTATGTTGGTGTGATGGGGGTTGAGCTGTTTGTCACGCCGAAAGGCTTGATCGTAAACGAGATCGCGCCGCGGGTTCACAATTCGGGCCATTGGACACAAAATGGCTGTGCGATTGATCAGTTTGAACAGCATATTCGCGCGGTGGCGGGCTGGCCTTTGGGCGACGGCAAGCGACACGCCAATGTTGAGATGATCAACCTGATCGGGTCGGACGTTGAGCGCATTCCAGAATATGCGCGCGATGGCTCTGTTGCGATCCATCTATACGGGAAGGCTGAGGCCAAACCTGGGCGCAAGATGGGGCATATCAACCGGATACTTGGGCCTGTTGCTTAGGCATTTTTTACGCGCTGTTGGAGCCTGCGGCGCGAGTACTTTGACCAAGAAAAAGCTGGGGTTATTCGGAGGTGACTTCCGCTTTCTCTGGGGCGATTTCTTGGGGGTTTTCTTTGGCGGGCGCATCCCATTCATGATCAAAATGGCCTGTTTTGAGGAAGGTGATTGTTTGGGTGATCACTTCCGCATTGCGCATCATGAATGTATGGGTCGCGGGGAGGATGATATGATCGTCCATGCCGGTGATCTTGGTGGAATTTACTGCGACTTTGCCATCATCGGGGCCATCAATAAGCGCGCTATAGAGCGGGTTGAGCGAGCGGTTGCCAGCGATCACGCCAAGCTCGAAGCGCGCGGAGCCGATCGTATTGGGAGCGCTTTGCGGTTCGGTTCCGAGCTGAAGGCCTGCGGGGCCATTGATCCATTGAAACGGGGCGAGATCGCCAAAAGCATCAACGAGTTCAGAGCCTTGATTGGGCGGGCCGAGCATAACCACGCGGCCCATATCGGCGGGGCGGTGATCCGCAAGCCATGCGCGCGCGAGGATGCCGCCCATGGAATGGGTAACGAAATGGGTTTTTTGATCGCCGCAGGCCTCGACCGCTTTGGGGAGTGCGGCTTGGATCAGATCGTTGATCGGCGCTTTTGTTGAGGGGTAGCCTTTGTTGACGACTTGGAAGCCTGCGTTTTCGAGCGCGCTTGCGATGGGCTGCATGGAGCTTGGGCTGCGGGCGAGGCCATGCAGCAAGACAACGCACTCGGCGCTTGCGGCACCTGCGGTTAGCGCTGTGGCCATGAGGCCAGCAAAGAGAGCTTTGGGCAATTTATGTTTCATATGGGTTAGATAGGGGGCTTTATCGCGCTTTGCGAGGGGGGAAGCCGTTATCGCTTTTATTTGGGATGGGTTGGGGGATTGCACTGAAACCTTGGGCGGCGCAGGGTTTGGTATGGAATTTTCGAATGTATCATCGCCGCGGCTTGCGGTTCGTGCGCTGATTATGCGCGAAGGGCGGTTGCTTTTGGTCAACGCTTATGCGCGCGGCTCTGATCTTTGGTGTGCGCCCGGTGGCGGGGTTGAGCGGGGGCAATCCTTGCCGGACAATTTGATCCGTGAAGTGTATGAGGAAACCGGGCTTGAGATTGCTGTTGGGCCTTTGGCAATTGTGAGCGAGTTTCATGCGCCCGGCGGGGATTTTCATCAGGTCGATTTGTTTTATCACGCGGATATTCTGGCCGGAGAATTAGATGCGCATTGGCGCGATCCGGAAGGGATTGTCCATCAGCGGCGCTTCTTTAGCGAAGGCGACTTGGCGCAGCTTCGGGTGAAGCCGGATGCGCTTGGTCGGGCGGCTTTTGGGCCGCGCGGGGCGGTGATTTATGACCCGTTAGAACCGATCCAAAAGCCCTAGGATCATAAGAAAAGGGGCCGCGAAATCCGCAGCCCCTTTCCGAATTTTCTAGCCGGTTGGCTGGCTTACATCATGCCGCCCATGCCGCCCATGCCACCCATATCGGGCATGCCGCCGCCGCCAGCTGCGCCCGCAGGCTCAGGCTTATCAGCGATCATGCACTCTGTGGTGATCAGCAGGCCAGAGATCGAGGCCGCATCTTCAAGCGCTGTGCGTGTCACTTTAACCGGGTCAATCACGCCGAATTTGAACATGTCGCCATATTCTTCGGTTTGTGCGTTGAAGCCAAAGTTAACATCGTTGGACTCGCGCACTTTGCCCGCAACAACAGCGCCATCGACGCCAGCGTTTTCAGCGATTTGGCGCAGAGGTGCTTCGAGCGCACGGCGCACGATGGCAATACCAGCGTCTTGATCGGAGTTCGCGCCTTTGAGGCCTTCAAGCTTTTTGCCAGCTTGAACCAGAGCAACACCACCACCAACGATAACGCCTTCTTGCACCGCAGCGCGGGTTGCATTCAGGGCATCATCAACGCGGTCTTTGCGCTCTTTCACTTCGATTTCAGTCATGCCGCCAACGCGGATAACAGCAACACCGCCAGCCAGTTTGGCCACACGCTCTTGCAGTTTTTCACGATCGTAATCGGAAGTTGTTTCTTCGATCTGTGTGCGGATCTGAGCAACGCGTGCTTCGATCTCATTCTTATCGCCATGACCATCAACGATTGTTGTTTCGTCTTTGGTGATTTTGATTGTCTTGGCCGAACCGAGCATGTCCATGGTCACGGACTCAAGCTTCATGCCGAGATCTTCAGAGATAACCTGGCCGCCTGTGAGGATCGCAAGATCTTGCAGCATGGCTTTGCGGCGATCGCCGAAGCCTGGTGCTTTCACAGCTGCGATTTTGAGGCCGCCGCGCAGTTTGTTCACAACCAGAGTTGCAAGCGCTTCGCCTTCAACATCTTCCGCGATGATGAGGAGAGGTTTTTGCGATTGGATCACAGCTTCGAGAAGCGGAACCATTGGCTGAAGCGAAGAGAGCTTTTTCTCGTGCAGCAGAACAAGGCAATCGTCGAGCTCGGCGATCATTTTGTCTGCGTTCGTTACGAAATAGGGGCTCAGGTAGCCGCGGTCGAACTGCATGCCTTCAACAACGGTTGTCTCTGTTTCGAGGCCTTTGTTTTCCTCAACAGTGATCACGCCTTCATTGCCAACTTTTTGCATCGCATCCGCGATTTGGCGGCCGATTTCGGATTCGCCATTGGCAGAGATCGTGCCAACCTGTGCAACTTCATCGCTATCTGCAACCGGGCGTGCAGCCGCTTTCATCGCTTCAACAACTGTCGCAACAGCTGTGTCGATGCCGCGCTTAAGATCCATTGGGTTCATGCCCGCAGCTACGGATTTAAGGCCTTCTTTCACGATCGCTTGTGCAAGAACGGTTGCTGTTGTTGTGCCGTCGCCAGCTTCATCATTGGTGCGCGAGGCCACTTCTTTGACCATCTGTGCGCCCATGTTTTCGAACTTGTCTTCAAGATCGATCTCTTTGGCTACAGATACACCATCTTTGGTGATGCGCGGCGCGCCGAAGGATTTTTCAATCACAACGTTGCGGCCTTTAGGGCCGAGGGTAACTTTTACCGCATCGGCCAAAACGTTAACGCCGCGCAGCATACGATTGCGGGCGTCGGTTCCAAACTTGACTTCTTTCGCCATTTGTTTGCTCCTAAATTAGGGTGTCAGGGGATAGCTCAGGCGATGATGCCGAGAATATCGCTCTCTTTCATGATCAGCAGCTCTTCACCATCAAGGGTGATTTCTGTGCCGGACCATTTGCCGAACAGGATCTTATCGCCAGCTTTAACGCTTGGCGCGATCAGTTCGCCGGAGTCTTTGCGTGCACCTTCGCCGACGGCGATGATTTCGCCTTCTGCGGGCTTTTCTTTAGCGTTGTCTGGAATGATAAGACCACCCTTGGTCTTTTCTTCGCCTTCAACGCGGCGAACGACTACACGGTCATGCAGTGGAGTAAATGCCATCTCTGAACGCTCCTTGGCTCGAGGTTTCTAATTCGGTGTTAGCACTCACTAGGCGCGAGTGATAACGAAACGGAAATAGGAGGGTGTGAGGGATGAGTCAACCACTCGCGATGCACAAATCTGCATCCTTTAAGAACAGTTTGACCCTATAGCGAATTCACGCGCCAAAATCGGCCATTCTGCGCCACAGCGCCGCAAGCACCCGCCTGCCGTTTGGCAAAGGGTGACACCCCTGCAAAACCTACCTATAAGAGCCGCAAAATTGACCCAAATATCGGACCCAATCACATGACAATCCAAGTTTTCGGCCACAAATCCCCCGACACTGATAGCACCGGCTCGCCGCTGATCTGGGCGTGGTATCTTTCCGAGGTGCGCGGCACACCCGCCGTTGCCAAGCTTTTGGGCGAACCCAACACCGAGGCCGCTTTTGTTTTGAAACGTTGGGGTTTTGAGCAGCCTGAGATTATCGCGGATGTGGCCGCGGGCGATAAAGTTGTGATTGTTGATACAAACAATCCCGCCGAGCTGCCCGCCTCAATCAACAGCGCCGACATCATTCAAATCATTGATCACCACAAGCTGACAGGCGGCCTTGAAACAAGCGGCCCGATTGATATCACGATCAAGCCTTTGGCCTGTACCGCGACGATCATGCACAATCTGATGGGCGAAAACGCCGCCAAGATGCCCGAAAATATCAAAGGCGCGATGCTCTCATGCATTCTGTCCGATACGCTTGAGTTCCGCTCGCCCACAACGACCCCGCAAGATCGCAAACTGGCCGAAGATCTGGCCACTGATCTGGGCGTTGATATCTCGGCCTATGCTGCCGAGCTGTTTGAAGCGAAATCCGATGTGTCGGCCTTTTCCGATGCTGAGCTTTTGCGCATGGATTCGAAAGAATACCCGGTTGAGGGCACAAAGTTCCGCGTCTCTGTGCTTGAGACAACCGCGCCGAAAATCATCCTCGATCGCCAAGCCTCGATCATGGCCTCGATGGAAACCGTTGCAAAGGAAGACGGTGTTGATCAGGTGCTTTTGTTCATCATTGACATCCTCAATGAGGAAGCAACTTTGTTTGTGCCAAACGATCTGGTGAAATCGCTGGCCGAGAAAAGCTTTGGCGTTTCTGTCTCGGGCGACAAGGTTGTTTTGCCCGGCGTGATGAGCCGTAAAAAGCAAATCATTCCAGCGCTTAAGCTGTAATCGACACCCCAAAAACCTATCTGCCGGAGAGAGACGCATGACACAGCTCATTCGCACGCTTAGTGAAATTTCCGACAGATATGACGCGCTTTTTGTCGATCTTTGGGGTTGTGTTCATAACGGCGTTACGGCCTATCCAGAGGCCTGCGCCGCCCTTGAAAACTACCGCAAAACCACAGGCGGCAAGGTGATCTTGGTCACCAATTCGCCCCGCCCGCGCGCCCAAGTGGCCGAGCAGATCAAAGGGTTTGGTGTGCCCGATGGCGCTTGGGATGATATCGCGACCTCGGGCGATTCTGCGCGCGCGGCGATGTTTGAAGGGATCGTTGGCGAGAAGGTCTATCATATCGGCACAGCGGATGAGGGCGCGTTTTTCGAGCCGCTCAAATTGCTCGACAGCCCGGCAAATATCAGCCGCGTTGCGCTGTCTGAGGCTGAGGGGATCGTTTGCACTGGCCCGTTTGATAGCCTTGCGGATCCATCCGTGAACCGCGCGGATTTTCTGGCCGCCAAGGCGCGCGGGCTAAAGCTGCTCTGCGCCAATCCTGATATCATCGTGGATCGCGGTGAGCAGCGCGAATTTTGCGCCGGCGCATTGGCCGCGCTCTATACTGAAATGGGCGGCGAGAGCCTTTATTTCGGCAAGCCACACCCGCCGATCTATGATCTGGCGCGCCGCCGTTTGGCCGTTTTGGACAGGGTGCCGGATGATGGGATCCTTTGCATTGGCGATGGCATTCACACGGATGTTCTGGGCGGGATCGGCGAAGGATTGGACACGCTGTTTATCACTGGCGGGCTTGCAGCGGCGGAATTTGGCGATGATCCGGCCAATCCTGATGCGCGCATGCTTAGTGATTGGCTTGAAAATCAGCAGCTTAGCCCAACTGCAGCGATCTCTTTCCTGCGCTGACGCTCAAAAATCGGGCAAGCAACAAGATTGCGCACAAATCTTTCGCAGAGTTCTTTTGTTGCGCTTTGGGTTTGCCACGCGGCGGCGCGCGCGCTATGCTGCACCGCAACATGACACAGGATTCGGATCATATGCTTGATAATTTGCCCCGTGGGACAATCTGTATCGAAGACATCGAAATCGGCATGAAGCGCCATCTGCGCAAGCTGATTACGGATGAAGATATTGAAATGTTTGCCCAAGTTTCGACCGATCGCAATCCTGTGCATCTGGATGAAGCCTATGCGCAAGACACGATCTTTGAAGGCCGTATCGCGCATGGGATGCTCACTGCGGGCTTGATTTCGGCGGTGATCGGCGAGCAATTGCCGGGCCACGGCACGGTTTATATGGGCCAAACGCTCAAGTTTCTCGCGCCTGTGCGCCCGGGTGATATGGTTTATGCCGAGGTGCTTGTTGCCGCGATTGATCACGCAAAGCGCCGCGTTACTCTTGATTGTCACTGCTCTGTGGGCGATACGGTTGTGCTGAAAGGCGAGGCGCTTGTTATGGCGCCAAGTCGCAAGTTTGACTGATTGATGCGGGGCCGTCCCTCGCGGGGGACGAATGCAGATATTCCAATCATGGCAAGGGCTTGAAACGCATGGGGCAAGTGCGGCCATCGGCAATTTCGATGGGGTGCATTTGGGCCATCAAGCGGTTCTTGATTTGGCGCGCGCGCATGGCCCGCTTGGAGTCGTTACCTTTGAGCCCCACCCCCGCCAGTTTTTCGCCCCCGATGCCCCGCCTTTTCGGCTGATGAACGCCGAGGCCAAGCGCAATCGGTTGGAAAAGCTTGGCGTGGAATACCTTTATGAGCTTGGCTTTGATGGCGCGCTTGCCGGGCTGAGCCCGCGCGAATTTGCCCATGATGTTTTGGCCAAGGGTTTGGGGCTTTCGCATGTTGTTGTGGGTGCGGATTTCTTCTTTGGCAAGAAGCGCGCGGGCAATGCAGAAATGCTGCGCGATTTTGGCGCAGAGTTTGGTTTTGGCGTCACCATCGCAGAGCTGGTTGAGACCGACAGCCGCGAGATTTCATCGACCAATATTCGCAATGCTCTGGCTGCGGGCGATCCGCGCGAAGCGGCTGCGATGCTGGGCCATTGGCACCGCATAGAGGGCGAAGTGATCCACGGCGAAAAGCGCGGGCGCGAGCTTGGCTTTCCAACCGCCAATATGTCGATCACCGATCTGCACCCGCCGCGCTTTGGCATTTATGCGGTGAAAGTCGATGTTTTGAGCGGGCCGCATAAGGGCTCTTATAATGGTGCGGGATCGATTGGTGTGCGCCCGATGTTTGGCGAGAACACCCCCAACCTTGAGAGCTATCTCTTTGATTTTGATGGTGATCTTTACGGCGCGCATCTTTCTGTGGCTTTGGTCGAATATCTGCGCGGCGAAGAGAAATTTGATGGGCTTGAGGCCTTGATCGCCCAGATGGATGCCGATTGCGCCCAAGCGCGCGTTATTCTTGCGGATGTCTAAAGCCCCGCCCCTTCGCCCACGTTTTTGGGAAAAACAGACCATGGGGCAGATGAATTCTGCGGAATGGGAAGCGCTTTGCGATGGCTGCGGGAAGTGCTGCCTCAATAAGCTTGAGGATCCCGATACGGGCGAGGTTGCGCTGACGCGGGTTGCCTGCAAGCTTTTGGATGATCAAAGCTGCCGCTGTTCGCAATATGATATTCGCCGCCAGATCGTGCCTGAATGCATCGTTCTAAGCCCCGGAACGATTGCCGATCACGCGTACTGGATGCCGCAAACCTGCGCGTATCGGCTTGTTTATGAGGGCAAGCCCCTGCCCCATTGGCATCCGCTTATTTCGGGCGATCCGGATAGCGTTCATGCGGCTGGGGTATCGGTTCAGGGGATGACCGTGCCGGAATTTGAGCTGCTTGAGGATGAGTGGGAAGAGCACATAATTGAAGAGCCGCTCGGGGAGTAGGCGCAGCCCCGCGCCCCCTGCCCTAGAGCTTGCCGCTAAGATGTGCGTCCAGATCCTCAAGGCGATCCTGGCCCCAGAAGCGCTCGTCGGTTTCAGTGATATAGAAAGGCGAGCCAAAGACGCCGCGCCGCTTGGCCTCTTCAAAGTTGCGCGCATAGGTGTCCGCGCCGCTGAGCATGCCGCTATCGGCGAGTTTGGGATCAAAACCGGCCGCCTCTAGCAGCGCGCGGATCACATCGTCTTGAGCGACATCGCGTTCTTCGGCCCAGCAGGCGCGCATGAAACTATGGACCAGCCCGCCAAGATCGCCGCCGCCTGCATTTTGGGCCGCGATAATCGCATAGGCCGCGGGCGCGGGATTGGTTGGGAAATGGGCCGGTTTGAGGTTTAGCACATGGCCGGTTTTGGCAGATTGGCGGCGCAGTTCTTGGGCGCGATATTCAAGGCGTGAGATATGGCGATCGGGCACAGGTGTTCCGCCAGTTACGGGAAAAAGCGCGATCAGATCGACAGGTTTATAGGTGATGCTATGGCCGTGCCGCGCCGCGATTTCTTCAAGCCGCGTGCCCGCGAGATAGGCATAGGGCGAGATCGTTGCAAAAAAGTAGTCAATATTGGGCATTTGAAAGCCTCCTGCGCGGTCTAGGTTTGTGCGGAGCGTAGCGGGGTGATAAGTCCTGCGCAATGCTCCGAATCCGACAAGCAAGGACTGCTGCCATGCGCCATATCACCGAACCCAAACTGATCTCCGGGAATGCCAATCGGCCCTTGGCAGAGGCAATATCGCGCCGCATGTCGATGCACCGCGGCATGTCGGTTAATCTGGTGGATGCGCGGGTCGAACGCTTTAACGACCAAGAGATTTTCGTTGAGGTTTTTGAAAATGTGCGCGGCGAGGATATGTTTATCATTCAGCCCACATCGAACCCGGCCAATGATAATCTGATGGAGCTGTTGATTATCTCTGATGCGTTGCGCCGCTCGTCTGCGGCCCGTATCACAGCTGTGATCCCCTATTTCGGCTACGCCCGCCAAGATCGCCGCACCAAGGCGCGCACGCCCATTACCGCCAAGCTGGTGGCCAATATGATGGTTGAGGCGGGCATTGAGCGGGTGCTGACGATGGATTTGCACGCAACGCAGATTCAGGGCTTTTTCGATATTCCGGTAGACAACCTTTATGCCTCCCCTGTGTTCGCACTTGATATTGAGCACCATTTCAAGGGCCAAATGGATGATATTATGATCATCTCGCCCGATGTTGGCGGCGTGGCGCGGGCGCGCGAATTGGCCAAGCGGATCAATGCACCGCTTGCGATTGTTGATAAGCGGCGCGAGAAAGCCGGCGAAATTGCCGAGATGATCGTGATCGGGAATGTGACCGGCAAGAAATGCATTATCGTCGATGATATTTGCGACACGGCCGGAACGCTTTGTAAGGCGGCCGAGGTTTTGATGGAAGCGGGCGCGAGCGAAGTACATTCCTATATCACGCATGGCGTTCTGTCGGGGCCAGCCGTTGAACGAGTGACCAATTCGGTGATGAAATCCTTGGTGATTACAGATTCGATTGAAGCCACGGATGCGGTAAAAGCCTGCCCGAACATTCGCATTGTGCCTACGGCGCCGATGTTTGCCCAAGCGATGCTGAATATCTGGAACGGCACCAGCGTTTCATCGCTGTTTGATACCCGCACATTGCAGCCGATCTATGAAGGCATGTACGCGCCGAGCTAAGGCGCGCTGAGATCGCCTTTGGGAGCCTCGCGGCGCTATCGAGCGGCGGCAGGGCAGCTTACTGGCGACTGGCGGCGCGTTCTGGCGTTAGTAGAGATCCCACTGCTCTTCATCTTTGAGCTCACCAAAGGCAATCCAATCCGTGCGCACGCGCGCAACGCGGGTATCGCCCCATGTACGAAACACGATGAGAAACCCCTCTGGATTGATCATTTCGGCGGTAATATCGGCGCGTTGATTGGTCTTTTGATCCATATCCCACATCGTCATGCTGACCTGCACTGTCGGCGTAGAGCTGAAAGGTTCTGAGAATTCAACGACCTGGCGCAGCTCGCGCGGGCCTGTGCCGGTCCACATAGCGCCGCCATCCTGATAATCGGAAAACAGCAGAATTGAGCCTTGATCGACGCCAATAAGATGGCTGCGTAGTCTTTTCATTGGTCGATACAAGCTCCGGTGGTCTGCCGGTCCTTAGGATGCACTATAGAGTCGCATAAGAAAAGGGGCCCCAGTTTCCCGGAGCCCCCATTTTTTGATTTTGTTCGGATCACGCAGAAGGCGTATTGGCTTCAAGCCCGATGTGACCACCCACAGCAACCATATCAGCGAGAAGCTTGGCCGCGGTATCTGCCACGTCTGGATGCGCTTCTTTATGGGCGCTGTGTGCTGCGGCGACCAACTCATCAAGGATCGCTTGATTGACTTCATTGCGCGGCAGGGCCCGCTCGGCCAGGATCGAAACCCCGGCTGAGGAGATCTCCGCGAACCCGCCCGTTACAACGTATTCGTCCGTGCCCGCATCCGTGATCACTTTCAAAACGCCGGGGCGCAGTGTTGTGATCAATGGCGCGTGATCTGCCATTGCTGTTAGATCGCCTTCGGCGCCCGGAATCTGCACTTCGCGCGCTTGCGCAGAGGCAAGCTTGCGCTCGGGCGAGACGAGATCGAACTGGATCGTATCGGCCATGTTGGGCCTCCTTAAAGTTCTGGCTTAGGCCGCGTCGGCTGACATTTTCTCAGCTTTGGCGATCACTTCGTCGATGCCACCAACCATGTAGAAAGCGCCTTCTGGGAGGTGATCATATTCACCAGCTACAACAGCTTTGAACGATTGGATTGTATCTGCGAGTGGAACCTGCTTGCCGTCTGCGCCAGTAAATACTTTCGCAACATCAAAGGGTTGTGACAAGAAGCGCTCGATTTTACGCGCGCGGGCCACAGCCAATTTATCGTCTTCGGAAAGCTCGTCCATGCCCAGAATAGCAATGATATCTTGCAGCGATTTGTAGCGCTGAAGGATTTGCTGAACGTCTGTCGCCACTTTGTAGTGCTCTTCGCCGATGATCAAAGGATCAAGCAGACGCGAGGTTGAACCAAGTGGATCAACAGCAGGGTAGATACCTTTTTCAGAGATCGCACGATCGAGAACCGTTGTCGCATCAAGGTGCGCAAAGGATGTCGCTGGTGCAGGGTCGGTAAGGTCATCCGCAGGAACGTAAACCGCTTGAACAGAGGTAATCGAACCCGATTTTGTCGAGGAGATACGCTCTTGCATCGCGCCCATATCGGTTGCCAGTGTTGGCTGATAGCCCACAGCGGATGGGATACGGCCAAGAAGCGCCGAAACCTCGGAGCCGGCTTGGGTAAAGCGGAAGATGTTGTCGACGAAGAACAGAACATCAGAGCCGGTATCATCGCGGAACTGCTCAGCGATTGTGAGACCCGAAAGCGCGATACGCATACGCGCACCGGGAGGCTCGTTCATTTGGCCGTAAACCAGCGCAATTTTCGATTCTTCGAGGTTATCAGGAACGATAACGCCAGATTCGATCATCTCGTGGTAAAGGTCATTGCCTTCACGGGTCCGCTCACCAACGCCCGCGAAAACGGATACACCGGAGTGCACTTTCGCGATGTTGTTGATCAATTCCATGATCAAAACGGTTTTACCAACACCCGCACCGCCGAAGAGGCCGATTTTCCCGCCTTTGGTATATGGCGCGAGGAGGTCGATAACCTTGATGCCGGTTTCGAGAATTTCAGTCTCGGTGGACTGTTCTGCGAAGGTCGGCGCATCGCCGTGAATGGCGCGGCGTGTTTTCGTGTTTACAGGGCCCTTTTCATCAACAGGATCGCCTGTGACGTTCAGGATACGGCCCAGTGTCGCTGTGCCCACAGGAACCGAGATCGGCGCGCCTGTGTCTGTTACGTCTGCACCGCGAACAAGACCTTCGGTCCCGTCCATCGCGATGGTGCGCACGGTGTTCTCGCCGAGGTGCTGAGCAACCTCAAGAACAAGGCGCTTGTCGTTGTTTGTCGTTTCCAGAGCGTTCAGAATTTCGGGAAGTGCATCCTCGAACTGAACGTCCACAACGGCGCCAATCACCTGCGTGACTTTGCCTTTTGCTTGTGCCATTTCGTTTCTCCGGTTCAATTTTAGAGCGCTTCAGCGCCCGAAATGATTTCGATAAGCTCGTTCGTGATCGCAGCCTGACGCGAGCGGTTATACTGGATGGTCAGTTTGTCGATCATTTCGCCCGCATTGCGCGTTGCGTTATCCATCGCTGACATCCGTGCGCCCTGTTCGGACGCACCATTTTCCAGCAAAGCGCTGAAGATTTGGGTCGCAACCCCGCGTGGCAGCAGATCGGCCAGAATGGCTTCTTCGCTGGGTTCGTAATCATACAGTGTCGAGGCGCCTGCCTCTTCGCTGGCTGCATACGCCGCTGGGATGATTTGCTGCGCGGTCGGGATCTGTGTAACGACATTGACGAACTTCGCATAGAAGATCGTGGCAACATCGAATTCATCCGCATCAAAGCGGTTCAGAATATCTGTCGCGATGCTTTGTGCATTGGCATAACCAAGGCGTTTTACATCGCTCAGATCCACATGGGCGACAAAATGTGTGCCAAGATCACGACGCAGCGCATCGCGGCCTTTTTTGCCCACAGTGATGATCTTTACCGTTTTGCCCGCTGCGAGAAGCTCGCCTGCCTTAAGGCGCGCTTGTTTGGCGATATTGGCGTTAAAGCCGCCGCAAAGGCCACGCTCTGATGTCATGACAACAAGCAGGTGCACCTGGTCTGCGCCTGTCCCGGCCAAAAGCCGAGGCGCGCTGTCGGAGGTGCCAACAGAAGCCGCCAGCCCGCCGAGCACCGCATTGAAGCGCTCGGAGTAGGGCCGGGAAGCTTCTGCAGCTTCTTGCGCGCGGCGAAGTTTCGCCGCGGCAACCATTTGCATGGCTTTCGTGATCTTGCGGGTCGATTTGACCGTCGAGATCCGATTTTTAAGGTCTTTGAGATTGGCCATAGGCTTTTCTCTCCTTAAGCGAAGTCAGCGGCGAATTCGTCGAGCGCAGCTTTGATCTTGTCTTCGGCATCACCTTTGATCTTGGGATCTTCATCAGTGATGAATTTCAACAGATCGGCGTGTTTGCCGCGAAGATGCGCCAGAAGGCCCGCTTCAAAACGGCTTACGTCTTTGACACCGATTTTGTCGAGGTAGCCTTTTGTGCCCGCATAGATCACGCAAACGATTTCAGCGTTTGTGAGCGGCGAATACTGGGGCTGTTTCATCAGCTCGGTGAGGCGTGCACCACGGTTCAGCAATTGCTGTGTGGCTGCATCCAGATCGGAGCCGAACTGCGCGAACGCTGCCATTTCGCGATACTGAGCAAGCTCGAGTTTCACAGGGCCCGCGACCGATTTCATCGAGTTTGTTTGCGCCGAAGAGCCAACACGCGAAACCGACAGACCGGTGTTCACAGCAGGGCGGATGCCTTGGTAGAACAGTTCGGTTTCAAGGAAGATCTGACCATCGGTGATCGAAATCACGTTTGTCGGAATAAACGCCGAAACGTCGCCGCCTTGGGTTTCGATGATTGGCAGGGCTGTAAGCGAGCCAGAGCCATAGTCTTCGTTGAGCTTCGAAGAGCGCTCAAGAAGTCTGGAGTGAAGGTAGAAAACATCGCCAGGATAAGCTTCGCGCCCTGGTGGGCGGCGCAGAAGAAGCGACATTTGGCGATAGGACACAGCCTGTTTGGAGAGATCATCATAGATGATCAAAGCGTGGCGGCCATTGTCGCGGAAGAATTCGGCCATGGCAGTCGCGGCATAGGGCGCGAGGAACTGCATTGGCGCAGGATCAGAAGCTGTCGCTGCAACAACGATCGAATAGTCAATCGCGCCGCTCTCTTCGAGCTTTTTCACCAGCTGAGCAACGGTCGAGCGCTTCTGCCCGATCGCTACATAGATGCAGTAGAGCTTTTTGCTCTCATCATCGCCAGCGGCATCGTTATAGGATTTCTGGTTCAGGATCGTATCGAGTGCGATCGCTGTTTTGCCTGTTTGGCGGTCACCAATGATCAATTCGCGCTGGCCACGGCCAACGGGGATCATCGCATCAACCGATTTAAGGCCAGTCGCCATTGGCTCATGAACCGATTTGCGTGGGATAATGCCCGGCGCTTTACTGTCGGCTACGCGGCGCTCGGCGGCTTTGATTTCGCCTTTGCCATCGATTGGGTTGCCCAAGCCATCAACAACGCGGCCCAAGAGCCCGTCGCCTGCTGGAACGTCCACGATGGAGTTGGTGCGCTTAACAACGTCACCTTCTTTGATATCACGGTCTGAGCCGAAGATAACAACACCAACGTTGTCGATTTCGAGGTTGAGTGCCATGCCGCGGATGCCGCCTGGAAACTCGACCATCTCACCGGCCTGAACGTTATCAAGTCCGTGAACGCGTGCGATACCATCGCCAACGCTTAGAACACGGCCAACTTCGGCAACTTCTGCCTCTTGGCCAAAGTTTTTGATCTGCTCTTTAAGGATTGCAGAAATTTCGGCTGCCTGGATTCCCATTATCCGACCTCTTTCATTGAATTCTGGAGGTTGCTGAGTTTCGAGCGGATCGAAGTATCGATCATGCGCGAACCCATCTTAACGATAAGGCCGCCGATGAGCGTATCATCAACAGCCAGATTGATTTTTACATCCTTGCCGATTTGCTCTTTGAGCGATTTGGCAAGCTTGTCTTGTTGTGCCTTTGTCAGCGCTTTTGCAGCGGTCACATCGGCGGTCACTTCGCCCTTCTCTTCGGCGATCATATCGCGCAGCACAGCAATCAGCTGGGGCAGCACGAACAAGCGGCGCTTAGAGGCCATCAGACGCAGCGCATTGCCGACCATTGGCGAAAGTTTCATTTTCTTGGCAATCGCATCAAGTGCGGCGCCCTGCTCATCGCGCGTATACAGCGGCGATGAGATCAGATCAGCGAAATCGGCGCTGTCTTTGAGCGCAGCATCAAGAGCGTCGATATCGCTCTCAATAGCCTTCAATTTCTTGCCTTCTTTAGCCAATTCAAAAACGGCTATGGCATAGCGCGCGGCGATGCCTTTTGAGATCGAAGCTGGTTCGGACACGTCCACCCTTCCGAGGTCTTGGCCTGTCCACACGGGCTGTGCGACGCAGGCAACCAAAGATACACGCCAAACTTCGGCATGCAGCAAAATCGGCTGTGGTCTAGCAGAGGTAAATGAACCCCGCAACCGCCTTGGCACTCATTTGCGAGATCAAGGTTTAAGGCGCAAACTCTTTGATTTGAAGGGTCTGGCGCTCAGATCAGGGCAGATGCGACGGTTTGGCCCTAATTTCTTTGAAGAATTTTTGTCCTATTTTGCTCAGGAAGCGGTGAATCGGGGATGAATCACTTAGAGCCGCTCAAAATCGGGCTGCGAATCTTTTGCAAAGTTGCGGCTTGTTTTGTCGGATTGGCTGTTCTCAAACCGGCTTTGCCTCGGGAACAGCGACCCCGCCCAAAACCCGGCGCGGCTTGCGGATGGCCTCGGGGCTTCCGGTTCCGGTATGGGCATAGACCTGTTTGCTTGCCTCAACGATCAACACGCCCCCGGCCATCACCGGCAGTTTGCGCCCGATCCGTTCCCACATCGGCCCAGAGCGCAGCCAAAAGCGGCGATGCGAGGGCGGCTGATAGAGTGCGGTCAAATGGCGCTCCGGGACAAATTTGTGTTTCTTCAGCTGCGCCTCAAGCTGGCCAAGACTATAGGGGCGGCCAAAGCCAAAGGGGGTTTCATCGCCGCGCGACCAAAGCCCCGCGCGATTTGGCACAATAAAGAGGATCTTGCCCCCCGGCCCCAGGACCCGCCAGGCCTCTTCCAAAACAATGGCCGGGTTCTCGCTTGTCTCAAGCCCGTGCAACACGATCAGCTTATCAACAAATCCGGTTTGCAGCGGCCAAAGCGTTTCTTCGCAAAGCACCGAAACATTGGGCATGCCCGCCGGCCAAGGCATTACGCCCTGCTGCCCCGGCATCAGGCTGATCACCCGGCGCGCCTCGCCCAAATAGGGGCGCAGCAGAGGCGCGGCAAAGCCGAAACCGGCCATGGTTTGGCCCTGCGCCTCGGGCCAGATTTTGCGCACAGCTTCGCGCACAGAACGCTGCGCCGCGCGGCCAAGCCCGGTTCGGTAGTAAAAGTTTCTGAGGTCAACCACGTCGAGGTGCATTGCAATCTTGATCTTTGATGGCCAGTCTTAAGGCAACAATACTCGTGGAACCTCAAAACACCATGCCCCTTGATACGCCCGCCAAAGCTTTCGCGGATAGCCCGCTCGAAATTGTCACGGTTGCTTGCCTTGCGGACAATTACGATTTCTTGATCCATGATCCGGTTTCGGGCGCAACGGCGGTTGTTGATGTGGCCGATCCAGCCCCGATTGAGGCCGAATTGGCGCGCCGCGGCTGGCAGCTTTCCGAAATCTGGCTCACCCATCATCACTGGGATCATATCGACGGCGCCGTGCCTCTGCGCGCCGCCACAGGTGCCAAGATCACCGGGGCCGCGGCCGATGCGCACCGCCTGCCTGCGCTTGATCGTGTGGTTCAGCCCGGCGAGGCCTTTGAATTTGGCGGCAGTTTGGTCGATATCATCGATGTCCCGGGCCACACGATCGGCCATATCGCCTTTCACATCCCTTCGGCGCATGCGCTTTTCTCGGCCGATAGCCTTATGGCGCTTGGTTGCGGGCGGCTCTTTGAGGGAACGCCAGAACAAATGTTTGAAACCATGCAAAGATTGGCACAACTTCCCGATGAAACAGTGCTATATTCGGGCCATGAATATACTGCCAGCAACGCAAAATTTGCGCTGACCATTGAACCGGCCAATCAAGCGCTTATCTCCAGAAGTGAAGCCATTCTCAACGCGCGCGCAGAAGATCAACCAACCGTTCCTTCGCTCTTGCGCGATGAAAAAGCCACAAACCCGTATTTGCGGGCGCATTTGGACAGTGTGAAAACCTCTCTTGATATGGCGGATGCCAGCGATCTTGATGTTTTTACCGAAATACGCCGCCGCAAAGACAATTTCTGAAACGATGGAAACTCCCATCAAAACCGCGACTTATCTGCATGTTTTTCGGGCCAATTGCGAAAAGTGAGCAGATTTGAAGAAAAAACTCTTGAAGCCAGACGATTTCAATCGAACTTTAAGAGTATGAGGCCACGATCGGAAAAGGGCCGCTTTGTCCTCTCCCGATCCAGATCCAAGGAGCGCTGTTAACGTGCCATCATTTTCCAACTCCCTCGAACAAGCCATTCATTCTGCGCTGGCCATTGCCAATGCGCGCCGCCACGAGTTGGCAACGCTTGAGCATCTCCTGCTCGCGCTGATCGACGAGACGGATGCCGCCAAGGTCATGAAAGCCTGTAGCGTTGATCTGGATGAGCTGCGCGCAACCCTTGTGGAATTCATCGAGGATGAGCTTTCCACATTGGTCACAAATATCGAGGGCTCCGAAGCGGTGCCCACGGCCGCATTTCAGCGCGTGATCCAGCGCGCGGCGATCCATGTTCAATCCTCTGGGCGCACAGAAGTGACCGGGGCCAATGTTTTGGTCGCGATCTTTGCAGAGCGCGAAAGCAACGCGGCCTTCTTCCTGCAAGAGCAAGAAATGACCCGCTATGATGCGGTGAATTTCATCGCCCATGGTGTGGCCAAGGATGAAAGCTTTGGCGAGCCCCGCTCGGTTCAAGGCGCACCTGATATGGAAGACGAGCACAGCGGTGACGCTGAATTCAAAGCCGAAGAAAAAGAGAGCGCGCTTTCGAAATACTGCGTTGATCTCAATGCGAAATCCGCAAAAGGGGATGTTGATCCACTGATCGGGCGCGAAGCTGAGGTTGAGCGCTGTATTCAAGTTCTCTGCCGTCGGCGCAAAAACAATCCGCTCTTGGTGGGGGATCCCGGCGTTGGCAAAACGGCGATTGCCGAAGGGCTGGCGCGCAAGATCGTTCAGGGCGAAACCCCGGAAGTGCTCGCTGATGCGACGATTTATTCGCTCGATATGGGCGCGCTTTTGGCCGGAACCCGCTATCGCGGCGATTTCGAAGAGCGGCTCAAAGCGGTGATGACCGAGCTTGAAGATCACCCGGATGCGGTTCTCTTCATTGATGAAATCCATACAGTGATCGGCGCCGGGGCAACCTCTGGCGGCGCGATGGATGCCTCCAACCTGCTGAAGCCTGCGCTTCAAGGGGGCAAACTGCGCTGCATGGGCTCGACCACCTATAAAGAATTCCGCCAGCATTTTGAGAAAGATCGTGCCCTTGCGCGGCGTTTCCAAAAAATTGATGTGGTTGAACCTTCTGTCGAAGACACGGTGAAAATCCTCAAAGGCCTCAAACCTTATTTTGAGGAGCATCACGCGATCAAATACACCGCCGATGCGATCAAATCCGCGGTCGAGCTTTCGGCGCGCTATATTCATGATCGCAAATTGCCCGACAAGGCCATTGATGTGATTGATGAAGCGGGCGCGGCCCAGCATCTTGTCCCGGCCTCATCCCGGCGCAAAACGATCTCGCCCAAAGAAATTGAAGCGGTTGTTGCCAGAATCGCGCGCATCCCGCCAAAGAATGTCTCTAAAAGCGATGCAACCGTGCTGCGCGATCTGGAACGTTCGCTCAAACGGGTCGTGTTTGGCCAAGACAACGCGATTGATGCATTGAGCTCGGCGATCAAATTGGCCCGCGCGGGCCTGCGCGAGCCTGAAAAACCCATCGGCAATTACCTGTTCGCAGGGCCAACCGGCGTTGGCAAAACCGAGGTCGCCAAGCAGCTTGCGGATGTGCTTGGGGTGGAGTTGATGCGCTTTGATATGTCTGAATACATGGAGAAACATGCGGTTTCGCGCCTCATTGGGGCCCCTCCCGGCTATGTGGGCTTCGATCAGGGCGGCATGCTGACGGATGGTGTTGATCAGCATCCTCATTGCGTTCTCCTGCTTGATGAGATCGAAAAAGCGCACCCGGATGTTTACAATATCCTGTTGCAGGTGATGGATCACGGCAAGCTGACAGATCACAACGGGCGCACTGTGGATTTCCGCAATGTGATCCTGATCATGACCTCAAACGCCGGTGCCGCAGAGCAAGCCAAATCTGCCTTTGGTTTTGGCCGCGAGCGGCGCGAGGGCGAAGATACAGCCGCGATCGAGCGCACATTCGCGCCCGAATTCCGCAACCGTCTGGATGCGGTCGTCAGCTTTGCGCCATTGCCCAAGGACGTGATCTCGCAGATCGTTGAGAAATTCGTGCTTCAGCTTGAGGCCCAACTCATTGATCGCAACGTTCATATTGAGCTGACCCGCGCCGCAACCGAATGGCTCGGGGCGAAAGGGTATGATGATAAAATGGGCGCGCGCCCGCTTGGCCGCGTGATCCAAGAACATATCAAAAAGCCACTCGCCGAAGAGCTTTTGTTTGGCAAATTGGCCAAGGGTGGCTTGGTAAAAGTTGGCGTGAAGGATGGCAAAATTGATCTGCGGATCGAAGAGCCTGCCAAAGCGCGGATCAGCTCGAAGAAAAAGCCGCCGCTGCTCACAGCCGATTGATCAAAGCGGCGCTCATAGTCCTTGCTCTTTCTCTGGCATCCCCCGCGGTTGCCAGAGATCCGCTTTTCGCCCTGCCGATTGATTGCACCTTGGGCGAAGATTGCTACATCCAAGCCCATGTTGATACGGATCCTTCCGAGGGGGCGGCAGATTTTACCTGCGGCCCGCTTTCCCGCGATGATCACCAAGGTATTGATTTTGCGCTGCAATCGGATGCCGCCATGCGCGCCGGGGTGAATGTGGTTTCTGCTGCCCCGGGCACGGTGCTGCGCCTGCGCGATGGGATGGCGGATGTCGCCCTCACCTCAAGCGATCAAATCGCCGCGCTGGCAGGCCAAGACTGCGGCAATGCGGTTGTGATAGGGCATGGCAATGGTTGGGAAAGCCAATATTGCCACATGCAAAAAGGCAGTATCGCGGTTATTCGCGGTCAACGCGTTGCCAAGGGAACGGTGCTTGGCAAGGTCGGCCTTTCGGGGCGCACGACCTTTCCCCATGTTCATCTGAGTTTGCGCAAGAACGGTCGCAATATTGATCCTTTCAATCCCGATGGCGTTATTTCCTGCACCATGCTTCCCAGCCGCCAGCTGTGGGAAGATCCAATCGCCTATCGCCCGACCGGGCTGATCGATGCCGGGTTCTCGCCCCTCATGCCAAAATATACAGCCGTAACCGATGGAACAGCAGCGGGCAAAATCGCGCCGAATTCTGAGGCATTGGTGCTTTGGGCCTTTGCCTTTGGGGGGCAGCCGGGCGATCTGATTTCGATGCGCATCATCCCGCCAAAAGGCGCCCCCTTTGAAGAAGACATCCAGATCGACAGATCGCAGGGGCGCTATTTTCGCGGCTTTGGAAAGCGGCGCAAGACCGGCATCGCTTGGCCGACGGGGCTTTATAAGGGCGAGATCATCCTGCGCCGCGATGGGATAGAAATGGACAGGCGGGTGATTGAAATGACGGTTCAGCCATAGACCAAAGGGCGCATGCTTCACCCATTCTGCTCGCGTCTGAGCGCCTATTTCTCTGTCAGTTTCAGCTCAATGCGACGGTTCTGCGCAAGGGCTTCGGGGCTTTGCCCGGGGTTCACAGGCTGATACTCGCCAAAGCCGGTCGCGGCCAGACGTTGCGCCGGGAAACCAAGCTGATCGGTCATATAGCGCACGACCGAAAGCGCGCGCGCCTGGCTGAGCTCCCAGTTGTCGGCAAAGCGGCCCGTGCCCGAAAGCGGCGTGTTATCTGTATGACCATCGACGCGGATCACCCAATCTATTTCTGGCGGGATTTCCCCGGCAACCTCGCCCAAAATCGCGGCGACACGCGCGATTTGCGCCCGCCCCCCTTCGGCCAAATCCGCCGAACCTGCTTCAAACAAAACCTCAGAGCTAAACACAAAGCGATCGCCAACAATGCGCACGCCTTCACGCGCGCCCAAAATCTCGCGCATGCGGCCAAAGAATTCCGATTGATAGCGCTCAAGCCGCTTGGCCTCGGCTTCCAAACGGATGCGTTCTGCCTCTTCTAAACGGGCGCGCTGGCGTTCTTCAGAGGCCACTTGCGCAAGGGCCGCGTTGAGGCGCGAGGTCAGCGTTTCAATTTGCACTTCGGCCTGTTTATCGCGCCCGGCGCTGTCTTGCAGGATGGCTTCAAGCGCGTTGAGTTGATTGCGCAGCTCAGACACTTGGGCGTTGAGAAGCGCCACTTCGCGCTGGCTTTTGGCCGAAAGCGCTTGCTCTTCTGCAAGGGCCGCATTGGCCGCATTGAGCAAGGCTTCGCGCTCTTGCGATTTGCTCAAGCCTTGGGAAGCGGTCTGTTCAGCGGCCAGTTTTTCAGCAAGCGCGGTTGAGAGCCTGGCGCGCAGCTCTGCGGCCTCGGTAGCATTTGCGGCAGCTTTTTCGGCCTCGATCAGCGCGGCGGCAAGGGCTTCTTGATTTGAAATGGCGCGCGCTTCGGCATCCGTGCGCGCGGCAAGCGCTTGGGCGAGCCTATTGTTCAAATCATCTTGAGAGACCTGTGCAGCGGCCAATAGGGTAAGAGTTTCTTCGGCCCGTTTGCGCTCGGCCTCAAGCGCGAGGGTCATGGCCGTTAGCTCTGCATCGGCATTTTGCAGCTTTTCGCGCAGGGCTTTGGCCGCAGCCGCCTCAACCAGACGCGCGGCCTCTTGGGCGCTCAGGCTCTCTTCTGCTGCATCGGCGCGGGCGCGTGCAGCGCTTAAATCGGCGGCGCCTTGTTCTGTTTGTGCGTTCAATTCAGCGATCATGGCTTCTAGCGCTTCGCGTTTGGCCGCCGCGAGGCGCGCGATTTCAGCGCTGGCATCAACCTCTTGGCGCGCCGAAGCCAAGGCCAATTGCAGCGCCTCTTGTTCGCTTAATATCTTGGCCTGTTCTGCTTCCAATTCGCCGATGCGCGCCTGCCCGGAATCGCGCTCGGCCAAAAGAGAGGCCACCTGCGCTTCAAAGCTGGCGATGGCTGTGTTTGCCTCTGTGATCTGTCCTTGAAGCGATGCAACCAAGGCCGATTGGGCCGCGGCTTGGGCTTGGCTTTCATCGAGCGCGCGCCCGAGAGTACTGATCCGGGTTTCCAATTCACCGGCCCGCGCGCGCTCTAGGCCCAGCGCTTGGGCGAGGCTATCAATCTCAGCGGCAAGGGTATTGAGCTCGGTTTCTTGGCCGAGGATTTTATCGGAAAGCATGGTTTGGATGACCATGAAAATGGTGAGCGTAAAGATCATCACCATCAATAGCGCCGTCATCGCATCGACAAAGCCGGGCCAGATTGCCCCCGCCATACGTTGCGTTGATCGCCGCGTCAGGGCCATTTTAGCGGCCACCGTTTTGCTGGCGGATCGCCTTGGTTAGGGCGGCGAGATCGGCGCGCAGATCGCCAAGGGTCTCTTGGCGCCCGGCCGCCATCTCTTCCAAAATCCGCAACAATTGCACATCAATCGAGCGCAGGCGCATTCGGCTTTCCGCATCCACTTGGCTTTGCTCTTTGTCGGATTTGCTTTCCAGCGCGCTGATCAAGCGCTCTTGGCTATCGGCCAGCCTTTCGATCATTTTGCCGGTTGCACTATCCGCTTCCATGCGATCCGCGAGCCGCCCAACCGCGCCAACAAGCTCGCCCATGCGCTGATCAATCTCGGTGCGGCTGATATCGGAGCGGGTGAAAAGCTGCTGCATGCTTTCCATCTGTTCGGACATATGATCAAGCACAGCCGTGACCGCGCTGCCCTCGCCGCCATCACCTTCGCCGCTGGAAAAGCCAATCCGGGTGATCGAGGAAAGCCATTCTTCTAGCTCGCGGAAAAAGCGGTTTTGGCCGTGGCTGGCAAAGAGTTCGAGCATCCCAACAACGAGTGAGCCAAACAGACCCAAAAGCGAAGATGAGAAGGCCGTTCCCATGCCGCCAAGCTGGCTTTCAAGGCCGCTCATCAAGCGCCCAAAGACCTCGACCCCGCCTTCGCCGTCTCCCGGTGTGAGCCCGCGGATTGTATCGACCATGGCCGGAACTGTCGTGGCGAGGCCGAAGAAAGTTCCTAAAAGGCCGAGGAAAACCAATAGGTTAACGATATATCGGGTGATGTCTCGGGCTTCGTCGATGCGGGTTGCAACACTATCAAGGATCGAGCGCGCCGAGGTCGAATTGATCTGCATCCGCGCACCGCGTGAGCGCAGCAGCGCCGCAAGCGAGGCCAGCAGGCGGGGGGCATTTTCATTGGCCGTTTTGGGGCGTGTGCCGGTAAAGCGCTCGATCCAAGAGACCGATCCAACCAGTTGCACCACTTGCCAGAAGCAAGAGATGATCCCGATGGCAAAGACCAGCCCGATAAACCCGTTGAGCCAGATATTGGCGAGGAACATCGGCGCGACCCGCGGAAAGGCAACATAGACCCCGCTGCCCACAAGCACGAGCACAAGGGTCATCATCGCGGCTTGGCGTACCGGCTGGGTAAAGTGCAGCTCGCCCTCGTGATCCGGTTGGTCCATCTTTTGATGTCCTGATCTGTTGTTTGTCTCTGGCGGTACGGTAGGGGAAATCGGCCCGTTTTGCCAACACACATCTTTGCGCGCGTTTAGCCCGCAGTAATTTCGCGGACCCGCTCAGCGAGCCAGCGCAAATCCGCATCCTCAAGCCCCATCTCGCGCAGGTGCTTTTCGGTGTTCCAGAGATAGTCTTTATTGGGGCCGCGCCCGCCGGTTGCAGTTGCGATGATCTGTGCTTGGCGTTCAAGCGCAAGCCCGCCGCAGTATTGCTCGTGCACCGGATCAATCACATAGGTGATCGCCTCGACCCGCGCACCAGAGCGCAGATCAATCGGCAAGCGGCGCTCTAGATAGGCCGAGGAAATCAGCTCGCGTTCGCGCAGGTAAGCCATCACTTCGTCTTGTTGATCGGCGTGCACGGCAAAAGCATAGCCATCGCAAGCCGCGCCCTTTTCCTGGTCAAGCGCAAGGACAAGCCCGGGGTCTGCCACTGTGCCGCGATGGTGGATCGACCACATGCAAAAGCTGCGCGCATAATCCGAAAGCCGGGCCACTTCGCGCGCAGCATAATCAAAGCCAGGGTTCCACATCAGGGATCCGTAGCCAAACACCCAAAGTTGATCCATCGCCCATTTCTCCGCCTATTTCCGAGGCTGGCCCTTGGCCCCTGCCCTCTTTATAGATAGCAGCCGAGCACCCATGGAAAGGCCAATCGATGCGCAAGTTATTCACTCTCGTCATTTTGGCGGCAATTGCTTGGGGTGGCTATTGGTTTATCGGCTCCTCAGCGGTTGAGCGCGGGATGAAGGGCTGGTTTGCGGCGCGCCAGGCCGATGGTTGGGTCGCCGAATTTGATCGCCTTGATACGATCGGTTTTCCCAACCGCTTCGATACAACGATCACAGGGCTAAGCCTTGCTGACCCAAACACAGGCGTTGCTTGGGATGTGCCAGAGTTGGAAATTCTCGCGCTCAGCTACAAGCCTAATCACATAATCGTCGAGCTGCCGCCAAATCAGAGCTTTGCAACGCCTTTGCAAAAGATCTCTATCGCGCGGGATCGCTTGCGCGGCTCTGTTGTTTTTGAGCCGGATACAAAGCTTGCGGTTGTGCGCTCTGCCTTTGAGATGGAGGGGGTTGCGATTGCCTCTTCGCTTGGATGGAAGGCGCGCATCGAGCAGGGCCGTTTTGCCACGCGCCAAAACGAGGCCAATCCGCTGGCGCATGATATTTCCTTTGAGGCAACAGGGCTTAGCCCCTCGGAAGGGCTGCGCGCGCAGCTTGATCCGGCGGGTTTGTTGCCCCATAAGCTTGAGGTGTTCAAACTCGATGCAACGGCGGCATTCAGCGAGCCTTGGGATCGGCGCGCCATTGAAGATGCACGCCCGCAGCTTACCGCGCTCAAGCTCGGGCTGATGCAGGCGAAATGGGGCGATTTGGATTTGCGGCTTGCTGGCGCGATCACCGTTGATGCTGGCGGATTGCCCAGCGGTGAGATCGTTATCAAAGCGACCAATTGGCGCGAGATGATAGCCATCGCACAGGCTTCTGGCGCACTGCCCGATGCTTTCGTGCCGCTGCTAACCCGCGCGCTTGAGATGCTGTCCAGCTTTTCCGGCAACCCCAAAACCTTGGATGCGCCGCTTACGTTTTCCAAGGGCCGCATGTCGCTTGGGCCGATCCCTTTGGGCGATGCGCCGCGCCTCGTAATCCGGTAGGGCAAAGAGATGAGCACAGCCTCCCCCCAAGAGCCAGGCCGCAACTGGCGCAAATCCGAAGTGATCGCGGCGGCGGCGCAATGTTTCATGGAGCGCGGCTATCACGCGACCAAGATTGATGATGTGGCGGCCTTGCTTGGCTGCTCCAAGGGGCGGATTTACCATCACTGCGCCTCCAAGCTCGATCTGTTTATCGAAGTCCATCATGAAGGCATGGCCCGCCTGTTTGCCGCCAATGATGCCGCGATTGCCGATGCGGCGCGCAAAGGCGCCAACGGCATCGATGCGCTTGAGATTCTCCTGATCGCCCATGCGCGCGCCATGCTTGAAAACATCTCTTATGAAACGGTGATTGTGCAGGGGGTCGAACTCTATCGATTTGCTTCGACAACGGCCGATCAGCGCGCTCAGCTCGAAGCGATCATGGATCAGCGGGTTGAATTTGAAGGCCGGTTGAAAGCGCATCTTAAGGCCGCGATCAGCGATGGCATCATGCGCAAACTGGATATTTCTGTAACGGCCAAAGTCCTGCTGGGCGGGCTGCAATGGACAATCATTTGGTATCGCCCGCGCCAAGAAGAAACGGCCACTGCCCGCAATCGTCTGGCGGCCAAAATGGTTGCACCGCTGATCGAGGGGCTGCGCGCCTAGGGGCGGCTTTACAGCTGCGCGCCCGGCTTTCGCTGCATCGCGGCAATTTCCCTGCGTCACACGGGGCCGATTTTAACCCAAAGCCCAGTTGGCCCTATACAAAGCGGCGCTTTGGGCTTAGTTGGCGTGGTTTGCGGCACCTGGCTGTGCCGGTCTGGCGTGCCTCGCTGATATACCGCCGCCCTCGCAACATCCGTTCAAAGAGAGACACAATCGTGATCCAAACGCTGGCAGATGCCTTAGAAGCCAAAGGCTACACAGAGCTTACCCCCGTTCAAACTGCGGTGACGGATGAGGCGCTTGGCGATGCTGATCTGCTTGTCTCGGCGCAAACAGGATCGGGCAAAACCGTGGGCTTTGGGCTTGCGATCGCGCCAACCCTTCTTGGCGATGCTGAGCGATTTGGCGCAGCTTCAACCCCGCTTGCTCTTGTGATCGCCCCGACCCGCGAGTTGGCTTTGCAGGTCAAGCGCGAGCTGGCCTGGCTCTATGCCAATGCGGGCGCGGTTGTGACCTCTTGCGTTGGCGGCATGGACATGCGCGATGAGCGGCGCGCGCTTGATCGCGGTGCGCATATCGTTGTGGCAACGCCCGGCCGCCTTGTCGATCACATCAAGCGTGGCTCGCTGGACATGAGCGGTTTGCGCGCGGTGGTTTTGGATGAAGCGGATGAGATGCTTGATCTGGGCTTTCGCGAAGACCTTGAATTTATCCTCAGCGAAGCGCCCGAAGAGCGCCGCACATTGCTTTTCTCCGCCACGGTTCCAAATTCCATCGCCTCGCTTGCGCGCAGCTATCAAAAAGATGCCAAACGCATCAGCACGACTGCCGAAAAAAGCCAGCACGCAGATATCGAATATCGCGCTTTCAACGTCTCAGATCGCGACTCTGAGAATGCGATCATCAACGTGTTGCGCTATTATGAATCGCCCAATGCCATCGTCTTTTGCAACACGCGCGCGATGGTGAACCGCCTGACAACGCGCTTTTCCAATCGCGGCTTTTCGGTTGTTGCCCTCTCTGGCGAGCTTTCTCAAAATGAGCGGACCCATGCATTGCAGGCCATGCGCGACGGGCGTGCGCGGGTCTGTGTGGCAACGGATGTTGCGGCGCGCGGCATTGATTTGCCCAATCTTGAGCTGGTGATCCACGCCGAGCTGCCTTCCAATCACGAAACCCTGCTGCACCGTTCTGGCCGCACAGGGCGCGCCGGGCGCAAGGGTGTTTCGGCGATGATCGTACCGGGCAAATCCTATAAAAAAGCACAGCGCCTATTGAAATCTGCGCGCCTTGAGGCCGAATGGGTTGCTCCGCCCTCTGCATCGGATGTGATGGCGCGCGATGAAGAGCGCTTGCTTGGCGATCCGGTTTGGGAAGAAGAAATCACCGCCAAAGAGCAGGGCTTTGTTGATAAATTGGTCGCGCTGCACGCGCCTGAGAAGATCGCCGCGGCCTATATGCGCCTCTATCACGCGCGCCAATCCGCGCCAGAGGAGCTTTCCGCGGCTGGTGCCAAACCTGAGCCGCGCGCGCCCTTTGGCCCTTCGGTTTGGTTCTCGGTTGGCGTTGGCCGTTCGCAAAACGCAGAGCCACGCTGGCTATTGCCGATGCTTTGCCGCTCGGGCGATCTGACCAAGGAAGATATTGGCGCGATCCGTATTCAAGGCGAAGAAAGCTTTGTTGAGCTGCGCGAAAGTGCTGTGAATGGCTTCTTGTCGGCTGTTGGGCCGGACATGAAATTGGAAGAAGGCGCGCCGTTGCGCAAGCTTGATAAGGCGCCCGAATTTTCAGCCCGTGCGCCGCGCCCTTCCGGCCCGCGCCCTGATCGCGGAGCTCGTAAAGATTTCGGGGATCGCCCTGATCGCGGCCCGCGCAAAGACTTCGGCGCCCGCGATGGGGATGCCCCGCGCAAGCCTCGCAGTAAGCCGCGCGCCGATCGCGATGGGGATGCGCCCAAGCGCGGCTGGCAGCCCGATCAAGGCCCGCATGAGGGCGTCACGGCGCTTAAACCCAAGAGCAAACCGCGCGATGATGCGCCTGCGAAAGGCGGCAAACCTACGGGGCGTTTCGGCGATAAACCAGCGGGCAAGCGTTTTGATGCGGACAAGCCGCACAGCAAGCCAAAAGGCAAATCTGAAGGGCGCTTCGGCGGCAAACCCGAGAGACGCGATAGCGATAAGCCGGGCGGCAAACCTGCCGGAAAACCAAAGGCCCGCTTTGGCGAGAAACCCGCAGGCAAGCGCTTTGACAGTGACAAACCGCGCGCGGATGGCCCTGCTAAACGGCCTGCCCCTTCGGCCTCGGACACCTCTAAGCGCTTTGTTCCCCCCGGCGGTAAATCCGGCGGCAAGCCCAGCGGGAAGCCCGGCAGCAAACCTGGAGGCAAGGGCAAAACAGGCGGCAAGCCCGGCTTCAAAAAGCCATTTGCCAAGGGCGGCAATGCAACGCCTAAGCGCAGCAAACCAAAGAGCTAAAACAAAAAGGCGGAGGCATATCACCCCCGCCTTTTTGCCATCTCATCGCGAAACCTTGCCGCGCTTAAGCGCCGTAATATTCACGATACCATTTCACAAATTCCGCAATCCCATCGCGCACATCAGTTTGTGGTTTATACCCTGTCAGCCTATGGAGCAGATCCGCATTGGCCCAAGTTGCTGGCACATCGCCTGTTTGCATGGGCATGTAATTGCGCACAGCTTTCTTGCCCAAAGCATCCTCAATTGCCTCAACAAAATCGAGCAGGCGCACCTTATCCGAATTGCCAATATTCACCACGCGGAAGGGCGCAACGGGGCTCAGGCTATCTCCCTCGGGGATGTCTTCGCGCGCATCGGGGCGCTCGGGTGCGGCATCAATCAACAGGCGGATACCGCGCACCAGATCATTCACATGGGTGAAATCGCGGTACATATCGCCGTTGTTGTAGATATCAATCGGGGTGCCCTCGATGATGCCTTTGGTGAATTTGAACAGCGCCATATCGGGCCGCCCCCAAGAGCCATAGACCGTAAAGAAGCGAAACATCGTTGTCGGCAGATCCCACAGATGCGCATAGGAATGGCCCATCGCCTCGCCTGCTTTTTTGGTGGCCGCATAGATGGTGAGCGGCAGATCGGCCTTATCGGTTTCGGTATAGGGCATCTCGATATTCGCGCCGTAAACCGAAGAGGTCGAGGCCATAAGAAGATGATCCACGCCAAGCTCGCGCGCGCATTCCATCACGTTGAACGTGCCAACGACATTGGATTCAATATATGCGCGCGGGTTCTCCAGGCTGTAGCGCACGCCGGCTTGGGCCGCGAGGTGAACGATCACATCGGGTTTTTCAGCGTCGCACAGCGTTTTGAGCGCCTCAAAATCCTCAAGCTGGGCTTCTTTGCAGGTGAAGTTCTCACTCTGCAAAAGCATCTGATGGCGGCGCTCTTTGAGGCGCACATCGTAGTAATCCGACATCCCATCATAGCCGATAACGCGAAAACCTTCGGCCAAAAGATGCTTGCTCAGATGATAGCCAATAAACCCGGCCGAGCCGGTAACCAAAACACTGCGCATCGCTCAATTTCCTTTTCTTGGCCGCGCGCAGGCAGATCGCCGCACATGTGCCTTTTATTTCGCGCCAAGTGCTAACAGAATTTCTTCTGATCTGGAATGAAAAATAGGCGGTGTTTTCTTCCGCGCCAAAGCTCAAAAGGCCCCGCCTCTAAAGCCTTTCCTCTAGGCAATTGCGGCTCGGTAGGATTTTCAGATGCGTGTCATTTACAGATCAAGGCAGCTGGGGCGGTGTATGGACCTTGTTGGCATCTTCGCTATTTCGATCTCGGGGTCGAAAAGATGAACCAACCCCTCCTCCTCAAGTCTGGCCCGCGAGCGCTGACGTTTGGCACCAATTCAATAGCTTTTGGGCCGCGCTCTTCCAATGTTTTGATTGCATGAGGTCATGCGGGGCGTCTGGAATGATGTGACATTGCGCGCCATAGCGACGCGCCGTCGCCTGCTGTGATTTGGCCGGGAACAGTTTGTCTTTTTCCGCACCAACAACGCATACCGGAACATTCGCGTTGGATTTGGGTGGAAGGTTGAGAAACAGCATATCTAAAAAACCCAGATAGGATTCATCAATCATTTTCAGCCCAAAAGCGCGGCGCTCTTCGTTATTGGTATCCTCATCCAAAAACATATGAGATGCGACCATTGGATCGCGTACCAGCGGATAAAGAGACATCTTGGCGTTTACTCTGAGAAAATCCAAAGGGCGCGTCCGCGCAATGTGCCAAGCTGCGCCAATCGCGCCGTAATGGGGCGCCGTTGCCAAAAGGCCAACACCTGAAAGATGGTTCGTTTTTGACAAGAGATGTTGGCAGACAAAGCCACCCATCGAGTGGCCAATAACGATAGGCGGCTGGTCGAAGGTTTCGACAATAGACAGCACATCTTCCAGATAGTCGGAAATTCTGTTCCAGCGCATCGCTTTGGAAGCTGGGCTTTCCCCATGACCGCGCAGATCAAGCGCATGGGTGGTAAACCCGTTTTCGGCAAAAAACTCGAGGAAGTTCCCTTCCCAACACCAAGCGCCATGCCATGCTCCGTGGACAAGCAAAACGGGTGGCCGGCTTGTGCTCTTGTCTTTGGATTGTCGAGAGATGATGTTTAATTGAGGTTTCATGCCAAATAAGGGCCACACCCCTATTCAACAGTCAACAAAAATGGATCTGTCGCGTTTTAGGGTAGCGGCCTGAAAATCCTTCCAATGATCTTCAATTGGCGTATCCCAGGAAGGCCCAGATGAAGAAAGGCTGAATTTCCCAGACGTGTCCGTCGTCAGAGTTTTT